>NZ_JBHTCZ010000003.1:0-20221 GCF_042666675.1 Agrococcus sp. GCM10030265
GCTGACGGGCATGATGCAGGCGATCCAGCAGCTCGACGAGCAGCTCGCCGGCGGCTGATCCCCGCTCCGCACGACTCGAGGGGCCGACCACGATGGTCGGCCCCTTCGTCGTGCTCGGCGCATGGCAGTCGCATGCGCCGTGGTCGATGGGCAGACCTCCCCATCGGCTCCGCGCGAGGCTCGCGCATAGCCTGAGCGCGACCGAGGAGGCGCTCGCGTGGCCCAGGACATCCGCATCTCGTACGGCGACCTGCGCGGAGCCGTCACGAACCTCGACCACGTCGCGGCCCAGCTCGCCGGGAGCGGCGACGCCGCCGAGGCCGCGGCGGCGGCCGTGGGCCACGAGGGCCTCGCGCAGCGGGTGCGCGAGTCGGCCGACTCGTGGGACGACGAGCGCGAGCGCTTCCGCGACGCGGCGGAGGGGCTCGCCCGCTCGATCGACGACATCATGCGGGCGTTCGTCGAGCTCGACGTGCGGCTCGCGAGGGACGGCCGGTGAGGCCTCAGGCGCTGCCGGGCGATGCGAGCGTCGTCGAGGGGCACGGCGCCGCCTACGTCGGCACGGCCGACGCCATCGTGGAGGCGATCGAGCGGCTGCGGGCGATCCGCGACGAGGACTCGACGATCGCGCAGGCCTTCGATCGCGTGCGCGACGTCGCGGGCGAGGTGAGCGAGCAGATCGCCCGCGCTCGATCCCGCTACGACGTCACGGGGCAGGCGCTCGTCGACTACGCCGCCGAGCTCGCTGCGGCGCAGGTCGCCGCCGACGACGCCGTCGAGCGGTGGGAGTCGGCCGACGCGGCAGCTGGCGAGGCCGAGGACGAGCTCGCGCGCATCGCCGCAGCGACCGCCGCAGACGCCGCGGGCGATCCCGTCGGCGACCAGGCGGCCGTGGTCGCGCTGCACGAGGCCGCCCGGCACGAGGCGTACGACGACTGGCTCGTCGCCGCCGATCGCAAGCGCGCCGCCGCCGAGGAGGCCGAGGCGCGCATCCGCGCAGAGGTCGAGGGCGACGACCTCGGCGACTCCTTCTGGGACGACCTGCGCGGCGGCATCGCCGACCTCTTCGACGCGATCGCCGACGCCATCGTCGCCGTCCTCGCCTGGATCGGCGCCGTCGTGCTCGTCGCGGTCGCCGTGCTCGTCGCCGCGGCGATCGCGATCGCGATGCTCGCGGTCGGCGGCATCGTCGCGCTGCTGGGCGGGCTCCTGCTCGCCGCGATCGCCATGCTCGTCGCGCACGGCGGGGCCGACGCGTTCGTGGCGACGCTGCTGCGCACGGGCGAGCTCGACGCCGCGCTCGTCGCGGGTGCCCTCGAGGCGCTGCGCACGGCGGCGCCGGGCGTGCTCGACTGGCTCATCGCGCAGGATGCGGGCGATCCGTCGCTGCGCTGGACGCAGGAGAGGACGGTGCGCAGCGACCTCGGCGCCGACGCGACCGCAGGCGACCTCCTCGCGGAGCTGCAGGCGGGCAACCGCGCCGTCGACGCCCTCGTCGGCGCCCCGCGCGGCTACGACTCGACGAACGCGACGATGGTCGCCGTGACGGCCGTCGTCGGCGCCGACGGCGTCGTGCGCTACCGCGTCGCCATCCCGAGCACGCAGCAGTGGACGACGGGCAGCGAGGGCATCAACGACGTCGCGAGCGACGCGAACGCGAAGCTCGGCACCGATCCGACGCAGCTCGAGCGGGCCGTGCGGCAGGCCATGGCGGATGCCGGGGTGCCCGAGGGCGCGAGCGTGCTGCTGTCGGGGTGGAGCCTCGGCGGCATCACGGCGGCGAACCTCGCCGCCGATGCGTCGTTCACGGCGACGTACGACGTCGACGCCGTCGTGGTGGCGGGCGCCGCCGTCGACGACGTGCCCGTGCCCACCCACATCCCCGTGCTGTCGGTCGAGCACGTCGGCGATCCCGTGCCGCTGCTCGAGGACCCGCGCGGCGGCTACCACCGCGACGACCCGAACCGCACGCGCGTCGCGGTCGACCCGCCCGCCGACGCACCGTTCGTGCCGCACGAGGGCGCCGCGTACGAGACGACGATGCAGCAGCAGGGCGACCTCGCGGGCTCGCCGGCGGAGGCGTTCGTCGAGCGCGCGGGCCTCGACCGCTACTTCGGCGGCGACGAGCAGCACCACTCGTCGGTGTTCCAGCGCGGCACGAGCGTCGTGCGATGAGCGTCGCGGGTCGGCACGAGCCGGTGGATCGCGCGGCCATCGAGGCGGCGCTCGTCGCGGTCGACGGCGTCGTCTCGGCCTCCGCGGCACCCGCCGCCGACGGAGCGCCGTGGCGCACGGCGCTCGTCGTGCACGTCGACCTCGACCCCGGGGTGGCCGACGAGCCCGGCCCGGCGGCTCGTGCCGTGCTCGCCGCGCTCGGCGCAGCAGGCCCGCGGATGCCGCGCGCGACCGTGACCTTCACGACGCATCGCCCGCACGAGGAGCGCCTCGACGCGCGCCGCGTCGCAGCGGCCGCCGGCGTCGAGGGGATCGGCGTCGTCAGCCGCAGGTCGATCGTCGTCGACGCGCCCGCCGTGCGGGGGCTGCTGCCGTGAGGCTAGAGCTGCCGCTGCCTGGCAGCTGGTACGCGCTGCCGCTCGGCGACCCCGACGCGCGTACGCGCATCCGCCGCTTCGCGCAGGACGTCCACGGCGCCGGCGACGCCCGCGCGCTCGACCGCATCCGGCTGCGCAGACGTCTGCACCTCGCGCTCGCGCACGCCGAGCGGGGGAGGGCCGAGCAGCTGCACCTCGGGCGGGCCCTCGAGGGCGGCGTGCCGCTGCCCGCCTCGATCGCCGTCTACCCGGGGATCGCCGTGAGCACCGCGGTGGATGCGACGCCGGGTGCCGTCATGGATGCGCTCGTGCCGCTCGTGCTGCGCGCGGCCCACGAGCCGCGCGGCGGGTCCGCCGTCCCGGGGCCCGACGATCGGGTGCTGCGCGCACCGCGATCCCTCGTCCTCCGCCGCCCCACGCTCGAACGGGTCGAGACGGGCGAGCTCGGTGCGCTGCCGACGCTGCGCATCGACTACTGGATCACGATGCCGGATGCGCGGCATGCGCGCCTCGTGCACGTCGTGGCACCCGCGACGCCCCACGCGGGTCTGCTGCAGTCGCTCTTCGACGAGATCGTCGTCGGTGCGCGGTGGCGGGCGGCGTCCGCCCTCGCGACGGAGCTGCGGGGCGCGCCGCCCGCATGACGACGGCGCGCCGCCCCGATGGGGCGACGCGCCGTCGTGGAGCCTCGGATCAGCCGAGGCCGGGGGTCGCGATGACGACGAGGAGGTCCTCGACGTTCTCGAAGCCCGCGGTGCCCTCGGTCAGGGCCGTGAGGCCCTGCGCGGCGATCGTCGCGTCGCCGACCGTGCCGACGACCGTGCCGCCCGCGTCGGTGAGCTGGCCGCCCGCGGCCGTGCCCTGCTCGACGAGCGCGGCGAGGGTGGCGGCGCCGCCCGAGAGCACGGCGTAGGAGGCCGACGTGCCCGCGGCCTCGAAGGTCGCGACGCACACGGTGGGCAGGCCGTCGACGACGCCGGCGGGGGCGAAGGTCGCGGATGCCTGCGAGAGAGCTGCCTCGGGGAAGTCGGTGCTCGAGATCGTCGAGAGCTGCTCGGCGGTGCACAGGCCGCCCTCCGCGCTCGCCTCGGTCTCCTCGGGTGCGTCCGACGTCGTGGGCTCGGCCGACTCCTCCGCCGCTGCCGTCTCGCTCGTCGTGGGCTCCTCGTCGGCGCCGCCGCTGCATGCGGCGAGGCCGAGCACGCCGACCATGGCGAGCGCGGCGACTGCGGATCCGCGCAGGGCGCGGGTGGTGATGGTGGGCATCATGCTCCTCGTTCGGGGTACGCGAGGAGCCTACGGTGGCCGCAGGCGGCGACGCTGGACGCGGGATGAGCGTCGGCGGGACGTCGTCGGCGCATCGCCTGGGGGCGCGATCGCCGCGGGCGAGCGGCGCGACCTTGACCCGTCCACGGGCCCGGCCGTATGCTTGCTTGGGTGTGCGTTCGCGCGCGCCCTGCGTCATGCGCAGGGAACGACGAGCGCCGCCAGGGAAAGTCGGGCACCCGCCCGAGCCCCCACGGCATATCCGTCCATGCGCGAGGCGACTCGCGCGTCCCGGATCACCGATGACGCCGGTCAGCCCGGCAGATCACATCGAAGCTGTCACCGTGCAGCAGAAGGAAGCACTCGTGCCCACCATCCAGCAGCTGGTCCGCAAGGGCCGGTCGCCGAAGGTCTCGAAGACCAAGGCGCCCGCGCTCAAGGCCAACCCGCAGCAGCGAGGCGTCTGCACTCGCGTCTACACGACCACCCCCAAGAAGCCGAACTCGGCTCTGCGCAAGGTCGCCCGCGTCAAGCTCTCCAACGGCACCGAGGTCACCGCCTACATCCCCGGCGAGGGCCACAACCTCCAGGAGCACTCGATGGTGCTCGTGCGTGGCGGTCGTGTGAAGGACCTCCCCGGCGTGCGCTACAAGATCGTGCGCGGCGCGCTCGACACGCAGGCCGTCAAGAACCGCAAGCAGGCTCGCAGCCGCTACGGCGCGAAGAAGGGCTGAGCACCATGCCTCGTAAGGGACCCGCCCCGAAGCGCCCCGTCGTCGCAGACCCCGTCTACGGCGCACCGATCGTCTCCCAGCTCGTCAACAAGATCCTCCTCGACGGCAAGAAGGGCCTGGCCGAGCGCATCGTCTACGGCGCGCTCGCCGGCGTCGGCGAGAAGTCGGGCCAGGAGCCCGTCGCAGTGCTCAAGAAGGCGCTCGACAACATCCGCCCGACCCTCGAGGTCAAGTCGCGCCGCGTCGGTGGCTCGACCTACCAGGTGCCCGTCGAGGTCAAGCCGCACCGCGCGAACACCCTCGCGCTGCGCTGGCTCGTCTCGTACGCAAAGGCTCGTCGCGAGAAGACGATGACCGAGCGCCTCATGAACGAGATCCTCGACGCCTCGAACAGCCTCGGTGCTGCCGTCAAGCGTCGCGAGGACACGCACAAGATGGCCGAGTCGAACAAGGCCTTCGCTCACTACCGCTGGTGAACACCCGGCCGCGAGGCGTCCCGACCGGGCGCCTCGCGGCCCCACCCGCCAATCCACTCCAGTAAGGAACCCCTGTGGCACAAGACGTGCTGACGGACCTCACGAAGGTCCGCAACATCGGCATCATGGCGCACATCGATGCCGGCAAGACGACGACCACCGAGCGCGTGCTCTTCTACACGGGCGTCAACCACAAGATCGGCGAGACGCACGACGGCGCCTCGACGACCGACTGGATGGAGCAGGAGAAGGAGCGCGGCATCACGATCACGTCTGCCGCCGTGACCTGCTTCTGGAACGGCACCCAGATCAACATCATCGACACGCCCGGCCACGTCGACTTCACCGTCGAGGTCGAGCGCTCGCTGCGCATCCTCGACGGCGCCGTCGCGGTGTTCGACGGCAAGGAGGGCGTCGAGCCCCAGTCCGAGACGGTGTGGCGTCAGGCCGACAAGTACAACGTCCCGCGCATCTGCTTCGTCAACAAGATGGACAAGCTCGGCGCCGACTTCTACTTCACGGTCGACACCATCGTGTCGCGCCTCGGCGCGCGCCCCCTCGTGCTGCAGCTCCCCATCGGCTCGGAGTCCGAGTTCGTCGGCGTCGTCGACCTGCTCTCGATGCAGGCCTTCGTGTGGCCCGGCGACTCCAAGGGCGACGTGACCATGGGCGCGAAGTACGAGATCCAGGAGATCCCGGCCGACCTCCAGGCGAAGGCCGAGGAGTACCGCGCATCGCTCGTCGAGGCCGTGGCCGAGGCGGACGACGCCCTCATGGAGAAGTTCTTCGAGGGCGAGGAGCTCTCGATCGCCGAGCTCCAGGCGGGCATCCGCAAGCTCACGATCGCCGGCGAGGCCTACCCCGTGCTCTGCGGCTCGGCCTTCAAGAACCGCGGCGTGCAGCCCATGCTCGACGCCGTCGTCGCCTACCTCCCGTCGCCGCTCGACGTGCCGCCGGTGCAGGGCCACGACGTCAAGGACCCCGAGCTCGTCATCGAGCGCCACGCCGACGCGACCGAGCCCTTCGCGGCGCTCGTCTCGAAGATCGCCGTGCACCCCTTCTTCGGTCGCCTGACGTACATCCGCGTCTACTCCGGTCACCTCGACCAGGGCGCCCAGGTCATCAACTCGACCAAGGGCAAGAAGGAGCGCATCGGCAAGATCTTCCAGATGCACGCCAACAAGGAGATCCCCGTCGACTCGGTCACGGCCGGCCACATCTACGCGGTCATCGGCCTGAAGGACACGACGACGGGCGACACCCTCTCCGACGCGCAGAACCAGGTCGTCCTCGAGTCGATGACGTTCCCGGCCCCGGTCATCGAGGTCGCGATCGAGCCCAAGACGAAGGCCGATCAGGAGAAGCTCGGCACGGCCATCCAGAAGCTCGCCGAGGAGGACCCGACCTTCCAGACCGAGCTGAACCCCGAGACGGGCCAGACCGTCATCAAGGGCATGGGCGAGCTGCACCTCGACATCCTCGTCGACCGCATGCGTCGCGAGTTCAAGGTCGAGGCCAACATCGGCAAGCCCCAGGTCGCGTACCGCGAGACCATCAAGGGCACGATCGAGAAGTTCGACTACACGCACAAGAAGCAGACGGGTGGCTCCGGCCAGTTCGCCAAGGTGCAGATCAAGCTCGAGCCCATCGAGGTCACCGCCGAGACGACGTACGAGTTCGAGAACGCCGTCACGGGTGGCCGCGTGCCGCGCGAGTACATCCCCTCGGTCGACGCGGGCATCCAGGACGCCATGCAGGTCGGCGTGCTCGCCGGCTTCCCGACCGTGGGCGTGAAGGCCTCGCTCCTCGACGGTGCGGCGCACGACGTCGACTCGTCGGAGATGGCGTTCAAGATCGCCGGCTCGATGGCGTACAAGGAGGCTGCCCGCAAGGCGCAGCCCGTGCTGCTCGAGCCGCTCATGGCCGTCGAGGTCCGTACGCCCGAGGAGTACATGGGCGACGTCATCGGCGACCTGAACTCGCGTCGTGGCCAGATCCAGTCCATGGAGGACGCGGCGGGCGTCAAGGTCGTCAAGGCCCAGGTGCCGCTGTCGGAGATGTTCGGCTACGTCGGCGACCTCCGCTCGAAGACCTCGGGTCGCGCCGTCTTCTCGATGGAGTTCTCGAGCTACGCCGAGGTCCCGAAGGCCGTCTCGGACGAGATCGTCCAGAAGGCCAAGGGCGAGTGAGCCCGGCCGGGTTCGGCCTCAGCGCCGAGCCCGGCTACCATAACTGCATACCCCAAGAACCGCATCGTCGCCGCGCGCGCCGAGCGACATCCAGAGAGACGTCCTAGGAGGACACAGTGGCCAAGGCCAAGTTCGAGCGGACCAAGCCGCACGTCAACATCGGAACGATCGGTCACGTCGACCACGGCAAGACCACGCTCACCGCCGCCATCTCCAAGGTGCTTGCCGACAAGTACCCCTCGGCGACCAACGTGCAGCGCGACTTCGCCTCGATCGACTCCGCTCCCGAGGAGCGCCAGCGCGGCATCACGATCAACATCTCGCACGTCGAGTACGAGACGCCGAAGCGCCACTACGCGCACGTCGACGCTCCCGGTCACGCCGACTACATCAAGAACATGATCACGGGCGCCGCGCAGATGGACGGCGCGATCCTCGTGGTCGCCGCGACCGACGGCCCCATGGCCCAGACGCGCGAGCACGTGCTGCTCGCCAAGCAGGTCGGCGTGCCGTACCTGCTCGTCGCGCTCAACAAGTCGGACATGGTCGACGACGAGGAGATCCTCGAGCTCGTCGAGCTCGAGGTCCGCGAGCTGCTGTCGTCGCAGGACTTCGACGGCGACAACGCTCCCGTCGTCCGCGTCTCGGGCCTCAAGGCTCTCGAGGGCGACGAGAAGTGGTCGCAGGCCGTCCTCGACCTCATGGAGGCCGTCGACGAGTCCATCCCGGACCCGGTCCGCGACAAGGACAAGCCCTTCCTCATGCCGATCGAGGACGTCTTCACGATCACCGGTCGTGGCACCGTCGTCACGGGTCGCGCGGAGCGCGGCACGCTCGGCATCAACTCCGAGGTCGAGATCGTCGGCATCCGCCCGACGCAGAAGACCACGGTCACGGGCATCGAGATGTTCCACAAGCAGCTCGACGAGGCATGGGCCGGCGAGAACTGCGGTCTCCTGCTCCGTGGCACGAAGCGCGAGGACGTCGAGCGCGGCCAGGTCGTCGTGAAGCCGGGCTCGGTCACGCCCCACACCAACTTCGAGGGCACGGCGTACATCCTGTCCAAGGACGAGGGTGGCCGTCACAACCCGTTCTTCACGAACTACCGCCCGCAGTTCTACTTCCGCACCACCGACGTCACCGGCGTCATCTCGCTGCCCGAGGGCACCGAGATGGTCATGCCCGGCGACACCACCGACATGGTCGTCGAGCTGATCCAGCCGATCGCCATGGAGGAGGGCCTCGGCTTCGCCATCCGCGAGGGTGGCCGCACGGTCGGCGCCGGCACGGTCACGAAGATCGTCAAGTAGTCGACGACTGCATCCGCGATCCTCGGATCGCACTCGGGAGGGGCTCCGCTTCGGCGGGGCCCCTTCCGCGTTCCCGGCACCGGTGCGGCGCCCGCGTCGTCGGTGCAGCGGGGTTCGGTTCGCCTTGGCCCGTGGTGCGATGCGAGGATGGCACCCGGCGCTCGCGCCCGCAGCCTTCCCTCACGATCGGAGCACCCCCATGCCCAAGGCCCTCATCACCGGCATCTCCGGCCAGGACGGCCTGTACCTCGCCGAGCTGCTGCTCGAGAAGGGCTACGACGTCACGGGCCTCATCCGTGGGCAGTTCAACCCCAAGGAGCCGCTCGTGCGGGCAGCGGTGCCCGACGTGCGCCTGCTGACGGGCGACCTCACCGATCCGCTCGCGCTCTCTCGCGTGCTCGACCAGGCGGAGCCGACCGAGATCTACAACCTCGGCGCGATCTCGTTCGTGGCGTACTCGTGGCAGAACGCGTCGATCACGAGCGACGTCACGGGCAAGGGCGTGCTCAACATGCTCGAGGCGACCCGCATCTACGCGGGCGACTCGAAGGACGTCCGGTTCTACCAGGCCTCGTCGTCGGAGATGTTCGGTCGCGTGCAGGAGGTGCCGCAGCGCGAGACCACGCTGCTGTGGCCCCGCTCTCCGTACGGCGTCGCGAAGGTCTTCGGGCACTACATGACGATCAACTACCGCGAGTCGTACGGCATGCACGCCTCGAGCGGCATCCTCTTCAACCACGAGTCGCCGCGCCGCGGGCCGGAGTTCGTCACGCGCAAGGTGTCGATCGCCGTCGCGCGCATCAAGCTCGGCCTGCAGGACAAGATCGTGATGGGCAACCTCGACGCGAAGCGCGACTGGGGCTTCGCAGGCGACTACGTCGACGCGATGTGGCGCATGCTGCAGCAGGACGTCGCAGACGACTACGTCGTCGCGACGGGCGAGACCCACTCGATCCGCGAGCTGCTCGACGTCGCCTTCCGCGCCGTCGACATCGAGGACTGGGAGCCCTACGTCGAGCAGAGCCCCGAGTTCATGCGCCCCGCGGAGGTCGACCTGCTGATCGGCGACCCGGCGAAGGCGAAGGCCGAGCTCGGCTGGGAGCCGAAGGTCGGCTTCGAGCAGCTCGTGCAGATGATGGTCGAGCACGACCTGCGCGAGCAGCGCGCGCATGTCCGCTGAGCGGGTCTTCGTCACGGGTGCGTCGGGGCAGGACGGCGGGCTGCTCGTCGCCCGCCTGCTCGCCGACGGCGCGGAGGTCGTCGCGCTGGTGCGCGCCGAGGACGAGGGTGCGCAGCGGCTGACGGAGGCGGGCGTCGAGATCGTCGTCGGCGACCTCGCCGACCTCGAGGGCCTCGCGGACGCCGTCGACGCGGCCTCGCCGTCGCTCGTCGTGAACCTCGGCGGCATCTCGTCGGTCGCCGAGTCGTGGCGCTCTCCGGCCCGCACGGGTCTCGTCTCGGGCGCGGCCGTGGCGGCGATCGTCGAGGGCGCGTGGCGCGTCGAGGCGCGCACGGGCTCGGCCCCGCGGCTCGTGCAGGCATCGTCGTCCGAGATCTTCGGCGACGCGCCCACGACGCCGCAGACGGAGGCGACCCCCATCGCGCCCGTGTCGCCGTACGGCGCGGCGAAGGCGTACGCCCACCGCATCGTGCAGCTCGCGCGCGCCCGCGGCATGCACGCGTCGAACGCCATCCTCTACAACCACGAGTCGCCCGCCCGACCCATGTCGTTCGTGACGCGCAAGATCACCCACGGCGTGGCCCGCATCGCGGCCGGCGTCGACGACGGCCTCGCGCTCGGCAACCTCGACGCGCGCCGCGACTGGGGATGGGCGCCCGACTACGTCGACGCCATGCTGCGGATGGCGCGAGCCGACGTGGCCGGCGACTGGATCGTCGCGACGGGCGAGGCGCGCACGGTGCGCGACTTCGTCGGCGCCGCCTTCGCGGCAGCCGGCGTCGAGGACTGGGAGGACCTCGTGACGGTCGATCCGCGCTTCGTGCGACCCGCCGACGTCGCGACGATGGTGGGCGACGCCTCCCGTCTGCGTGCCGAGCTGGGATGGGCGCCGACGGTCGCGTTCGACGACGTCGTCGCCGCCATGGTGCACCACGACGTCGCGATCATCGGGGCACAGGCCGCGCAGCACGACGGCTAGGCTGGTCGACCGTGGTGGACATCATCGACTTCGAGCTGCAGACGACGACCATCGAGGGCCTCGCGCTCGTGCGGATGAAGCAGATCACCGACGACCGCGGCACCGTGCGCGAGTTCTACC
The DNA here is from genome assembly GCF_042666675.1 of Agrococcus sp. GCM10030265. NCBI lineage: Bacteria > Bacillati > Actinomycetota > Actinomycetes > Micrococcales > Microbacteriaceae > Agrococcus > Agrococcus sp. GCM10030265. Next base: position 10,807 of record NZ_JBHTCZ010000003.1, read on the forward strand.
GGGCATCCGCGTTCGAGGAGGCCGGCTACGCGCTGCCCGCCTTCCAGCAGGTGAACGTCACCGAGACGAAGCCCGGCGGCATGCGCGGCATGCACGGCGAGTCGATGGTGAAGCTCATCGCGATCGCCCATGGCACCGCCTACGGCGCGTGGGTCGACACCCGACCCGGCTCGCCCACGCGCGGCGCCGTCTTCCAGACCGACCTGCAGCCCGGCACGCAGATCCTCGTGCCCGAGGGCGTCTGCAACGGCTTCCAGTCGACCGGCGACACGCCGACGCAGTACGTCTACTGCTTCACGAGCGAGTGGGTGCCCGGCATGGCTGGCGTCGCCATCACGCCGCTCGACCCCGACCTCGGCATCCTCTGGCCCATCGAGCCCGACCGCGACGACCGCTCGATCATCAGCCAGAAGGACCTCGACGCGCCGACGCTCGCGGAGGTGCTCGCCGCCGCATGATGGGCACGGCGACCGCCGTCGGCGCCGCGTCCACACGGACGCGGCGTCTCGACGTCCAGGGGCTGCGCGCGGTCGCGTCCCTGCTCGTCGCGAGCTACCACATCTGGGTCGGCTCGGTCTCGGGCGGGGTCGACGCGTTCTTCGTGCTCGGCGGCTACCTGCTGGTCTCGAGCCTCGTGGGCGAGGTCGAGCGCAGCGGGCGGCTCGACCTCGCGGATGCGCTGCGTCGCCAGGCGACGCGGCTGCTGCCGACGATGGGCGTCGTGCTCGTCGTCGCGGCGGTGCTGGCGTTCGTCGTGCGCCCGGCGATCCTCGCGCGCGAGGTCGGCCTCGACCTGCTCGCGGCCGCCGGCTTCTGGGAGAACTGGCGGCTGTTCGACGCCGCGACCGACTACGTGCAGGCCGGTCAGGAGCGCTCGATCGTGCAGCACTTCTGGGCCATGGGCGTGCAGGGGCAGTGGACGCTCGCGGCGATCCTCGTGGTCGCGGGCCTCGCGGCGCTGCTGGGTGCGCGTGCCCGCACCGAGATCCGGCGCGTGCTCGCGATCGTGCTCGCCGTGGTCGTCGTCGCGTCGTTCGCCGTCGCCGTCATGCGCGTCGCCGACGACCCCGTGCGCACGTACTACGACACGGTGGCGCGTGCGTGGGAGCTCGGCCTCGGCGGGCTCGCGGCGCTCGTCGCCGCCCGCGTCCGCATGCCCGGGCGCCTGCGCGCCGTCCTGCTGACGCTCGGCATCGTCGCGTTGCTGGCGAGCGGCCCTCTGGCGTCGGGCGGCGACCACCCCGGCCTGCCCACGCTGCTGCCCGTGCTCGCGACGGTCGCCGTGCTCGTCGCGGGCGCGTCGGATGCCTCGACGGGGCCCATCGGGCGCGTGCTCGCCTCACGACCGCTCGTCGCCCTCGGTGGCGTGTCGTTCGGCGTCTTCCTGTGGCACTGGCCGCTGCTGTGGCTCGTCGTCGAGCTCGGCGGCGATCGCAGCCGCACCGTCGGCGTGCTCGAGGGCCTCGGCATCATCGGTGGCGCGATCCTCCTCGCGGTCGCGACGCGTCGTCTCCTGCGCGCGCTCGCGAGCGTCCGTCGCACCTCGCCGCCGTGGACCGCCGCTGCCGTGCCGCTCGCCGCCGTCGTCGGGCTCGTGGCCGTCGTCGCCTCGCCCGTGCCGCAGGCGCCGGTGGTGCAGGAGGGCGAGGCGGGTGCGCCGGCATCGAGCGCCGCCTCGTTCGAGGATCGCGTGCGCGCGGCGGTGCAGGAGCCGGAGGGGCTCGCCGACGGCTTCCACTTCGGCGACGCCGCCCGCAACCCCGAGTGGATCGTCGACGGCTGCGGCACGGTCGGCGAGGAGAACCTCGACGCCTGCCGGTACGGCGATGCCGTCGACGAGGTGTGGCTCGTCGGGGACTCGCAGGCGGTGACGTGGGCGCCCGCCGTGCGGTGGGCCGTCGGCGACGACGCCGCCGTGCAGCTGCTCGGGGCGGAGTCGTGCGCGTTCGCGGCGCGAGAGGCCCTCGAGGGGCAGCTCGGTGCGGCGGCGGCCGAGCGCTGCGCCGACCACAACGCCTGGGTGCTCGGTCTCGCGGCCGAGCGCGACCCGTCGCTCGTCGTCGTCTCGCTCGGTGCGTGGTGGGCGGGCCCCGGCTTCGAGCACCTGCCCGACGACGCGATGGAGCGGCTCGCGGCATCCGTCGGCGAGCACGTGGCGGCGCTCGTCGCCCTCGACATCCCCGTGCTGCTGCTCGACTCCCCGCCTCCCGTCGAGGGGCTCGCCGAATGCGAGGCGTCGCTCGCCGTCGGCATCGTCGACCGGTGCTCGTCGCCGCTCGACGACGAGCAGGCGGAGCGCGCCGTGCTGCTCGCCGACGCGGTCGTCGATGCGGGCGGTGCGGCGCCGCCGACGCTCGGGTGGTTCTGCGCCGTGGAGGCCGCCGTCTGCCCGTTCATCGTCGAGGGGGTGCCGGCGTGGGCCGACGAGCGGCACATGACGTGGGCGCAGTCGGAGGTGCTCCGTGGGCTCGTGGCGCACGAGATCGACGTGCTCGTGGAGCTCGGCGGCCCTCGATCCGAGCCCCGGTAGCGTCGACGCCGTGCCCGCCATCGCGCTCGACGCATCCATCGCCGACGACGTCGTCGCCTTCCTCGAGGAGCACCTGGCCGACATGCGCAGCGTGTCGCCGCCGGAGTCGGTGCATGCGCTCGACGTCGAGGCGCTGCGGGCGCCCGGCATGCGACTGTGGGTGCTCCGCGACGACGCGGAGGTGCTGGGCACCGTCGCGCTCGCGCCCATCGACGCCGGCCACGTCGAGCTGAAGTCGATGCGCGTGTCGGGTGCGCGTCGCGGGGCTGGCCTCGGTGCGCTGCTGCTGCAGCACGCGCTCGCCGAGGCCGCAGCCGGCGGGGCTGCTCGCGTGAGCCTCGAGACGGGCGCCGAGCCCTACTTCGCTCCCGCTCGGGCGCTCTACCTGCGCACCGGCTTCGTCGAATGCGCGCCCTTCGGCTCGTACGCGCCGGATCCGAACAGCGTCTTCATGACGCGCGCCGTCTGACGCGCGCGGCTTCGCGCACGGGCTGAGGCCGGAGGCGAGGGTGCGCGCGTCGAGATCCAAGAGCTCGTCGCGAGGCGGCCGACGCGGCGCGGGAGCGTGACGCGCACCCTACGCGCCCGCGCCCCCGACGTGCTGGGGGCGACGCGCGGCGAGCCGAGCGCTCAGCGCTGCGGCGACGTCGACCACGAGCGTCTGCAGCGCACCCCACGCGTCCGCGTCGTCCGCGTCGTCGAGCCGCACCGTGACGCCGACCCCCGCGACGGGGTCGCCCACGGCGTCGCGAGCCGCTGCGGCGACCGAGCCGTACGCCGGGTCGACGTCGCCGCGCTCGAGCGCCCAGCCCCGTGCGCGCACGTCGGCGAGCATGCGCGCGAGCGCGGCGCGCGTCGCCGGCTCGCCGCCGGCGAGGTCGGCGTCGTGCGGCACGAGCGCACGCACCTGGGCGTCGTCGAGGGCGGCGAGCAGCGCACGCCCCGTCGCGGTGCGCACGGCGGGCAGGCGGACGCCGACGCTCGAGACCGTCGTGGGGGAGCGGCGGGCCGAGCCGCGACCCGCGTAGCGCACGTCGACGCCGGACAGCACCGCGAGATGCGCGGTGGCAGGCACGGGGGATGCGCGCACGAGCCGGTCGAGGAGCGGCTGGCCGAGGCGCTCGATCCTCGTCGCCGCGTCGACGCGCGAGCCGATGCGCGCGACGCGGGCGCTCGGCCCCCAGGCGCCGAGCTCGGGGTAGTGCACGAGGAAGCCCTCGTCGCGCATGACCGCGAGCAGGTCGTAGGTCGTGGAGCGGGGGATGCCGAGGTCGCGTGCGATCGTCTGCGCGCGCACGGGTCCGAGGTGCTCGGCGAGCAGCGCGAGCACGCGGAGGGCGTGGCGTGCTGCGGGCATGCGCGGCGTCGGCATCGCCACCTCCCTGCAGTCCGAGATCTCGGACACCAGCATCGCAGACGCCGATGCGCGGCGACCCCGTCGCGGCTGAGATGGACGCATGGTCGAGATCGTCATCGGGGCAGCGCCCCTCTCCATCGCCGACGTCGTCGCCGTCGCACGGCGCGGCGGCCGCGTGCGCATCCACCCCGACGCGCTGCGAGCCGTCGCGCAGACGCGCGTGCTCGTCGACGCGCTCGCCGACGACACGAGCCCGCACTACGGCATCTCCACCGGCTTCGGCGCCCTCGCGACGACCGCCATCGCGCCCGCCGACCGCACGCGGCTGCAGCAGTCGCTCATCCGCTCGCACGCCGCCTCCTCCGGCCCGGCCGTCGAGGACGAGGTCGTGCGCGCCCTCATGCTCCTGCGACTGCGCACGCTCGCGACGGGTCGCACGGGCGTGCGCCCCGTCGTGGTGGAGACGTACGCGGCGCTGCTCGACGCCGGCATCCACCCCGTCATCGGCGAGCACGGCTCGCTCGGCTGCTCGGGCGACCTCGCGCCCCTGTCGCACGTCGCCCTCGCGCTCATGGGCGAGGGGCAGGTGCGCGTCGACGGCGTCGTGCAGCCCGCGGCCGATGCGCTCGCCGCCGCGGGCATCGCCCCCGTCGTCCTCGCCGAGAAGGAGGGCCTCGCGCTCGTGAACGGCACCGACGGCATGCTCGGCATGCTGTGCCTGGCCCTCGACGACCTCGCCCGCCTGCTCGACACCGCCGACCTCGCCGCCGCCATGAGCGTGGAGGGCCTGCTCGGCACCGACGCGCCCTTCGCCGCCGACCTGCAGGCGCTGCGACCCCACGCGGGACAGGCGGCGAGCGCCCGGCGCATCCGCGGGCTCCTCGCGGGCAGCCCCATCGTCGCGAGCCACGCAGGACCCGAGGACACGCGCGTGCAGGACGCGTACTCGCTGCGCTGCGCGCCGCAGGTGCACGGCACCGCGCGCGACACCGCCGACCACGCCGCCCGCGTCGCCGACGTCGAGCTCGTGTCGGCCATCGACAACCCGGTCGTGACGCGCGACGGTCGCATCGTCTCGAACGGCAACTTCCATGGCGCGCCCATCGCGGCGGTGCTCGACTTCCTCGCGATCGTCGTCGCCGACGTCGCGTCGATGAGCGAGCGCCGAACCGACCGCTTCCTCGACCCCGCGCGCAGCCACGGCCTGCCGCCGTTCCTCGCCGCCGAGCCCGGCGTCGACTCCGGCCTCATGATCGCGCAGTACACGCAGGCGGGCATCGTCTCCGAGCTGAAGCGCCTCGCGGCGCCCGCATCGGTCGACTCGATCCCCTCGAGCGCGATGCAGGAGGATCACGTGTCGATGGGATGGGGTGCGGCACGCAAGCTGCGCCGCGCGATCGACGGGCTCGAGCAGGTGCTCGCCATCGAGGTCATGACGGCGGCGCGCGGCATCGACCTGCGCGAGCCCGACGCGGGCGAGCGCACGGGCGCGGTCGTCGCCGCCGTCCGCGAGCACGTGCCGGGCGCGGGCCCCGACCGGTTCCTCGCACCCGACATCGCGGCGGTGCGTGCGCTCGTCGCCTCCGGCGCGCTGCTCGCCGCAGCGAGCATCCACGACCTCGATCACGAATCCGCGTCGGCTCCCGTCGACGCCCAGGGAAGGAGCGACCGATGACCGGTCCCACCACGAGCGGGCCGAGGCCCGTGCGCGCGTTCCGCGGCACCGAGCTGCACACGAAGGGGTGGCAGCAGGAGGCGGTGCTGCGCATGCTGCAGAACAACCTCGACCCCGAGGTCGCCGAGCATCCCGACGCGCTCGTCGTCTACGGCGGCACGGGCAAGGCCGCCCGGTCGTGGGAGGCGTTCGACGCGATCGTGCGCACGCTCGAGACCCTGGGGGACGACGAGACGCTGCTCGTGCAGTCGGGCAAGCCCGTCGGCGTGCTGCGCACCCACGAGCGGGCGCCGCGCGTGCTCATCGCCAACTCGAACCTCGTCGGGGAGTGGGCGACGTGGCCCGAGCTACGCCGCCTCGAGGCGGCCGGTCTCATGATGTACGGCCAGATGACGGCGGGCTCGTGGATCTACATCGGCACGCAGGGCATCCTGCAGGGCACGTACGAGACGTTCGGTGCCGTCGCGCGGGCGCTCGGCCGCGACTCGCTCGCTGGCACCATCACGCTCACCGCGGGCCTCGGCGGCATGGGTGGCGCGCAGCCGCTCGCCGTGACGATGCAGGGCGGCGTCGCGATCTGCGTCGAGGTCGACGCGTCGCGCATCGCCCGCCGCATCGAGCACCGCTACCTCGACGAGCGGGCCGAGTCGGTCGAGGATGCGCTCGAGCGCGCCGTGCGGGCGCGCGACGAGGGCCGGGCGCTGTCGATCGGCGTGCTCGGCAACGCGGCGGAGGTCGTGCCGCAGCTGCTCGCGATGGGTGCGCCCATCGACGTCGTCACCGATCAGACGAGCGCGCACGATCCGCTCGCCTACCTGCCGACCGAGGTGGCCTTCGAGGACTGGGATGCGGCGCGCGAACGCGACCCCGAGGCCTTCGTCGTGGCGGCGCGCGCGTCGATGGCGCGCCACGTGGAGGCGATGGTCGGCTTCCAGGACGCGGGCGCCGAGGTGTTCGACTACGGCAACTCGCTGCGCGCGGAGGCTCGTGAGGGCGGGTACGAGCGGGCGTTCGACTTCCCGGGCTTCGTGCCCGCCTACATCCGTCCGCTGTTCGCGGTCGGCAAGGGGCCGTTCCGCTGGGTGGCGCTGTCGGGCGACCCGGCGGACATCGCGGCGACCGACCGCGCGATCCTCGAGCTCTTCGGCGACGACCCGCAGCTGCGGCGCTGGATCGAGCTCGCGGGCGAGCGCGTCGCCTACCAGGGGCTGCCGGCGCGCATCTGCTGGCTCGGGGCCGAGCAGCGGCACCTCGCGGGGCTGCGCTTCAACGAGATGGTCGCGTCGGGCGAGCTGTCCGCGCCCATCGTCATCGGCCGCGACCACCTCGACGCCGGATCGGTCGCGAGCCCCTACCGCGAGACGGAGGCCATGAAGGACGGCTCGGATGCCATCGCCGACTGGCCGCTGCTCAACGCGCTCACGGCGACGGCCTCGGGCGCGAGCTGGGTGTCGATCCATCACGGCGGCGGCGTCGGCATGGGGCGCTCGATCCACGCGGGACAGGTGACGGTGGCAGACGGCACGCCGCTCGCGGCGGAGCGCCTCGAGGCCGTGCTGCGCAACGATCCCGCGATGGGCGTGCTGCGCCACGCGGATGCGGGCTACGAGGAGGCCGACGACTTCGCCGCCGAGCACGGCATCCGCATCCCCATGCGGGAGTCGTGATGCCCTCGACCCTCGTCACGGGCATCGCGGAGCTCACGACGCACGACGACGCCCACGAGGGCGGCCGGCTCGCGGATGCGGCGGTCGTGCTCGAGGGCGGGGTCGTCGCCTGGGTCGGGCGGGCGTCGGATGCGCCCGCGGCCGATGCGCGCGTCGACGTCGAGGGCCGCGCGGCGCTGCCCGGCTGGGTCGACGCCCACACGCACCTCGTGTTCGCGGGCGACCGCGGTGCGGAGTTCGAGGCGCGCATGGCGGGGGAGGCCTATGCGGCCGGCGGCATCGCGACGACGGTGGCGGCGACGCGCGCCGCGACCGACGCCGAGCTGCAGCGGGGCTACGACGGGCTCGTCGCCGAGATGCTGCGCGGCGGCACCACGGCGTTCGAGACGAAGACGGGCTACGGGCTCACGGTGGCCGACGAGGCGCGCTCGGCGCGCATCGCGGCGACGCGCGCCGATGCCGTCACGTTCCTCGGCGCGCATCTCGTGCCGGACGACCGGGATGTCGACGGCTACGTCGACGAGGTCGTGGGGCCGATGCTCGCCGCCGTGCGGCCGCACGTCGATGCGATCGACGTGTTCTGCGAGCGCGGCGCCTTCGACGAGGCGCAGTCGCGGCGGGTGCTGGAGGCGGGGCGCGCTGCAGGGCTCGCGCTGCGCGTGCACGGCAACCAGCTGGGTCCGGGGCCTGGCGTGCGGCTCGCCGTCGAGCTGGGTGCGGCGAGCGTCGACCACGTGGGATTCGCGTCCGACGAGGAGGTCGCGCTGCTCGCGGGCTCGTGGGCGGATGGCGGGCGCGGCACGGTCGCGACGCTGCTGCCCGCGTGCGACCTGTCGACGCGCATGCCGCTCGCCCCGGCCCGCGCCCTCGTCGACGCGGGCGCCGTCGTCGCGATCGCGTCGAACGCCAACCCGGGCACGTCGTACACGACGTCGATGGCGTTCTGCGTGGCGACGGCCGTGCTGCAGCAGCGACTGACGATCGCGGAGGCGGTGCGTGCGGCGACGCTCGGCGGTGCGGTGGCGCTCGGCCGCGACGAGCCGGGCCCCCGCGGCCCCGACCTCGGTCGCATCCGCGTGGGCGCCCGCGCCGACCTCCACGTGCTCGACGCCCCGTCGGTCGCGCACCTCGCGTACCGGCCGGGCGTGCCCCTCACGCATGCGGTGTGGCGGGCGGGGGAGCGCGTCGTCTGACGCCGTCTCCTCGCGCGCGTCAGCGGTCGCGCTCTGCGAGGCCGGCGAGCGCCTCGAGCACGCACAGGGCCGTGAGGCGCACGGTGCGCCCGTCGGCGGCGTCGGCGGTGGCGTCGACCTCGGTGAGGTCGATGGAGCGCACGCGCGGGTCGCGGGCGAGCACGCGCACGAGCGAGCGCAGCCGCCATGCCGAGATGCCGCCTGGCACGGAGGCGGGGCACCCGGGTGCGGCGGCGCGGTCGACGACGTCGACGTCGACGTCGACGTGGATGGGGCCGCCGAGTCCGCCGGCGATGGTGAGCGCGCGTGCTGCGACGGCTGCGACGGGCTCCTCCTCGACGGCGGCGCGCGTCTCGACCGCGATGCCGAGCTCGGCGGCGCGCTGCGCGTAGCGCTGCGAGTTCGCGAAGTCCTGGATGCCCACCTGCACGATGCGGGTGCCCTGCAGCCCGGCCTCGACGAGGCGGCGCACGGGTGAGCCGTTGGAGCGTCCGTCGCGCAGGTCGTGGTGCGCGTCGAGGGTGACGAGGCCGGCGCCCGTGGGGTCGGCGCCCGCACCCCGCCACGCGCCGAGCGCTGCGGGCACCGTCGCGGCGTTGTCGCCGCCGAGCACGATCGTCAGCCGCGACAGGGCCGTGGCGCGGGCGACGAGGTCGGCGGCGGCGTCCTCGTCGGCGTCGGGGTCGATGGCGTCGCCGGCGTCGGCGATGCGCAGCGCGTCGAGGTCGGCACCGTCGGCGTGGGCGGCGAAGCGCGCGAGCGCCTGGCGCACCGCGAGCGGCGTCGCGTGCGCGCCGGTGGGGCTGATGCTCGTGGCGTGGGTGCCGACGCCGACGATCACGGCGTCGACGGGCTCGTCGGCGAGGTCGGGCCACCCGCCCGCGCGGGGCCACAGGGGGTCGACGTGCATCGCGTCGCGCTGCATGCGTGCACTCGCTCGGGCGTCGTCGCTCACGCTCCCCACGCTACCCACCCCCTCCGCCCCCTCCGCCC
>NZ_JBHTCZ010000004.1:0-547736 GCF_042666675.1 Agrococcus sp. GCM10030265
CTCCCTCCCCCCATTCCCCACCCTCACGCCGAACCCTCCAGCGACGGCTCCCGCGCGAAGCGAAGCGACGCGCATGGCGTCGACCCCAGCGACGCGCTCCCCGAGCAACCCACGCGATCCCCGAACGACGCGCTCACCGAGCGACCCACGCGATCCCCGAACGACGCGCTCACCGAGCGACCACGCGATCCCCGAACGACGCGCACGACGATGCGCGTCGCGCGCACAGGAACCCATGGCACGATCGACGACAGGGGACGCTGGTGGCAGCGCGCGACGCCCACGCACATCGTCCGCCCCAGGGCCCGAGTCACGAGCTCCCCGAGCGACGCGCCCCACGTGCGGACGATGCGACACGCCCGGGTTGCACGCCCTCCCGCCTCCGTGCGAGAATCGTCAGGTTGCAGACGCCGCGATCGCGGCTCACTGCTCGGCTGTGCACAGGACATGTCTCCTGGGCCGCGAGCAGATCGACATCACTTCGCCGAAGCTCCTGCAGGCATGTCCTGCGGAGGATCGGCATGCCCCTCGGGGCGTTGACAGAAGAACAGGGCGCACAGCAGTGCTCAAATGCGCGGGCCGGTCACGGTCCGTGCGTCGATGAGAGAAGGAAGCCATGGCGGGACAGAAGATCCGCATCCGACTGAAGTCGTACGACCACGAGGTCATCGACTCGTCGGCGCGGAAGATCGTCGACACCGTGACCCGTGCGGGCGCGACGGTGGTGGGCCCTGTGCCGCTGCCGACCGAGAAGAACGTGGTGGCGGTCATCCGCTCGCCCCACAAGTACAAGGACAGCCGCGAGCACTTCGAGAAGCGCACGCACAAGCGCCTCATCGACATCGTCGACCCGACGCCGAAGGCGGTCGACTCGCTCATGCGCCTCGACCTCCCTGCCGACGTCAACATCGAGATCAAGCTCTAAGGAACCGCATGTCCACCCTCGCAACGACTCAGGGTCTGCTGGGCCGGAAGCTCGGCATGACGCAGGTGTGGGATGAGCAGAACAAGCTCGTCCCCGTCACCGTCGTGGAGATCACGCCCAACGTGGTCACGCAGATCCGCACGCCCGAGCGTGACGGCTACGACGCGATCCAGATCGCGTTCGGCCAGATCGACCCCCGCAAGGTGAACCAGCCCAAGGCCGGTCACTTCAAGGCTGCAGGCACGACGCCTCGCCGCCACCTCACCGAGGTCCGCACCGCCAACGCGTCCGAGTACGAGCTCGGCCAGGAGATCGCGGTCGACGTGTTCTCGGCCGGCCAGAAGGTCGACGTCGTCGGCACCTCGAAGGGCAAGGGCTTCGCCGGCGTCATGAAGCGCCACAACTTCGCGGGCGTCTCCGCGTCGCACGGTGCGCACCGCAACCACCGCAAGCCCGGCTCCATCGGTGCCTCGTCGACGCCGTCGCGCGTCTTCCGCGGCATGCGCATGGCCGGCCGCATGGGTGGCGACCGCGTCACCGTCCAGAACCTCACGGTGCACTCCGTCGACCTCGAGAAGGGTCTGCTGCTCGTCAAGGGCGCCGTCCCCGGTGCTCGCGGCCGCATCGTGTTCGTCCGCAACGCCGTGAAGGGAGCCTGACCATGGCGAACAAGGTCGACGTCCTCGACGCCAAGGGCGCGAAGGCCGGCTCGCTCGAGCTGCCCGAGTCGCTCTTCGACGTCCAGACGAACGTGCCCCTGATCCACCAGGTCGTGGTCGCGCAGCTCGCTGCCGCACGCCAGGGCACGCACAAGACGAAGAACCGCGGCGAGGTCTCCGGCGCCGGTCGCAAGCCGTTCAAGCAGAAGGGCACCGGCCGTTCGCGCCAGGGCTCGATCCGCCAGCCCGAGCACCGTGGTGGTGGCGTCGTGCACGGCCCGACGCCCCGCGACTACTCGCAGCGCACCCCCAAGAAGATGATCGCCGCCGCGCTCCGCGGTGCGCTCTCGGACCGCGCCCGCGGCGGCCGTCTCCACGTGGTGGAGTCGTTCCTCGCGGACGGTGCGCCCTCGACGAAGACGGCCGTCGCGCTGCTCGCGTCGGTCGCGACGTCGCGGAACGTGCTCGTGGTGCTGCACCGCGACGAGGAGTCGTCGTGGCTGTCGGTGCGCAACCTCGACAACGTCCACGTGCTCACGTGGGACCAGCTCAACGCGTACGACGTGCTCGTCAGCGACGACATCGTCTTCTCGAGGACGGCCTACCAGGCGTTCGTCGAGGCTCGCACGGGCGAGGCCGTCGAGGTCGAGGCCGCGAAGAAGGCTCCGAAGGCCAAGGCTGCCAAGGCCGACGCCGCCGAGGCAGAGGAGAAGTAGGACCGATGAGCATCCAGAAGGACCCGCGCGACATCATCCTGCGCCCGATCGTCTCGGAGAAGAGCTACTCGCTCATCGACCGCGGCAGCTACACGTTCGAGGTCGACCCGCGCGCCTCGAAGACCGAGATCCGTCTCGCGATCGAGAAGATCTTCGGCGTCAAGGTGGAGCGCGTGAACACGCTCAACCGTCAGGGCAAGACCCGCCGCACGAAGTTCGGGCTCGGCAAGCGCAAGGACACGAAGCGTGCCATCGTCACGCTGCGTGCCGGCTCGATCGACATCTTCACGGCTGTCGGCTGAGGACTAGAGGACTAGACACATGGCTATTCGCAAGTACAAGCCGACGACCCCGGGTCGTCGTGGCTCGTCGGTCGCCGACTTCGCGGAGATCACGCGCTCGACCCCCGAGAAGTCGCTGCTCCGCCCGCTGCCCAAGACGGGCGGCCGCAACAACACGGGTCGCATCACGACCCGCCACATCGGTGGTGGCCACAAGCGCCAGTACCGCGTGATCGACTTCCGTCGTCACGACAAGGACGGCATCGACGCTCGCGTCGCGCACATCGAGTACGACCCGAACCGCACGGCGCGCATCGCGCTGCTGCACTTCGCGGACGGCACGAAGCGCTACATCATCGCTCCCAACAAGCTCTCGCAGGGCGACGTGGTGGAGTCGGGCGCGGGCGCCGACATCAAGCCGGGCAACAACCTGCCGCTGCGCAACATCCCGACGGGTACGGTCGTGCACGCCATCGAGCTCCGCCCGGGTGGCGGCGCGAAGCTGGCTCGCTCGGCGGGCGCCTCGGTGCGTCTCGTCGCGAAGGACGGCCCCTACGCGCAGCTCCGTCTGCCGTCGGGCGAGATCCGCAACGTCGACGCGCGCTGCCGCGCGACGGTCGGCGAGGTCGGCAACGCCGAGCAGTCGAACATCAACTGGGGCAAGGCCGGCCGCAGCCGCTGGAAGGGCGTCCGCCCGACCGTCCGTGGCGTCGCGATGAACCCGGTCGACCACCCGCACGGTGGTGGCGAGGGCAAGACGAGCGGTGGCCGTCACCCGGTGAGCCCGTGGGGCAAGCCGGAGGGCCGCACGCGTCGCCCCAACAAGGAGAGCGACAAGCTCATCGTCCGTCGCCGGTCCACGAACAAGAAGCGGAAGTAACCCAAGATGCCTCGCAGCCTCAAGAAGGGCCCGTTCGTCGACGACCACCTGTTCCAGAAGGTGGTCCGTCAGAACGAGGCCGGCAGCAAGAACGTCATCCGTACCTGGTCGCGCCGCTCGATGATCGTGCCCGCGATGCTCGGTCACACCATCGCCGTCCACGACGGTCGCAAGCACATCCCCGTGTTCGTCACGGAGTCGATGGTCGGTCACAAGCTCGGCGAGTTCGCGCCGACTCGCACCTTCCGCGGCCACGTGAAGGACGACAAGAAGGGCCGTCGCCGCTGACGCGGCGACGCTGACAGGAGGAAGAGATGATCGAGTCGATCGCTCGGGTGCGGCACATCCGCATCACCCCGCAGAAGGCCCGACGCGTCGTGGACCTCATCCGCGGCAAGCAGGCCGAGGAGGCCATGGCCATCCTCAAGTTCGCGCCGCAGGGCGCCGCTGAGCCCGTGCGCAAGCTCGTCGCCTCCGCGGTGGCCAACGCTCGCGTGAAGGCCGACGCGCAGAACGAGTACCTCGACGAGCAGGACCTGTACGTGTCCCGCGCATTCGTCGACGAGGGCACCACGCTCAAGCGGTTCCGTCCGCGTGCGCAGGGTCGTGCCTTCCGCATCAACAAGCGCACGAGCCACATCACCGTCGTGCTGGCCACGCCCGAGACGGAGGTCTAGGAAGCAATGGGACAGAAGGTCAACCCGTACGGGTTCCGCCTCGGCATCACCACCGATCACGTGTCGCGTTGGTTCGCCGACTCCTCGAAGCCGGGTCAGCGCTACGCCGACTACGTGGCCGAGGACGTCAAGATCCGCGAGATGCTCAAGAAGAGCCTCGACCGTGCAGGCGTCGCCCGCATCGAGATCGAGCGCACCCGCGACCGCGTCCGCGTCGACATCCACACCGCCCGTCCGGGCATCGTGATCGGTCGTCGTGGCGCCGAGGCCGAGCGCATCCGCGCCGAGCTCGAGAAGCTCACGGGCAAGCAGATCCAGCTGAACATCCTCGAGGTCAAGAACCCCGAGGCCGAGGCGCAGCTCGTCGCCCAGGGGATCGCGGAGCAGCTCAGCGCTCGCGTCGCGTTCCGCCGTGCGATGCGCAAGGGCCTGCAGGGTGCGCAGCGCGCCGGCGCCAAGGGCGTCCGGATCCAGGTGTCGGGCCGTCTCGGCGGCGCCGAGATGAGCCGCTCGGAGTTCTACCGCGAGGGCCGCGTGCCCCTGCACACGCTCCGCGCCAACATCGACTACGGCTTCTACGAGGCCCGGACGACGTTCGGTCGCATCGGCGTGAAGGTCTGGATCTACAAGGGCGACATCACCAACCGCGAGCTCGCACGCGAGCAGGCGAACCAGAAGTCGCAGCGTCCCGAGCGTCGTGGCCCCCGCCGCGACTCCTCGAACGCCGGATCGGAGGGCTGATCATGCTGATCCCCCGTCGCGTCAAGCACCGCAAGCAGCACCACCCGAAGCGCTCGGGCCAGGCAACCGGCGGCACGAAGGTCAACTTCGGCGAGTTCGGCATCCAGGCCCTCACGCCCGCGTACGTGACCAACCGTCAGATCGAGGCAGCTCGTATCGCCATGACGCGTCACATCAAGCGTGGTGGCAAGGTGTGGATCAACATCTACCCCGACCGGCCGCTCACGAAGAAGCCTGCCGAGACCCGAATGGGCTCCGGCAAGGGCTCGCCCGAGTGGTGGGTCGCCAACGTGAAGCCGGGCCGCGTCCTCTTCGAGGTCGCCGGCGTCAACGAGGAGCTGGCTCGCGAGGCCATGACCCGCGCGATCCACAAGCTGCCGCTCAAGGCACGCATCATCACCCGCGAGGAGGCTGACGCATAATGGCGATCGGAACGAAGGAGCTCATGCCCGTCGAGCTCGCGACGTTCGACGACGAGCGTCTCGTCGTCGAGCTGAAGCGTGCCAAGGAGGAGCTGTTCAACCTGCGCTTCCAGGCAGCGACCGGCCAGCTCGAGAGCCACGGCCGCGTGCGTGCCGTGAAGCGCGACATCGCGCGCCTCTACACCGTCATCCGCGAGCGCGAGCTCGGGATCAGCGCCTCGCCGGCGCCGGTGGAGAAGCCCGCCGAGAAGAAGAAGTCCAAGAAGGCCGCCGAGGCCGAGAAGGTCGAGGAGAGCTGATGGCCGACAAGGCAGAGGCAGCTCAGACGATCCAGCGCGGCTACCGCAAGTCGCGTCAGGGTTTCGTCGTGAGCGACAAGATGGAGAAGACCATCGTCGTCGAGGTCGAGGATCGCGTGAAGCACCCCCTCTACGGCAAGGTCATCCGCACGTCGTCGAAGGTCAAGGCCCACGACGAGCAGAACAGCGCCGGCATCGGCGACCGCGTCCTGATCGCGGAGACCCGCCCGACGAGCGCCACCAAGCGCTGGCGTCTGGTGGAGATCCTCGAGAAGGCCAAGTAGGCCAGGGGAGACAGAGAGATGCTGCAGCAGGAATCTCGAGTCAAGGTCGCCGACAACACCGGCGCCAAGGAGCTCCTGACCATCCGCGTGCTCGGTGGCTCCGGCCGCCGCTACGCGGGCCTGGGCGACACGATCGTCGCCACGGTCAAGGACGCCATCCCGGGTGGCAACGTGAAGAAGGGCGATGTGGTCAAGGCCGTCATCGTCCGCACGGTCAAGGAGACGCGTCGTCCCGACGGCTCCTACATCAAGTTCGACGAGAACGCCGCCGTGATCCTGAAGAACGATGGTGACCCTCGTGGCACCCGCATCTTCGGTCCGGTCGGCCGTGAGCTGCGCGACAAGCGATTCATGAAGATCGTCTCGCTCGCGCCGGAGGTGCTGTGATGGCGACCATCAAGAAGGGCGACACCGTCCAGGTGATCGCTGGCGCTCGTGAGAGCCGTGGCGGCGACCGGGGCAAGACCGGTCGCGTGCTCGAGGTGCTCAAGGAGCAGGACCGCGTGATCGTCGAGGGCGTGAACCTCGTGACGAAGCACGTGAAGGTCGGCCAGACGCAGCGCGGCACGAAGACGGGTGGCATCGAGACCCACGAGGCCCCGATCCACGTCTCGAACGTCGCGCTCGTCGACCCGGAGACCAAGAAGCCGACGCGCGTCCGCTCCTCGATCACCAAGGTCGAGAAGGACGGCGTCCAGGTGACGACGAAGGTGCGTGTGAGCACGCGCTCGGGCAAGGAGATCAAGAGCAATGACTGACACGGCAGTGCGCCTGCCGCGCCTCAAGGCGCAGTACCGCGCGGAGATCGTGGACCAGCTGCGCTCGCAGTTCGAGTACGCGAACGTCATGCAGGTCCCCGGCCTCGTGAAGATCGTCGTGAACACGGGCGTCGGCGACGCCGCCCGTGACTCGAAGGTCATCGACGGCGCCGTGAAGGACCTCACGGCCATCACCGGCCAGAAGCCGATGGTCACGAAGGCACGCAAGTCGATCGCGCAGTTCAAGCTGCGCGAGGGCATGCCGATCGGCGCCCACGTGACGCTGCGCGGCGACCGCATGTGGGAGTTCCTCGACCGTCTGCTGACGCTCGCGCTTCCCCGCATCCGCGACTTCCGCGGCCTGAGCCCGAAGCAGTTCGACGGCAACGGCAACTACACGTTCGGTCTCCAGGAGCAGTCGGTGTTCCACGAGATCGACCAGGACCGCATCGACCGCGTGCGTGGCTTCGACATCACCGTCGTGACCACCGCGAAGTCGGACGACGAGGGTCGCGCGCTGCTCAAGGCGCTCGGCTTCCCGTTCCAGTCCTGACCCCAGCCTGGCGCCGCCGGCGCCGGGACAGTATCCAGGTCGCCGTCCGTGGAACGGGCGGGGAAACCAGAACAAGGAGACATCCATGACGATGACCGACCCGGTCGCCGACATGCTGACGAGGCTGCGGAACGCCAACACGGCGTTCCACGACGAGGTCTCGCTGCCGTCGTCGAACCTCAAGACGCACATCGCCGAGATCCTGCAGCGCGAGGGCTTCATCCAGGACTGGAAGGTGGAGGACGCCCGCGTGGGCAAGACCCTCACCATCGGCCTGAAGTACGGCCCGGAGCGCCAGCGTTCGATCGCCGGCATCAAGCGCGTGTCGAAGCCCGGCCTGCGCGTGTACGCGAAGTCGACCGAGATCCCTCAGGTGCTCGGCGGCCTCGGCGTCGCGATCCTCTCGACGAGCTCGGGCCTGCTCACGGACCGTGAGGCCCAGCAGAAGGGCGTGGGTGGGGAAGTCCTCGCCTACGTGTGGTGATCTGACATGTCTCGAATCGGACGACTCCCCATCGACATCCCCTCGGGCGTCGAGGTCAAGGTCGACGGCGCCTCGGTGACCGTCAAGGGCCCCAAGGGCGAGCTGAACCTGGTGGTGGCGAAGCCCATCCAGGTCGAGGTCGCCGACGGCCAGGTGCAGGTCACGCGCCCGGACGACGAGCGCGAGTCGCGTTCGCTCCACGGCCTGACGCGCACCCTCATCGCGAACGACATCGTCGGCGTGACCGACGGCTACTCGAAGGCCCTCGAGGTCGTCGGCACGGGCTACCGCGTCGCGTCCAAGGGCTCGGGCATCGAGTTCGCGCTCGGCTACTCGCACCCGATCGCCGTCGAGCCCCCCGCGGGCATCACGTTCACGGTCGAGGGCAACAACAAGGTCATCGTCGCCGGCATCTCGAAGCAGGCCGTCGGCGAGGTGGCTGCCAACCTCCGCAAGCTCCGCAAGCCCGAGCCCTACAAGGGCAAGGGCGTCCGCTACGCGGGCGAGCAGATCCGCCGCAAGGCCGGAAAGTCAGGTAAGTGATGGGAATCGGAACCCGAGGCACCAGCAAGTCCGCTGCCCGCGGCCGTCGTCACTCGCGGCTGCGCAAGAAGATCGTCGGCTCGGCCACCATGCCGCGCCTGGTCGTCACCCGGTCGGCACGGCACCTGTTCGTGCAGATCGTCGACGACGCGCAGGGCCACACGCTGGCCTACGCATCCACGATGGAGGCTGACCTCCGCGCCCTGACCGGCGACAAGTCGGACAAGGCGAAGAAGGTCGGCGAGCTCGTCGGCGAGCGCGCCAAGGCAGCGGGCGTCGAGAAGGTCGTCTTCGACCGCGGCGGCAACCGCTACGCAGGTCGCGTCGCAGCAGTGGCGGACGGTGCACGAGAGGCAGGTCTGGAGCTGTGAGCGAAGAGACGAAGGAGACGCAGGTGAGCGACACCACCGCCACCGCGGAGACGGTGCAGGGCACCGACACCCGCAGCGAGCCCCGCGAGCAGCGTCGCGGCAGCCGTGACCGCGGCACCCGCGGCGAGCGCGGTCAGCGCGACCGCGGCAACGACAGCCAGTTCCTGGAGCGCGTCGTCACCATCAACCGCGTGTCGAAGGTCGTGAAGGGTGGTCGTCGCTTCAGCTTCACCGCCCTCGTGGTCGTCGGCGACGGCAACGGCATGGTCGGCGTCGGCTACGGCAAGGCGCGCGAGGTCCCCACGGCGATCTCGAAGGGCGTCGAGGAGGCGAAGAAGAACTTCTTCCGCGTCCCCCGCGTCGCGGCGACGATCCCGCACCCCGTGCAGGGCGAGGCGGCTGCAGGCGTGGTCCTGCTCCGTCCGGCCGCTGCCGGTACCGGCGTCATCGCGGGCGGCCCCGTGCGTGCCGTCCTCGAGTGCGCGGGCATCCACGACGTGCTGTCGAAGTCCCTCGGCTCGTCGAACACCATCAACATCGTCCACGCGACGGTCGCTGCCCTCCAGCAGCTCGAGGAGCCGCGCGCCGTCGCAGCTCGTCGTGGCCTGGATCTCGACCGTGTCGTGCCGGCGCGTCTGCGTCGTGCCGAGGCGGAGGCGAAGCAGCACGCTGCAGAGATCGCGGAGGTGTCGTCGTGAGCAAGCTCAAGGTGACCCAGATCAAGTCCAAGATCAGCGAGAAGCCGAACCAGCGCGAGACGCTGCGGTCGCTCGGTCTCAAGCGCATCGGCCACACGGTCGTGCGTGAGAACGACGCGCAGAACCGTGGCTACGTGAACGTGGTTCGTCACCTCGTGCGCGTCGAGGAGGTCGACGAATGAGCGAGAAGAACAAGGACGGCGAGCAGCTGCCCGCACTGAAGGTGCACCACCTTCGCCCCGCGCCCGGTGCCAAGAAGGACCGTCAGCGCGTGGGTCGCGGTGAGGGCTCGAAGGGCAAGACGGCCGGTCGCGGCACCAAGGGCACGAAGGCGCGCAACACCGTGCGCCTCGGGTTCGAGGGTGGCCAGCTGAACTCGGTCATGCGCGCCCCGAAGCTGCGCGGCTTCAAGAACCCGTTCCGCACGGAGTACCAGGTCGTGAACGTCGGCCAGCTCCAGGACCTCTTCCCCGAGGGTGGCGACGTGACCGTCGCAGCGCTCGTGGCGAAGGGTGCGGTGCGCAAGAACGAGCTCGTGAAGGTGCTCGGCGACGGCGAGCTGACGGCTACGCTGAACGTGACGGTCGACAAGGTGTCGGCTGCTGCGGAGCAGAAGATCGTCGCCGCTGGCGGCTCCATCCAGTAAGCATTCGGGATGGGGTGGCCCTCGTGGCCACCCCATCCCTCTTCTGCGTCCACCGGAAGGCTCACGTGTTCAAGGCAATCGGCAGGATCTTCAAGACTCGCGACCTGCGACGGAAGATCCTCTTCACGCTCGCCATCGTGGCGGCGTTCCGGCTGGGATCGTTCATCCCTGCTCCGTTCGTCGACTACGGCAACGTCCAGGCGTGCCTCGACACGGCCGCGGCGGACACGTCGGGCCTCTACCAGCTCGTCAACCTCTTCTCGGGTGGCGCGCTGCTCCAGCTGAGCGTCTTCGCGCTCGGCATCATGCCGTACATCACGGCATCGATCATCGTGCAGCTGCTGCGCGTGGTCATCCCTCGCTTCGAGGCCCTCTACAAGGAGGGCCAGTCGGGTCAGTCGAAGCTCACGCAGTACACGCGCTACCTGACCATCGGTCTCGGCGTGCTGCAGTCGACGACCCTCATCGCCGTCGTGCGCTCGGGTCAGCTGTTCTCGGCGGGCGGCGTCGCGCCGTCCGGTCCCTGCGCCAACCTGCTGACCAACGAGTCCTGGTGGGCGATCGTGCTCATGGTCGTCGCGATGACGGCCGGCACCGGCGTCATCATGTGGATGGGCGAGCTCATCACCGAGCGCGGCATCGGCAACGGCATGTCGCTCCTCATCTTTACGTCGATCGCGGCGACGTTCCCGTCGGCGCTGTTCCTCATCGGCGAGACGAACGGCATCGAGATGCTCGTCGCGGTCCTCGCGGTCGGCGTCGTCATCATGGGCGCGGTCGTGTTCGTCGAGCAGTCGCAGCGACGCATCCCCGTGCAGTACGCGAAGCGCATGGTCGGTCGACGCATGTACGGCGGCAAGTCGACGTACATCCCGATCAAGGTCAACATGGCGGGCGTCGTGCCGGTCATCTTCGCCTCGTCGCTGCTGTACTTCCCGGCGCTCATCGCCTCGTTCAACTCGCCGGCGGCGGGCGAGCAGCCCGCGCCGTGGGTGCAGTGGATCAACGACAACCTGACGACGGGCGACCACCCGCTGTACATGGTGATGTACTTCCTGCTCATCATCGGCTTCACGTACTTCTACGTCGCGATCACGTTCAACCCGGACGACGTCGCCGAGAACATGAAGAAGTACGGCGGCTTCATCCCCGGCATCCGAGCGGGTCGCCCGACGGCCGAGTACCTCGACTACGTGCTGACGCGCGTGACGTTCCCGGGCTCGATCTACCTCGGCATCGTGGCGCTCATCCCGCTCATCGCGCTGGCGACGGTCGGCGCGAACCAGAACTTCCCGTTCGGTGGCGCATCGATCCTCATCATCGTCGGCGTCGGCCTCGAGACCGTCCGCCAGATCGACGCGCAGCTGCAGCAGCGCCACTACGAGGGACTGATCCGC
Organism: Agrococcus sp. GCM10030265; assembly: GCF_042666675.1. Taxonomy (NCBI): domain Bacteria; kingdom Bacillati; phylum Actinomycetota; class Actinomycetes; order Micrococcales; family Microbacteriaceae; genus Agrococcus; species Agrococcus sp. GCM10030265. Next base: position 11,335 of record NZ_JBHTCZ010000004.1, read on the forward strand.
ACGTGACCCAGCTGCTCATCGTCGGCCCTCCCGGTGCGGGCAAGGGCACGCAGGCCGCTCGCATCGCCGAGCGGTTCGGCATCCCCACCATCTCGACGGGCGACATCTTCCGCTCCAACATCAAGGAGCAGACCGAGCTCGGCAAGCAGGTCACCGCGATCCTCGACGCCGGCGACTACGTGCCCGACTCGCTGACCAACGACCTCGTCGAGGATCGTCTGGCGCAGGCGGACGCGCAGGAGGGCTACCTGCTCGACGGGTATCCGCGCACCGAGGGTCAGGTCGCGTTCCTCGATGCGATCAACGAGCGCCGCGGACGCGGGCTCGATGCCGTGGTGCGGCTCGTGGCCGACCACGACGAGGTCATCCGTCGTCTGCGGCTGCGCGCCTCGGAGCAGGGGCGCAGCGACGACACCGACGAGGCGATGCGGCATCGCCTCGAGGTGTACGAGCGCGAGACCGAGCCGATCCTCGCCGCCTACGCGGGTCGCGGCGTCGTCGTCGAGATCGACGGCCTCGGCGACATCGACGAGGTCACCGAGCGGATCCTGGCGGCGCTGGCGACGCGCGACGTCGCCGTGCGCTGACGCAGCCGATGCGGCGCATCTACAAGTCGCGGTCGCAGCTGGCGTCCATGCGGGCGCCCGGCCTCCTGACGGGGCGTGCGCTCGAGGCGGTGCGTGCTGCGATCCGTCCCGGCGTGACGACGCTCGAGCTCGACGCGATCGCGGAGGACGTCGTGCGCTCCGGCGGCGGCATCCCGAACTTCCAGCTCGAGCCCGGCTACCGTCACACGATCTGCGCGAACGTGAACGACGTCGTCGTGCACGGCATCCCTGACGACCGCCCCATCGAGGCGGGCGACCTCGTGACGATCGACTGCGGCGCGATGGTCGACGGCTGGAACGGCGACGCCGCGTTCTCGGTCGTGGTCCCCGGCGGATCGGGCGATGTCGTGGGCGTCCGTGAGCGTCTGTCGCAGGCGACGCACGACGGCCTGTGGGCGGGCATCGCCGCGCTCGCGTCGGCGCGCATGCTCGGCGAGGTCGGTGCTGCGGTCGAGGATGCGATCGAGGCGGCAGGCGACTTCTCGATCAGCGACGACTGGATCGGGCACGGCATCGGCCGGGCCATGCATGAGGAGCCCCCGGTCTTCAACTACCGCACGCGCCAGATGGGGCCCGCGGTCAAGCCGGGCCTGTGCGTCGCGATCGAGCCGATCGTGGTCGCCGGCGATCAGGCGACGCGCATCCTCGACGACGGCTGGTCGGTCGTCACGGTCGACGGCAGCCAGGCGTGCCAGTGGGAGCACTCGGTGGCGGTGCACGCCGATGGCATCTGGGTGCTGACCGCCGAGGACGGCGGGGCTGCGGGCCTCGCGGCGTTCGGCATCGAGCCGCGACCCATCCGCGACCGCTGAGTCACGGCCGCGGCGCCACGAGCGTCAGGTAGGCGACGACGACGTCCTCCGTGAGGTCGAGCTCGTCTGCGAGCTCGGCCGGGTCGTGCGTCCAGCGGGTCGCTGCACGCAGCGCGACGGGGTCGACGAGCAGGCGGGCTGCGAACGCGTCGGCCACGCGCTCGTTCGCAGGCGACCCGGTGCGGTGGCCGTGGTGCGCGTGCCCCAGCTCGTGCGCGAGCACGCATCGTCGTTCGACGGGGGTGAGGCCCGCGTCGAGCACGATGGCGTGCCTGCGCGCATCGTAGAGCCCGAGGAGCCCGCGTTCGAGCGGCGCCGTGCGGATGCGCACGCCCATGCGGCGCGCCAGGCGCTCGAGATCAGTCTGCGTGGCGCTGCTCGCGCCGGGCGGTGCCGCGCTTCGCGGCGATCGGCTGGTCGGCATGGTCCCTCGGCATCGGGTGGACGATGCGTGGCACGGTAGCCGATGCCACCGACGCGCCGGACTCGCGCACGTGCCGGACGATGGCGGCGAGCGCGTCGTCTGCGGCGTCGGCACGCCGCTCGTGCGGCACGGAGAGCAGCAGCGACTCGATCATGGCCGACCACAGCTCGACCTCGACGTCGCCGCGGTGGTCGTCGGTCGCGATCCCCAGCGCGTGCAGCAGTCGGCGCAGCACCTCGGCCTGCGGCGCGAAGGCGCCGCGCTCGACGTTGCTGACCGTCGTGCGGTCGACGTCGGCGATCCTCGCGAGCTCGAGCTGCGACATCCCCGCTCGGAGCCGCGCGGGACGGACGAGGGCTCCGTAGCGGGCGCGGTCGTCGGCGCTCGCTCCCTTGAGGTTGATGCTCACGTCGTAGGTCTCCGGCAGGGTGTGGGGTCCTGCATGAGCATAGGCGCGCACCTCGTTCTCCACAGGGAGGGTGCCGACTCATCCACAGGAGTCGAAGACATGCGATGCTCTTCGACGTGACGGACAGCAGGGTAGGGGCGTCGCTGCGGAGGCTTCGAGAGCTGGCAGGCATGACGCAGCACGAGCTCGCCGACGCGGTGGGCGTCGGCACCGAGCATCTCGACGCGGTCGAGACGGGTGCCGTCCTGCCGTCGACGGCGTTCCTGTCCGCCGCATCCGCAGCCCTCGCCCTGCGGCTGCGCGAGCAGCCGCCCGGCCCAGGGTCCCGACAGACGTAGGCGCATCGACGGCGTGCGCCTGCGCGGGGCTCCGCCTCGTGGGATGCGTCGTCACCGACACGGCCGACCGGCCACGCAACGGAAGAGGAACCACCATGCAGGACACCATCGTGACGAGCGCGATCGCGACGCGCGACAGCGGAGAGGGGCGCACGGCTGCGCTCGCGTGGAGCGGCGCGCTCGCGGCGAGCGCTGGGCTGCTCGCCGTGGCGGGCGTCTCGCTCGCCTGGCTCGTCGGCAGCTTCGGCGTCTCCACGGCAGCGGCGTCGCAGATCGTCGCGGCCATCGAGCTCGGCGGCGCGGCCGTCGCGATCATCACGGCGATCATCGGCGGCGGCGTCGTCGGCATCGTCGTCTCGACGGTCGTCTGGTACCTGAAGCGCAAGCTCCGCAACCTGGCGATCGCCTGATGCGGCGGGCGCGGGCGTCCGAGACGTCGCGATCCGCATCCCGGCGCATCGTCGGGCTGTCGATCGTGCTCGGGGCGCTCGCGCTCGTGCCCGCAGCGCTCGTCGCCGCCGCGGCGGCGGGCGGCCTCGCGCTCGACAACGCCGTGGGCGTCGCGGCCGGCGACCTCGACGCGACCCACCTCGCCGACGCGACCACCTTCGGCGAGATCCTCGCTCGCAACCTCTCCGCAGCCGCGCTGCTCGTCGCCGGCGCGCCGCTCGCAGGCATCCCCACGCTCGGCGGGGGAGCCGTCGTCGGCTTCGGGGTGGGCGCGGGGATGCGTGCGGTGCTCGGCGCGATCGAGCCCGGCGAGCTCGCCGCGCGCGTGCTCGCCTACGCCCCGCTCGAGCTGCTCGGCATCGTCCTCGCGGCAGCGGCGGGCCTCGCTCCGCTCGCGGCCGTCGTCCTCGACCGGCTCGGGCTCCTGCACCGCCGCTCGTGGCGGGATGCCGTCGTGCGCGGTCTCGTCCTCGCCGCGCGGCTCGCCGCAGTCGCGCTCCTCTGCCTCGTCGTCGCGGCGGCGGTCGAGGCCATCCTCATCGCCAGCGCACCGCACTGAAGGGAACCGCATGACCATCCAGCCGCCGTCGCCCACGACGACGACACCTCGCCTCGACCCGCGCCGCGGCACGTCCGTCGCCGCGTGGGCGGCCATCCTCGCCGTCGTCGCCGCGCTCATCGTGGCGCGGCTGCCGCAGCTCGAGCTGCTCGTCACCGAGCGCACGAGCGCGCTGCTCGTCGACCTGGGCGACCCCGAGCTCGGCGCGGCGTCCGTGCGGGTCGGCGCCATCACGGCCCTCGTACTGTTCGTCGTCGTCAGCATCGCGATCGCCGTCGCGGTCGGCCTGCTCGAGCGCTGGCTCGGGCCGGCAGCGCACGCGCCGCGGCCGTGGCTGCGCATCGGGGTCGGCGGCGCGGTCGTGGCGATCGTCGGCATCGGGCTGCAGCTGGCCGCCGTGGTGCTCTCGCTCCCGTCGGTCGCCAAGTCGCTGCCCGTGCTGCTCGTGATCGTGGCCGTCGGCGCGGTCGCGCCGCTCGCGTTCCCCGCGGCGAGGGGCCGCGCGGCCTACGTGCGGGCCGCCGGCGTGGGCGTCGTGGCGGGGGTGCTGCTGTGGCTGCAGTGAGCGAGCCGGGGCCCTTCGGTCTGCGGGCACCGGTCTCGCGTGCCCTGTCGCGCGGCGGGGCGGTGGCGGTGGCGCTCGTGGCGGTGATCGTGGCCTGCGTCATGGCTGCGAGCGACGCGTTCGCCCACGAGTCGGTCTCGTTGCGCATCGTCGCCGCAGCGTCGGTGCTGCTGCTGTCCGCCGTCGGAGGCGTCGGTGGGCTCGTTCTCGCGACCGTCGGGCCGTGGCGCGTCCGAGCCGTCGCCGCCATCGCGTTCGCGCTCGTCGGTGCGGCGGGTGCCGTGGCCTTCGGACTCGACGTCGACGGCGGCCCGCTGGCGCCCGCCGCGCTCGTGGCGGTGACGGCCGTCGTGCTCGTCATCCACCTCCTGGCCTCGCCATCGCTCGCCGACGAGGAGGCGTGAGCCACCCGAGCCCTCCGCGGCTCGTGACGGCGATCGACGTCCTGCTGCTGCGCACCGTCCTGCGGCGGCTCGGGGGAGACGGAGCGCGGGCGGTGGCCCTCGCCGTGGCGACGTGGGCGACGATCGCCTGCGCCGCGGGCGGCGTCGTCATCGGCGTCGGGCTGCGCGTGGGCGTCGCAGCAGGGGTGCCGGAGCAGGTCGCGCGCTCGGGCGTCGTCGCTGCGGTCTCGATCGTCTGCGCGACGAGCGTCGTGCGTCTCGCGTGCGGCTCGGGGCTCGCCGCGCGGCTCGCGGGCCCCGACGGGCTGCGATCGGCCCTCGGCGTCCCGCGCCGCACGGGGGCGCGGCTCGGCGTCGTCGTGCACGCCTGGCTGCTCCTCGCGGCCACGGGCCCGCTCGCGCTCGCGTGGCTCGCGGCCGACGCGGATCCGATGGTCGCGCTCGCGTGCGGAGCGATCGTCGTCGCGGCGCTCGCCGCGGCCGTCGTGCTCGCTCGCCACGCGTCGACGTCCGGCGCGGGGCGCGCTCGGGCGAGCGCGGTGCTGGGCTCGTCGCAGCGCATCGAGGTCGTCGCGCTCGCGGTCGGGCTCGCCGTCGCGGCCGCCGGCCTCATGCCGGGTGCGCACGCGCTGCGCGCGGCGCTCGCGCAGGTCGCGTCGGAGGCCTCCGGGCACGGCGTCGCCTCCGGGGCCGTGGCCGCCGGCCTCGCGACGATCGTCGCCTCCGACCGGCTCCTCGACCGAGACGTCGTGCCGCGCATCCGCCGCGTCGTCGCGCTCGTCGACGCCGGCGCCGCGCCGGCCGCGGCGACCCTCGCGCTCGCTCGCGGTCCGATGCTGCCGTGGGCGGCGCTCGCGGGCGTCGCCGTCGCCGCCGCGCTCGCATGGGGAGCACCCGTCGCCGACGCGATCGCCCTCGGCGGCATCGTCGCGACCGTCGGCGTCGGCGCGGAGCTGCTCGCCGTGCGGCTCGCGGCACCCGCGTCGCGCGTCCTCGCCGCAGCGGCCCTCGTCGCCTGCGCATCCCTCATCACCGGATGGTGGGCGGCGGGCTCGGCGCTGGCCATGACGGCGGCCCTCGTCGTCGCCATCCGCTGGAGGCTCCGATGCCCGCCATCGTGACGACGGGCGTGCGCCTCGCGCCGCCGTTCGGCGACGTCGTCGTGCCCGACGTCTCCGTGCCCGCCCGCGGGGTCACCCTGCTCGAGGGTCGCAACGGCAGCGGCAAGTCGGCGTTCGTCGAGCTCTGCGCGGGCACCCTGCGCGCCGTGCGCGGCAGCGTGCGGGTGCTCGACCTCGATCCCGCGGATCCGCGGAGCCTCGGCCGCCGCTCGGTGTGCCGCACGAGCGTCGCGCTCGCGCAGGGCGCGAGCGTGCGGCAGCACGTGCGCCTCTTCGCGCGGCATGCGCGCGTGCCGGAGTCGACGTACCTCGCGCGTCTGCGTGCGCACGGCAGCCTCGACTGGGTCGACGTGCCGACGCAGCGTCTGTCGACCGGCCTCGCACGCCTCGCCTGGGTGGTGCTCGCCACGACGCCGCAGCGCGCGCTGATGCTGCTCGACGAGCCGTTCCTCGGACTCGACGACGAGGCGGCGCGCATCCTGCACGGGGAGATCGACGCGTGGGCGCGCGCGGGCTCGGTCGTGCTCGTCGACCACGGCGGCGACCGGGCGTGGACGGGCGGCGCGCACCGCATCGCGATGGGGACCGCGCGGTGATGGCGATCGAGGTCGACGGCCTCCGCGTGCGGCTCGGCGGGCGCACGGTGCTCGACGGCGTCTCGTTCTCGGTCCGGTGGGGAGGCGTCACCGGCTTCCTGGGCGTCAACGGCGCGGGCAAGAGCACGACGATCCGGCGCATGCTGGGCCTCGTCGCCGGCGAGGGCGTGGTGCGCGTCGCCGGCGACGATCCCGCGCGGTTCGCGAACCCCGCGCGCGTCCTCGGCGTCGCGTTCGATGCGCTGCACGCCGACCCTGCGCACACGCCGCGGCAGCATCTCGAGCAGCTCGCTGCACGCGCCGGCCTGTCGACGGGGTGCGTGCCGACGGTGCTCGAGCGGGTCGGCCTGTCGGACGACGGGGATGGCGGCGGCGGCGGGCGACGGGAGAGGCGCGTGCGATCCCTGTCGCTCGGGATGCGCAAGCGGCTCTCGCTCGCCGGCGCGTTGGTGGGCTCGCCCGCCGTGCTCGTGCTCGACGAGCCGTTCGACGGACTCGACCCCACGGGCCGCCGCTGGCTGCGCGCGCTCGTCCGCGACCACGCGGATCGCGGTGGCGCCGTGCTGCTGTCGGCGCACGGCCTCGACGAGATCGCGTCGGTGCTCGACGACGTCGTCGTGCTCGACGGCGGCCGCGTGCGCTTCGCGGGGCCGACCCGGTCGCTGCTCGCTCGCGCGGGCACGCACGTCGTGGTGCGCTCGCCGGATGCGGAGGCGCTGCGCGTCGCGCTCGAGGCCACGGGGGCGAGCGCCCTCGCCGTGGCCGACGACGGGCTCGTGGTCACGGGGGCGTCGGCCGAGGACGTCGCGCGGCTCGCGCTGCGGCTCGGCCTGCTCGTCGTCGAGCTGACGACGACGGCGCCGACGCTCAGCGACGCGTTCGTCGCGGCGATCGGGCGCGCATGAGGCGCGGCATCCACCGACCGTCGACGCGCGACGCGCTGCGTGCCGAGATGCTCCGCATCCGCGGCACGCGACGTCTCGTCGGGATCGCGCTCACCGCCATCCTCGCGACCGTCGCGAGCGCGGCGACCGTGGCGCTGCTCGTCGACGCGCTGCGCCCCGGCCCCGCCGAGGCGGCGGTCGTGGCGGTGCATCGCGGCTCGGCGGCGCAGGTGGCGATCGCCGTCGTCGTCGCGCTCCTCGTCGGAGGCGACCACCGGCACGGCACGGCGACGCTCGCCTGGATGCAGCTCGGCGGGCGCCGTCGCCTGGCGATCGTGGCCGCGGTGCAGGCGGCCCTCGCCGCCGCCGTCGCGCTCGGCTCGGCGTCGGCCGCGCTCGCGATCGTCACGGGGGTCGCGGCGGCACCGATGCACGCGGTCCCCGCCGTCGTCGCGGCGCACGTGGGGCTCATGGTCGTGTGGTCGGCGTGGCTCGCATGCGTCGCGACGCTCACGGGCTCGACGCTCGCGACGCTAGCGTGCGGGCTCGTCGTGCCGATCGCCGTCGAGCCCGTCGTCTCCGGGCTGCTCGCGGCGGCGGGCGCGAGCGGGGTGCAGCGCCTCCTGCCGACGACGGCGCTGCGCATGCTGGGCGAGCTCGCGGCAGGTGGCGAACGCGTGGTGATCGCTCCGGCGTCGACGTCGGATGCATGGCTCGTGCCGTGCGTCGTCGTCGTGTGGACGTGCGTGCTCGCGGCGCTCGCATGGCGCCGGGCGTCGCGCGCACCGTGACGTGCGGTCACCACCCCGCGAAGTCAGGCGGCACGGCGTCGCAAACCCGCATCCTGGGAGTACGCGGAGTGCTAGGTTCATCACCGAGATTCCCGCAGATCAGGAGCACCCCATGGCCGAGCGCACCGTCACCGTCGCATCCTCGCAGGGCCTGCACGCCCGCCCCGCATCGCTGTTCACGCAGGCAGCGGCCAAGGCGTCGTCGCCCGTCACGATCGCGAAGGGCGACAAGCAGGTCAACGCGGCATCGATCCTGTCGGTCATCTCGCTCGGCGTCGCCAAGGGCGACGCCGTCGTGATCGCGAGCGACGACGAGGCCACCCTCGACGCGCTCGAGGAGCTCCTCACCACCGATCACGACGCCTGATCCCACCACGGCACCAGAGAGGTCGACGATGACCGTCACCGCACCCGCGACCGAGCAGAGGGGCGGCGCGCGAGTCGCCGTCCAGAAGTTCGGCACCTTCCTGTCGGGCATGATCATGCCCAACATCCCCGCGCTCATCGCGTGGGGCATCCTGACGGCGCTGTTCATCGACGTCGGCCCCATCCCGAACGAGGGCCTCGCGTCCGTCGTCGGCCCCTTCATCCACTACCTGCTGCCGCTGCTCATCGCGAACACCGGTGGCCGCATGGTCTACGACATGCGAGGCGGCGTCGTCGGCACCGTCGCGACGATGGGCGCCATCGGCGGCGCCGACTGGATCGCAGCGCAGGTCGAGGGCGGACCGTCGTCGCCGCACATGTTCATCGGCGCGATGATCCTCGGCCCGCTGGCCGCCTACGTCATGAAGCGGCTCGACCGCCTCTGGGACGGCAAGGTCCGCGCCGGCTTCGAGATGCTCGTGAACATGTTCTCGGCGGGCATCGTCGCCTTCCTCATGGCGCTGTTCGGCTTCTACGTCATCGCGCGCATCGTCACCTTCATCATGACGGTGCTCGGCGGCGCGGTCGGCTTCCTCGTGGACTCGCGCCTGCTGCCGCTCGCGAGCGTCATCATCGAGCCCGCGAAGGTGTTCTTCCTCAACAACGCCCTGAACCACGGCGTGCTCACGCCGCTCGGCACGCAGCAGGCGTCGGAGACCGGCCAGTCGATCCTGTTCCTCCTCGAGGCGAACCCCGGTCCCGGCCTCGGCGTGCTGCTCGCGTTCGCGATCTTCGGCATCGGCGTCTCGAAGGCGACGGCGCCCGGCGCCATGGTCATCCACTTCCTCGGCGGCATCCACGAGGTGTACTTCCCGTACGTCCTCGCGAAGCCGACGCTGCTGCTCGCGATGGTGGCGGGCGGTGCCTCGGGCGTCGCGACGAACATGATCCTCGGCACGGGCCTCGTGGCTCCGGCCGCGCCTGGCTCGATCTTCGCGGTCGGCGCCCAGGCGGTGCTCGTGAGCCCGATGAACCTCGTGGGCGTGCTGGCCTCCGTGCTCATCTCGGCGGGCGTGACGTTCGCGGTCGCCGCGGTGATCCTCCGTGCGTCGCGCAAGCGCGACCTCGAGCGCGAGGCAGCCGGATCGGACGACTTCGGCGCCGCGGTCGCGCAGACGCAGGCGAACAAGGGCAAGGACTCGTCGGTGCTCTCGGGTCTCGCCGGTGGCGGTGCCGCGGCGGCGACGACCGCGGGTCCCATCTCGAAGATCGTCTTCGCGTGCGACGCGGGCATGGGGTCGAGCGCCATGGGCGCGTCGGTGCTGCGCGGCAAGATCAAGCAGGCTGGCTTCGGCGACGTGAGCGTCACGAACCTGGCGATCGCGAACCTCGATGCGACGCCCGACGTGATCGTGACGCAGAAGGAGCTCACGCCGCGCGCCAAGCAGCGCACGCCCGGCGCGGTGCACGTGTCGGTCGACAACTTCATGAATAGCCCGCGCTACGACGAGGTCGTGCAGATGGTGGCGCAGAGCCGCCAGGCGGCTCCCGCAGCCGCTGCTCCTGCCGCCTCGGCAGCGCCGACCGCATCCGACTCCGACGAGGTGCTCACGCTCGAGCGCATCACGGTGACGCCGCGCGCGACGTCGAAGGACGGTGCCATCCAGGAGGCCGCCGACGCGCTCGTCGCCGCCGGTGCCGTCACGCCGGCGTACGCCGACGCGATGCGAGAGCGCGAGGCGACGGTGTCCACGTACATGGGCAACCTGCTGGCGATCCCGCACGGCACGAACGAGGCGAAGGGCGAGGTGCTCGCATCCGCGATCTCGGTCGCTCGGTACCCCGCGCCGATCTCGTGGGACGGCAACGACGTGCGATTCGTCGTCGGCATCGCAGGCAAGGACGGCGGGCACCTCGAGATCCTCGCGAAGATCGCCACGGTCTTCAGCGACGAGGCGCAGGTGCAGCGACTGCTCGACGCCCCCGACGAGCGCGCGATGCTCGAGATCCTGGGAGCGGTGAACGCCTGATGCGCGCGGTCCACTTCGGTGCCGGCAACATCGGCCGCGGGTTCGTCGGGCTGCTGCTCCACGAGGCCGGCTACCACGTGACGTTCGTCGACGTGAACGCCGACCTCATCGGGATGCTGCAGGCCGCCGACTCGTACACCGTCACCGAGGTGGGCCCCGAGGCGACGACCCACGTCGTCACGGGCTTCGACGCGATCGACTCCCGTGCCGACGAGGCTGCCGCCGTGCAGGCGATCGCCGACGCGGACGTCGTCACGTGCGCCGTGGGTCCCACGGTGCTGCGCTTCATCGCGCCCGTCGTCCGGGCGGGCCTCGCCGCCCGCCCGGCCGACGCGGCGCCCCTCACCGTCATGGCGTGCGAGAACGCCATCGGCGCGACCGACACGCTCGCGGGCTTCGTGCTCGAGGGCGCCGAGGGGCTCGCGAGCCGCGCGGTCTTCGCGAACACCGCCGTCGACCGCATCATCCCCGCCCAGGACGCGTCGGGCGTCGACGTCGTGGTCGAGGACTTCTTCGAGTGGTCGATCGACCGCACCCCGTTCGCGGGCGCCGAGCCCACGATCCCGGGCGCCCACTTCGTCGACGACCTCACGCCGTGGATCGAGCGCAAGCTGTTCACGGTGAACACGGGCCATGCGACGACCGCGTACCACGGCTACCGCGCGGGCGCCGAGACCATCGCCGACGCGCTCGACCTGCCTGCGGTGCGCGCCGAGGTCGAGGCCGCGCTGGCCGAGACGAGCGCGCTCCTCGTCGAGCGCTTCGGCCTCGACGCCGACGAGCACGCGGCGTACGTGGCGCGGGCCATCCAGCGCTTCGAGAACCGCGCGCTGCCCGACACGTGCGCCCGCATCGGCAGGCAGCCGCTGCGCAAGCTGTCGCGCGACGAGCGCTTCGTCCGGCCGGCCGCGGGCCTCGCCGAGCAGGGCAGCGACCCGGCTGCGCTCGTGCGCGCCGTGGGAGCGGCGCTCGCGTTCGACGTCGCCGACGACGAGCAGGCCGTCGAGCTGCAGCGACTGCTCGGCGAGCTCGAGCCCGCGGCGTTCGTCGCCGAGGTGTGCGGCATCGCCGAGGGGCACCCGCTGCAGCCCGCGCTCGTGGCGGTCGTCGCCGAGCGCTGACGACCGATCGGCGCGGCGGCTCCCAGGCTGCCCGCCTACCATGGGCCCATGCCGTCGCGCCTCGAGCAGCTCGTGCTCGTCGTCGTGCGCGCAGCGGGCTGATGCCCGCGGCTCGCGGCGTCGCCGGTCGCGCCTCCGCGACGCCGCGCCACCGGCTGCTGCACGGCTGGGACATCGAGGACGAGCAGATCGAGCTGGCGCTGCTCGCACCCGGCAGCCGCGTGCTCGCCGCAGCGGGCGCGGGCGAGCTCGTGGCGCACCTCGCGGCCGCCGGGCACGAGGTCGTCGCCGTCACCGCCAATCGCGAGCAGCTCGAGTACGCGCGCAGGCGGTCGTCGGGCGGCGCCTTCGAGTCGGGCTCGGCCGAGCGCGTGCTCGAGGCCGGTCGCTCGCTCATCCGCGCCGCGAGCCCGGCCTGGCAGCGCCGACGCGTGCGCAGCCTCCTGTCCGACGCGTCGCCGCAGCGCGTGCAGCAGCAGTGGCGCAAGGCGTTCGACAACCGCACCTTCCGCAGCGTGCTGCACGCCACGATGGCGCCGGCCGGCATGCTGGCGGCCGCGGTGCAGCGCGACTTCTCGACGGCGCTGCCCGCCCACTTCACCGACACGGTGCGCGGCCGCATCGACGCGCGGCTCGGCATGCATCCCTCGCCGGGCAACCGCTTCGCGTGGCGTCTGCTCGCGGGGGAGGATCCGCCCGGCTACGCCCCGCCGGTGGCGCCCGAGGGGTCGATCGCGTTCGTGCTCGCGGATGCGCTGAGCCACCTCGAGGCGGTGGGTGCGGCGTCGTACGACGCCGTGACGCTGTCGAACGTGGCCGACGGCACGCGCGCCGACCTCGTCGAGCGGCTCGGTCGCGCCGCACGGCGCGCGACGGTGCCGGGCGGGCCCATTGTGGTGCGCTCGTTCGCGGCGTCGGCGGATGCGCGCGCGAGCGCCCTCGCCGACGAGGATCGCAGCCTCATCTGGGGCGGCATCCACGTGCAGCGCTGAGACCGCGGCGCGCCGCGACGCGCCCGAGTTGCAGTGCATCGCAGGGCGCGCGTACAGTAGTCCCTTGGTGTCGTGGCACGACTGTGCCATGTCACTCGCACGACCAGCAACCTACGAACCTGCAGACGAGGCTATGGCTAAGAAGGACGGCGTCATCGAGATCGAGGGCTCGGTGATCGAGAACCTCCCCAATGCGATGTTCCGCGTGGAGCTCACCAACGGGCACGTCGTCTTGGCGCACATCTCGGGCAAGATGCGGCAGAACTACATCCGCATCCTCCCGGAGGACCGAGTGATCGTGGAGCTCAGCCCCTACGACCTCACGCGCGGCCGCATCGTCTACCGGTACCGCTAGGCCCGCTGAGAAGGAACGGCTCCATCCCGGAGCACGAGGCCAGCGAGAAGAGAAGATCATGAAGGTCAACCCCAGCGTCAAGCCCATCTGCGACAAGTGCAAGGTCATCCGCCGGCACGGTCGCGTCATGGTGATCTGCGCGAACCCCCGCCACAAGCAGCGGCAGGGCTGAGCCGATAGCGCTGCAGGCGACTGCAGCGCGACGGCTCGAGGTCGAGCGGCGCATGCGCCGCGAGACCGGTCGACGGGAGCCCGGCTCCCGCTCGACCGAGGCACCACCGGCCAGGAGGCCGTGACAACTCCACACACAAGCACCGCACGAACCTCCGCGAGGAGGGGACACCCAGGGCGGGAGAGGCCCTGGCACCGCGGCAGCACCACACCTCCCCATGACTCCGAGAAGGAGCACAGATGGCACGTCTTGCAGGCGTCGACATCCCGCGCGACAAGCGCGTGGTGATCGCACTCACCTACATCTACGGCGTCGGTCGCACCCGAGCCGTCGCGACGCTCGAGGCCACCGGCATCGACGAGAGCATCCGCGTCAAGGACCTCACCGACGAGCAGCTCGTCGCACTCCGCGACCACATCGAGGGCACCTACAAGGTGGAGGGCGACCTCCGCCGCGAGGTGGCAGCAGACATCCGCCGCAAGGTCGAGATCGGCTCGTACGAGGGCATCCGCCACCGTCGTGGCCTTCCCGTCCGCGGTCAGCGCACGAAGACGAACGCTCGTACCCGCAAGGGCCCGAAGCGCACCGTCGCCGGCAAGAAGAAGGCCCGCTAAGGGCCCCGGGAGGTAGAGGAACATGGCAGCTCCCAAGTCCGCAGTGCGCAAGCCGCGCCGCAAGGACAAGAAGAACGTCCCCGTCGGTCAGGCGCACATCAAGTCGACCTTCAACAACACGATCGTGTCGATCACCGACACCACCGGCGCCGTCATCTCGCAGGCGTCGGGTGGCGCGGTGGGCATGAAGGGCTCGCGCAAGTCGACGCCCTACGCCGCCCAGCTCGCGGCCGAGTCGGCTGCGCGTCAGGCGCAGGACCACGGCATGAAGAAGGTCGACGTGTTCGTGAAGGGCGCAGGCTCGGGTCGAGAGACCGCGATCCGCTCGCTCCAGGCCACCGGCCTCGAGATCGGCGCGATCCACGACGTCACGCCGCAGGCGCACAACGGCGTTCGTCCGCCGAAGCCCCGCCGCAACTGACCCATCGACGCGCGGAGGGCTCGAGGGCCCTCCGCGCGTCGCACCCTGTCGCCACCCATCCCCAGCGAGTCATATAGCGGACTCGCAGAACAGGAACGCATACCGTGCTGATCGCCCAGCGCCCGACCGTCTCCGAAGAGGTCATCTCGGAGCACCGCTCGCGGTTCACCATCGAGCCGCTCGAGCCCGGATTCGGGTACACCCTCGGCAACTCCCTCCGTCGCACGCTCCTGTCGTCGATCCCCGGCGCCGCCGTCACGGGCCTCCGCCTCGACGGCGTGCTGCACGAGTTCACGACCATCCAGGGCGTGAAGGAGGACGTGACCGAGATCATCCTCAACCTCAAGGGCCTCGTCGTCTCGTCGGAGCACGACGAGCCGATCGTCGCCTACCTCTCGAAGCAGGGTGCAGGCAGCGTCACCGCCGCCGACATCACGGCTCCGGCTGGCGTCGAGATCCACAACCCCGAGCTCGTCATCGCCACGCTCAACGACAAGGCGAAGTTCCAGCTCGAGCTGACGATCGAGCGTGGCCGCGGCTACGTGTCGGCCGCGCAGAACCGCGACGAGTTCGCCGAGTCGGGCGCCATCCCGATCGACTCGATCTACTCGCCCGTGCTGAAGGTCACGTACCGCGTCGAGGCGACGCGTGCCGGTGAGCGCACCGACTTCGACTCGCTCGTCGTCGACGTCGAGACGAAGCCGGCGATCACGCCGCGCGACGCCGTCGCGTCGGCCGGTCGCACGCTCGTCGAGCTCTTCGGCCTCACGCGCGACCTCAACGCCGCCGCAGAGGGCATCGAGATCGGCCCCGCGCCCGCCGCGGAGCAGCTCTCGGGCGAGCTCGGCACGCCGATCGAGGAGCTCGACCTCTCGGTCCGCTCCTACAACTGCCTGAAGCGCGAGGGCATCAACACGGTGTCGGAGCTCGTCGCCCTCAGCGAGACGCAGCTCATGAACATCCGCAACTTCGGCCAGAAGTCGGTCGACGAGGTCAAGGACAAGCTCACGGAGCTCGGCCTGAGCCTCAAGGACGCGGTGCCCGGCTTCGACGGGGCGCACTTCTACGGCTACGACGACGAGGAAGCCCTCTAAGGGCTTCGGAAGACACCAAGGAGCATCACCATGCCCAGGCCCACGAAGGGACCCCGCCTCGGAGGCGGACCGGCGCACGAGCGCCTGCTGCTCGCGAACCTCGCGGCTGCGCTGTTCACGCACAAGGCGATCACGACGACCGAGACGAAGGCCAAGCGCCTGCGTCCGATCGCCGAGCGCCTCGTCACGTTCGCCAAGCGCGGCGACCTGCACGCGCGTCGTCGCGTGCTCGCCGTGATCGGCGACAAGGGCGTCGTGCACGAGCTGTTCGCCGAGATCGCCCCGCTGGTCGCGGAGCGCGAGGGCGGCTACACGCGCATCACGAAGCTCGGCTTCCGCAAGGGCGACAACGCCCCGATGGCGCGCATCGAGCTCGTGCTCGAGCCCGTGCAGAAGAAGGGCTCGAAGTCGAAGAACGCCGCCGCGGCAGCGACGGCCGCCGCCGACCAGCAGGCCGCCGAGGACCGCGAGGCCGAGGTCGAGTCCGACGAGCTCGAGCAGCCGACGGAGACGACGGAGGAGGCCACCGAGGTCGACACCGACGCGACGCCGGATGCCGACGCCGCCGAGGCCACCGAGCCGCAGTCGAAGGACGAGACCAAGTAGGTCGAGGTCCATCCGCCACGAGGGCGGGAGCGCGATGCGCTCCCGCCCTCGTCGCGTCCGCCGCACCGTGCGGTGCGTGCCGACGGCCGCGGGTAGCGTGGGGAGCATGCCCCGCGTCCGTCTCGACATCGCGTACGACGGCACGGACTTCGCGGGCTGGGCGGCGCAGCCGGGGCTGCGCACCTGCCAGGGCGTGCTCGAGGCGGCCCTCGCGACGGTGACGCGTCGGCCCGTGCGCGTGACGGTCGCCGGCCGAACCGACGCCGGCGTGCACGCCACGGGGCAGGTGGCGCACGTCGACCTCGACGGGGTGCCGGACGCGCGGCTCGCGCACAGGCTGTCGTCGCTCGTGCCGGAGCGCGATCTCGTCGTGCGGGCCGTGACGCTCGCGCCCGACGGCTTCGACGCCCGCTTCTCGGCCACGCACCGTCGCTACGCGTACCGCATCCAGACCCGCGTCGCCGACCCCCTCGAGCGTCGCACGAGCGCGTTCGTGCCGCGGTCGCTCGACGTCGGGGCGATGGCGGCGGCGGCGGAGCTGCTCGTGGGGCTGCACGACTTCGCCGCCTTCTGCAAGCCGCGGGACGGCGCGACGACCATCCGCACGCTGCAGGCGTTCGCATGGGAGGCGCGCGGCGACATGCTCGTCGCGAGCGTGCAGGCCGACGCCTTCTGCCACTCGATGGTGCGCTCGCTCGTCGGCGCCTGCGTCGCCGTGGGGGAGGGGCGACTCGGCGTCGCCGAGGCGGTCGCGCTGCTCGCCGCCCCCGGGCGGTCGAGCGCGTACCGCATGATGCCGGCTGCCGGGCTCACGCTCGTCGAGGTGGGCTACCCGGACGACGCCGAGCTCGCGGCGCAGGCCGAGCGAGCCAGGCGGCGGCGCACGGCGGACGACGTCAGGGCAGCAGCAGACGCCTGAGCTCGTCGACGTCGTCGACGACGTGGCGCGCGCCCGACGCCTCGAGCTCCGCGCGCGAGCCGTAGCCCCACGTGACGGCGACGGCCTCGACGCCGGCCTCGATCGCGCCCTCCACGTCGTGCCTGCGGTCGCCGACCATGACGACGTCGCCCGACGCGGGCACGCCGAGCTCGGCGAGCGCGCGTGCGATGAGCGGTGCCTTCGAGCGCCCGTCGTCGCTCGCGATGCGACCGTGCACGGCGCCGAGCGAGCCGCGCAGGCCGAGGTGCTCGGCGACCGCCTCGGCATCCTCCTGCAGCTTGAAGGTGAGGATGCTCGTGGGCACGCCCGCCGTCGCGAGGTCGGCGAGCAGCGCGGGGATGCCCGGGTAGACGTCCTGCTCCCAGAGGCCGCCGCCGTCGATGAGCCGCTCGCGGAAGAGGCGCATGCCGCGGTCGATCGTCGCCGCGTCGCATCCGCGCTCGGCGAGCGTCGTGCTCGTGGGCGGTCCGAGCCACCTGCGCAGGGCGTCGTCGTCGGGCACGTCCCAGCCGAGCCCTGCGTGCATGTGCCGCAGCGAGGCGAGCAGACCGGGCGCGGAGTCGCTGAGCGTGCCGTCGAGGTCGAGGAGGACGGCGGCGGGAGTCACACGCCGATCCTCGCATCCGGACGGCGTCGCTACGATGGCCTCGTCGGTTCCGATGGCGAGTGGAAGAGACGACGATGACGGACGTGCAGGAGTTCAAGCAGGCCTTCCGCGGCTACGACCAGGCTCAGGTCGATGCGGAGGTGCAGCGTCTGCGCGAGGCGGTCGAGCAGTCCCGCCGGTCGGCGCAGGCCGCGGCGCAGGACGTGCAGGCGCAGGCCGAGCACCACCGCGACGACATGGCCGCCGCCGAGCAGCGCATCACGCGGCTCGAGGGCGAGCTCATCGAGGTCCGCAGCCGCCTGCAGGCCGCGGAGTCGCGGGCCGAGATCCTCGGGCGCGAGGTGTCGGAGGACGGCGAGGAGCCGCGCTTCGAGGAGATCCTCCGCGTCGCCGAGGAGCAGGCCTCGGCGCTCATCGACAACGCCGTGCAGCAGGCCGATCGCATCGTCGCCGACGCGACGAGCCAGATCGAGCGCGATCGCTCGGCGCAGCGCGAGGAGTCGGACCGCATCCTCGCCGCGGCGAAGCACGAGGAGGCGCAGGCGCGCATCCGCATCGAGACCGAGCGCACGGCGCACCAGGCCGAGCTCGAGTCGCGCGAGGCGAAGCACCAGGAGCGCGTCGCGCAGGCCGAGTCCGAGGCGAACGTGCTGATCTCGGAGGCCGAGCGCGCGTCGTCGGCGCTGCGGCAGCAGACGGTCGCGGAGACCGATGCGCTCAAGGCCGAGGCCGAGCGCATCCAGCGCGAGTCGAAGGCCCGCCAGCTCGAGGTCGATGCTGCGGCGAAGCGCCGCCAGGAGGAGGCGCAGCAGGAGTTCCTCCGCCTGCACAACCACGCCATCCAGCACGCGGAGCGCATCACGAGCGACGCGAACGACAAGGTGGCGTCGGCGCTGCAGCACGCCAACCACATCGCCGAGCAGGCGCAGGCGTTCGAGGACCTCTCGAAGGCGCAGGCCGCGCACGTCGAGCGGCAGGCCGTCGCGAAGGCGACCGCGATCCTCGGCGAGGCCCGCACGCGGGCGCAGGCGATCGTCGAGTCGGTGCTCGGGCACTCGAAGGAGGTGCTGCACGAGGCTGAGGACCGCGCGCGCACCCTGCGCTTCCAGCAGCAGCAGCTGCAGGGCTTCCGTGCCGAGCTCGGCCAGCTGATGGCGATCGCCGAGACGACGCGGGCGGCGCTGCCGACCTTCGGCGACGACGTCGCATCCGTGCCGTCCCCGCGGGCGACCGCGCCGGCCACGACCGCGCCGGCCACGACCGCGCCGGACGCGCAGGCGGCGCCGGTGTCCGAGCCCGGCGACGGCGCCGACGACGTCGCGCGGCTCGAGCCGACCATCGAGCAGGATCCGCACGCGCAGCACGTCGAGGTGCTCGACGACCTCGGCGACCTCACCCTCGTGACCGACGATCGCGAGCAGGCTCGGGACCGGTCGGCGGAGGACGGCATCGTGAGCGAGCAGGTCGAGGTCGTCTGGCACGAGGACCGCGACGACCGCTGACGCCCGAGGACACGCCGCGGTGCCGGGCGCGAGATTGACCGGGCGACCGCGGCTCCGGTACAGTCGATCCTTGGTGCGCGCCGCGCTGCGCGCCTCGAGCTGAGCCCTCCAGCCGGTGCCTTCCCCTCGGGGAAGCCCTTGGAGCGGGATGCACGACCATCTCAACTTCGACCCGTGAGGCACACATGACTCGCACTTACTCGCCCAAGGCGAGCGACGTCCAGCACGACTGGATCGTCATCGACGCAACGGACGTGGTCCTCGGCCGTCTGGCCAGCCACGCCGCCGCCCTCCTGCGCGGCAAGCACAAGGCGACCTTCGCGCCGCACATGGACATGGGCGACCACGTCATCATCGTGAACGCCGAGAAGGTCGCGCTCACCGGCCAGAAGCGCGAGCAGAAGCTCGCCTACCGCCACTCGGGCTACCCGGGCGGCCTCAAGGCCACGAGCTACGTGGAGATGCTCGAGCGTCACCCCGCGCGCACGGTCGAGAAGGCCATCCGCGGCATGCTCCCGAAGAACTCGCTGGGCCGCGCCCAGATCAAGAAGCTCAAGGTGTACGCGGGTGCCGAGCACCCTCACGCTGCACAGCAGCCGACCCCGTACACGTTCGACCAGGTCGCCCAGTAGGCGCGAAGAGGAACTGACAATCATGGCGAAGATCGCAGACTCCATCGAGACGCCGGAGAGCTTCTCGACCGAGACGCCCGAGGCCGCCGCGCCCCGTGCGCCTCGCGTGCTCACCGTCGGCGGCCAGGCCGTCGGCCGTCGCAAGCAGGCCATCGCCCGCGTGCGCCTCGTCCCGGGCTCGGGCACGTTCCAGGTGAACGGCCGCACGCTCGAGGACTACTTCCCGAACAAGCTGCACCAGCAGCTGATCAACGACCCCTTCACGATCCTCGAGCTGAACGGCAGCTACGACGTGGTCGCGCGCATCTCGGGCGGTGGCCCCTCGGGCCAGGCCGGTGCGCTGCGCCTCGGCATCGCCCGTGCGCTCAACCAGATCGACGTCGAGAACAACCGCGCCGAGCTCAAGAAGGCGGGCTTCCTGTCGCGCGACGCTCGCGTCATCGAGCGCAAGAAGGCCGGTCTCAAGAAGGCGCGCAAGGCGCCTCAGTACTCGAAGCGCTGACCTTGTCGCGCCTGTTCGGCACGGACGGAGTCCGGGGCCTGGCCGGCGCGGACATCACGGCCGAGCTCGCGCTGTCACTCGCCCAGGCGGGTGCAGCCGTGCTCGGCCGTGCTGCGCGTCTGGAGGGTCGTCGGCCCGTCGCCGTCGTGGCGCGCGATCCGCGCGTCTCCGGCGAGTTCATCGTCGCCGCCGTCTCGGCGGGTCTCGCCTCGAGCGGCGTCGACGTGCTCGACGCCGGCGTCATCCCGACCCCGGCTGCCGCGTTCCTCGTGGGCGACGTCGACGCCGACTTCGGCGTCATGATCTCCGCGTCGCACAACCCCGCGCCCGACAACGGCATCAAGTTCCTCGCTCGCGGCGGCCTCAAGCTGCGCGACGCGACGGAGGACGACATCGAGCGTGCGATGGCCGAGCAGCCCATCCGCGCCGTCGCGGGCGACGTCGGGCGCATCCGACGGTTCGCGGATGCCGAGGATCGCTACGTCGTGCACCTGCTCGGCACGCTCGACACGCGTCTCGACGGCCTGCACGTCGTGCTCGACTGCGCGAACGGCGCCGCGTCGGGCGTGAGCCCGGATGCGTTCCATGACGCGGGCGCGCAGGTCACGGTCGTGGGCGCCGAGCCCGACGGGCTGAACATCAACCGCGACGTCGGCTCGACGCATCTTGAGCTGCTGCAGGAGCGCGTGGTCGCGCTCGGCGCCGACCTCGGCATCGCCCACGACGGCGACGCCGACCGGTGCCTCGCGGTGGCCGCCGACGGCACGGTCGTCGATGGGGACCAGATCCTCGCGATCCTCGCGATCTCCGCGAAGGCGCGCGGCGAGCTCGTCGACGACACGCTGGTGGCGACGGTCATGTCGAACCTGGGTCTGCGGCTCGCGATGGCCGAGCACGGCATCGAGCTCGTGCAGACCTCGGTGGGCGACCGCTACGTGCTGGAGGCGCTCGACGCGTACGGGCTCACGCTCGGTGGCGAGCAGTCGGGGCACGTGATCCTCACGAAGCATGCGACGACGGGCGACGGCGTGCTCACGGGCCTGCACATCGCGCAGGAGATGGCGCGCACGGGGCGCTCGCTCGCCGACCTCGCCTCGGTGATGCAGGTCTTCCCGCAGGTGCTCGTCAACGTGCGCGGCGTCGATCGCCTCGCGCTCGCCGGCGACGACGTCATCGCGGCCGAGGTCGCGCGGCACGAGGCCGAGCTCGCCGATGCTGGTCGCGTGCTGCTGCGTCCGAGCGGCACCGAGAAGCTCATCCGCGTCATGGTCGAGGCGCGCGAGCAGCACACGGCCGATCGCGTGGCGCACGAGCTCGCGGAGCTCGTGCGCGATCGTCTCGGCATGCCCGCCGAGGCCTGAGCCCGCTCGCGCCCGCCGCGCCCGCCGCATGGCGGGGCGGCGGGCGTCAGCGTGCCCTGGCGCGGTAGGCGGCGACGTTGACGCGCGACTGGCACGCCGTCGAGCAGAAGCGGCGCGACCGGTTGCGCGAGAGGTCGAGCATCGGCAGCCCGCAGCGGGGGTCGGCGCAGCGCTTGCAGCGCTCGGTCTCGCCGAGCCGGATGAGGTCGACGAACGCGATGGCGGTCTCGACGGCGATGCGCTCGGCGAACGGGCGCTCCGGGTCGATCGCGTGCAGGTGCCAGTCGATGCCGTCGTGGCGCACGAGCTGCGGCGCGGCGTCGGCGGTGCGGAGGATGGCGTTGGCGAGCGCCGGCACGTCGTCGCGCTCGGCGTCCCACATGGCGAGGAGCGACGGCACGACGTCGCGCACCTCGTGCGCCTCCGCGTCGTCGTGCGAGCGTGCGCCCGTGTAGGCCGCGCTGCCGATCGCGGCGGAGAGGCCCGCGGCGTCGTCGAGGGCGCCGTCGGCGGCGGCCGCAGCGAGGTCGACGACGGCGTCGAGGGCCGCGACGGTCTCGGTCGGCAGCCGAAGCGGCGTCACCATGCTGCGCATCCCATCCGTCATACGATAGCGTCACGACCGTACGCAGGTACGCCCATGACATCGACGGGATGGCGCCATGACCGATCGCCGCAGCCTCGGCCTGCTGCTGTGCCTCGCGGCCGCGGGAGCGTTCGGGTTCTCCGGGATCTTCGCGAGCGCGCTCATCGGCTCGGGATGGTCGCCCGGCGCCGTCACGACCGCGCGCATCTCGCTCGCCGCCCTCGTCATGCTCGTGCCCGCGCTCCTCGCGCTCCGCGGCCGCTGGAGCGCGCTGCGGACGGGCCGTTGGCAGGTGCTGCTGTTCGGCACCTTCGCCGTCGCGATCTGCCAGCTCGCCTACTTCAGCGCAGTGCAGCGCATCCCGCCCGCACTCGCGCTGCTCGTCGAGTTCCTCGGCCCCGTGCTGCTCGTCGGGTGGACGTGGGCGCGCACGCGCCGCTCGCCCGCCGCGCTCACGCTCGTGGGCGCCGGCGTGGCCGTGCTGGGCCTCGGGCTCGTCTCGGGCGTCGGCCAGGCGGAGGGCCTCGATCCCGTCGGCATCGGGCTCGCGCTCGTCTCGGCCGTCGGCAACGCCGTCTACTGGGCCTCCGCGGCATCCACGGGGCACGGGCTGCCGCCCGTGACGCTCGCGGGGCTCGGGCTCGCGGTCGGTGCCCTGCTGCTGCTCGCCGCCGGGGCCGTCGGGGTGCTGCCGATGACGGTCGCGACCGCCCCGACGGTGCTCGCGGGCGCCGAGGTGCCGATGGTCGTGACGCTCTCGCTGCTCGTGCTCGTCGCGACGGTCGCGGCGTACGTGCTGGGCGTCACGGGGGTGCGCATGCTCGGCGCGACCGTGTCGAGCTTCCTCGGCTACTCCGAGCCGCTGTTCGGGGTGCTGTGGATGGCCGTGCTGCTCGCGATCGTCCCCACGCCGGTGCAGGGGCTCGGGGCCGTCGCGATCCTCGCGGGCGTCGTGCTCGTGCGCGCCGGCGAGCTGCGCAGGCCCCGCGCCGAGCGCGATGCGGTGACGGCGCCCGTCGAGTTGCCGCTCGTCGCGCCGGAGCTGCCCGCGCGCGAGTGAGCCGCGCGGCTCAGATCTTGCGCAGCAGCACCGAGCGCACCGTGTGGTCGGCGTCCTTGCGCAGCACGAGGTCGGCGCGCGAGCGCGTCGGCACGATGTTCTCGGCGAGGTTCGGCCCGTTGATGGCATCCCAGATGCCGATGGCGTGCGCGCGCGCAGCCTGCTCGTCGAGGTCGGCGAAGCGGTGGAAGTACGACTCGGGCTGCTGGAAGGCGCCCTGCTGCAGCGCGAGGAAGCGCTCGACGTACCATTCGCGGATCGACGCGGTGCGGGCGTCGACGTACACCGTGAAATCGAAGAGGTCCGACACCGCCATGTGCGCCTTCGACGCCGGGGGCTGCAGCACGTTGAGACCCTCGACGATGAGGATGTCGGGCCTGCGGATGACGACGCGCTCGTCGGGGACGATGTCGTAGGTGAGGTGCGAGTACACCGGCACCTCGACCTCCTCGGCGCCCGACTTCACCTTCGAGATCGCCGACAGCAGCGCCCGGCGGTCGTACGCCTCCGGGAAGCCCTTGCGCTGCATGAGGCCGCGTCGCTCGAGCTCGGCGTTGGGGAAGAGGAAGCCGTCGGTCGTGACGAGGTCGACGCGCGGGCTGCCCTCCCAGCGGGCGAGCAGCTCCTGCAGCAGCCTCGCGGTCGTCGACTTGCCGACCGCCACCGAGCCTGCGACGCCGATGACGAAGGGCACGCGGTGGGCGCGCTCGCCGAGGAAGGTCGCCGTCTCGTCGTGCAGGCGCCTCGCCGACTCCTGGTAGAGGCTCACGAGGCGCGAGATCGGCAGGTACACCTCGGCGACCTCGCGCAGCTCGAGCCGGTCGCCGAGGCCGCGCAGCCTGGCCACCTCGCGCTCGGTGAGCGGATTCGGCGTCGTCGGCGCGAGCCTCGACCATGCGACGCGATCGATCTCGACGAACGGCGTCTGCTGGTGGACCACGACCGTCGAGCCTAGCGTCGGGCACCTGATCGCGCCGGTACGCTGGGGGGCATGTGCGGCATCGTCGGTTACGCAGGTCCCCGCAGCACCGTCGAGGTGCTGCTCGAGGGGCTCGGCCGCCTCGAGTATCGAGGCTACGACTCGGCGGGCGTCGCCGTCGTCGGCGACGAGGGCGTCTCGTGGCGCAAGCGCGGCGGCAAGCTCGGCGTGCTGCGCTCGTCGCTCGACGACGCGCCCCTGCCCGAGTCGGGCATCGGCATCGGGCACACGCGCTGGGCGACGCACGGCGGCCCCACCGACGAGAACGCCCACCCGCACCTCGGCGACCACGGGCGCCTCGCGCTCATCCACAACGGCATCATCGAGAACTTCGCCGAGCTGCGCGCCGAGCTCGACGCGGCGGGCGAGGTCTTCACCTCCGAGACCGACACCGAGGCGGCGGCGCTGCTGCTCGGCAGGCTGTTCCGCGAGCACGGCGACCTCACGCAGGCGATGCTCGCGCTCGCACGCAGGCTCGAGGGGCAGTTCACGCTGCTCGCCGTGCACCTCGACGAGCCCGACGTCGTCGTCGGTGCGTGCCACAACTCCCCGCTGCTCGTGGGCCTCGCGGAGGGCGAGCAGTTCCTCGCGAGCGACGTGAGCGCCTTCGTGCGCTACACGCGCCACGCCCGCGCGCTCGGCAACGACGAGATCGCCACGATCACGCCCGAGGGCGTCACGGTCGTCGACTTCGACGGCCGGCCCGTCGAGGGCGAGACGTTCGAGGTGACGTGGGATGCGGCAGCCGCCGAGAAGGGCGGATGGTCGTCCTTCATGGCGAAGGAGGTCTCCGAGGATCCCGAGGCCGTCGCGAACACCCTGCGCGGCCGCATCGTCGACGGCCTGCCGGAGCTCGGCGAGCTCGGCTCCCTCGATGCCGACGTGCTGCGCGGCATCGAGCGCGTGCAGATCGTCGCGTGCGGCACGGCGGCGTACTCGGCGATGGTCGGCAAGTACGCCATCGAGACGTGGGCGCGCATCCCGGTCGAGGTCGACCTCGCTCACGAGTACCGCTACCGCGACCCCATCGTCGACGAGCGCACCCTCGTCATCTCCATCTCGCAGTCGGGCGAGACGATGGACACGAAGATGGCCGTGCAGCATGCGATCGAGCGGGGTGCGCGCACCCTGTCGATCTGCAACACGCAGGGGTCGACGATCGCTCGCGCCTCCGAGGCCGTGCTCTACACGCACGCGGGCCCCGAGGTCGCGGTCGCCTCGACGAAGGCGTTCCTCGCGCAGGTCGTGGGACTGCTGCTCACGGGCCTGCACCTCGGCCGCGTGCGCGGCACGATGGCCGACGACGCGATCCGCGAGGTCACCGAGGCGCTCGAGGAGCTGCCCGAGCAGCTGCGCACCCTGCTCGCCGAGCAGGGCGAGATCCAGCAGCTCGCGCAGTGGATGAGCGACACGCGCTCCGTGCTCTTCCTCGGCCGCCACGTCGGCTACCCGGTGGCGCTCGAGGGTGCGCTGAAGCTCAAGGAGCTCAGCTACATCCACGCCGAGGGATTCGCGGCGGGCGAGCTGAAGCACGGGCCGATCGCGCTCATCGAGCCCGGCCAGGTCGTGTTCGTCGTCGTGCCGAGCCCGCGCCACCAGCAGGGGCTGCACGCGAAGGTCGTGTCGAACATCCAGGAGATCCGTGCGCGCGGCGCTCGCGTCATCGCGGTCGCCGAGGCGGGCGACTCGGCGGTGCTGCCGTACGCGAACCAGGTGCTGCGCATCCCGCTGACGCTGCCGCTGCTCGAGCCCGTGCTCGCGGTCGTGCCGCTGCACGTCTTCGCGCTCGAGCTCGCGACGGCGAAGGGCCTCGACGTCGACCAGCCGCGCAACCTCGCGAAGTCCGTGACGGTCGAGTGATCGTCGGGCTGGGCATCGACGTCGTCGATGTGGCGCGCTTCGAGCGCGCCATGACGCGGACGCCCGGCCTCGCCCAGCGTCTCTTCGCCGACGTCGAGCTCGTCGTCGACGGCGCACCCAGGCCCGTGCGGTCGCTCGCTGCCAGGTGGGCGGCGAAGGAGGCGGCTGCGAAGGCGCTCGGCACGATCGACGGCCAGCGCTGGCGCGACCTCGTCGTGGCATCCGACGCGCACGGTGCGCCGAGCCTCGAGCTCGGGGGCGCCTGGGTGGCGCTCGCGGCGTCGCGCGGCGCGACGAGCGTGCACGTGTCGCTCACGCACGACGCGGGGGTGGCCGCCGCCGTCGTCGTGGCGGAGGCGTGACGATGCGGCACGTGGATGCGTCGGCGATCGCCGAGAACGTCGCGACGATCGCGGGCGGCATCGACGCTGCCGTGTGCGGCGTCGTGAAGGCCGACGGCTACGGCCACGGTGCCGTGGTGGCCGCCAACGCGATGCTCGAGGGCGGCGCTGCGTGGCTCGGCGTCGTCGACGTGGCCGAGGCGCTCGCGCTGCGCGGGGCCGGCATCGACGCCCCGATCCTGGCGTGGCTGCACGCCGCCGAGCCGGACCTCGCCGCGGCCGTCGCGGCTCGGGTCGACGTCGGCGTGTCGAGCATCGGCCAGCTCGAGCGCGCGGCGGCCGTCGGCGCGACGGTGCACGTGAAGGTCGACACGGGGCTCGGCCGCAACGGCGTGCCGCTCGGCGAGTGGCAGGCGGTCGTCGAGCGCGCGGCAGCGCTGCAGGCGCAGGGGGCGCTGCGCGTGCGCGGCATCTTCTCGCATCTCGCGGGGGCGAGCGCCGAGTCGGATGCGGCGCAGCTCGCGGCGTTCGCGGACGCGTGCGCGGCAGCCGCCGTGCTCGAGCCGGAGGTGCGGCATCTCGCGAACTCGTCGGCGACCCTCGGCATCCCCGGCGCCGCGCACGACATGGTGCGCGTGGGCATCGCCGCCTACGGCATCCACCCCGACGGCGACGACGCGGCGGGCTCGGCGGCGACGGCTGCGGGTCTGCGGCCGGCGATGCGCGTGACGGGCTCGGCGCGCTCCGGCGTGCTCGACCTCGGCGCTCGCGACGGCCTGCTGCCCGCGCCCGGCGCGCCGGTGCTCGTCGACGACCGCGTGGTGGCGGTCGTCGAGGTGGGTGCGCGGTCGACGACGCTGTCGCAGCCGGTCTCCGGCGATGCGGTGCTGTGGGGCGATCCCGCGCGGGGCGAGCCGACGGCGGTCGCGTGGGCGCTCGCCGCCGGCACGATCGGCTACGAGGTCGTGACGAGGATGGCGGCCGCATGAGCGCCGAGCAGCATGGGCGCGCGGCGCCGCGGCGCGTCGCGACCGTCGACCTCGCCGGCCGCGTCGTGCGGCTCGTGGGCGAGGTCGTCTCCACGAAGCGCGTGCCTGCCGGCCACGGCGTCTCGTACGGCAGCGACCACGTCACGGCGGGCGAGACCACGCTCGCGCTCGTCGCGCTCGGCTACGCCGACGGCGTGCCCCGTACCGCGTCGGGTGCCGCGCCCGTCACGGTCGACGGCGTCGCGCATCCCATCGCCGGTCGCGTCGCGATGGACCAGGTGGTGCTCGACGTCGGCGACGCCGTCGTCGAGCATGGCGCCGAGGCGGTGCTGTGGGGCTCGGGCGGCACGGCGGTCGAGGCGTGGGGCGATGCCGCACGCGTGCCCGCGCGGCTGCTGGAGGCGTTCGTCGGCCCGCGCGTCGACGTCGTGGTCGAGGGCGTCGTGGGCGACGCCGACGCCATGGAGGGCCTGGGTCGCAGGCTCTCGGCCGTGCTCGGCGCGGGCGACGTCGTCGTGCTCACGGGCGAGCTCGGCGCGGGCAAGACCACGCTGACGCGCGGCATCGGCGACGGGCTCGGCGCCATCGGCACCGTGCAGAGCCCCACGTTCGTCATCGCGCGCACGCACCGCACGGCCACGGTGCCGCTGCTGCACGTCGACGCCTACCGGCTCGGCGACGAGGCCGAGCTCGACGACCTCGACCTCGACGTCGACGCCTCCATCACCATCGCCGAGTGGGGACTGCCGCTCGTGCACGCCGTCGACGCCTGGCTGCACGTCGAGATCGAGCGCCCCATCGGTGGCGAGGCGGACGCAGACGACGAGCCGCGCCGCATCCGGCTCACGGGGCACGGCGACCGCTGGCCGGCGTCCCGGCTGCTGGCATTCGCGAGGGGGAGCGCATGATCCTGGCCATCGACACGTCGCTCGGCACGTCGATCGCGCTCGTCGACGGCGACCGCGTCGTCGCGGCGCGCGACGAGCACGACACGCGCAGGCATGCCGAGGTGCTCGACGTGCTGCTCGCCGAGGTGCTCGGGATGCACCGCGGCGAGGTGACGCAGGTCGTCGCGGGCCTCGGCCCCGGCGCGTTCACGGGCCTGCGCATCGGCATCGTCGCCGCGCGTGCCGCCGCGCTCGGGCTCGGCGTGCCGTGGGTGGGCGTGTGCAGCCACGACGCCGTGGGCGTCGCCGAGCCGGGGCTCGTGCAGGTCACGACCGACGTGCGCCGCCGCGAGCGGGCCTGGAGCCTGCACGAGGGCGGCCGCCGCATCCAGGCGCCTGCGCTCGCACCCGCGGCCGACGTGCCCGGCGTCGAGGGCGCGCGCCGCGTCGACGCCGACTGGATCTCGGCGGCGGGGCTCGTCGCCGCGCTGCACGCCGGCGCCGAGACCGGACGCGAGGCGATCTACCTGCGCGAGGCGGATGCGGTGCCGTCGGCTCCGAAGCGGGTGACGTCGTGATCGCGCTGCGCACCGCGACGCTCGACGACGTCGACGCGATCATGGCGATCGAGACGGCGTCGTTCGGCCTGACGGCATGGACGCGCGACACGATGGCGAGGGAGCTCGCGAGCGAGTGGGGCCGCTACGTCGTCGCCGTCGACGACGCGGGCGCCGTCGTCGGCTACGTGGGCCTGCGCGCCGTCGGCGTCGAGGGCGACATCCAGACCATCGCGGTCGGCGAGGCGGCGCGCGGCACGGGGCTCGGCCGCCGTCTGCTGGCGCAGGCGCAGCAGGATGCGCGCGACCGCGGGGTGCAGGAGCTCTTCCTCGAGGTCCGCGAGGACAACGCGCCGGCTCGGGCGCTGTACGCCTCCGAGGGGTTCGTGGAGATCGGCGTGCGCCCCGGCTACTACCAGCCGGAGGGCGTCGACGCCATCAGCATGCGGAAGGAGCTCGCATGAGGCCGCTCGTGCTGGGCATCGAGACGAGCTGCGACGAGACGGGCGTCGGCATCGTGCGGGGCGACGAGCTGCTCGCGAACGTCGTCGCGTCGTCGATGGACCTGCATGCGCGCTTCGGCGGCGTCGTGCCGGAGATCGCGGCGCGTGCGCACCTCGAGGCGATGGAGCCGACGATCGAGCGCGCGCTCGTCGAGGCCGGCGTCACGCTCGACGAGCTCGACGCCATCGCGGTGACGGCGGGGCCGGGGCTCGCGGGCGCCCTCATGGTGGGGGTGGGTGCCGCGAAGGCGCTCGGCGTCGCGACGGGCACGCCCGTGCACGGCGTCAACCACCTCGTGGGGCACGTCGCCGCGGATGCGCTGGCCGGCGGCCCGATCGACGAGGAGACGATCGCGCTGCTCGTCTCGGGCGGCCACACGTCGCTGCTGCACGTGCGCGACGTCGACGCCGACGTGCGCACGCTCGGCGAGACGATCGACGACGCGGCGGGGGAGGCGTTCGACAAGGTCGCGAGGCTCCTGGGGCTCGGCTACCCGGGTGGCCCGTCGATCGATGCCGCGGCCGTCGACGGCGACCCGTCCGCCGTGCGCTTCCCGCGGGGCCTGACGGCGCCGAAGGACCGCGAGCGGCATCGCTTCGACTTCTCGTTCTCGGGGCTGAAGACCGCGGTCGCGCGCCACGTCGAGCGCGAGCGCGACGCGGGCGGGCTGTCGGTGCCCGACGTCGCCGCGTCGTTCCGCGAGGCCGTCGTCGACGTGCTCGTGACGAAGGCGCTCGACGCGTGCGCCCACACGGGCGTGCCGCGCCTGCTGCTGGGCGGCGGCGTCGTCGCGAACCGCAGGCTGCGCGAGGTCGCGGCCGAGCGCTGCGAGGCCGCGGGCGTCGCGCTGCGGGTGCCGCCGCTGTCGCTGTGCACCGACAACGGCGCGATGATCGCGGGCCTCGGCGCGCGGCTCGTGGCGCGCGGCGTCGCCCCGAGCGCACCGGGCTTCGGCGTGGAGTCCACGCTCGACGCCGGCACCATCCAGGTCGCCTGACGCGGCCTCGACGCCCGCGATGCGCCCGCGCCGTGGGCCGGGTGCCGCGCGGCAGAGGCGACGCACAGCGTGGGATGCCAGGCTGGGACCGTGAGCATCGCACCGCCGCCCGTCTTCGCAGCGCCCGAGGCGCCCGACGCCGCCGCCTACCGCGCGCCGGCGACCGACCTGCTCGCGATGCTCGCCATCGGCGCCTCCGCAGCCGGGGCGACGCTCCTGCCGTTCCTCGGCTCCATCGCGGGCATCGTGCTTGGCGCCATCGCCATCGTGCGCATCCGCCGCAGCCGTTCGGGCGGGCTCGCGCTCGCGGTCGGCGCGATCGTCGTGGGCGCTGTCGGGCTCGTCGGCATGATCGCCCTCGTGGCCCTGTTCGTGGGCTCGATCGGCAGCATGGCGGCACAGCTCGCACCGTGACGCCAGCCCCGTCGGGTCGCGGGGCCGTGCGGTAGCGTGATGCCGTCACGTCGCGCCGATCGTCGTGTTCCGCGTGACGACCGTGACCCGTGCCTGCCAGGCAGGCGAGCATCCCAGGAGGGACCATGAGCGACCAGTTCTCCCAGCAGGGCGACGACCGGCGCTTCGCGCCG
Source organism: Agrococcus sp. GCM10030265 (assembly GCF_042666675.1). Classification (NCBI taxonomy): domain Bacteria; kingdom Bacillati; phylum Actinomycetota; class Actinomycetes; order Micrococcales; family Microbacteriaceae; genus Agrococcus; species Agrococcus sp. GCM10030265. The sequence goes on from NZ_JBHTCZ010000004.1 coordinate 41,958, forward strand.
TCGGAGACGCCCGAGCAGCAGCCGTCCGCACCCGGCTTCGGCCAGGACGCGCAGCAGCCCGAGCAGCAGGGGTGGGACGCCCAGAGCGGCACGGCGGGCTCGTGGGGCCAGCCTGCGGCCGAGCAGCAGGCCGCGTCGTCGACGCCGTCGTGGGGCCAGCCCTCCGAGCAGCAGGCCCCGTCGTACGGTCAGCCGTCCGAGCAGCAGGCCCCGTCGTACGGTCAGGCCTCCGCGCCGGCGCCCGCGTACGGCCAGCAGGCCTCCACGCCGTCGTACGGGCAGCAGCCCTCCTATGGCCAGCAGCCCGAGCAGCAGCAGCCGTCGTACGGCCAGCAGCCCGAGCAGCAGCAGCCGTCGTACGGCCAGCAGCCCGAGGCATCCGGCTACGGCCAGCAGCAGGCCTACGGCCAGCAGCAGCCCGCGTACGGTCAGCAGTCGTCGGCACCGGCCTACGGCCAGCAGGACGCCTCGTACGCCCAGCAGGGCTACCAGCAGCCGCAGTACGGCCAGCAGGGCCAGTACGGCCAGCAGGCCGGCTACGGCCAGTACGGCCAGCAGCAGGCCGAGAAGCCCGCGCGCGGCAAGCTCACGGGCCTCACGATCACCGCGATGGTGCTCGCAGGCGTCGGCCTCCTGCTCGCGATCCTCTTCGCACCCGCGAGCGGCCTCGTCATCATCCCGGCGATCGTCGTGTCGGTCATCGCCCTCCGCAAGGCGCCGCAGAACCGCCCGTTCCCGCTCGTCGCGCTGCTGACGAGCATCGTCGCGGCGCTCATCGGCGTCGTCGTCACCATCGTCTACGCGGTCATCTGGCTGCCGTGGTTCGCGGCGGGCGGCTCGTTCTGAGTCGATCGCCGCATGACGAACGCCCCGCCTCGGCGGGGCGTTCGTGCGTTCGGGGGCCGCGTGTCGGCGCCGCGAGTCGGGCGCTCAGGCACGCTCGGCGAGGATCGCGCGGTGCCTGCCGTCGACGCGCGTGGCGATGAGCGTCGCCGCGCCGTCGCCCTGCAGCCGCAGGCGCTTGCGCAGCCGGTCGGGGTCGACGTCGGCGCCGCGCTTCTTGATCTCGAGGGTGCCGATGCCGCGCGCACGCAGCTCGCGCTGCAGCGAGCGCTCGTCGAGCGCGAGCACGTCGAGCACGCGGAAGCGCTGCGTGAACGGGCTCGTGACGTCGTCGTCGGTCGTGAGGTAGGCGATGCGCTCGCTCACGGCGCCCGCGCCGATGCCCTCGGCCACGCGTCCGATGAGGCGCGCGCGGATGACGGCGCCGGCGGGCTCGTGCACCCAGGCGCCGAGCGGCCGCACGGGCACGTCGTCGGCGTCAGGCGTGCCCGCGAGCTCGTGCGCGCCCGCGTCGTCGAGCACGAGCGCCGACGACGTGACGCCGGGCCGCGCGAGCGCGCCCGTCCAGGCGACGGCCTCGACCGTCTCGCCGTCGACGGTCACCCACTGCGCCTCGGCGTCGGCGGGCAGCAGGTCGCGGTCGATCGCGGGCCCGAGCTTCACGCCCATCGGCCGCTCGGAGGCGAGGGTCAGCAGCCAGGGCAGCGCAGGCGACCATGCCTCGACCGGGAGCCGTCGCCCGGATGCGTCGCGCCGCGCGGGGTCTGCCCAGATCGCCTCGACGCTGGCGAGGTCGACGTCCTCGGCGCGCGAGAAGGCGACGGATGCCTCGGGCAGGGGAGCGAGGTTGTAGCCGGCGACCGCCGCGGTGACCTCGTCGGCGTCGACGGCGTGCACGCGGCAGCCGACGCTCGCGATGGCGAGCGCGTCGCCGCCGATGCCGCAGCCGAGGTCGGCGACCGAGGCGACGCCCGCGTCGCGCATGCGGCCGGCGTGCAGCGCGGCGACGCGCAGCCGTGTCGCCTGCTCGAGGCCCGCCTCGGTGAAGAGCATGCGGCTCGCGAACTCGCCGAACTTCGCGGCGCCGCGGCGGCGCAGGCGCGCCTGCGTCAGCACGGCGGCGACGAGCGCGGCGTCGTGGCCGCGGCGCCGCAGCGTCGCGACGGCGCGCACGGCGCCGCCGAGGTCGTCGAGCGACGCGGAGACCTCGTCGAGCAGGTCGAGCCCCTCGCGCGTGAGCAGCATGCGCAGGGCGGTGGCGTCCATCCCACCATCCAAGCAGCACGGCGTCGGTGGGGGTGCGTGCGCTCGGAGCGGACGCACGGGGACGCACGTTGGCACTCATGTTGCCCTGGTGCCAGCCGCTCGCGTACAGTCGACCTGGCACTCGACGACGTCGACTGCCAATCAGACATCCGAATGAGGAAAGAGGGAACCGTGTCGGTCTCCATCAAGCCGCTCGAGGACCGCATCGTCATCCGCCAGGTCGAGGCGGAGACGACGACTGCCAGCGGTCTCGTCATCCCGGACACCGCCAAGGAGAAGCCCCAGGAGGGCGAGGTCGTGGCCGTCGGTCCCGGCCGTGTCGACGACAACGGCAACCGCGTGCCGGTCGACGTCGCCGAGGGCGACCGCGTCATCTACTCGAAGTACGGAGGCACGGAGGTGAAGTTCGGCGGCGAGGAGTTCCTCGTGCTGTCGGCTCGCGACGTCCTCGCAGTGGTCGTGCGCTGACGCACCTCCAGCACCGGTCGTCGACGGCGGCACCCCGCAGGGGTGCCGCCGTCGCGGCATTCCAGCCCGCGCCCACCGCCAGGAGGCGATGACCATGCAGGAGTCCGGACGAGGGCTCGCCTTCGCGATCGGCGCGTACGCCATGTGGGGCGTCGTGCCGATGTACGTCGTGCTCATGCAGGGCGTCGGCGCCATCGAGCTCGTCGGGTGGCGCGTGCTCGCGTCGCTCGCCGTCGCCGCCCTCATCGTGACGGTCGTGCGCGGATGGGGTGCCGTGCGCGCCGTGCTGCGCGACCGGCGGTCGCTCGTCTTCCTCGCGGCGTCCGGCGTCGCCATCCTCGTGAACTGGACGGTGTTCGCCGGCGCGGTGCTCACGGGCCACATCATCGAGACGAGCCTCGGCTACTTCCTGAACCCCATCGTCTCGGTCGTCCTCGCCGTCGTCGTCCTGCACGAGCGCCTGCGCCCGATGCAGTGGGTCGCGGTCGGCATCAGCGCGGTCGCGGTCGTCGTGCTCGCGATCGGCTACGGCGCGTTCCCCTGGATCGCCATCGCGCTCGCCGCCGCGTTCGGCGTCTACGGCCTGCTGAAGAAGCAGGTCGGCGCGAAGGTCGACGCCATCACGGGCTTCACGCTCGAGACCGCCGCGACCGTGCCCTTCGCGCTCGTCATGCTCGTCGGCTCGTCCATCGTGCTCGGCCCCACGATCGACGACGTCTCGCCGCTCGTGCAGCTCGCGGTCGTCGGCTTCGGGCTCGTCACCGCGGTGCCGCTCATGCTCTTCTCGGCCGCTGCGCGTCGCGTCTCGCTCGCGACCCTCGGCCTCACGCAGTACCTCGCCCCCACGATGAGCCTGCTCTTCGGATGGCTCGTGATGCACGAGCCGATGCCGCCGGAGCGTCTCGCGGGCTTCGGCCTCGTGTGGCTCGCGCTCGTCGTGCTCATGGTCGACCTCGTCGTCGCCGAGCGCCGCAGGCGACGCGCGCCCGCCGTCCCCGCACCCGCGCCCTAGCAGCGGCTCGGCTCGCATGGATGCGGGCCAGGACGTTCGCACTGGACCGTGACCGTACTGCGACCAGACCGTTACACGTTCGTCACGAAACCGAGGGTTTCTCGGGCCTGCTCGCGTCTATCGTTGCCTCAACCCCGGCACGGTCGGGGTCATCTCCCTTGACTCAAGGAGCACCATGAAGGCATTCCTTCGACCGCGCTCGCGTCGCAGCGCGCTGATCGCCGTGGGCGCCATCGGCGCCCTCGCGCTCGCAGCCTGCTCGTCCGACGGCGGTGGCGGCGACGCTGGCGGCGGCGAGGGCGACGGCGGCCCCGAGTCGACGCTCTACGTCGGCACGATCCTGCCCCAGACGGGCAACCTCGAGTACCTCGGCCCGCCCGAGTTCGCAGGCGTCGACCTCGCGGTCGCCGACCTCGAGGCCGCCGGCTACGAGTTCGACATCGAGGTCGACCACAAGGACTCGGGCGACACCACGACCGACATCGCCATCCAGTCGGCAGGCGAGCTCGTCGACGCCGGTGCGGACGTCGTCGTCGGCGCCGCGTCGTCGGGTGTGTCCTTCACGTTCGTCGACCAGCTGATCGACGCGAACATCGTGCAGATCTCGCCGGCGAACACGTCGCCCGACTTCTCGGACTACGACGACAACGGCATCTACTGGCGCACCGCGCCGTCCGACGTGCTCCAGGGCCGCGTCCTCGGCAACCTCATGGTGAACAACGGCGCGACCAACGTGGGCTTCATCTACGTGAACGACCCGTACGGCATCGGCCTGGCCGAGAACGCGACGCTGGCCATCGAGGCAGCGGGCGGCGCCGTGGTCGCCTCCGAGGCGTACAACCCCGGCGACACGAACTTCTCGTCGCAGGTCGCCTCGATCATCGCCTCCGGCGCCGACGCGGTCGGCCTCCTGGCGTTCGTCGAGACCGAGAACATCGTCCCCGAGCTGATCTCGACGCAGGGCTACCCCGCGAACCAGGTCTACTTCGTCGACGGCAACCTCTCGAACACGTACGAGTTCCCCGAGGGCACGCTCGAGGGTGCGCAGGGCACGCTGCCCGGCAACCCGGCCGACACGTCCTTCCAGGACCGCCTGGCCGAGGTCGACCCCGACCTCGAGGACTACTCCTACGCACCCGAGTCGTACGACGCCGTCATCCTGGCAGCGCTCGCCGCCGCCCAGGGCGGCTCGGCCGACGCCGACACCATCAAGGAGCACCTGCAGTCGGTCTCCGAGGGTGGCGAGAAGTGCACCGACGTGGCCGAGTGCCTCCAGCTCATCGCCGACGGCGAGGACATCGACTACGACGGCGTCTCCGGGCCCATCGAGTTCGACGAGAACGGCGACCCGACCGAGGCGGTCATCGGCATCTACACCTACGGTGCAGACAACCGGTACACGCTGACGACGACCGAGTCCGGCTCGCTGAACGAGTAGCACGACCGCACCACCGCACCACAGCACGCACCACGAGGGGCCCCGGGCGACCGGGGCCCCTTCGCTGTGCCGTGGGCACGCGCGGCCGAGGGGCGTCGTGCCGCACCTCGACGCCGGCTCGGCGCGCAGCCGCGCGTGCGGGTGCCCCCGGTGCCCTCGCCCGCGGCTGCACCGGTCGCGACGCCCCGCACGGCCCACCCCGTGCTGGCGCAGCGGGGCGGCTCGACACCGCCGGCTCCCCGCTGGCCCCTCACCGGCGTCCGACGCGGCCGGCTCGACGGCGCCGGCCGAAGCGGCAGGCTCCACGGCGCCGGCCGAGGCGGCCGTCTCGACGCCGGCGTCTCCCCACGCGGGCGTCTCCACGCGGGCGTCTCCATGCCCGCGTCTCCACGCCGGCGGGGCCGCATCGGCGTGCTCGCGGGCTGCGGACGCGGCGCGGCATGCCGCGAGGCCGCTCCGGCTGGCACGGCCGTACGGCTCGCACGGCCGCACGGCCGCACGGCCGCACGGCCGCATGGCGAGGATGCCGCGCGGTCCCGTTCGCATGACCGGTCGCAGCGGCGGAGGCCTCGCACCCCGTCATGCGGGGCGACGCCGCATCGGCACGCGCCCGTCGCCGATGCGGGCACGCGCATGGCGCGCAGGTGCGCAGCGGCGACCTCGCCGAGGAGCACGCACGGGCCGTGCAGCGTGTCCGGCACCTCGCGGGAATGCGACGACGGCGGGTGACCCGAGGGTCACCCGCCGTCGTGTGCTGGCGTGGAGCCGGTGCTAGCGCTGCTCGTCGGGCCTGGGCTCGACGTGCGTGGGCTCGACGTGCGCGGGCTCGACGTGCGTCGGCGAGGCTGCGGCCTCCGGTCGAGCGGGCTGCGCGGATGCGGGAGCGACCCGCTCGTGCGAGGCCGTCTTCGCCTTCTCCTCGACGTCGGTCGCGAGCGTGCCGAGGTACAGCTCGACGACCCTCGGATCGTTGAGCATCGACCGGCCCGTGCCCGTGTACGCGTCCTTGCCCTGGTCGAGCACGTATGCACGGTGGGCGATCTGCAGGCAACGGCGCGCGTTCTGCTCGACCATGACGATCGTGACGCCGTGCTTGTTGATCTCCGCGACGCGCAGGAACGTCTCGTCCTGGCGCACGGGGGAGAGGCCCGCGCTCGGCTCGTCGAGCAGCAGCACCGACGGGTCCATCATGAGCGCGCGGCCCATCGCGACCATCTGCCGCTCGCCGCCCGAGAGGCTGCCCGCGCGCTGCTTCCGCCGCTTCGCGAGCTCGGGGAAGAGGCCCGCCACGAACTCGAAGCGCTCCCGGAAGCGCTTCGGCTCCTGGAACAGCCCCATCTCGAGGTTCTCCTCGATCGTGAGCGACGGGAACACGTTGTTGTTCTGCGGCACCATGCCGACGCCCTTGGAGACCAGGCGGTCGGCCTTGAGCCCCGTGATGTCGTCGCCCTTGAGCAGGATCTCGCCGCCGCGGATGTTGACCTGGCCGAAGATGGCCTTCAGCAGCGTCGACTTGCCGGCGCCGTTCGGGCCGATGATGCCGATGAGGTCTCCCTCGTTGGCGACGATCGAGCAGCCGTTCAGGATGTTGACGCCCGGCAGGTAGCCGGCGACGAGATCCTTCGTCTCGAGCACGACGGTCATGCCTTCTCCTCCTCGTCGGTCGCCGCGAGCTCCGCGGCGGCCTCCTCCTCGATCTGCACGACCTGCTGGTTCGTGAGCGTGCCGAGATCGGTGTCGTGGTGCGCGCCCAGGTAGGCGTCGACGACGGCCTGGTCCTGCATGATCGACTCGGGCGGACCCTCGGCGACGACCTTGCCCTCGGCCATGACGATGACCCAGTCGGAGATGTGCCGAACCATGTGCATGTCGTGCTCGACGAAGAGGACGCTCATGCCCTCCTCCTTGAGCCCGAGCACGTGGTCGAGCAGCGACTGCGTCAGCGCGGGGTTCACGCCGGCCATCGGCTCGTCGAGCATGACGAGACGCGGGTCGCTCATGAGCGAGCGCGCCATCTCGAGCAGCTTGCGCTGACCGCCCGAGAGCGACGCGGCGAAGTCCTCGCGCTTCTCGTGCAGCTTGAAGCGGCGCAGCAGCTCGTCGGCGCGCTCGATGTTCGCGCGCTCCTGCGAACGCCACAGGAACGGCAGCAGCGCCGACAGGAAGCCCTCGCCGCGCTGCCCGCGGGCGCCGAGCAGCATGTTCTGCAGCACGGTGAGCCGACCGAGGGACTTCGTCAGCTGGAAGGTGCGGACCATGCCGCGACGAGCCACCTTGTACGCGGGGACGTTGGCGAGCGACTGGTCGTCGAGCTGCCACGTGCCCTCGTTGGGCTTGTCGAAGCCCGTGAGCAGGTTGAAGAAGGTCGTCTTGCCCGCGCCGTTGGGTCCGATGAGCGCCGTGATGGCGTTCCTCGGGATCTCGACGTGCGCGACGTCGACGGCCGTGAGGCCGCCGAACTGCCGCTTGACGCCGTCTGCGACCACGATGGGGTCGACCTTCTTGCAGCCCGGGCCGACGGGGCCGTCGACGAGCGGGTGCGTGATCTGCGTGTCAGACATGGAACGACAGCTCCTTCTTGTTGCCCATGATCCCCTGTGGTCGGAAGACCACCAGCACGACGAGCGCGACGCCGACCGCGACGAAGGCCAGCTGGCCGGCCTGCGAGGCGGACATGGTGCCGAAGATGCCGAGGCCGTGGAGCTCGCCGATCAGTCCGCGGACGAACGAGAGCAGGAACCAGAACAGCACGCCGCCGAGCACGGGGCCCAGCACGGTCGCCGCGCCGCCGAGCAGCAGCGCCGTCCACACGTTGAACGTGAGGGTCGTCGCGAAGCTGTCGGGCTGCACGGCCCTCGGGAAGATGAACAGGATGCCGGCGATGGCTCCCATGACGCCACCGAGCACGAGCGCCTGCATCTTGTAGGAGTAGACGTTCTTGCCGAGGCTGCGCACCGCATCCTCGTCCTCGCGGATGCCCTTGATGACGCGGCCCCACGGGCTGCGCATGAGGCCCCAGACGAGCACGACCGCGACGATCACGAGGATCCAGCTGAGCAGCGTGTACCAGCCGTTGTTCGTGCCGAGCGGCTCGAGCGGCCCCGCGGCGAGGCCGCTGAGGAGGCCGTCGCCCGCGAACGGGTTCGACGCGTTGACGTCGCCCTTGTAGTCGGTGCCGCGGATGCCCTGCGATCCACCCGTGACCTCGGTGAGGTCCTGGGTGCGGGCGACGAAGCGCACGATCTCGGCCGCGGCGATCGTGACGATCGCCAGGTAGTCGCCGCGCAGGCGCAGCGTCGGGATGCCGAGGATGAGGGCGAAGATCACCGAGCAGAGCACGGCGAAGAGGATCGCCGCGATGAGCGAGAGCCACGACGGCCATCCGAACGCCGTCGTCGGGTCGACGAAGCGCGTGAAGATGGCGAAGCCGTAGGCGCCGATGGCCATGAACCCGGCCTGACCGAAGTTCAGGAGGCCGGCGTAGCCGAAGTGGATGCCGAGGCCGATGGCGGCGAGGGCGTAGGCAGCGGACTCGGCGGAGATGAGGTTGCCGAGGGAACCGAGCAGGACGTCGAGCATCAGCCGATCCTCTCCTTACGACCGAGCACACCCTGCGGCCGCACGAGCAGCACGAGGATGAGGATGACGAGGGCGACCGCGAACCGGAGGTCGCTCGGCAGCCAGAGCGTCGAGACCTCGGTGACGATGCCGATGATGAGCGCGCCGACGAGGGCGCCGAACGCGCTGCCGAGCCCGCCGAGGGTGACGGATGCGAACAGCAGCAGCAGGATGAGGAAGCCCATGTCCCAGCGCACGCTCGCGCCGATGAAGTACGCGTAGAGCACGCCGGAGAGGCCCGTCAGCATGCCGGCGAGCACCCACACGATGCGGATGACCCGGTCGACGTTGATGCCCGACGCGGCCGCGAGGCCGGCGTTGTCGCTGACCGCTCGCGTCGCCTTGCCGATGCGCGTCCGCGTGAGGAAGAACGCGACGCCCGCGAGGATGAGGATCGACACGACCATGCTGACGATGTTCGAGACGTTCACGTTGAACGTGCCGAACGAGATGCGCGCGGAGTTGTCGACGGCGAGCGTGCTGCTGCCGCCTCCGAAGAGGAACTGGTAGAAGTACCGCAGCGCGATCGAGAGGCCGATCGTCACGATCAGCACCTGCACGAGGCCGACGCGTCGTCGCCGGAGCGGCTTGAAGATCGCCGCGTCGTGCAACCAGCCGAACGCGGCGCTCGCGAGCAGGACGCCGATGATCGCCACCCAGACCGGCAGGCCGATCGCCGTCGTCAGCAGGAAGAAGGCGAAGCCGCCGAACGTCACCATCTCGCCGTGGGCGAAGTTGTTGACGCCGGTGGTGCCGAAGATGAGCGTGATGCCGATCGCCGCGAGCGCGAGCAGCAGGCCGAAGTTGAGGCCCGTGAAGAGGCGCTGGCCGAGGCGCGCCCACGAGAACGAGCTGGTGCTCGAGCTCGACGCGTTGGACTCGGAGTCGCCGTCGTCGCCGCCGCCGCCCTCGGAGTCGGCGCTCGGCGCGGGCTGGAACGATCCCGGCGCGCCGATGCCGAAGAGCACGCTCTGCGAGCTCGTCGTGCCGAGCGTGAACTCGCGCGAGACGTGCGCGGGGTTCACCTCGAGCCCGTCCGGGATCGTCGTCTCGTCGATCGACACCGTGTAGTCGCCCGGTCCGGGCGTGGCGATCGACCAGCGGCCGTCGTCGGCCGTCGTGGCGGTGCCTGCGAAGCCGTCGGGGCCCGTCGCCTCGATCACGACGCCCGCGATGGGCGTCTGCGGATCGGAGCGGACGATGCCCTGGAACTGGTACCCGCTGCTCGAGTCCGAGGGCGGGGCGGTCGCGTCGGCGGGGGGTGCCCCGAGTCCGAGTGCGACGGCGAGTGCGGCGAGCAGCGCAGGGATGGCGAGCCACCACCTGGCCGGTCGGAGCGTCTTCTCCACATGTCCTCCAGTGGTCCGTGCCGCACCCAGAAGGGAATGCGATGCGAGGGTGCTTCGTTGCACGGTGCAGTCAATGTAGCCCGGGGATCGTGTCGAGCATGTTTCGCTTTCGCCTCGATCGGTGACTCGGGACCGAATCGTTACTCGTACGATGGATGGCAATGGACACGCGCGACCCGTTCGGCTTCACCGGTCTCACCTACGACGACGTCATGCTGCTCCCGGGCCGCACCGACGTCATCCCGAGCGAGGCGGACACGTCCACCTTGCTCTCCCGCCGCATCCGCCTCGCCGTGCCGCTCGTGTCGAGCGCCATGGACACCGTCACCGAGGAGCGCATGGCGATCGCCATGGCGCGCCAGGGCGGCATCGGCATCGTGCACCGCAACCTCGCCATCGTCGAGCAGGCGGCGATCGTCGACCGCGTGAAGCGGTCGGAGTCGGGCATGATCACCGACCCCGTGACGATCGGGCCCGACGCGACGGTCGCGCAGGTCGACGCGATCTGCGGGCAGTACAAGGTGTCGGGCCTGCCCGTCGTCGACGAGGGCGGCCACCTGCTCGGCATCATCACGAACCGCGACATGCGCTTCGTGGCGCGCGCCGACGGCGAGACGACGCTCGTGCGCGACGTCATGACGCCCGCGCCGCTCACGACCGCGCCCGTGGGCACGTCGCGCGAGGACGTCCTCGAGATCTTCCGGCAGTCGAAGCTCGAGAAGCTGCCGCTCGTGCACGAGGACGGCCGCCTCGCCGGACTCATCACCATCAAGGACTTCGACAAGGTCGAGCAGTACCCGCACGCGACGAAGGACGAGCACGGCCGCCTCCGCGTGGGCGCCGCCATCGGCTTCTTCGGCGACGCGTACGACCGCGCCGAGGCGCTGCTCGAGGCGGGCGTCGACGTCATCGTCGTCGACACCGCCAACGGCGAGAGCCAGGGCGTCATCGACATCGTGACGCGGCTGAAGGGCGACGCGCGCTTCGACGCCGTCGACATCATCGGCGGCAACGTCGCGACGCGCGAGGGCGCGCAGGCGCTCGTCGACGCGGGCGTCGACGCCGTGAAGGTCGGCGTCGGCCCGGGCTCGATCTGCACGACGCGCGTCGTGTCGGGCGTGGGCGTGCCGCAGGTGACGGCCGTGTACGAGGCGTCGCTCGCCGCGACCCCCGCCGGCGTCCCCGTGATCGCAGACGGCGGCCTGCAGTACTCGGGCGACATCGCGAAGGCCCTCGTGGCCGGCGCATCCTCGGTCATGCTCGGCTCGCTGCTCGCGGGCACCGACGAGTCGCCCGGCGATCTCGTGCTCATCAACGGCAAGCAGTTCAAGTCGTACCGCGGCATGGGCTCGCTCGGTGCGATGCAGACGCGCGGCACGAAGACGTCGTACTCGCGCGACCGCTACTTCCAGGCCGACGTGCCCTCCGACGAGCAGCTCATCGCCGAGGGCATCGAGGGCCAGGTGCCCTACCGCGGGCCGCTCGCGACCGTCGCGTACCAGCTCTCGGGCGGTCTGCGGCAGTCGATGTTCTACGTGGGCGGGCGCACGATCCCCGAGCTGCAGGCGAAGGGTCGCTTCGTGCGCATCACGGCGGCGGGCCTCAAGGAGTCGCACCCCCACGACATCCAGATGGTCGTGGAGGCCCCGAACTACCGCCGCTGACGCCTTCGGGCGCCGCGTCGCGAGGTGCGCTCTCGTCGCGAGGTACGCGAGGAGAGCGCGGGTGCGCCACGAGCCGTACCTCGCTCGGATCGGCGTAGCTCGCCTCGCCTGGCGTACCTCGCCGCCGAGGCGGCGGCCGACGGGGCGTGGCGGCACCGAACACGTCGCGATCCTCCACAGCCAGCAGCCCTGGGCGCTCCTTCGGGCCGCGGTCGGCGCACCATGCCGGCATGGATGAGATCGACGTCGTCGCGACCCGTCTCGCTCGGACGAGGGGGATCGAGCCCACCGACGCCCTCGCGATGGGCGATCCGAGCACCCCGCATTCGCGAGCCGGCGTCCGCCACTCGCACCTCCCGCTCCCGTCCTCGCACCGCATGGCAGTCGATGGCGCCCCCGGGCGTCCACCTGCCTTCGTGACGGTGCCAGGTACGCGGAGCATGCGGAGGCACCGCCCGAGCAGCACCTCAGGCGTCTTCGCGTCCCTGGCAACCGAGGGGAGACGGTACGGGAGGGTTGCGGGTCGTGCGTGACGCGATATATCGTGACTCGCACACGCGATGCATCGCGTTCGAGGGAGGGAGCGTCATGGAGACCAACGAGGATCGGGTGCCCTTGGAGGGCGCGACGCCCGCCGACTCGAGCGCCGAGCGGTGGACGGTGCGGCCGGGCGACACCCGCACGATCACGCTCGAGGGCGTGCGCCGGCTCAAGGTCGGGGTCATCGCGGGCAGCGTCGACGTCGTCGGGCACGACGAGCCGTGGGCGCGGGTCGAGGTGCACCGCGTCGACGGGCGCGACCTCGAGATCTCGCTCGACGACGGCGCGCTCAGCGTCGCGCATCCGCTGCTGCGGTGGTCGAACCTCATCGAGTCGCTCAAGTCGCTCGGCGTCGAGCGCGGTCGCGTCGAGGTCAGCATCCTCGTGCCGCGCCACGTCGCGGTGACGTACGGCCAGGTCTCGGCGCAGGGCCTCGTCGCAGGCGTGCGCGCCGGCGTCGACGTCAGCACGGTCTCGGGCGACGTGCAGCTCGACGGCGTCGCGGGCGACGTGCAGGTCAACACGGTCTCCGGCGACGTCGAGGCGACCGGGCTCGACGGCGACGTGCAGGTGCACGCCGTGAGCGGCGAGGTGACCGTCTCAGGCAGCGCACGTCGCGTCGGCGTCGACACCGTCTCGGGCGACGTGCTGCTCGACGTGCACGGGCCCGTCGCATCCATCGCCGTCAACGGCGTCTCGGCAGACGCCACCGTCCGCGTCGACCAGGACGTCGCCGCCGAGGTCGTGACGAACACCGTGAGCGGCAGCGGCCGCGCGTTCGGCGTCGCGATGCCGAAGCGCGGGGGCCGCCACTCGGAGGCCGGCGCCGGCGCGCAGGCGCGCATCTCGCTGAACTCGGTCTCGGGAGACCAGACGGTCGTGCGCCGATGAGCCCCGTGTTCGCCCACGGCGCCCTGCGCCTCTACCTCCTCTCGCTGCTCGCCGAGTCGCCGAAGCACGGCTACGAGGTCATGCAGGCGCTCGAGCGGCGCTTCGGCGGCACCTACCAGCCGTCGGCGGGCACCATCTACCCGCGACTGTCGCGGCTGGAGGAGGAGGGGCTCGTCGAGAAGCACGCGGACGGCCGCCGCACCACGTACGCGATCACCGACGCCGGGCGCGCCCACCTCGCCGAGCGGCAGGGCGAGCTCGACGCGCTCGAGACCGAGATCGGCGACTCGGTGCGCAGGCTCGCCGACGAGGTGCGCGGCGGGGTGCGGGACGCGATGCGCACCTTGCGCGCCGATCTCGCCGCAGCCGAGCGCGGCGCCCGCTCGCCCGAGCCTCGCGACGACGCTGCGCCGACGGGCGAGCCCGAGCCCGCATCCTCCAGCGCGCACGCCCGCTCCGAGCCGCGCGGCGCCGATCGCGCCGACGTGCGCGCGGCCGTGCACGAGGTCGACCTCGCCGTCACCCGCATGCGCGCCGAGGTGCGCTCGCTCGTGCGCGGCGCGTCGGTGACGGCGGCGACGGCGCGCGAGGTGCTCGGCGAGGTGGATGCGGCGACCGCCCGCATCCGCGCGATCCTCGGACGCTGACGCGGGGCTCGCCCGGTCACCTCTGGGCGAACTCGGGAGAGGCCGGCCCCGGTCGGCGCTAGGCTTGAGGACGTGGCGGAGATCGAGCTCGGGCTGGCGAAGAGCGCACGACCGGCGTACGGATTCGACGACGTCGCGGTCGTGCCGACGCGTCGCACGCGCGACAGCGATGTGGTGTCGCTCGCGTGGCAGATCGACGCGTTCCGCTTCGACATCCCCGTGCTGGGTGCTCCGACCGACTCGGTCATGAGCCCCCGCACCGCCATCGCGCTCGGGCGCGCAGGCGGCGTCGGCGTGCTGAACCTCGAGGGCGTGTGGACGCGCTACGACGATCCCGAGCCGCTGCTCGCCGAGATCGCGAGCCTGCCCGCCGACCTCGCGACGAGCCGGATGCGCGAGATCTACGCCGCGCCCGTGCGCCCGGAGCTCATCCGCCAGCGCCTCGCCGAGATCCGCGAGGCCGGCGTCACCGTGGCGGGCGCGCTCAGCCCCCAGGCCGTGCAGGAGCACTACCAGACCGTCATCGAGGCGGGCGTCGACCTCTTCGTCATCCGCGGCAGCACCGTCTCGGCTGAGCACGTCACGAAGACGGGCGAGGCCCTGAACCTCAAGCAGTTCATCTACGAGCTCGACGTGCCCGTCATCGTGGGTGGCGTCGTCACCTACACGGCCGCGCTGCACCTCATGCGCACGGGCGCGGCAGGCGTGCTCGTGGGCTTCGGCGGCGGTGCCGCATCCACGAGCCGCAGCGTGCTCGGCATCCACGCCCCCATGGCGACCGCCGTGAGCGACGTCGCCGCCGCCCGCCGCGACTACCTCGACGAGTCGGGCGGTCGCTACGTGCACGTGATCGCCGACGGCTCGCTCGGCACCTCCGGCGACATCGTCAAGGCCTTCGCGTGCGGCGCCGACGCCGCCATGCTCGGCACGGCGCTCGCTCGCGCCACCGATGCTCCGGGCCGCGGCTGGCACTGGGGCCCCGAGGCGCACAACCAGAAGCTGCCGCGCGGCAACCGCGTGCAGGTCGAGCAGGTCGGCGACCTCGAGGTCGTGCTGAGCGGCCCCGCACCCGTCGCCGACGGCACGGCGAACATCGTCGGCGCGGTGCGCAAGGCGCTCGCGACGACGGGATACAAGGACGTCAAGGAGTTCCAGCGCATCGACGTCGTCGTCGCACCGCGACGGTAGGCATCGCGCTCGAACCGCGCAACGCAAGGACCCGCAGGGCCCGTGACACCCGCAAGGGATGAGGGAGTAGGGACATGGCAGTCAGGCAGAGCTCGAAGAGCGTGCGGCGGTCGCCCAACCTGGGACCGGAGGAGCGCGCGAAGGCATTGGCCTCGATGCGCGACCGCGAGGTCGACGTGCTCGTCATCGGCGGCGGCATCGTCGGCGTCGGTGCGGCGCTCGACGCCGTGACGCGCGGCCTGCGCGTCGGGCTCGTCGAGGCGCGCGACTTCGCCTCCGGCACCTCGAGCCGATCGTCGAAGCTCATCCACGGTGGCATCCGCTACCTCGAGCAGTTCAACTTCGGCCTCGTGCGCGAGGCGCTCATCGAGCGCGGGCTGCTGCTGCAGCGCATCGCGCCGCACCTCGTGAAGCCCGTGCGCTTCCTGTACCCGCTCACGAACCAGCTCGAGCGCGGCTACATCGGCGCCGGCATGGCGATGTACGACGCCTTCAGCTACACGGGCTTCATGCGCCCGGGCGTGCCCATGCACCGGCACCTGTCGAAGAAGCAGATGCTGAAGCAGATCCCGTCGCTCGACCCCGACGCGCTGGTCGGCGGCCTCACGTACTACGACGCGCAGGTCGACGACGCACGCTACGTGGCCGAGCTCGCGCGCACCGCCTCGTTCTACGGCGCCCATGTCGCGAGCCGCGTGCGCGCCGAGGGATTCGTGAAGGTCGGGGAGCGCGTCGTCGGCATCCAGGCGCACGACTACGAGTCGGGCGAGCGCTTCGAGATCCGCGCCAAGCAGGTCGTGAACGCGACGGGCGTGTGGACGGGCGACACGCAGGCGATGGTCGGGTCGCGATCCGACTTCCGCGTGCGCGCGTCGAAGGGCGTGCACCTCGTCGTGCCGCGCGACCGCTTCCACTCGGCGATGGGCCTGCTGCTGCGCACCGAGAAGTCGGTGCTCTTCGTCATCCCGTGGGGTCGTCACTGGATCATCGGCACGACCGACACCGACTGGGAGCTCGACAAGGCGCACCCCGCCGCGACGGCCGCCGACATCGACTACATCCTCGAGCACGTCAACTCGGTGCTCGCGACGAAGCTCACGCGCGCCGACGTCGAGGGCGTCTACGCGGGCCTGCGACCGCTGCTCGCCGCCGCGGAGGGCGGTTCGACTGCGAACCTGTCGCGCGAGCACCACGTCTCGCACACCGTGCCGGGCCTCGTGATGATCGCCGGCGGCAAGTGGACGACGTACCGCGTCATGGCGAAGGACGCCATCGACGAGGCCGTGTCGGCGATCGACGGCAAGTTCCCCGCGTCGTGCACCGAGGACATCCCGCTGCTGGGTGCCGTCGGCTACCGCGCCGCATGGAACAAGCGCGGCAAGATCGCGAAGGCGTTCGGGCTGCACAAGCACCGCGTCGAGCACCTGCTGAACCGCTACGGCACGCTCACCGACGACCTGCTCGACATCATCCGCGAGCACCCCGAGCTCGCCGAGCCGCTGCCGGGCGCCGACGACTACCTCGGCGCGGAGGTGCGCTACGCATGCCTCGCCGAGGGTGCGCTGCACCTCGACGACGTGCTGGCGCGCCGGACGCGCATCTCGATCGAGGCGTGGGACCGCGGCGTCGCCGCAGCCCCCGTCGCCGCTCGCATCATGGCCGACGCCCTCGGCTGGGACGATGCGCGCATCGAGACCGAGATCAACACGTACAACAAGCGCGTCGCGGCAGAGCTCGCGAGCCAGGCGCTGCCCGACGACGAGTCCGCCGACCGCGCGCGGCTCGAGGCGCCCGACATCGTGCCGCTGGGTGCGCTGCCGGTCGTCGAGCCCGTCGGCACCCGCGGCACCTGAGCGTGACGCCGCCCCGGTTCATCGAGGTCGCGCGGCAGCCCCGGTGGATCGGGGCGCTGCTGTTCGCCCTCCTCGTCGCAGGCGTGTTCGCCGCGCTCGGGCAGTGGCAGATCGACCGCGCCGTGCAGCAGGGCCAGGCCGACGAGCGCGACACCGAGACGCCCGTCGCGCTGACGTCGGTCGCCGAGCCGCAGTCGCCGCTCATGTCGGAGGCGGGCGGACGCATCGTCGAGGTCGACGCGACGCTCGATCCCGCCTCGGTCATCGTGCTCGCCGGCCGGCAGGAGGAGGGCGAGGCCGGGGCGTGGCTCACGGCCCGCGCGATCACCGACGACGGCGCATCCCTCGCCGTGGCGCTCGGCTGGGCGCCGACGCGTGGCGAGGCGGAGGCGGCGGCCGCAGCCATCGACGCCGAGCGCGCGACGATCGTCGGCCGCTACATGCCGAGCGAGTCGCCGACGGTCACCGACTTCGAGGGCGACACGACGGAGGCGATGAGCGTCGGCGACCTCATCAACCGCTGGCCGGGGTTCTCGGGCGACGTGTACGCGGGCTACGTCATCGTCGAGGGCGCCGTCGAGGGCACGACGCCCATCACGTCGCTGCCGCCGGAGCAGCAGACGCAGCTCAACTGGCTCAACATCTTCTACGCCATCGAGTGGGTCGCCTTCATGGTGTTCGCGCTCTACCTCTGGTTCCGCCTCGTGCAGGACGCGAGGGAGCGCGAGGTCGAGGCGCTCGAGGACGCGGAGGAGGCTGCGGCGGCGGCACGCGCGTCAGGCGGCGTCTGAGCGCTCGGTAGGATGGAGGGCGTGCCGAGGCCCATCCAGCAGATCCCGAAGATCCGCTCGGCGATGACCTTCTACCGCATCATGTCGTGGGTGACGGGCGCGTTCCTGCTGCTCCTCGTCATCGAGATGGTGCTGAAGTACTCGCCGACCCACGTCGAGCTGTTCGCAGGCGGCTCCGTCGGGCTCCTGGGGCTCGCGCCCGTCGTGCCCGGCCCCGGCTGCGAGTGGTACTCGCTGTTCGTGCCCGGCGGCATGGGCTGCGAGATCCAGTCGCTCGGCGACGGCTTCAACATCTCGCTCGCGATCCTCATCGCGCACGGCTGGATCTACGTGATCTACCTGCTCGCATGCTTCCGGCTCTGGATGCTGCTGCGCTGGCCGTTCGGCCGCCTCCTCGCGATGGCGCTCGGCGGCGTCGTGCCCTTCCTCTCGTTCATCGTCGAGCACCGCATGCACCGCATCGCGGCCGCCGACGTCGCCCGGCTCGACGCCCAGGCGGCAGCCCTCGCATCGAAGGAGGCCTGATGGCCGACACCGCTCAGCGCCCCGTGCTCGTCGTCGACTTCGGCGCGCAGTACGCGCAGCTCATCGCCCGCCGCGTGCGCGAGGCCGACGTCTACTCCGAGGTCGTGCCGCACTCGATCACCGCCGAGGAGGTGCGCGCGAAGGACCCCGTGGGCATCGTCCTCTCCGGCGGCCCCTCCTCGGTCTACGCCGAGGGTGCCCCGCGCCTCGACCCCGACATCCTCGAGCTCGGCGTCCCGACGTTCGGCATCTGCTACGGCTTCCAGGTCATGGCCGCGCAGCTCGGCGGCGAGGTCGCCCGCACGGGCAACCGCGAGTACGGCTCGACCGCCGTCACCGTCGGCGAGGGCGGCAGCCTCCTCTCCGGCCAGCCCGACGCCCAGACGGTGTGGATGAGCCACGGCGACGCCGTCGCGAAGGCCCCCGAGGGCTTCGACGTGCTCGCCTCGACCGTCGACACGCCCGTCGCGGCGTTCGAGAGCCGCGAGCGCCGCATGGCCGGCGTGCAGTGGCACCCCGAGGTGCGGCACTCCGAGCACGGGCAGCGCGTGCTCGAGTCGTTCCTGCACGACATCGCGGGCATCGACCGCGACTGGCGCACCGGCAACGTCATCGAGGAGCAGATCGCCCGCATCCGCGAGCAGGTCGGCGACGACAAGGTCATCTGCGGCCTCTCGGGCGGCGTCGACTCGGCCGTCGCCGCGGCGCTCGTGCACGCCGCCGTCGGCGACCAGCTCACGTGCGTGTTCGTCGACCACGGCCTCCTGCGGCAGGACGAGCGCCGCCAGGTCGAGGAGGACTACGTCGCGTCCACGGGCGTGCGCCTCGTGACGGTCGACGCGCGCGAGCGCTTCCTCGGGGCGCTGGCAGGCGTCTCCGACCCCGAGACGAAGCGCAAGATCATCGGCCGAGAGTTCATCCGCGTCTTCGAGCAGGCCGAGCGCGACCTCGCCGCCGAGGCCGCGGCCGAGGGCGAGCCCATCCGCTGGCTCGTGCAGGGCACGCTCTACCCCGACGTCGTCGAGTCCGGCGGCGGCGCAGGCACGGCGAACATCAAGTCGCACCACAACGTGGGCGGCCTGCCGGACGACCTGCAGTTCCAGCTCATCGAGCCGCTGCGCGCCCTCTTCAAGGACGAGGTGCGCGCCATCGGCCGCGAGCTCGGCCTGCCCGAGGCGATCGTCGGCCGCCAGCCCTTCCCGGGGCCCGGCCTCGGCATCCGCATCATCGGCGAGGTCACCGAGGAGCGCCTCGACATCCTGCGTCGCGCCGACGCGATCGCACGCGAGGAGCTCTCGAACGCGGGCCTCGACCAGGAGATCTGGCAGTGTCCCGTCGTGCTCCTGGCCGACGTGCGCTCGGTGGGCGTGCAGGGCGACGGCCGCACCTACGGCCACCCCATCGTGCTGCGGCCCGTGTCGAGCGAGGACGCCATGACGGCCGACTGGACGCGCCTGCCCTACGACGTGCTCGCGCGCATCTCGAACCGCATCACGAACGAGGTCGAGGAGGTCAACCGCGTGGTGCTCGACGTGACGTCGAAGCCCCCGGGGACGATCGAGTGGGAGTAGCCGCCCGGCTGCTCCGCCCGGCCTGAGCCGCCCGCTCGTCGGGCTCGGGCTCGGGCTCGGCGAGGACGGGAGGGTCTGCGGCCTCAGGGCCGCCGAGCCTCCCGTCCGCCGCATCCGCCCCTTCGGGCCGGCACGTCGCCCGGCAGGGATGCGACGCTCGGTATCGTCGAGCGAGTGCCCGACGAGACGACGCCCGAGACCGTGAACGCCACCGCAGCCGCCCGCGAGCACGTGGGCGCGAGGATCGGCCGCATGGCGGGCACGTGGTTCCCGCTCATCGTGATCGCAGCGGGCGCCGTCGCAGTGCTCGCGCCGGCGCCGTTCGTGCCGCTCGGCGTGCTCGTAACCCCGCTGCTCATGGTCATCATGCTCGGCATGGGCATGACGCTGCAGGGCAGCGACTTCGCCATCGTCGCGAGGAAGCCCTTCGCCCTGCTCATCGGCATCGTCGCGCAGTTCGTCATCATGCCGCTCACGGGCTTCCTGCTCGTCACGCTGCTCGACCTCGACGCGGCCATCGCCGTCGGCGTCATCCTCGTCGCGGCGGCGCCCGGCGGCACCGCCTCCAACGTCATGGTCTTCCTCGCGAGGGGCGACACGGCGCTGTCGGTCGCGATGACGACGGTGTCGACGCTCGTCGCCCCCGTCATCACGCCACTGCTCGTGCTGCTGCTCGCGGGCAGCTACCTGCCGGTCGACCCCGCGGGGCTGTTCGTCTCGATCGTGCAGATCGTGATCGTGCCGATCGTGGTCGGCCTGCTGCTGCGCCGCTTCCTGCCGCGGGTCGTCGCGGCGATCGTCGAGTGGATGCCGCTCGTGTCGGTCGTCGGCATCACGCTCGTCGTGCTGGCCGTCGTGGCGGGCTCGGCGGCGACGATCCTCGCATCGGGCCTCGCCATCCTCGGCATCGTCGTGGTGCTGAACGGCGTCGGCCTCGTGCTCGGCTACGTCGCGGCTCGCGCGGTCGGCCTCGAGGAGCCCGCTCGCCGCGCCGTCTCGATCGAGGTGGGCATGCAGAACTCGGGCCTCGCCGCCGGTCTCGCGCGCACGCACTTCGCACCCGAGGCAGCCGTGCCCGCCGCGATCTTCTCGGTGTGGCACAACGTGTCGGGCTCGCTGCTCGCGTCGTTCTGGTCGCGGCGCGCGCCGAAGGTCTCCGCAGACGCGTAGGGCCGTCGCTGGGCGCCGATCGCACGGCGCGGAGCGCCCGGTGCTGCTCGCGACGGCGACGCGGCATGCCGATGGCGCCGGGATGCGCGCTGAGCGCGACCACGGCTGCGCATGTCGCATGAGACGCCGCTCAGCGCGCACCCGCGCGCCGTGCGGCTACCAGGGTGCGCGCTCGTAGTCCTTGAGGAAGACGCCGTAGACATCCTCGCCGGCCTCGCCGCGCACGATGGGGTCGTACACGCGAGCGGCGCCGTCGACGAGGTCGAGCGGCGCATGCCAGCCCTCCGAGGCGATGCGCAGCTTCTCCTGATGCGGTCGCTCGTCGGTGATCCACCCGGTGTCGACGGCCGTCATCAGGATGCGGTCCGACTCGAACATCTCGGCAGCGCTCGTGCGCGTGAGCATGTTGAGCGACGCCTTCGCCATGTTGGTGTGCGGATGCCCCGCGCCCTTGTAGCGCCGCCCGCCGAACTGGCCCTCCATGGCGGAGACGTTCACGACGTACGCCCGCCGGGCACCCGCCTGCACCGCCGCGCGCATCGCCGCGCGCAGCCGCGACACGAGCAGGAACGGCGCCGTGGCGTTGCACAGCTGCACCTCGAGCATCTCGAGCGCGTCGACCTGCTCGACCGTCTGCGTCCACGAGTTCGTCGTCTGCAGGTCGGGCAGCAGCCCGCCCGCGTCGACCGCGGTGCCCGCGAGGTGCGCGTCGAGGCTCGCGTGCCCGGCGCGCAGCGCGAGCGCCGTCATCGACGCAGCCGTCTGCGCGGCCATCGCGTGCTCGAGGGTCTCGCCCTCGTGGTGGGGCGTCGAGTGATGGTCGAGCGCACCGGCGATGGATGCGGGATGCACCGACGAGATGCCGTCGAACGTCGTCATCTCGGGCAGCGCGAGGTCGGTCGGCAGCGGCGCCGACTCCTGCTCGACGAGGGCGGAGTACGCGCCGGGGGAGCGGCGCACGGTCTGCGCCGCGTTGTTGATGAGGATGTCGAGCGGACCCGCGGCCGCGACGTCGTCGGCGAGGGCGACGACCTGCGTCGGGTCGCGCAGGTCGATGCCGACGACCTTCAGCCGGTGGATCCAGTCGGCCGCGTCGTCCATCTGCGCGAAGCGACGCATCGCATCCTTCGGGAAGCGCGTCGTGATGGTGGTGTGGGCGCCGTCGCGCAGCAGGCGCAGCGCGATGTACATGCCGATCTTCGCCCGACCGCCCGTCAGCAGGGCTCGCTTGCCGGAGAGGTCGGTGCGCTGGTCGCGCTTCGCGTGGCTGCGGGCCGCGCAGTCGGGGCACAGGCCGTGGTAGAAGGCGTCGACGAGCGTGTACTCGCGCTTGCAGACGTAGCAGCCGCGCGCCTTCTGCAGCTCGCCCGCGAACGCCCCGACGGCGTTCGACACGAGGGGGATGCCCTTCGTCTCGTCGTCGATGCGCATGGGGGAGCCCGTGGCGGTGCGCTCGATGACGGCGCGATCGGCCTTGCGCTCCGCCCACGTCTTCTCGTCGCGGCGCGTCTTCTTCAGTCGCTTCTGCAGCAGCCACGCGGCGCGCTTCAGGGCGACGAGGTCGGGGTCGTCCTCGGCGAGCGCCGGCGCCTCCTCGAGCACGCGCAACGCCGTCGCGAGGTCGTCGGGGTCGAGGTTCGCGCGCTGCGGATCGGTGGGGTCGGGCACCCGTCGAGGGTACTCGCGTCGCGGCCTGCGCCCAGAACGCGACGGCGCCCCGAGCCAGGGGCTCGGGGCGCCGTCGCGGTGCGTGCTGCGCTAGTTGTTGCCGCGCAGGATCGCGAGGATGCGGAGGATCTCGACGTACAGCCAGATGATCGTGGCCGTGATGCCGAAGGCCGCCTGCCAGCCGTACTTCGCCGGGACGCCGCGCTGCACGCCGATCTCGACGTTGTTGAAGTCGAGCATGAGCGAGTAGGCGCCGAGCAGCACCGCGAGGCCGCCGAGGACGACGCCGAACGGCAGGCCGAGGATCGGCACGTCGACCGAGCGCAGGCCCCACGGGTCGGGGCTGATGCCCGTGACCATGAGCACGAAGTTCACGAGCGAGAACAGGCCGTAGCCGATGAGCACGATGAAGAAGAAGCGCGTGAGCTTGGGCGTGACGCGCACGATGCGGAACGCGTAGAGCGCGAGCGTCGCCGCGAAGACGCATGCGGTGGCGAGCAGGGCCTGGAAGACGATGCCGTCGAAGCCCATGCCGAACTCGATGATGGCGCTGAAGCCACCGATCGCGAGACCCTGCGCCGCCGCGTAGGCGAGGATGAGCGCACGGTTCGGCTCGCGCTTGAACGCGTTGACGAGGCCGAGCACGAGGCCCGCGATGAGGCCGACCCACATGAGGCCCTGCATGAGCATGCCGTTGCCCGTGAGCAGCAGGCCCATCTGCAGCAGGAAGCCGACCGCGACGATGCCGAGCATCGCGACGGTCTTCATGATCACGCCGTCGTAGGTGAGGCGGCCGGTGTCGGACGACGTCGCCGAGGGGCGGTCGTACATCTGGCCGAGCTGCTCGGGCGAGGGGGCGCCGGGCTGCTGGAAGCCCCGCTGCGCGGGCTGCTGGTAGCCCTGCTGCGCGAAGCCCTGCTGGCCCTGACCCTGCTGCGGCGCGTAGGTCTGGCCGGGCACGTAGTCGCCATCCTGGCGCAGCTGCGCAGCACGCTGCGGATCGCGCGAGAAGGCGGGGGAGTTCGAGAAGCCGAAGCCGGCCATGGTGTGCACTCCTGTTCGGGATGGGAAGTCCTGACTCAGGGTAGCCGCGGAGGCCATGGATTCGCTGTGCCGGCCTGGTCGTTCGCCTCCGGCGCACGAGGGTCGGCGGCCGCCGGGGGCGAGCGCATCCGTCGGGCTAGCCTGGGCGCGTGACCAGGCCACTCGTCGTCGCCCACCGAGGAGCCAGCGGCTACCGCCCCGAGCACTCCGCGGAGGCGTTCCGGCTCGCCGCCCGGCTCGGCGCCGACATGGTCGAGCCGGACATCGTCGCGACGCGCGACGGCGTCCTCGTGCTGCGGCACGAGAACGAGATCTCCGGCACGACCGACGTCGCCTCGCACCCCGAGCTCGCGTCGCGCCGCACGACCAAGGAGATCGACGGCGAGCACCTCACGGGGTGGTTCACCGAGGACCTCACGTGGGACGAGCTCTCGCAGCTGCGGGTGCGCGAGCGCCTGCCGCGCATCCGGCAGGCGTCCGCGACGTTCGACGGGCAGCTCGGCATCCTGCGCCTCGAGGACCTCCTCGACATCCTCGACGAGACAGGGCTCGGCATGGTCGCCGAGATCAAGCACGCCACGTACTTCCGATCGATCGGCCTGCCGCTCGACGAGCTCGTCGCCGATGCGCTGCGAGAGCGCGGCTGGGCGTCGACGCCGGAGCGCCTCGTCGTGGAGGCGTTCGAGCAGGACGTGCTGCGTCGCCTGCGCGCCCGCGGCGTCGCCGGCCGCTACGTCTACCTCCTCGAGCACGGAGGATCGCCGGCCGACGCCGTCGCGTCGCTCGGGTCGAGCGCGCCCACGTACGCCTCGCAGCGCACCGACGCGGGGCTCACCGCGCTCGCCGCCGAGGGCCTCGACGGCATCAGCGTCGACAAGCGGGTGCTGCTCGAGGAGGGCAGGGACGGCGTGCGGGTCGCCGACCTCGTCGACCGCGCCCACGCCGCCGGGCTGCAGATCCTCTGCTGGACGCTGCGGCCCGAGAACCGCTTCCTCACGAAGGCGCATCGCCGCGGGCCGCTCGCGTCGCACTGGGGCGACTGGATGCGGGAGTGGGACCTGCTGCTTCGCGCGGGCCTCGACGGCGTGTTCGCCGACCATCCCGACCTCGCCCTGCTGGCCGTCGACCGCGCCTTCGGCGCCGATCGCGCGCGCTGACGCGATCCCGATGCGACGGGCGATGCCGGCCGCGTCCCCCTGACGCGCGCCTCGCGCGACGCGGGCGTGCGTGCGACGCCTGCGGGCCGCGCTGGCGACACCGCTCGTTCACCCGTCGTTCGCCGCGCATCCCGAGGATGCAGGGGTCCCCACAGCACAGGAGATCCTGCAGTGCACAAGCGCGTCCTCTCCGTGACCGCCCTCGCCGCCGTCGCACTCGGCAGCGTCGTGGTCGCGACCCCCGCATCCGCCGCCGATGCGGACGTCCGCATCAACGAGGTGCAGTCGAACAGCGCGACCGGGGCTGCCGACCTCGTCGAGCTCGTCAACGCGGGCGTCGAGCCCGTCGACGTGTCCGGCTGGAGGCTCGTGGACGACGACCCCGAGCGCACGCCCGACCTGCTGCCCGCCGGCACGGTGCTGCAGCCGGGCGCGTTCCTCGTCGTCGAGCCGACGTTCGGCCTCGGCGCGAACGACGCCGCCGTGCTCTCGGACGACGCGGGCGTGCAGATCGACGCGTACGCGTGGACCGAGCACGCCTTCACCGAGGGGCGCCTGCCGGATGGCACGGGCGCCTTCGTGGACACGGAGCCGACGCCGGGCGCCGCCAACGTCGCACGCGTCGCGACGGTCGAGCCGCAGCCCGTCGAGACCGGCATCCGCGTCAACGAGGTGCTCTCGAGCGACCCCGTGCTCGCGGACTTCGTCGAGCTGACGAACGTCGGAGCGAGCACCGTCGACGTGTCGGGCTGGATCCTCCGCGACGACGATCCGCTGTCGACGCTGCGCATCGCGGAGGGCACGATCGTCGAGCCGGGTGCCTTCGTCGTCGTCGAGACGAACGCGACCGCCGACGGCTTCGGGCTCGGGTCGAACGACGAGATCAGCGTGATCACCGAGGACGGCACGGGGCTCGCCGACTCCTCCGCGTGGACCGACCACGCCGCATCCGAGGGTCGCGTGCCCGACGGCACCGGCGCGTTCGTCGACACCGAGGTCACGCGCGGCCAGGCCAACGTCGAGCGCCGCGTCGCCTCGCCCGTCGTCATCAACGAGGTCGAGTCGAACGGCGACCCCGTGAGCGACTGGGTCGAGCTCGCCAACACCGACACGACGAGCACCATCGACGTCTCGGGCTGGACCATCCGCGACTCGGACCCGTCGAACCCCACCATCACGCTGGCCGAGGGCACCGAGATCGAGTCGGGCGGCTACCTCGGCATCCGCACCGACGCGCCGGACGACTTCTTCGGCCTCGGCGGTACCGACCGCGTCACCGTGCGCGACGAGACGGGCGCCGTCGTCGACACGTTCGGCTGGTCGGGCCACGCCGCCACGACGTACGGGCGCTGCCCCGACATGATGGGTGCCTTCGCCGTCACCGCCGCGAGCACGTTCGAGCTCGTGAACGACTGCACCGTCGTCGAGGAGCCCGTCCACGACACCATCCCGTGGCCGTACGGACAGGACGTGCAGGATGCCGTCGCACCCGGCACGTGGGGCGAGGACATGTCGGGCCTCGACCACGCGGCCGACGGCACGCTCTTCGCCGTGAACAACGACGACGGCGAGATCTTCGAGATGGCGGGTGGCGACGGCCAGCCGCACGCGATCGCCCGGTCGTGGGTACCGACGTACCCGGACGGCTCCGGCCAGCCCGACGCCGAGGGCATCTCGGTCGCCGGCGACGGCGCCATCCTGCTGTCGACCGAGCGCGACAACGCCGCATCCAACGTCTCGCGTCCGTCGGTGCTGCGCGTCGAGCTCGGCGAGGACGGCGCCTCGACGACGACCCACGAGTGGAACCTGACCGCCCTCACCGGCCCGCTCGGCGCGAACGCGGGCATCGAGGCGATCGAGTGGATCTCGGATGCGGACGCGACGCGCCTCGGCATCCGCGACGCATCCGGCGCCGCGTACGACCCGGCCGCGTACGGCCCGCACCTGGGCGGCATCGTCGCGTTCGCCGTCGAGGCGACGGGCGAGCTGCACCTCGCGGTGCTCGAGGAGGACGGCGGCATGACGCTGCTGCAGACGACGCGCCCCGGCCCCGCCGTGTCCGTCGTCATGGGCCTCGACTGGCGCGCGGGCGGCAACCTGCTGTGGGCGCTGTGCGACGAGGCGTGCGACAACCGTCTGTCGACGCTCTCGATCGTCGACGGCCTGCTCGCATGGCAGGCGGACGTCGACGCGCCCGCCGCGATGCCGACGGCGTACACGAACGAGGGCCTCGCCATCGCGTACTGCGGCGTCGCAGACGTGACGCCGACGGTGCTGTGGATCTCGGACACCGCCCACGCGGGCGTCTCGCTGCGCGTCGCGCCCGGCGCCGACTGCGTGGCGGCCGAGCCGACGCCCGAGCCCAGCGCACCCACGAGCCCGACGCCCACGGATGCACCGATCGGCGGCGGCGTCGGCGGCGGCGCAGGCGGCCAGGCGGGCTCCGGCGGCCAGGGCACGCTGCCGCAGACGGGCTCGGAGACGGGCCTCGGCCTCGCCGCGCTCGCGATGCTGCTCATCCTCGGCGGCGCGACGATCGCGCTGCGGACGGCGGGCCTGCGCCGACGCGCCTGACCGAGGCGCTCAGGCGCAGCCTGCGAGGCCCGTCCGGCGACCCGCCGGGCGGGCCTCGTGCGTGGCGGGCCGCCGCCGTCGGCGCCCTCGGGCGGGCGCCGCGTCGGTGGTGCGCCGTAGGATCGTGAGGACATGATGGATCTCTGGGGGCTGGACGACGCGCCGCTCGTGCCGACGCCCCTCGGGCGCGCTGGAGCGGGCGAGCCGAGCGTCGACGACGCGCTGCTCGACGGGCTCAACCCGCCGCAGCGCGAGGCCGTGCTGCACCGCGGTCCCGCGCTGCTCATCGTCGCCGGCGCGGGCTCCGGCAAGACGCGCGTGCTCACGCACCGCATCGCGGGCCTGCTGTCGACGCGCGAGGCCTGGCCGAGCCAGATCCTCGCGATCACCTTCACGAACAAGGCCGCAGGCGAGATGCGCGAGCGCGTGTCGTCGCTCATCGGCGACGAGGCCCGCGGCATGTGGATCTCGACGTTCCACTCGGCGTGCGTGCGCATCCTGCGCCGCGAGGCCGAGCAGTTCGGGTTCAAGCAGTCGTTCACCATCTACGACTCGGGCGACACCCGAGCGCTCGTCAAGCGGCTCATCAAGGACTCCGGCGCCGACACCCTGGGGCTCACGCCCGGCGGCGTCGCGTCGAAGATCTCGAAGGCCAAGAACGACCTGCACGACGTCGACTCGTACCGGCAGACCGCCAACCTCTCCGACCCGCGCGAGCAGGCGTTCGTCGAGATCTGGCGCCGCTACGACCACGAGCTGCGCCGCGCCAACGCCTTCGACTTCGACGACCTCATCGGGCAGGTCGTCTACCTCTTCCGCGCCTTCCCCGTCGTCGCGGCGCTCTACCGCAAGCGGTTCCGCCACATCCTCGTCGACGAGTACCAGGACACGAACCGCGCGCAGTACGCCCTCATCCGAGAGCTCACGCAGGGCGTGCCCGCAGGCACGCTGCCCGACCAGCGCGGCGAGATCCCCGGCGCGTCCCTCACGGTCGTCGGCGACTCCGACCAGTCGATCTACGCCTTCCGCGGCGCCGACATCCGCAACATCGTCGAGTTCGAGCGCGACTTCTCCGAGGCCAAGGTCGTGCTGCTCGAGCAGAACTACCGGTCGACGCAGCACATCCTCTCCGCCGCGAACGCCGTCATCAAGCACAACTTCGACCGGCGCGACAAGAACCTCTTCACCACCGAGGGCGACGGCGACATGATCGTCGGCTACACCGGCTACTCGGGCCACGACGAGGCGCAGTTCGTCGCCGACGAGATCGTCACGCTGCAGAGCCAGGGCATGCCGTGGTCGCAGATCGCCGTCTTCTACCGCACCAACGCGCAGACGCGAGCGCTCGAGGAGATCCTCATCCGCTCCGCGATCCCGTACAAGGTCATCGGCGGCACGAAGTTCTACGAGCGCGCCGAGATCAAGGACGCCATGGCGTACCTCGTCGCCGTCGCCAACCCCGACGACGGCATGAGCCTGCGTCGCATCCTCAACGTGCCGAAGCGCGGCATCGGACCCGCGACCGAGGCCGGGCTGCAGGCCTTCGCCGACGAGCACGACCTCACGCTGCGCGAGGCCATGCGCCGCGTCGGCGAGCTCGGCTTCGGCCCCAAGGTGACGGGCGCCATCCGCGACCTCGCCGCCCTGCTCGACACGCACACGCAGGCCGACAACCCCGACCCGGGCGCGGTGCTCGCGGATCTCATGGGCCGCACCGGCTACCTCGACCAGCTGCGGGCGTCGCCCGACGCGCAGGACGCCGCGCGCGCCGAGAACGTCGAGGAGCTCATCGCCGTCACCCGCGAGTTCCGCAAGGCGAACCCGAACGGCTCGCTCATCGACTTCCTCACCGAGGTCGCGCTCGTGGCCGCCGCCGACGAGCTCGACGACTCCGAGGGCCAGGTGTCGCTCATGACGCTGCACACCGCCAAGGGCCTCGAGTTCGACGCCGTCTTCATCACGGGCGTCGAGGAGGATCTCCTCCCGCACCGCATCTCCGCGAACGAGCCAGGTGGCCCCGCCGAGGAGCGACGCCTCTTCTACGTCGGCGTCACCCGCGCCCGCAAGCGCCTCTACCTGTCGCTCGCGATGACGCGTGCGCAGTTCGGCGAGGTCACCGTCGCCATGCCGTCGCGCTTCCTGCAGGAGATCCCCGCCGAGCTCATCGACTGGCGCCAGTCGCCCGGATTCGTCAACGGCCGCGGTGGCTCGCAGTCGCGCGCGCTCAACGCCCGACAGGGTGGCGCCAAGCCCGGCGCGCTCGGCACGGGCGGCTTCGGCGGCGCCCGCAGCGGCGGCCGCTACCCCGACGCCCTGCCCGCAGGCGAGAAGAAGGCCTTCCCCAACACCATCGCCGAGGTGCGCGACAACTCCGACCTGGAGCTCGTGCCCGGCGACCGCATCCGTCACAAGGACTTCGGCGAGGGCCGCGTCTCGGCCGTGACCGGCGCCGGGCCCAAGCGGGTCGCCGAGGTGCAGTTCGACGGGGTGGGACGCAAGCGGCTGCTGATCAAGATCGCGCCGATCGAGAAGCTCTAGTCGGAGGCGGCGTCTTCGGCGTCCCGCTGCGCGTCTCGTGACGCGTGCTCGCTGCGTTCGCGCGCTCCTCGACCAGCAGGTGGTGGCACCGATCGCTGCTGGTCGAGGAGGCCGTGCGCGCAGCGCACCGCCGTCGCAAGACCCGCGCATCAGCGCAGCGGCAGCATGCGGGACGCGCAGGAGGTCGAGGCATGGAGACGGCGGAGGGGACGAGACCCACGGGCCTCGCCCCCTCCGCCGTCTCCGTACGACGCAGGGACGCTACGAGTCCTCGGGATCTCGAGGACGACGCATCCGCCGCCTGGCCGTGGGGATCGACGTCGTCGACAGAGCGCCGCGGTCGAGCTGCGGGTGCGGCTCGTGGCTCTCGATGGTCTCGTCGAGCGTCGCGATCGACTCCGTCGACGCCGCCGCGGTCTCGGCGGCGAGCGCCGCCTCGAAGCGTGCGCTGCGGCGTCGCAGCCACAGCGACAGCGCGACGATGACGATCGCGACGACGTAGGCGACGACGGCGAACGGCGACTGCACGAGGTAGGCGGGGTCGCCGACGCCGAGCTGCATCGCCTGCCGCAGCTCCTCCTCCGCCATGGGGCCGAGGATCGCGCCGACGACGAGCGGCGACACCGGGAATCCCTGCCTGCGCATGAAGAAGCCCATGATGCCGAGCACGAGCAGCACGAACACGTCGAACACGGTGAAGTTCGCCGCGTAGGCGCCGAGGCCCGCGAACACGAGGATGCCGGCGTACAGGTACGGCCGCGGGATCTGCAGCAGCCGCACCCACAGCCCCACGAGCGGCAGGTTGAGCACGAGCAGCATGACGTTGCCGATGTAGAGGCTCGCGATGAGCGCCCACACGAGCGGACCCTGCGACTCGAACAGGCGTGGACCGGGCTGGATGCCGTACGTCTGGAACGCCGACAGGATGATCGCCGCCGTCGCCGTCGTCGGGATGCCGAGCGTCAGCAGCGGCACGAGCACGCCCGCCGCAGCGGCGTTGTTCGCCGACTCGGGTCCGGCGACGCCCTCGATGGCGCCCTTGCCGAACTGCTGCTTGTACTCGCCCTTCGCGAGGCCGCGCTCCGTCGCGTACGACAGGAACGTCGCCACGTCGGCGCCGCCGGCGGGGATGGTGCCGATGGGGAAGCCGATCGCGGTGCCGCGCAGCCACGGCTTCCACGAGCGCGCCCAGTCGGAGCGGCGCATCCACGTGCGCCAGCCGCGGGTGATGGGGACGAGCGGGATGGCACCCGACCGCAGCCGCGAGCCCACGTACAGCGCCTCGCCGAGGGCGAAGAGTCCGACGGCCACGAGCACGACGTCGATGCCGTCGGTGAGCTGCGGGATGCCGAGCGTGAAGCGCGACTGGCCGGAGATGGAGTCGACGCCGACGAGCCCGAGGGCGAGACCGAGCGCGAGCGACACGAGGCCGCGCCACACGCTCGAGCCGAACAGGGCGCCGACGGTGAGGAAGGCGACGACCATGAGCGCGAAGTAGTCGCGGGGCCCGAGCCCGACCGCCCACCGGGCGATCGTGGGGGCGACGAGCGTCAGCAGCGCCGTCGCGATCGAGCCCGCGATGAACGAGCCGATCGCGGCGGTCGCGAGTGCTGCGGCGCCACGCCCGGCGCGCGC
Source organism: Agrococcus sp. GCM10030265 (assembly GCF_042666675.1). NCBI lineage: Bacteria > Bacillati > Actinomycetota > Actinomycetes > Micrococcales > Microbacteriaceae > Agrococcus > Agrococcus sp. GCM10030265. The sequence goes on from NZ_JBHTCZ010000004.1 coordinate 73,408, forward strand.
CATCTTGTTGCCCTCGAGGGCGGTGACGATCGATGCGGACTCGCCGGGCGTGTTCAGCAGGATCGAGGTCGTCGATCCGCCGTACATGCCGCCGTAGTAGATGCCGGCGAACACGATGAGCGCCGCCGTCGGCTCGAGCGCGTACGTGATGGGCAGCAGCAGGGCCACCGTCATGGCGGGGCCGATGCCGGGCAGCACGCCCACGGCGGTGCCGACGAACACGCCGAGGAGCGCGTAGAGCAGGTAGACGGGCTGCGCCGCGGTGGCGAAGCCCTCGAGCAGCAGGCCGAGGCTATCCAAGGGGGATCCAGGAGGTGAGGGTGCCCGTGGCGGGCAGCGAGAGACCGAGGAGGGTGCCGAACAGCAGCTGGCTCACGACGCCGAGGCCGAGGCCGATGAGCACCGCGACCCACCAGCGTCGCGCGCCGAGCGCGATCGACGACGCGGCGAACAGCACGGTGACGGCCAGCGGCCAGCCGAGGTGCGGGATGGTCACGACGAGCGAGAGGAAGGCGAGGGCCACGATGCCCGTGGTGATCCACGACGTGCCGCCCTCGAGGTCGACGTCCTCGCCCTCGTCGGCGTCGCCGAAGCGGCCGCGCAGCTGGCCGACGAGCACGCCGATGCCGGCGACGAGCAGCAGCCCGCCGACGGCGTACGGGATGACGCGGGCGCTGAGCGTCGTCGCCTGCCCGCCCTGGTGGATCTGCGTCGTCAGCACGAGCATCGCGATGGCGAGCGCGATGACGACGCCGACGACGACCATGGCCTCGACCCGGTGCGCCCGGGGGAGCACGCGGGGCGAGGCCGGCGCACCCTGCCCGGGTGCGCCGGCCTCGACGGTCACGAGGTGAGGCCGATCGTCTGCAGCGTGTCCTGCGTGAGCGCGATGTCCTCGTCGAGGAAGGACACGAACTCGTCGCCGGGGAGGAAGGCGTCGGTCCAGCCGTTCGTCTCGACCGCGTCCGTCCACTGGCCGGCGTCGTGCATCTCGGTCACGAGGTCGATGAGCGCCTGACGCTCCTCGTCGGAGATGTCGGCGGGGGCGAGGAGGCCGCGCCAGTTGGTGATGGTGAGGTCGATGCCCTCGTCCTGCAGCGTCGGGGCGTCGGGCAGGGCGATGGCGGGCTCGTCCGACGACACGGCGAGCGCGCGCAGGTCGCCCGACTCGACGGACTCGGCGAACTCGCCGACGCCCGAGATGCCGACCATGGCCGTGCCGCCGAGGAGCATCGTCAGCGCCTCGCCGCCGCCCGAGTTGGCGATGTAGTTGAGCGACGTGGGCACGTCGGCCGCGTCGACGCCGCCCTCGACGAGCAGCTGTCCGGCGAGGATGTGGTCGATGCCGCCTGCGGAGCCGCCGGTGACGGTGACCTGCGGGCCGTCCTCGACGATCGCGTCGACGACGTCCTCCACCGTCTCGAACTCGGAGTCGGCGGGCACGACGATCACGAGGGGCTCCTCGGTGAGGCGTGCGATGGGCGTCATGTCCTCGATGCGGTTCTCGGACGCGTTCGTCTCGACCGCGCCGACCATGACGGAGCCCGTGACCATGAGCGTCGCGAACGACGTCTCCGTCGCGAGGCTCGCGAGGCCGACGGTGCCGCCCGCGCCGCCGATGTTCTGCACGGGGGCGGAGTCGACGAGCGAGTCGCCGGTCAGCGCGGCGGCGACGGCGCGAGCCGTCTGGTCCCAGCCGCCGCCGGGGTCGGCGGGGGCGATGACGTCGACGGCCGTGATGGCGTCGGGTGCGGCATCGGCGTCGCCGCCGCCTGCCGAGCCTCCGGAGGAGCAGGCCGCGAGCGCGAAGGTCGTCAGCGCGACGGCGCCGATCGTGAGGGTGCGCCGCAGGCGCAGGTGCTGGACGTCGTCGTGCATGGGTCGATCGCCTCTCATCGTCGAGCGACCGGCGCCGTGCCGGATCGCGATCTGGGGAGACCATAGGGACGCACCGCGCGCCCCGCGGCGTTGCGTGCGAAACGCGTCGTTTCGGTCGTTTCGGTCCTGCCCGCATGCGGTGCGCGGACGGATCCGGCCCTAGCATCGGCTCATGACCCGGGCGACGGCGCTGCGGGGCCTCCTCGCGCGGCCCAACGCATCGCCGCGCGCCCTGACGCTGCGTCGGCAGCTCGTGCTGCTGCAGTCGGCGATCATGCTCGTCGTCATCCTCGGCGCGGGTCTCGCAGCCGTCGTCGTGCAGGAGCGGCAGATCCGCGACGCGTACCGCGACCGGATGATCGGCGTCGCGTCGTCGGTCGCGCAGCTGCCGTCGGTGCTCGACGCGTTCGACGACGCGGATCCGGCACGCACGATCCAGCCCATCGCCGAGCTCATCCGCACGTCCTCCGACGTCACGTACGTCGTCGTCACCGACCTCGAGGGCGTCCGCTACTCGCATCCGAACCCCGAGCTCATCGGCGAGATCGCATCGACGCCGCCGATCGCCGCGCAGACGGGCGACGTGTGGATCGGCACCGAGACGGGCACGCTCGGCGAGTCGTGGCGCGTGAAGGTGCCGATCGTCGACGCCGACGGCCAGGTCGTGGGCCAGGTGTCGGTGGGCACGCTCGAGTCCGAGCTGCAGGAGGATCTGTTCGGTGCGACGCGGTGGCTCGCGCTGTGCCTCGCCATCGCGGCGCTCGTCGGCCTGCTGCTGTCGACGTGGGCGGCGGGCGTCGTGCGCCGCCGCATCCACGGCGTCGAGCCCGACGAGATCAAGGCGATGCTCGAGACGCGCGACGCCACGCTGCACGGCATCCGCGAGGGCATCGTCGTCGTCGGCGACGACGGACGCATCGTGCTGTGCAACGACGCCGCGGCCCGGCTGCTCGACGTCGACGTCGACGATGCCGTGGGGGAGGCGTTCGAGGGCGTGCTCGACGCCGATCTCGCGGGCCTCCGCGACGACGACGGGCAACGGCTCGTGCTCGCGGGCGAGCGCGTGCTCGTCGCGCACGCCGACCCCGTCGTCGTGCACGAGCGCACCGTCGGCACCGTCGTCATCCTCGTCGACCGCACCGAGACCGACGACGCGCTGCGAGCCCTCGCCGGCGCGCAGTCCGCCGCCGAGGGCCTTCGAGCGCAGCGGCACGAGTTCGCGAACACCCTCCACACGATCGGCGGGCTCATCGAGCTCGGCGAGACGGATGCGGCGCTCGCGATGGTGCGCAGGGAGGGCGACGGCGGGGCGATCTCGGGCGTCGAGGAGTCGGGCATCCACGATCTCGAGCTCGCGGCCCTCGTGCTCGCGAAGCGCGCGCGTGCGCGCGAGCTCGGCGTGCGGCTCTCGGTCGACGCCGGGCGGCTCGCGGCGCCGTTCGCCGTCGAGGGCGCCGACCTCGTGACGGTCGTCGGCAACCTCGTCGACAACGCGCTCGAGGCGACGGGCATGCAGGGTCGCGTGCACGTGACCCTGGAGAGCTGCGACGGCGACGCATCGCAGGGTCGCATCGTCGTCGAGGACGACGGCCCGGGCGTGCCCGTCGGCGAGCGCGGCGCGATCTTCGAGCTCGGTCACTCGACGAAGGGCGACGGCCGGGCACGCGGCTACGGCCTGACGCTCGTGCGCCGCGTCGTGCGCCGGCTCGGCGGCGAGGTCGAGGTCGACGACGCGGCCCTCGGCGGCGCGCGCGTCACGGTGACGCTGCCCGTGCAGACGCGAGCGGATGCGCAGGTGCGGCGATGATCGTGCTGCGTGCGCTCGTCGTGGAGGACGAGCCGGAGGTCGCCGTCGTGACGCGCGGCTTCGTCGAGCGCCACCCCGGCTTCCAGGTCGTGGCGGTCGCGCCGACGGGCGGGCAGGCGCTCGACGCGGTCGAGACGCTCGCGCCCGACGTCGTGCTGCTCGACGTGCATCTGCCCGACATGTCGGGGCTCACGGTGCTGCGACGGCTGCGGTCGCGCGGCAGTCGCGTGGAGGTCGTGGCGGTGACGGCCGCGCGCGACCTCGAGACCGTGCGGATGGCGCGCACGCAGGGCGTGCGCCACTACCTCGTGAAGCCGTTCGACATGGGCACGCTGCACCAGCGCCTCGACGACGTGCATCGCGCCGTCGCGCAGGAGCGCTCGCTCGCCGCATCCACGCTCGACCAGGCGGGCATCGACGCCGTGCTCGGCAGCGCCGCGGGCCCGCGGCTCGTGCGCAAGGGCGTCAACGACCGCACGCTGCAGACCGTCGAGGCCGCGCTCGCCGAGGCGGGGTCGGACGCGTCGGCGGCCGAGGTCGCCGTGCGCATCGGCATGTCGCGGGTGAGCGCGCGCCGCTACCTCGAGCGGCTCGTCGAGCTGGGCGTCGCGCGCGTCGAGCCCCGATACGGCTCGACGGGCAGGCCGGAGCACCGGTACACCGTGGTCTGACGCCGGTGCTCGCGGCCGGCGGCCGGCGGCCGGCGCCCGTCGCTCGTCGGAGCCGACGCGTCAGACGACGACGCGCAGGATGCGGTCGTCGTCGACGCCCGGGGTGCCGTTGGCGTCGCGGTTGCTCGTCGTGAGCCACAGCGAGCCGTCGGGTGCGGCCGCGACGCAGCGCAGCCTGCCGAGCTCGCCGTCGAAGGCCTTCTGCGGCGTGCCCGCGCCGTCGCCCGCGAGCGGGACGACCCACAGCCCCTGCCCGCGCAGCGCGCACAGGTAGGCGACGCCGCGGTGGATCTCGAGCGCCGACGGCGAGCACGCCGACGTCGGCCAGGTGACGACGGGGTCGACGTACGCGGGTGCGCCGCCTGCGCCCTCGACCTCCGGCCAGCCGTGGTTGCCGCCCGGCTCGATGCGGTTCAGCTCGTCGGCCGCGTCCTGCCCGAGCTCGGCCGCCCACATCCGGTCGCCATCCCACGCGAGCCCCTGCGGGTTGCGGTGGCCGAGCGACCACACGCGCGTGCCGAACGGGTTGCCCTCGGCGGCTCGCCCGTCGGCGTCGAGGCGGAGGATCTTGCCGGCGAGGTCGCCCGGATCCTGCGCGCGCGAGCCGTCGGCCGCGTCGCCGACCGTGACGTACAGCATGCCGTCGGGACCGAAGCGCAGGCGGCCGCCCTGGTGGTTCCGCGCCAGGGCGATGCCCTCGACGAGCACCTCGGGCGTGCCGAGGCCGCCGTCGAACGGCATCCGCACGAGCCGGTTGTCGGCGTCGCTCGACAGGTACGCGTACAGGGCGGACTCGTCCGGCGAGAGGGCGAGGCCCAGCAGACCGCCCTCGCCGCGCGCCGCGACGCCGGGCACGACGCCCACCTCGTCGACCGATCCACCGCCGTCGACGCGCAGCACGCGGCCCGACTCGCGCTCGGAGACGAGCGCCGCGCCGTCGGCGAGGAACGCGAGCGACCACGGCACCGCGAGACCCGTCGCGATCGTGCGGTCGAGCGTGGGGAGGGCGGGCGGTGCGTCGGACGGTGCGGTGCCCGCGTCGGCGTCGGCGGATGCGTGGACGGTGGGATCGCTCGGCGAGCAGGCGGTGAGGCCGAGTCCCGACGCCATCATCCCGGCGAGCATGGTCCTGCGCGAGAGGCTCATGCCCATCGAGGCTAGGCCCGGTCGCCGCCGAGGGGGAGGGGTCTCTCGGGTCGCGACGACGCGTGCTGCCCGGTCGGGGCCGTCGCGCCGGGTGCGTGTCAGAGCACGAAGACGAACGTCATCGCCACGAGCGCGATGAGCGCGCCCACCCAGATGAGCGGACGCAGTCGGTTCGCCATCGTGCGCGACGGGCCGTCGTCGAAGTGGTCGTAGGCGGGATCGAGCTCGGGCGGGATGCGGTCCTGCTCGTGGCTGCCCCGCTCGTCCCAGCGCTCGTGCTCCTGCTGCATGCATCCAGGGTGCCAGGTGCGCGCGCGATCGTGGATGGCTCGCGCTGCGCCGAGCGCGGACGTACGGCACGATGGACGCGATGCCCGACTCGACGAATGGGGACGCGACGATGCGACCCGACGCCATGCACGAGATCTCCGACGACACCCGCGCGATCGTCGACCGCGTCCTGCGGTACGCACGCGAGCGGGCGCTGTACGAGCGGATCCCGCTCGACCGGCCGATGCCGCCCGACGAGCTCGCGGCGCTCGCAGGCCCGTCGATCACGCCCGAGGGCATCGGTGCCGAGCGCGCCACGGCGCTCTTCGCCGACGTGCTCGCGCCCGCGTGCCTCTCGACCGACCACCCCGGCTACGTCTCGTTCATCCCGTCGGCGCCGAGCAAGGCGGCCATCGCGTTCGACCTCGTCGTGTCTGCGTCGGCGATCTACGGCGGATCATGGCTCGAGGGCGCGGGCGCCGTGCACGCCGAGAACGAGGTGCTGCACTGGCTCGCCGCCGAGTTCGGCATGCCCGAGGGCTCCGGCGGCGCCTTCGTGCAGGGCGGCACGATCGGCAACCTGTCTGCGCTCGTCGCCGCGCGCGACGCGTACCGCCGTCGTCGCGCCGCGATGGACGACGCGGCCCCCGTGCGCCTCGCGGTCGTGTGCAGCGCGGAGGCGCACTCGTCGATCGCGTCCGCAGCCGCGGTGATGGACGTCGACGTCGTCGGCGTGCCCACGGGCGCCGACGGCCGACTGCACGGCGACGCGGTCGCGGCCGCGCTCGACGCGCATCCCGGCGTCTTCGCGGTCGTCGCCACCGCCGGCACGACGAACTTCGGCATCGTCGACGACATCGCGAGCGTCGCGCGGGCGACGAAGGAGCGCGGCGTGTGGCTGCACGTCGACGGCGCGTACGGCCTCGCCGCCATGCTCGTCGACGAGCTGCGACCGGCGTACGCGGGGGTCGAGCTCGCCGACTCGCTCGTCGTCGACCCGCACAAGTGGCTCTTCGCGCCGTTCGACGCGTGCGCGCTGCTCTACCGCGACACCGTGGGTGCCCGCGCGGCGCACACGCAGCACGCCGAGTACCTCGACACGCTCACCGAGAGCGCCGACTGGAACCCGTCGGATCTCGCCATCCAGCTGACGCGTCGCTCGCGGGGCCTGCCGCTGTGGTTCTCGCTCGCGACGCACGGCACCGAGCTGTACCGCGCCGCGATCCGGCACGGCATCGATGCGGCGGCGGCGATCGCCGCCGAGATCGAGCGCCGCCCCCACCTGTCGCTCGTGCGCGACCCGCAGCTGTCGGTCGTCGTCTTCCGCCGGGAGGGCTGGACGCTCGCCGACTACCAGCGCTGGTCGGATCGGCTGCTCGACGAGCAGCGCGCGTTCTGCGTGCCGAGCTCGCACGCCGGCGAGCCCGTGCTGCGCTTCGCGATCATCAGCCCGCTCACGACGGTCGACGTGCTCATGGACGTGCTCGACACCCTCGACTGACGCGTCACGCCGCAGGCTGGCCCGCGCGGATCGCGTCGGCGAGCGCTCGGGGCGTGCCCTGCCACACGGGCCCGTGGCCGGGCACGACGACGCGGGCGTCGATCGCCGCGAGACGGTCGAGGGATGCTCCCGCGCCGTCGACGTCGTCGGTGAAGGGCGCGAGCTGCGGCGTCGTGTCGCCCGTGAGCACGTGCCGCGTCGTGAGCGCGTCGCCCACGGCGACGACGCCGTGCGCGGGCAGGTGCACGGCGATCGAGCCGGGGGAGTGGCCGGGCATGCCGATGACGACCGGGGCGCCGGGCAGGGGCAGCACGTCGCCGTCGACGACCGTGCGCACCTCGCCGAGGCGGCGCGTGCGCCCCGCCTTCGCGAGCATCGTGCCGACGAAGCCGATCGCGGCGCGGAGCCGCCACGGCGGCATCGGATTCGCCGGGGCCGCCTCGTCGCCGCGGGCGCGGGCGGCGTCGGCCTCGTGCACGAACACCGGGATGCCGTGGTCGACGCGCAGCGCCTCGGCGACGCCGATGTGATCCTGGTCGCCGTGGGTCAGCACGATGCCGCGCACGTCGGCCTCGGTGCGGCCGAGCCTGCGCAGCGCGCGTCGGAGGTCGCGGCGGTGGCCGGGCAGGCCGGCGTCGACGAGCGTGAGCCCGTCGTCGGCGACGACGAGCAGGAAGGCGACGCGGTCGTCGCCGACGCGGTGGACTCCAGGAGCGATCTGCATGAAGGCTACGATACATAGCCTTCATGGCTACGGTCAATAGCCTAGGCTTCGGAGACGGAGGAGGACCATGCCCGCACCCGAACGCACCACCGCCGCCGCGATCGTCGACGCCGGCCGCGCCATCGTCGAGGCGCACGGCCTCGACGCCCTCACGATGCAGGCCGTCGCCGACCGCGTGGGCGTGCGCGCGCCCTCGCTCTACAAGCGCATCGCCGGCCGCGACGCGCTGCTCGCCGCCGTCGTCGCGGCCGTGCTCGACGACCTCGAGGCCGCGATCGCCGCGGCCGCGAGCGACGCGACGCCCCGCGAGCGACTCGCCGCCATCGCCGCGGCGACGCGCGCCTTCGCCCATCGGCACCCCGTCGGCTACGGTCTCGTCTTCGCGCCCGCGCCCGCGCCCGCGGCGCAGCCCGACGTCGGGCGACTGGGCGACGCCGCAGCACCGCTCCTCGCCGCGACCCACGAGCTCGTCGGCGAGGCGGCAGCGCTCGACGCCGCGCGCCTCCTGACCGCGTGGCTGCACGGCTTCCTCGCCATGGAGCTCGGTGGCGCGTTCCGGCTCGACGGCGACGTCGACCGCGCCTTCGCCTACGGCCTGCGCCGAATCCTCGACGCGATCGACGCCTGACGCGCCGACGGCGTCAGCGCGGCGGCAGCTGCTGCAGCACCCAGCGGTTGCCGTCGGGGTCGGCGAACGTCACGAATCGCCCCCATGCCTGCTCGTCGACGCCCTCGGCCTCGACGCCGCGCGCTCGCAGGTCGGCGATCGCGGCATCCGCATCGGGGATGACGGCCTGCACGTTGCGCATCGATCCCGGTGCGTCCTCCGAGAGCCCCTCGCCGAACGCGATCGAGCACGCGGAGCCCGGCGGCGTGACCTGCACGAAGCGCAGGTCGTCGGAGACGCGATGATCGTGGTCGACGTGCCAGCCGAGCGCGTCGCCGTAGAAGGCGACGGCGCGATCGGCGTCGGCGACGGGGACGAAGACGAGCTCGATCCTGACCTCGAGGGCGACGCGGCCCTCGGATGCGGTGGTGTCCATGCGCGGACGCTACGCCGCACCGCCGACACGCGACCGCGACGTCGCTCAGACGACGTGGACGCCGAAGAGCCCGCCGATCGCGTAGGTGATCGCGAGGGCGCCGACGCCGCCGACGAGCACGCGCACCATCGCGCGGCGCTTGCCCGCCGCTCCGATGCGCGCCGCCATGAAGCCCGTGAGCAGCAGGGCGACGACGACCGCGAGGAGCACCGACCACGGCGCCCACGTCGTCGGCAGCAGCACGACGGCCAGCAGCGGCACGAGGGCGCCGATGGAGAAGGCGGCGGCCGACGCGGCCGCCGCCGACCACGGGTCGTTCGGCGACTCGTCCTCGTCGAGGCGGTACTCGATGTCGAGGTGGGCGCGCAGCGCGTCGGCGGCCGAGAGCTCGGCGGCCACCGCGTGCGCCGTGCGAGGAGACAGGCCGCGCAGCTCGTACATGTGCGCGAGCTGCGCCTCCTGCCCGACGGGGTTCGAGGCGAGGAAGCGGCGCTCGCGGCGGATCGCCGCGCGCTCGCTGTCGCGCTGCGAGGACACCGAGACGTACTCGCCGACGCCCATCGACAGCGCACCCGCGACGAGGGCGGCGACGCCCGCCGTGAGGATCGCGCCCGAGCTCGCACCCGACGCCGCGACGCCGACGATCAGCGCAGCGGTCGAGACGATGCCGTCGTTCGCCCCGAGCACGCCCGCGCGCAGCCACGACAGTCGCGACGCGGTCGACTCGATCGGCCGAGGGAGGTCGGGGTGGCGGTGCAGGGCGGGATCCATCTCGTCCATCGTCCGCGCATCCGTGCCGCCCCGCGACGGGGGAGGCCCTGCCATCTCGCCGTCGACGGCCCCGAAGGCTCAGGCTTCGGGCGACCGAATCCGCAGGCATCCGCAGGCGAGCGCAGACGCCCTCCGCACTCGACACCGGCGCGCGACGCGACCGGGCTAGGCTGGTCGGCGGCCCCCACTCCCAGCAGAAGGATTCCGGTGGATCTCTACGAGTACCAGGCCAGGGACATGTTCGAGTCCCATGGCGTTCCCGTCCTGCCAGGCATCGTCGCCGACACTCCCGAGGAGGCCGAGGCGGCTGCGCGCCAGCTCGGCACGCCCGTGGTCGTCGTCAAGGCCCAGGTGAAGACCGGAGGCCGCGGCAAGGCCGGCGGCGTCAAGGTCGCGAAGAGCCCCGAGGAGGCCCGCGCCGCAGCGGAGGCCATCCTCGGCCTCGACATCAAGGGCCACACGGTCCAGCGCGTCATGGTCGCCGCGGGTGCGCAGATCGAGGAGGAGTACTACTTCTCCGTGCTGCTCGACCGCGCCAACCGCTCCTACCTCGCCATGTGCTCGTACGAGGGCGGCATGGAGATCGAGCAGCTCGCCGAGGAGCGCCCCGAGGCGCTCGCGAAGGTCGCCGTCGACCCCGCGGTGGGCATCACGCTCTCGGTCGCGCGCGGCATCCTCGAGAAGGCCTCGTTCCCGGCCGACGTCATCGAGCGCGCAGCGCCCGTGCTCGTCACGCTCTACGACGTCTTCCAGAAGGAGGACGCCACGCTCGTCGAGGTGAACCCGCTCGTGCAGACCGCCGACGGCGCCATCGTCGCGCTCGACGGCAAGGTCACGCTCGACGAGAACGCCGGCTTCCGCCACGAGGGCCACGCGGCGCTCGAGGACACGGCTGCCGCCGACCCGCTCGAGGCGAAGGCCAAGGAGTCCGACCTCAACTACGTCAAGCTCGACGGCCAGGTCGGCATCATCGGCAACGGCGCGGGCCTCGTCATGTCGACGCTCGACGTCGTCGCCTACGCAGGCGAGCAGTTCGGCGGCGTCAAGCCCGCCAACTTCCTCGACATCGGCGGCGGCGCCTCGGCGGAGGTCATGGCCGCAGGCCTCGACGTCATCCTCGGCGACGACGACGTGCGCTCCGTGTTCGTCAACGTCTTCGGCGGCATCACCGCCTGCGACGCCGTCGCGAACGGCATCGTGCAGGCGCTCGCCATCCTCGGCGACGCCGCCACCAAGCCGCTCGTGGTGCGCCTCGACGGCAACAACGTCGACGAGGGTCGACGCATCCTGGCCGACGCGGCGCACCCGCTCGTGACGGTCGTGGACACGATGGACGAGGCTGCCGCGAAGGCCGCCGAGCTCGCAGCGGCGTAGGGGGAAGCAGCATGTCGATCTACCTGAACAAGGATTCCAAGGTCATCGTCCAGGGCATCACCGGCGGCGAGGGCTCGAAGCACACCGCCCGCATGCTCGCGGCCGGCACGCAGGTCGTCGGCGGCGTCAACGCCCGCAAGGCAGGCACGACCGTCGCCCACACCGCGAAGGACGGCTCGGCCGTCGAGCTGCCCGTCTTCGGCTCCGTGTCGGACGCCATGGCGCAGACCGGCGCGACCGTGTCGATCGTCTTCGTGCCGCCGGCGTTCGCGAAGGACGCCGTCATCGAGGCCGTCGACGCCGGCATCGAGCTGCTCGTCGTCATCACCGAGGGCATCCCCGTGCAGGACTCGGCCGAGTTCTGGGCGCACGCCCAGGCTGCGGGCACGACCCGCATCATCGGCCCGAACTGCCCCGGCATCATCACGCCCGAGGAGTCGCTCGTCGGCATCACGCCCGCGAACATCACGGGCAAGGGCCCCATCGGCCTCGTGTCGAAGTCGGGCACGCTGACGTACCAGATGATGTTCGAGCTGCGCGACATCGGCTTCTCGACGGCCATCGGCATCGGCGGCGACCCGATCATCGGCACGACCCACATCGACGCCCTCGAGGCGTTCGAGGCCGACCCCGAGACGAAGGCGATCGTCATGATCGGCGAGATCGGCGGCGACGCCGAGGAGCGCGCGGCCGACTTCATCAAGGCCAACGTCACGAAGCCCGTCGTGGGCTACGTCGCAGGCTTCACGGCTCCTGAGGGCAAGACGATGGGCCACGCAGGCGCCATCGTCTCGGGCTCGTCGGGCACGGCCGAGGCCAAGCAGGTCGCCCTCGAGGCCGCGGGCGTCAAGGTGGGCAAGACGCCCTCCGAGACGGCGCGCCTCATGCGCGAGGTGATCGCGGCGCTCTGATCGAGCGTGCGTGACGCAGGGCCCCGGCTTCGGTCGGGGCCCTGCTGCATCTCCGGGCGGTGGCTCGCACGAGATGATCGTGGGCGACGCCCCGAGTGGGATGCACCCTCGGCGTCCCGCCCACGCGCATCCGGTGCGCCGCATCCCCAGGATCCGGTGAACGCGACACGGTGCGGGCATCGCCCCGCCACCCTCGCCGGGTGCTCGATCCCCTCGTCATCGCCCTCGGCGTCCTGACCGCCGCGCAGCTCTCGACCCTCGGCTGGTCGCGCCGTGCGCGCGACGCGGCGATCGCCGAGGGCAGGCTGCACCGCGTGCGCGACGGGTGGTTCGCGTCCGCGACGGCCGACCCGCACGTCGCGGCCGCCGTGCGCGCGGGCGGCTGCGTGGCATGCGCCACCGCGCTCGTCGCCCGCGGGGTCTGGATGCCCGAGCACCTGCGTCGCCGGCGGCACGTGCGACTCGCGCGCCGAGCCGATGGCAGCCACGCAGGGAGGGGATGTCGGCCGCACGGGCGCATGCCCCCGGTGCGCAGCGCGGTCGACGACGTCGACGTGGCCTTCCGCTGCCTCCTGCGCTGTCGCAGCGCCGAGGACGTCGTCGTCGTCGCGGACTCGCTGCTGCACCTCGGCCTCGCGACGGCGTCCGACCTGCGGTCGTGGGCCGCCGACGCGCCCGCGCGCATCGCAGGGCTCCTCGAGCGCACGGACCTCGCGGAGTCCGGCCTCGAGAGCCTCGTGCGGCTTCGGCTGCGCGCCCTCGGGATCCGCGTCCGCGCCAGGTGCGGATCGGCAGGATGCGCGTCGACCTGCTCGTGGGAGAGCGCCTCGTCGTCGAGTGCGATGGCGCCGAGCATCACGGCGGCTGGGAGGCGAGCGCGGCCGACCGGGCGAGGGACCTCGAGCTCATGGTGCTCGGCTACCGGGTCGTGCGACCGACCTACCGGCAGGTCGTCGACGACTGGCCGACGGTCGAGCAGCGGCTGCTGGCGCTCGTCCGGGCGGACGCGCACCGCGCCCCGCGCACGAGATGAGCGTGAGCGGAGCGCCGGGTGGAATGCACCCTTCGCGCGCCGCTCACGCTCATCTCGTGCGGGGTCAGGGCGCGGCGATCGACGTGTCGATGAGGTCGCCGTCCTCGGTGCGCACCGAGGCGGTGACGGCGTCGTAGGCGAAGCCCTCGGGCACGAGGAGCACGGGGCACACCCGCTCGAGCACGTCGCCGGGGGCGCCGCTCGCGGCGAACATGTCGTTGTCGAGGTCGATGACCTCGTAGTCCCACGCGTCCTCTCCGCCGGGCACGGAGAACTCGTGCACGACGCCCACGAGCGATGCGTAGCCGTCGGGAGCCTCGACGACCGTCATGCGGAAGCACGCCCAGCCGACCTCGTAGCCGGCGGGCGGTGCGGGCGCGGGGGCGCCCTCGTCGCCGCCGTACTCTGTGAGCTGGTCGAGCGGCGCCGGGCCGAGCTCGAGGAGCTCGAGCTGCCAGGTCGTGCCCTCGCTCGACAGCGTCGCGGTGCTGCCCTCGGCGGTGGCCGTGTCGCCGGACGGGGTCGACGGCGACGGGCTGCCGGGGCTCTGGCTCGGCTGCGTCGGCTGGCTGGGCTGCGGCGGCTGGGGCAGCGGCTCCGCGGGCTGGAGCGCCGGCGGCGCGATGACGCAGCCTGCGAGGGCGATCGTCGCAGCGGCCGCTGCGAGGGCGGGGAGGAGTCGAGCCATGGTGGTGCCTTCCGAGACGAGCGGACTCCACCGTCCCATGCCCGGCTGGATGCGCGGCCCTCGCCGTGCGCGCGCCGCGCGACCGGGCGGGACGACGACGGGCCCCGGCAGCAGCCGGGGCCCGTCGGTCGTGCGGGGAGGCGTCAGCGCAGCGCGTCGACGATCGCGTTGAGCGTCGTCGAGGGGCGCATCGCGGCCTCGGCCTTCGCGGCGTCGGGGCGGTAGTAGCCGCCGAGGTCGACGGGCGAGCCCTGCGCTGCGAGCAGCTCGGCCTCGATCGTGTCGGTCTGCTCGGCGAGCTGCGCGGCCACGGGGCCGAAGCGCTCGGCGAGCGCTGCATCCTCGGTCTGCGCGCTGAGCTCCTCGGCCCAGTAGCGGGCGAGCCAGAAGTGGCTGCCGCGGTTGTCGATCTCGCCCGTGCGACGCGAGGGGGACTTGTTCTCGTCGAGGAAGGTCGCCGTCGCGCGGTCGAGCGTCTCGCCGAGCACGCCGGCTCGCTCGTTGCCCGCCGTGAGCGCGAGGTGGCGGAACGACTCGGCGAGCGCCATGAACTCGCCGAGCGAGTCCCAGCGCAGGTGGTTCTCCTGCTCGACCTGCTGCACGTGCTTCGGTGCCGAGCCACCGGCGCCGGTCTCGAAGAGGCCGCCGCCTGCGAGGAGCGGCACGACCGACAGCATCTTCGCGCTCGTGCCGAGCTCGAGGATGGGGAAGAGGTCGGTGTTGTAGTCGCGCAGCACGTTGCCCGTCACCGAGATGGTGTCGAGGCCCTGACGGATGCGGCCGATCGCGTGGGTCGTCGCGGCGGCGGGCGCCATGATCTGGATGTCGAGGCCCTCGGTGTCGTGCTTCGGCAGCTCGTCCTGCACGACGGCGATGAGGTTCGCGTCGTGCGCGCGGGTCTCGTCGAGCCAGAACACGGCGGGGGTGTCCGACAGGCGTGCGCGCTGCACGGCGAGGCGCACCCAGTCGCGCACGGGGACGTCCTTCGTCTGGCAGGCGCGCCAGATGTCGCCCGCGGAGACCTCGTGCGACAGCAGCACGGTGCCCGCGGCGTCGACGACCTCGATGCGACCGTCGGCCGCAGCGGTGAACGTCTTGTCGTGGCTGCCGTACTCCTCGGCCTTCTGCGCCATGAGGCCCACGTTCGGCACGGAGCCCATCGTCGTGGGGTCGTACGCGCCGTTCGCCTTGCAGTCGTCGATGACGGCCTGGTAGATGCCGGCGTACGACGAGTCGGGGATGACCGCGAGCGTGTCGGCCTCCTCGCCGTCGGGACCCCACATGTGGCCTGCGGTGCGGATCATGGCGGGCATGGATGCGTCGACGATGACGTCGGAGGGCACGTGGAGGTTCGTGATGCCCTTGTCGGAGTTCACCATCGCGAGGCGCGGGCCCTCGGCGAGGCCCTCCTCGATCGCGGCGCGCACGCCGTCGGCGACGGTCGGCTCGAGCGCGTCGAGCCCGGCGACGATCGAGCCGAGGCCGTCGTCGGGGGTGAGGCCGGCGGCGTCGAGCTCGGCGCCGTAGCGCTCGAAGACGGCCGGCAGGAAGGCGCGCACGACGCGGCCGAAGATGATGGGGTCGGAGACCTTCATCATCGTGGCCTTGAGGTGCACCGAGAAGAGCACGCCCTCGGCCTTCGCGGCCTGGATCTGCTCGGCGAGGAAGCGGTCGAGCGCGGCGACGCGCATGACGGTGGCGTCGACGATCTCGCCGGCGAGCACGGGCACGCGCTCCTTGAGCACGGTCTCGGTGCCGTCGGCGGCGACGTGGCGGATGCGCAGGTCGGTGGGCTCGGCGATGACGACCGACTGCTCGTTGGAGCGGAAGTCGTCGACGCCCATCGTCGCGACGCGCGTGCGCGAGTCGGCCGACCACGCGCCCATCGAGTGCGGGTGCTTGCGCGCGTACTGCTTGACCGACTGGGGTGCGCGACGGTCGGAGTTGCCCTCGCGCAGCACGGGGTTCACGGCGGAGCCCTTCACGGCGTCGTAGCGCGCGCGGATGTCGCGCTCGTCGTCGGTCGAGGGCTCGTCGGGGAACTCGGGGAGGTCGACGCCCTGGGCGCGCAGCTCGGCGATCGCGGCCTTCAGCTGCGGCACCGATGCCGAGATGTTTGGCAGCTTGATGATGTTCGCCTCGGCGGTCTTCGCGAGCTCGCCGAGCTCGGCGAGCGCGTCGGCCTGGCCCTGGCCCTCGGGCAGGCGATCCGAGAAGGCTGCCACGATGCGGCCGGAGAGCGAGATGTCGCGCGTCTCGACCGCGACGTCGGCAGCGTTCGCGAAGCCCTGCACGATCGGCAGGAACGAGTGCGTCGCGAGCATCGGCGCCTCGTCGGTGTGGGTGTAGATGATCGTCGCCATGGATGCGTCGTCCCTCGTCGTCGTCGGTGGGGGCGCGCCGGATGGCGGCGCATGCCCGCCTCCCAACCTATCGCGGGCGCCAGGGCCGTGCCCGGGTGGCGTCCGGCGGCGTCCGGCGCCGTCCGCGAGGCGGTCGGGCCAGCGACGCGCGCGCCACTAGGCTCGCCGCGTGCGTCGCCTCTCGTCCGTCCTCCTGCAGGCCGTCGAGTCGGCATCCATCGCCGTCGTGACGCTGCTCGTGACGCTCGTGCCGGCGTTCGTCGCCTTCGCGGTCGGCGGGCTCGCAGGCGATCCTGCGGTCTCGTGGCGCATCGCGGTCGACGCGTGGCTGCTGGGGCACGGCGCCGACGTGGGCGTGACGCTCGGCGACGTCGCGATCGCGGCGGTGGGCACGGACGCGGCGGGCGCGCCGTTCGTCGTCGGCATCGGCGCGTGGGGCCTCGGGCTCGTGACGCTGCTGCTCGCGGTGCGCAGCGGCATGCGGCTCGCGCGCACGCCCGAGCCGCTGTGGGGCCTGCTGGGCGGCGTGGTCGCGACGGCCGCCGTGGGTGCGGCGCTCGGTGCGTCCGCGCAGCACGAGGCCGTGGCGCCGAACCTCGTGCACGCGGCCGTCGGCCCCGGCGTCGTCATGCTCGTGGGCCTCGTGATCGGTGCGCTGTGGCATGCGGAGGACGTCGTGGGCGACGCGGCCGGCTGGTTCGCGATCGACGGCTCGGCGGTGCCGCTCGTACGCGCCGCGCTGCGGGCGGGGCTCGCGGCGGCGGCGACGTTCGTGGGGCTCGGCGCGGTGCTGCTCGCCGTGACGCTCATCGCCCGTCAGGCCGACGTCATCCTGCTGTTCGAGGCGCTGCAGCCCGACCACCTGGGCGTCGTCGTGCTGTGGCTCGTGCAGCTCGCGCTGCTGCCGACGGCCGTCGTGTGGTCGACGTCGTGGATGCTCGGCCCGGGCTTCGCGCTCGGCGACGGCTCGAGCGTCTCGCCGCTCGGCACCGATCTCGGCCCCGTGCCGACGCTGCCGCTGCTCGGGGCGATCGTGCCGGGCGTGCAGCCGTGGTCGCTCGTCGTGGCGGTCGTGCCGCTCGTCGCCGCGATGGCGATCGGCGCCCTCGTGCGCCAGCGCTCGGCGTTCGCTCGCTGGTGGCAGTCGGTCGTCGTCGCCGTGGGCGGCGGCGTCGTGGCGGGGCTCGTGCTCGCGGGGCTCGCGGCGCTCGCGACGGGCGGCATGGGGCCGGGCAGGCTCGCGACGGCGGGTCCGACGTGGTGGCTCGTGGGCGCCGTGGGCGCCGGCATCGCGGCCGTGGGGCTCGCCGTGGGGCTGCTGGCGGGCCGCGCGCCCGAGGGCGCGGAGGAGACGGCGGACGAGGACGACGACGAGGACACCGCCTCGCTCGACGTCGCCGCGCTCGCCGCTGCCGTGCGCGCCCGTGCGACGGGGGTGGTCGAGCCGCTCCCCGCCGATCCCGACGCGCAGGCGACGGCGCCCGTGGCGCGCGTCGAGCGCGACGACGAGCGGGATGCGGAGCCGGGCGACGCGAGCGAGCCCGAGGCCGGCGACGATGCGGACGACGCCGCGTCCGACCGCCGGTAGGCTCGCTGTCGTGCTGCGTCTGGTCGTCCTCGTGTCCGGCGGCGGCAGCAACCTCGCCGACCTGCTCGCGCGCACGCGCGACGGTCGCGTGCCCGCGACGATCGTCGCCGTCGGCGCCGACCAGGAGTGCGGCGGCATCGAGCTCGCGCGCGCGGCCGGCATCGCGACGTTCGTCGAGCCCTTCGCCCAGCCGCGCGAGGCGTGGAGCGACCGCATGGCGACGCGCGTGCTCGAGCACGCACCCGACCTCACGATCCTCTCGGGCTTCATGCGCCTGCTGTCCGCGGATGCGGTCGAGCGGCTGAGCCCGAACCTCGTCAACACGCATCCCGCCTACCTGCCCGAGTTCCCCGGCGCCCATGCCGTGCGCGACGCGCTCGCGGCGGGCGCGAGCGAGACCGGCGCATCCGTCATCGTGGTCGACGCCGGCGTCGACACCGGTCCCGTCCTCGCGCAGGTGCGCGTGCCCATCCACCCCGACGACGACGAGGCGAGCCTCCACGACCGCATCAAGCCGGTCGAGCGCGACCTGCTCGCCGACGTCGTCACCAACTGGAGGAGCCCCAGGTGAGCGGTCCGACCCACGACGAGAGCCTGTACCGCGAGCGCGACGTGGTGCCCATCCGCCGCGCGCTGCTGTCGGTGAGCGACAAGACGGGCATCCTCGAGCTCGCCGCAGCGCTGCACGGGGCCGGCGTCGAGCTCGTCTCGACGGGCTCGACGGCGAAGGGCATCGCGGATGCGGGCATCCCCGTCACCGAGGTCGCCGAGGTCACGGGCTTCCAGGAGGCGCTCGACGGCCGCGTGAAGACGCTGCACCCCGGCATCCACGCCGGCCTGCTCGCCGACCTGCGCCTCGAGCACCACGAGCAGCAGCTCGCGGGGCTCGGCATCGCGCCGTTCGAGCTCGTCGTGGTGAACCTCTACCCGTTCGTCGACACCGTGCGCTCGGGCGCCGAGGCCAACGCGGTCGTCGAGCAGATCGACATCGGCGGCCCTGCGATGGTGCGCGCGAGCGCGAAGAACTTCGCGAACGTCGCCATCGTCACCGATCCGCGCGCGTACGACCTCGTGACGCGTGCCCTGCCCGCCGGACTGTCGCTCGCGCAGCGCCGGGCGCTCGCGAGCGAGGCGTTCGCGCACACGGCGTCGTACGACGCGGCGGTCGCGCGCTGGTTCGCGACCGGCTCGGTCGAGGAGGCCGCAGCACCCGCGGCCGTGCCCGCCGAGCAGCGAGGCACCGACGGCGCAGCCGGCCTGCTCGCGGCCATCGGCGCGGCGTCGCTCGCGTCGCCGCTGCGCTACGGCGAGAACAGCCACCAGCAGGCTGGCCTGTTCACGCTGCCCGCCGGCCGCGGCATCGCGCAGGCCACGCTGCTGCACGGCAAGGAGATGTCGTTCAACAACTACGTCGACGCGGATGCCGCGCTGCGCGCCGCGTTCGACCACGACGAGCCCGCGGTCGCGGTCGTCAAGCACGCGCAGCCGTGCGGCGTCGCGCTCGCCGCCCCGGGCGCCGCCGACCCGATCGCGTCGGCGCACGAGCGCGCGCACGCCTGCGACCCCGTGTCGGCGTTCGGTGGCGTCATCGCCGCGAACCGCACCGTCACGGCCGCGATGGCCGAGACCGTCTCCGGCATCTTCACGGAGGTCGTCGTCGCGCCCGACTTCGAGCCCGAGGCGATCGAGATCCTGTCGCGGAAGCCCTCCATCCGCCTGCTGCGCCTGCCGCAGGGCTTCGCGCGCGAGGCGAGCGAGCTGCGGCAGATCTCGGGCGGCCTGCTCGTGCAGCAGCCCGACACGTTCGACGGCTTCTCGAGCCACACGTGGCGTCGCGTCACCGGCAGCCACGTCGACGATGCGACGCTCGCCGACCTCGAGTTCGCCTGGCGCGCCGTGCGCTCGGTGAAGTCGAACGCCATCCTCCTCGCCGCCGATGGCGCAGCGGTCGGCGTCGGCATGGGGCAGGTCAACCGCGTCGACTCGTGCGTGCTCGCCGTGTCGCGCGCGGGGGAGCGGGCGCGGGGCTCGGTCGCCGCGTCGGACGCCTTCTTCCCGTTCGCGGACGGACCGCAGATCCTCATCGACGCCGGCGTGCGCGCCATCGTGCAGCCGGGTGGCTCGAAGCGCGACGACGAGGTCGTCGCAGCCGCCGAGGCAGCGGGCGTCACGATGTACCTGACGGGGGAGCGGCACTTCTTCCACTGACGCGTCCGAGCGTCCCGTCGCGCCCCGCATCCGCTCGTCGGATGCGGGGCGTCGTCGTGCGCGCCACCCGAGGTCGTGCACCCGTCGAGGTGCGGAGTCCGCACCGGGGTACGGGCGTCCCCTACGGATCCCGTGGGATCGCACCACCGCCACCGACGACCTCAGCCGTCCGGTCCCCCATGCGCTCGGGTGCGGTCGCGCCGAGCGGACGCGCTTCCTAGCGTTCTCGGCAGCGGCCAGGCACCTGCACGGCGGGGCCCGCACGAGCCGCATCCCACCTCCAGACGAATCGGGTACCTCCCTGTGCTGAACCCCTCCATGCCTCGACGGCCCAGGGCGCTCGCGCTCGCGGCCATGCTGCTGCTCGCGACGCTGCTGAGCGCGGTGCTCGTCGCCCTCTCGGCGCAGCCCGCCCAGGCGCACACGCCCGTCGTGCAGCCCTCGTGCTCGGGCCTCGCCGTCTCGGCGACCTCCTATGGCGACGTCGCCAACCACGTCACCGTCGTCATCGACGGCGAGACCGTCGTCGACGAGCGCTTCGGCCGCGCGTTCCAGCGCACCATCGGCTGGTCGCAGTCGGCCGACCACACCTGGTCGGTCTCGATCGACCAGGGCGACGGCGACCGGTACGACCTCGAGCGGTCGGGCACGCAGCCCGCATGCCAGCCGACGACCGAGACGGCCGTGGCCGCCGAGCCGACGATGCAGGACCTCTGCGGGCCCGCGTATGCGCTGACCGTGCCTGCCGACGGCACGGGCTACCGCTTCGACGGCGACGAGTCCGGCGTCGTCGACGGCGCAGGCGACGTCGTCGTCACCGCGACCCTCCTGCCCGGCTTCGTCTGGCAGGGAGGCGGCACCGAGCCGCGCTCGTGGACCTTCCCCGTGACCGACGAGCCCTGCACGACGGGTGCCATCCCCGCGCCGACGTTCGCCGAGGTCTGCGGTCCCGACGGCGAGGCGCCGTACGCGCTGCCGACCGGGGTCGAGCACGTGCGCTACGTCGTGACCGACCCCGGCACGTACGTCGGCGGCGAGCGCGTCGTGGTCGTCGTCGCCGAGCTCGACGCGGGCTACGCGGCACCCGAGGGCGCCGTGACCAGCTGGACGCACACCTTCCACGAGCAGCCGTGCGACACCCCCGTCGCCGGCGTCGCCTCGGCGGAGGTCGTCGTCACGGGCGCCACCTGCACCGCGCCCGGCACCGCGACGACGGGCGGCATCGAGCGCGCCTCGTGGACCGTCGTCGACGTGCCCGCCGGCGGCGGTCGTGCGACGTTCGTCGCCGTCGCCGAGGAGGGCTCGGCGTTCGCCGCCGGCCTGTCCGGCGTGTCGCAGGACCTCGCGACGCGCACCTTCGTGGTCGACGTGCCGGCCGCGGGTGGCGAGCTCTGCTCGATCGCACCCCCGCCCGTGCAGCCGCCGACCGCCGAGACGCCCCCGACGGCGACGCAGGCCGGCCCGCCGACGCTGCCCAGGACGGGCTTCGACGTCGCGTCGATCCTCGCCCTCGGCGCTCTGCTCGCCGCCGCTGGCTCGGCGCTCGTCGTGCGACGCGTGCGCGCCGCCGGCTGACCGCCGCACCATCGGGGCGGGCGTGGGACGCCCGCCCCGCACCGGGCCCCGCATCCGTCGGATGCGGGGCCCCTTGGCGCTTGCGAGGGACACGGGCAGCGCATAGCCTGAAGGGCTCTCGACACCTCGAGACAGCATGAGGCGACCACCGACGCCTCGCCTCCCCCCATCGCACCGCCTTCCACGCGCGCCACGAGCGCGGCACCGAGGAATCCCCATGTCGTCCCAGCCCTCCGCGCCCACCCGGCCGCGCGTCATCCCGTCGCTCGGCAGGCTCATGCCGTACGTGCGCCCCTACCTCCCGCGGATGCTGGCGGGCGCGCTGGCCGCGCTCGTCGGCTCGCTGCTGGCGCTCGCCATCCCGCTCGTGCTGCGAGCCCTCGTCGACGGCCCGCTCGCCGTGGGCGACCGCGACGCCGTGTGGCCCGCCGCGATCGCGGTGCTCGCGCTCGGCCTCGCCGAGGCGATCTGCATCTTCCTGCGCCGCTTCTTCGTGCTGCAGCCGTCGACGTACGTCGAGGCGTCGATGCGCCGCGACCTCTACGCCCGCCTGCAGCAGCTGCCCGTCGCGTTCCACGACCGCTGGCAGTCCGGCCAGCTGCTGTCGCGCGCCGTGCAGGATCTCGGCACGCTGCGACGCTTCCTCGCGTTCGGCGCGGTGCTCTTCGTCGTGAACCTCGTGACGCTCGTCGTGGGCGTCGGCGTGCTGCTGTGGTGGAGCCCGCTGCTCGGCGGCCTGTTCCTGCTCCTGTCGCTGCCGATCGTGATCGTCGCGTTCCGCTTCGAGCAGACCTACCACCAGGTCTCGCGCAAGGCGCAGGACCAGGCTGGCGACCTCGCGACGACCGTCGAGCAGTCGGTGCACGGCATCCGCGTGCTGAAGGCGTTCGGCCGCGGCACGCACGCGCTCGAGGGCTTCACGAGCCAGGCGAGCGCACTGCGCAGCACCGAGATCGCGAAGGCGCGTCAGGATGCGTCGCTGTGGATGTGGCTGACGATCATCCCGTTCGTCTCCTACGCCGTGTGCCTGTTCGTCGGCGTGTGGCTCGTCACGGTCGACCAGCTCACCGTCGGCCAGCTGCTCGCGTTCTTCGCGACCGCGGTCGTGCTCAACTGGCCGATCGAGTCGATGGGCTTCCTCTACGCGTTCGCGATCGACGCCGCCAACGCATCCGTGCGCTTCCACGAGGTCATCGACACCGAGAACACGATCGACGACCCCGAGCGGCCGGAGACGATCGCCGAGCCGCGCGGTCGGCTGACGTTCGAGGGCGTGCGCTTCCGCTACCAGGACGCGCCCGAGGGCGAGCGCGACCTCGTCGACGGCGCCGACCTCGAGCTCGAGCCGGGCGAGACGATGGCGCTCGTCGGCTCGACCGGCAGCGGCAAGACCACCCTCACGGCGCTGCCCGCCAGGCTGTACGACGTCACGGGCGGCCGCGTGCTGCTCGACGGCGTCGACGTGCGCGACCTCACGCGCGAGGAGCTGCGCACCCACGTCGCCATGGCGTTCGAGGATGCGACGCTCTTCTCCCGCTCCGTGCGCGACAACGTGGCGCTCGGCGTGCCAGACGCCGACGAGGAGGTGGTCGAGGAGGCGCTGCGCATCGCGCAGGCCGGCTTCGTGCGTGACCTGCCGGACGGTCTCGACACCGTCATCGGCGAGGAGGGCATGTCGCTCTCCGGCGGGCAGCGGCAGCGTCTCGCCCTCGCCCGCGCCGTCGCGGCGAAGCCCGCGGTGCTCGTGCTCGACGACCCGCTGTCGGCGCTCGACGTCGACACCGAGGCGCAGGTCGAGGCGGCGCTGCGGCAGGTGCTCGCCGAGACGACGGCGCTCATCGTGGCGCACCGCCCCTCGACGGTGCAGCTCGCCGATCGCGTCGCCCTCATGCGCGACGGCCGCATCGACGACGTCGGCACCCATTCCGAGCTGCTCGCCCGCAACGAGCACTACCGCTTCGTGCTCTCGAGCCTCGAAGAGGCCGAGCGCAACCGGGAGGTGAACCTGTGAGCGTCCACGGCGTCTCCGGCGAGGACCGCGACGACTACACGAAGCAGGAGTCGCGGGCGATCAGGCTGCGCTCGCGCAGGCTGCTGCTCGAGCTCATCCGACCGCACCGCGGCCGCATCGCCTGGACGATGGCGCTCGTCGTCGTCTCGGCGGGCGCGAGCGTCGTCGGCCCCGCGATCATCGCCTACGGCGTCGACGTCGCGCTGCCCGCGATCCTCGACGGGCAGGACTGGCTGCCGCTGTGGGCCGCGACGATCGCGTACGTCGTCTCGGCGATCGCCGCGGGCGTGCTCATGTACGCCTACACGGTGTCGTCGGCCCGCATCAGCCAGGCCGTGCTGTTCTCGCTGCGGCGCAGGCTCTTCGACCACACGCAGCGCCTCAGCCTCGAGTTCCACGAGCAGTACACGTCGGGCCGCATCATCGCGCGGCAGACGAGCGACCTCGAGTCGATCCGCGACCTGCTCGACCAGGGCCTCAACGAGCTCGTGCGCGGCATCCTCTTCATGGCCTTCACGGGCGTCGCGATGGTGCTCCTCGACCCGCTGTCCGGCCTCGTGCTCGCCATCGCGCTCGTGCCGGCGATCCTGCTCACCCGCTGGTTCCAGGTGCGCTCGACCGTGCTGTTCCGCGAGACGCGCACGACGAGCGCGCGCATGATCGTCTACTTCGTCGAGACCATGACGGGCATCCGCGCCGTCAAGGCGTTCCGCACGGAGGCGCGCAACGAGGACGAGTTCGGCGAGCGCGTCGAGGACTACCGGTCGGCGAACCACCGCGTCATCTCGATCTTCGGCATCTACGAGCCCGGCATCGTCGCGATCGGCGCCGCCAGCATCGCCGCGATCGTGCTGCTCGGCGGCCTGCGCGTCATCGACGGCACGCTCGAGGTGGGCGTGCTGCTGGCGACGGCGCTGTACGCGCGGCAGTTCTTCCAGCCCATCCAGGGCGTCGCGATGTTCTTCAACGGCTACCAGTCGGCGTCGGCGGCGCTCGAGAAGATCTCGGGCGTGCTCGAGGAGCAGCCGACGGTGCCCGAGCCCGCGCAGCCCGCGGCGCTCGCGCGCGCGCACGGCCGCATCGACTTCGACGAGGTGCGCTTCGCGTACGCGACGGGCGGCGACGTGCTGCCGGAGCTCGACCTGCACATCCCGGCTGGCCAGACCATCGCGCTCGTGGGCACGACGGGCGCGGGCAAGACGACGCTCGCGAAGCTCGTGTCGCGGTTCTACGACCCGACCGAGGGCGCGGTGCGCCTCGACGGCGTGAGCCTGCGCGACCTCGCGAACGACGACCTGCGGCGCGCGGTCGTGATGGTGACGCAGGAGGCGTACCTCTTCTCCGGCACGGTCGCCGAGAACATCGCGCTCGGCAAGCCGGATGCGTCGCCGGCCGAGATCGAGGCGGCCGCTCGCGCCGTGGGTGCGCACGACTTCATCGTCGCGCTGCCCGACGGCTACGACACCGACGTGAACAAGCGCGGCGGGCGCGTGTCGTCCGGCCAGCGGCAGCTGCTGTCGTTCGCGCGCGCGTTCCTCGCCGACCCGGCCGTGCTCATCCTCGACGAGGCGACCGCGAGCCTCGACATCCCGAGCGAGCGACTCGTGCAGCAGGCGCTGCAGACGCTGCTCGCCGACCGCACGGCCATCATCATCGCGCACCGCCTGTCGACGGTCGCGATCGCCGATCGCGTGCTCGTCATGGAGCACGGACGCGTCATCGAGGACGGCTCGCCCGCCGAGCTCATCGCGGCCGGCGGCAGGTTCTCGAGCCTGCACCGCGCGTGGCGGGAGTCGCTCGTCTGAGCCTCGCCCGCGGGCGTCGCCCCTGTCGGGGCGGCGCCCGCGGCGCGTCAGAGGGTGGAGGCGCCGAGCCCGATGACCGCCGACAGGACGACGCCGACGAGCACGGAGGCGCCGACGCCCACGGCGGCTGCGGCGAGCAGTCGCCCGCGGTCGCGCACCACGAGGCCGCCGATGCCGAGGCCGATCGTCACGAGCGCGAGCACGACGTGCAGCACGACGAAGAGGCCGGAGATGCCGGCGATCGACGAGCCGCCGCCGTCGCCGGAGACGGCGGCGAGGACGGCGAGCTGCTGCGCGGGCCCGAGCAGCGTCACGAGCGCTGCCATCGCGATCGCCCCGATGCCGAGCGCGTTCGCGCGGCGCCGCACGCCGGGCGTGCCCGCCGATGGCTGCTGCCCCCATCCCGTCGGCGCGGGCTGCTGCGACTGCCGCGGCCATCCGGGCGGCGCGGGCTGCTGCGGATGCGGAGGCGGGGACTGCGTCATGCCGCGATCATCCGCCGTC
This sequence comes from Agrococcus sp. GCM10030265, assembly GCF_042666675.1. Classification (NCBI taxonomy): domain Bacteria; kingdom Bacillati; phylum Actinomycetota; class Actinomycetes; order Micrococcales; family Microbacteriaceae; genus Agrococcus; species Agrococcus sp. GCM10030265. Next base: position 99,279 of record NZ_JBHTCZ010000004.1, read on the forward strand.
GGGCTGCATGCGAGCCGTGCGCAGGCGCTCAGTCGGGCATCCAGCGCGCGCGGCGCTCGATGCGGAAGGGGGCGTCGGCGCCTGGCGCGGTCGCGGCGAGCGGGGTGCCCTCCGCCTCGTAGCGGGGGAGCGCGCGATCGTGGAGGCCGGCGGGCGGCAGCCCGCTCGCACGGACGACGCGCCACCACGGCAGGCCCTCCGAGTCGGTCGCCATGATGCGGCCGACGCGTCGGGCGGCGCGCGAGCCGAGCACGGCGGCGACCTCGCCGTACGCCATGACCCGCCCGGGCGGGATGCTCGCCACGAGCTCGTGCACGGCTTCGACGAAGGCGTCGTGCTCGGGGTCGCGCTCGGCCTCGCGCTCGTGGTCAGGTTCGTGCTCGTGCTCGCGCTCGGGGTCGTCCGGGTCGGTCACGCGCCCACGATACGTCGCGCGCTCGCTTCGGCCCGTGGTGCGTGCGTCTCGCAGGCGATCCCGGCACCGGAGGGGCATCCTCCCTCCGCCACCCCGGATCGCCTGCGAGACGCACGCTGCAAGCCTGCGAGACGCGAACTGAACGCGAGCCGCGACGCGCGCGACCCGCGACCCAGGCCGCGACGCGGATGCGTCAGGCCGTCGGCAGCGTGCGCCCCACCGCCGCGTACGTGCGGCGCAGCGCGTCCATCGCGCCGTCGGCGTCGAGCTGCGCGACGCCGATGTAGAGGCAGTCGCCGATCATGAGCTGCGCGATGCGGCTGCCGAGCGCGCCCGAGCGCAGCGGCGTCGCCTCGCGCGCGGCGGTGCGCAGCACGACGTCGGCGTGGCGGGCGAGCGGCGAGTCCTCGTGGTTCGTGATGGCGACGGTCGTCGCACCCGACTCCTTGGCGAGGCGCAGGAAGCGCACGGTCTCGTCGGTCGCGCCGGAGTGCGAGATCGCGATGGCGACGGCGGCGTCGTCGAGCACGGCCGCAGCCGTCCACGCCGCGTGCGGCTCGGGCCACTCGAGGGCGATGCGGCCGATGCGCGAGAGCTTGCGCTGCAGGTCGACGGCGACGATGGCGCTCGCGCCGACGCCGAAGAGGTCGACGCGCCTCGCGCTCGCGATGGCGCCGACCGCTGCGGTGAGGGCGGCCACGTCGATCGTGGCGGCGGTGTCGGCGATCGAGAGCGACTCGTTGGCGGCGACCCTCGCGACGACGTCGTCCATGCCGTCGCCCGCGGAGACGTCGGGGCTCGTGACGTCGACGGCGGCGATCGCGAGGCGCTCGCGCAGGTTCTGCTCGGTGAGCGCGCGGCGCAGGTCGCGGAAGCGCTCGTAGCCGACGGTGCGGGTGAAGCGCACGACGGTCGTCGTCGAGGTGCTCGCGGCGGCGGCGATCTCGCCGATCGATCGCGTCGCGAAGCCCTCGGGGTCGGCGAAGAGCGCGTCGGCGATGCGACGCTCGGAGGGTCGCAGGTCGTCGTAGCGGGCGCGCGCCTCGGTCAGCACGGCTCGCGGGATGCGCGGCTCGGTCGCCATGGCGCTCCTCTCGTCGCGTCGCAACGGTACCGACGGTGCGCGGCGCAGGGGCCGCGCTCGCCGTCGTGTACGCAATGTACATGGAACGTGTCAATCGGGTACCATCCATACCGTCACTCCCATCGACGCGAGGATCCACCCATGGCCGCACCCGAGAAGATCGCCGCCGAGCTGCTCCAGCACCTCGGCGGCGCCGACAACGTCGTCGGCGTCGAGCAGTGCATGACGCGCATGCGCGTGACGCCGCGCGACCGCGACCGCATCGACGAGACCGCCATCCGCGCCACCGACGGCGTGCTCGGCGTCGTCGACGACGAGACGTACCAGATCGTGCTCGGACCGGGCGCCGTCACGCGCATCACGACCGCCTTCCGCGCACGCCTCGCGGATGCGGGCGTCGACGCGAACGACGAGGCCGCGGCGCTCGCCGCCCGCGGCGCCGGCATGAAGGCGGCGCAGAAGCGCCGCAACGACACCCCGTTCAAGAACCTCATCCGCAAGATCGCGAACATCTTCGTGCCGCTGATCCCGGCGCTCATCGGTGCGGGCATCGTCGCCGCCGTGCGAGGCCTGCTCGTGAACTGGGATGCCGTCGGCGCCGCACCCGAGTGGGTCGCGGGGCTCATCCCAGCGCTCACCGCCATCGGCTCCGCCTTCTTCGCGTACCTCGCGATCTTCGCGGGCATCAATGCCGCGAAGGAGTTCGGCGGCACGCCCGCCATCGGCGGCGCCGTCGCCGCGATCATCGTCTTCCCCGGCATCGCCGACGTCACCTACGCGCTGCCCCTCGTGGGCGAGATCACGCTCGCACCCGGGCAGGGCGGCGTCATCGGCGCCATCTTCGCCGCCGTGCTCGCCTCGTGGATCGAGCGCGCGCTGCGCGGGCGCATCCCCGACGCCATCGACATCCTCGTCACGCCGACGCTCGCGCTGCTCGGCGCGGGCCTCGCGACGATCTTCGCCTTCATGCCGCTCGCCGGCGCGATCGCGACCGGCATCGGCGAGGGCGCCGTCTGGCTGCTGCAGGTCTCGGGCGTGCTCGCGGGCTTCGTGCTCGGCGGCCTCTTCCTCCCGCTCGTCATGCTCGGCCTGCACCAGGCGCTCATCCCCATCCACGCGACCCTCATCGAGCAGCTGGGCTTCACCCCGCTGCTCACGATCCTCGCGATGGCGGGCGCTGGGCAGGTGGGCGCGGCGATCGCGATCTGGATCCGACTGCGCCGCAACGCGTCGCTGCGCCGCGCCATCAAGGGCGCGCTGCCCGTGGGCGTGCTCGGCGTCGGCGAGCCGCTCATCTACGCCGTGACGCTGCCGCTCGGCCGCCCCTTCCTCACCGCGTGCCTCGGCGGCGCCGTGGGCGGTGCGGTGGCCGGCGCGTTCAACCAGCTCGTGGCACCGTGGGGCGCGACGGCCATCGGCCCGTCTGGCTGGGCGCTGCTGCCGCTGCTGCAGAGCGACGAGGGACAGGGCTACGCCATCCTCGCCTACGTCGTCGGACTGCTGGCCGGCTACGTCGCCGGGTTCGTCATCACGATGCTCTTCGGCTTCCCGAGGTCGCTCCTCGCCGAGCACGGCGGGGATGTCGACGAGGCGACCGCCGATGCGCCCGGCGCACCCGTGGTGGCGGCGCCCGGCACGCGCATCCACGTCGCGGCACCTGCCGAAGGGCGCATCGTGTCGCTCGACGACGTGCCCGACGCTGCCTTCCGCGACCGCACGCTCGGCGACGGCTTCGCCGTCGACCCCTCGAGCGGCCGGTTCGCGAGCCCCGTCGCCGGCACGATCACGGCGCTCTTCCCGACGGGTCACGCGTTCGGCGTGACGACGGCGGACGGGCTCGAGGTGCTCGTGCACATCGGGCTCGGCACCGTCGCGCTCGAGGGGGAGGGGTTCACGGTGCTGCGCGCCGAGGGCGACGCCGTCGAGGCGGGCGACGCGATCGTCGACGTCGACCTCGACGCCGTGCGCGGCCGCGTGCCCTCGCTCGTCTCGCCCGTCGTCGTGCTGAACGGCGACGCGTGGGCGATCGTCGAGCGCGACGGCGACGCACCCATCACGGTCGCCGCGACCGCCACGGCCGGCGCATGAGCGCCATCCACCCCTCGACAGGAGCTCCCGTGACCGACGACATCCAGGCGATCGCCGCGCTCGGCACCGAGCGTCGCAACCCGCGCACCGCCGATCTCGACACCCTCGACACGGCCGAGCTGCTCGCGCGCATGAACGACGAGGATGCGACGGTCGCCACCGCCGTGCGCGCCGTGCTGCCGCAGGTGGCGGAGGCCGTCGACCGCATCGCGGCCGCGCGCCGACGGGGTGGGCGGCTCGTGTACCTCGGGGCGGGCACGAGCGGACGGCTCGGGCTGCTCGACGCCGTCGAGTGCCCGCCGACCTTCGGCACCGACCCGTCGGAGGTGCTCGGGCTCATGGCTGGGGGGCGCGACGCGTTCGTCGTGGCCGTGGAGGGCGCCGAGGACGATCCTGCGCTCGGCGCGTCCGACGTGGCGGGCGTCGACGTCGGTCCCGACGACGTCGTCGTGGGGCTCGCGGCGAGCGGGCGCACCCCGTACGTCCTCGGCGGGCTCGCCGAGGCGCGCGCCCGCGGGGCTGCGACCGTGGCGGTCGCGTGCAACGTCGGCTCGCGCATCGGCGCCGCGGCCGACGTCGCGATCGAGGTCGACACGGGTCCCGAGGTGCTCACGGGCTCGACGCGCCTCAAGGCGGGCACGGCGCAGAAGCTCGTGTGCAACATGCTGTCGACCGCGAGCATGGTGCGCACCGGCAAGGTGTACGGCAACCTCATGGTCGACGTGCGGCCGACGAACGCGAAGCTCGTCGACCGTGCGCAGCGCATCGTCGCCGAGGCGACGGGCGCGGCCCCCGAGATCGCCGCCGACGCGCTCGCCGCCGCGGGCATCCACGCGAAGACCGCGGTGGTCATGCTGCTCGCCGCGTGCGACGCGCAACGGGCGCAGTCGCTGCTGGATGCGGCGGGCGGCGACGTGCGCGCCGCGCTCGCGGTCGCCTGACCGCCTCCAAGCCCGCCTGAGCGCCTCCGCGCCCGCGCCTGCGAGACGCGACCCGGCGTGCGGATGCGCCTCCGTCTCGCAGGCGATCCCGGCAGCGGAGGGGCATGTCCCCTCTACCTGCCCGGATCGCCTGCGAGACGCACGCGCGCGTCAGGGGTCGGGGCGCTCGCGCGGAGCGCGCGTCTGGGCGCGGGCGCTCGCGCGGAGCGCGCGTCAGGGCGCGGGCGCGGGGGCGGGGCGCCCAGCCGCGCGGGCGCGGGTCGCTCCGATCGCGACGGCGGCCATGACGAGCGCGATGCCGACGCCCTGCAGCACGGAGAGGTGCTCGCCGCCGATCACGACGCCGAGCAGCACGCCCGTCGCGGGGTTCAGCAGGGCGACGATGCCGACGGCGCCGGCGGGCAGGTGCTGCATGCCCGCGAACCAGCAGACGAAGGCGAGCGCGGTCGCGACGAGCGCGACGTACGCGTAGGCGGCGACGCCGACGGCGTCGACCCGGGGCGGCGCACCCTCGACGAGCACGGCGCACGGCGCGAGCACGAGCGCGCCCGCCGCGAGCTGCCAGGCGGTGAGGTGCAGCGCGGGCGTGCCGTCGTGCCAGCGCTTCGCGAGCACGGAGCCGAGCGACCACATCCCGAGGGCGGCGGCGCTCGCGACCACGCCTCGCACGTCGACCGCGTCGGCGCCCGCCGTGACGACGAGCAGCACTCCGGCGATGCCCACGCCCGCACCCACCACGAGCCTCGGCGTCGGCCGCTCGCGCGCGATCGGCCATGCGAGCGCCATGAGCACGATGGGGCTCGCCGCCATGACGGATGCGGCGATGCTCGAGGGCAGCAGGGTGGCAGCGACGTACACGAGCAGGAAGAACGCGGCGACGTTCAGCACGCCGAGCACCGCGGAGCGCCACCACCACGCGCCCGTCGGCAGGCGCCGGACGACGAGCAGCAGGACGAGGGCCGCGGGCAGCGCGCGCGACGCCGCGCCCCAGAGGGGAGCGTCGGGCGGCAGGGCCTGATGCGTGACGACGTACATCGATCCCCAGGACACGGGTGCGATCGCCGTCAGCAGCATCCACCGCCATTTCGCTTCCATGGAAGCGAAAGTATCTGACGGGGAAGGTATCGTGCAAGGGTGATCGACCCCGAGATGCCAGCGGTGCCCGAGGCCCCGCACGACGCAGACGAGCACGACCCAGACGGGCGCGACGTCGTCGACGCGATCGTCGCGCAATGGCGCGAGGTGCGCCCCGACCTCGACGCGAGCCCCGTCGAGGTCGTCGGGCGGATGCACCGGCTCGGGGATCGTCTGCGCGCGCGGGTCGTGACGCGGCAGCGCGACTTCGGCCTCGGCGAGGGGGAGTTCGACGTGCTGGCGACCCTCCGCAGGAACGCGGTGCCGCTGCAGCCGGGCCGGATCGCCGAGCAGACGATGGTGACGACGGGCGGGATGACGAAGCGCATCGACCGACTCGTCGCCGCGGGACTCGTGACGCGAGAGCGTGGCGCCGAGGACGGCCGCACGCGGGCCGTCGCGCTGACGGAGCGGGGCCGCGACCTCATCGACGAGGCGTACGCCGCGCACCTCGCCACCGAGCACGCGCTCGTCGCACCGTTGGGCGAGGCCGACCGCGTCGCGCTCGCGGCGATCCTGCGTCGGTGGACCCTGGCCCTCGACGCGCAGGACCCGCAGCCGCGGCGTCCGCGCCCGAGCGAGCCGAGCGTGCCGGACCGGGGCCCATCCGCGGGCTAGAGCGTGCGGCGGCCGATCTGGTCGCCGAACTCGGTCTCGCCGACGACCTCGAAGCCGATGGCGGTGAAGAAGGCGTTCGGGCCGAGCTCGCCGGGCTCCCAGATGGCGTAGAGCGCGTCGAAGCCGCGACGCTTGCCCTCCTCGGCCACCTGGCCGACCGCGTACGTGCCGACGCCCTGGCCCTGCGCGGTCGCGGCGACGTGCATGCGCAGCACGCTGCAGCGGTACTCGTCCTTCGTCGACTCGGCGTCGAAGTTGGCCATGATGTACGCCACGAGCTCGTCGCCTGCGTAGACCACGCGCGTCCACGTCGTCGACTGATCGACGTAGGCCTCGTTCGACGCGGGCACGAGGAAGGCCTCCTGGCCGCGCTTGAGCGTGAGGCCGTTCGCCGCCACGGCGTTCCTCGCGTTGAGCTCCTCGAGCCGCAGGTCGTCCATGGCACTCACCGTAGTCGACTCCACCGCGCGCTGCATCAGACCTCGGGATGACGCGTCCGGCACCGCCCGGGTGGGGCGCTCGTGACCGGATCGTGATCGAACGCGTCTTGCGCCGACGTTTGTATGGAAGGTGTACTAACAAACATGGCTCCCACGCAGGTCCGCTCCGACGCCGCCGTCGCCCTCCCGCGCGACGCGTTCGCGAGCGGAGCGCCCAGGCGCCAGAAGGTGCTGCCCGAGCACGCCCGCGCGCACAACCGCACGCTCGTGCTGCAGACGCTGCTCGACGCGGGCCCCTCGTCGCGCGCCGACCTCGCCCGCGCGACGTCGCTCACCCGCGTCACCGTCTCGGACCTCGTCGCCGAGCTCGTCGCCGAGCACCTGCTCGTCGAGCTCGGCACGCGCGAGGGCGTGCGGCCAGGCAAGCCCGCGACCCTCGTCGACCTCGCGCGCGACGCCTTCCAGATCGTCGGCCTCGACCTCTCCGACGCCGTCGCGTTCCGCGGCGCGCTCGTCGCCGTCGACGGCACGGTGCTGGACCGCGCCGAGGTGCCCACGCGCGGCCGCACGGGAGAGGCGGCCGTCGCGCTCGTGCTGCAGCTCGCCCGCACGCTGCGCGACCGCGCAGGCACCGGCATCGTGGGCATCGGCGTCGGCACCCCCGGCGTCGTCGACGTCGACGGCGTCGTGCTGCAGGCCCCCAACCTCGACTGGCACGGCCTCGCGCTGCGCGACCGCATCGCCGCCGAGCTCGGCGTGCCCGTGCACGTCGCGAACGACGCCAACGCCGCGCTGCTCGCCGAGCGCGGCCGCTCGGACGCCGACCTGCTCGTCGTGCGCATCGGCCTCGGCGTCGGCGCGGGACTCGCGGTCGGCGGCGTGCCCGTGCGCGGCACCCGCTCGGCCGCGGGCGAGATCGGCCACGTGACCATCGGGACGGACGGAGGGCCGCGCTGCGCGTGCGGCCGCGACGGCTGCCTCGAGGCGTGGCTCGCCGAGCCGAGGCTGCGCCACGCGCTCGCCGTCGCCGACCCCGACGACCACGACCGCATCCTCGAGGAGGCCGGGCACCGCCTCGGCATCGCGCTCGCACCCATCGTCGGCGTCCTCGACCTGCCGCGCGTCGTCGTCTCGGGCCCCGCCGACCTCGTCGACGGACCCCTCGCGCGCGCCGCCGAGCGCACGCTGCGCGAGCGCACCCTCGACGACGGCCAGGAGGTCGTCGTCGCCATGACCGAGCACGGCGACGACGTCGTCGTGCGTGGAGCCGCGATGCTCGTGCGCTCCGGAGAGCTCGGGGTCGCGTGACCCCCGAGAGTCGGCGGGCCAACCCGCCGGTCGCCCTAGGAAAGGACCACGCATGAGGAAGATCGCATTCGCGAGCGTCGCCGCAGTCGGCGTGCTCGCCGCGGCCGGCTGCAGCGCCGGCAGCGCCGACGGCGACGGTGGCAGCGGCGGCGACGACGGCGCCGAGCTCACCGTCTGGCTCGTCGGCACCGACACCCCCGACGAGGCACGCGAGCTGCTGCAGCAGCAGTTCGCGGACGAGCATCCCGGCTCGACCATCGTCATCGAGGAGCAGTCGTGGGACGGCCTCGTCGACCGCCTCACGACGGCGCTCTCGGGCTCCGACAGCCCCGACATCGTCGAGATCGGCAACACCCAGACGCCCGCCTTCACCAGCGCGGGCGCCTTCCTCGACCTCACCGACCACTACGAGGACCTCGGCGGCGACGACCTGCTGCCCGGCTTCGTCGAGATCGGCACGTACGAGGACGCCTTCTACGCCGCGCCGCTCTACTCGGGCGCACGCGTCGTCTACTACGACACCGCCGCGTACGAGGCGGCCGGGCTCGAGGTGCCGACGACGCTCGACGAGTACGCGTCGAACGCCGAGGCGCTCGCAGCCGCCAACCCCGGCGCATCCGGCCTGTGGTGGCCCGGCCAGGACTGGTACAACGGCCTGCCCTTCGTGTGGGAGCACGGCGGCGAGATCGCCGTGCCCGACGGCGAGGAGTGGGATGCGCAGCTCTCGAGCGACGAGTCGGTCGCGGGCCTCGAGCAGGTGCAGCAGGTCATGCAGGGCGCCTCGCGCGCCCCTGTCGACGCCAACGAGACGAACCCGCAGGTCGGGTTCTGCGACGGCACGAGCCTGCAGGTCTCGGCACCGAACTGGGTGCGCGGATCGATCCTCGCGCCCGCCGACGCCGAGACGCCCGGCTGCCCCGAGGTCGAGGCGACGCTCGGCGTCTACGCGATGCCCGGCATGGATGGCGGCGCCGCGCAGGTCTTCGCCGGCGGCTCGAACATCGCCATCTCGGCGCAGACCGAGCACCCCGAGCTCGCGCTCGACGCCATGCGGATCATCCTCGGCGAGGAGTTCCAGACGGTGTACGGCGAGAACGGGCTCGTGCCCGCACGCGTCTCGCTCGCCGACACGCTCGGCACCGACGCGTCGGCCGAGGCGTCGACCGCCGCTGCTGCCAACGCCCGACTCACGCCGGCGTCGCCGAGGTGGGCCGACGTGGAGGCCGCGGGCATCATGCAGGACCTGTTCGTGAGCATCGCCCAGGGCGGCGACGTGCAGGCCCTCGCCGAGCAGGCCGACGCCGACATCGAGGCCATCCTCAACGGCTGACGCCCTCGAGGGGGCCCCGGCCGAGCGCCGTGGCCTCCTCGAGCCAGCACGGCCGCCGACGCTCGGCGGCCGGCGGGATGCGATCCCGCACACGATGCGGTCGGCGCGGCATCGCCCGCCGCGCCGACCGCATCCGGCCCTAGGAAGGCCGACACGATCCTAGGAGGACGACCCCATGGTGCAGACCCAGGTGCCGACCGCCGCGAGCCCCGCGGTGACGGCCGTCGCCCCGCCGCCCGGCGCGCGAGCCCCGAGCCGTGCGCGGCGGCGCGCGGGAGCGCTGCCGTACGTGCTGCTCGCCCCCGCGACGCTCGTGGTGCTCGCGATCATCGGCTGGCCGATGGTGCAGCTCGTCGTCCTCTCCTTCCAGGAGTTCGGGCGTGCGCAGGCGTTCGGCCGACCCGCGGAGTGGGTGGGCCTCGACAACTACGTGCGCGTGCTCACCGACCCCTCCTTCTACGAGGTCCTCGGCCGCACCGTCGGCTTCGCCGCCGTGTGCGTCGTCGTGACCATGGTGCTCGGCACGCTCATCGCGCTGCTCATGCAGCGGCTGCCGAAGCCGTTCCGCATCCTCATGAGCGTCGGCCTGCTGCTCGCCTGGGCGATGCCCGCGCTCACCGCGACGATCGTGTGGGGATGGATGGTCGACACCGAGTACGGCGTCGTCAACCAGCTGCTGCGCGACGGGCTGGGGCTCGCGCAGTTCGACAGGCACTCGTGGCTCATCGAGCCCATGTCGTTCCTCGGCGTCGCCGTCGTCGTCATCGTGTGGGGCGCCATCCCGTTCGTCGCCTTCACGGTCTACGCGGGCCTCACGCAGGTGCCCGACGAGCAGCTCGAGGCTGCGGCGCTCGACGGGGCCGGACCCATCCAGCGGTTCACGCGCATCGTGCTGCCGCAGGTCGCGCCGATCCTCGTCATCGCGACGATCCTGCAGATCATCTGGGACCTGCGCGTCTTCACGCAGATCTTCGCCCTGCAGGACATCGGCGGCATCCGCGCCGAGACGTCGACGCTCGGCGTGTACATCTACCAGACCGCCATCTCGGGCGGCGAGTACGGCCAGGGCGGCGCGCTCGCCATCATCACGATGGCCGTCATCTCGATCGCGTCGATCGCGCTCATCCGCCGCATGCTGCGGAGCGACTCGTGAAGGGCTCGCGCGCCTACCGCGGCATGACGGTGCTGTGGTGCGCCGTCTCCGTCGTCGTGTTCCTGTGCGCCGTCTTCCCCGTGTACTGGATGGTGAAGACCTCCTTCCAGCCGAACGACGAGGTGCGCACGCCCGAGCTGCAGCTGTGGCCCGAGACGTGGACGCTGCGCAACTACGAGACCGTGCTGCTCGACCCGGGCCGCACGCCCTTCCTGCCCGCGCTTGGCACGTCGCTCGTCGTGACGCTCGTGACGGTCGTCGTCGCCGCGGTGCTCGCCTTCCTCGCCGCCGTCGCGATCTCGCGGTTCCGCTTCCGCAGCCGCCGCGGCTTCATCGTGGCGATCCTCGCGATCCAGATGCTGCCGCTCGAGGCGATGATGGTGTCGCTGTACCGCGTGCTCGACGGCTGGCAGCTGCTGAACACCGTGCTGGCGCTCATCCTCGTGTACAGCGCGACGGTGCTGCCGTTCACGATCTGGACGCTGCGCGGCTTCGTCGACGGCGTGCCCATCGAGCTCGAGGAGGCGGCGATGATCGACGGCTGCTCGCGCGTCGGCGCCTTCCTGCGCGTCACGCTCCCGCTGCTGGCGCCGGGGCTCGTCGCGACGGGCGTCTTCGCGTTCATCCAGGCGTGGAACGAGTTCCTCATCGCCCTCATCGTCAACACCGACCCGATGCTCATGACGCTGCCCGTGTGGCTGCGCACGTTCCTCGCGTTGAACGGCACGACGAACTGGGCGGCGATCATGGCCGGCTCGACCCTCATGGCGCTGCCCGTCGTCATCTTCTTCCTCGTCGTGCAGGGCCGCATGACGAGCGGCCTCGTGAGCGGGGCGGTGAAGGGATGAGCGGGTCGCTGCTGCACGACGTGCGGGCCGTGCTCATGCCCGGGTTCGCAGGCACGACGCTTCCCGCGTGGGTCGCGGATCGGCTGGCCGACGGGCTCGCGTCGGTGTGCCTCTACGGCGAGAACGCGCCCGACGCGGCGACGGTGCGCGCGCTGGCGGATGCGGTGCGCGCCGTGCGGCCGAGCGCCGTCGTCGCGATCGACGAGGAGGGCGGCGACGTCACGCGCATCCACTACGCGACGGGCGCCCCGTACCCGGGCCCCGCGGTGCTGGGTCGCGCGGACGACGTCGCGTGGACGCGCACGGTGGGGGAGCGCGTCGGTCGCGACGTGCGCGCCGCGGGCTGCACGCTCACGTTCGGGCCGGTCGCCGACGTCAACGTCGACTCCCGCAACCCGGTCATCGGCGTGCGCTCGTTCGGGGCGGAGGCCGCGCTCGCGGCCGAGCACGTCGCGGCGTGGACGCGGGGCGTGCAGTCGACGGGCGTCGCGACGAGCGCGAAGCACTTCCCGGGCCACGGCGACACCGCCGTCGACTCGCACCTCGGCCTCCCCGTCGTGCACGCGCCGATCGACGTGCTGCACGCGCGCGAGCTCGCACCGTTCCGCGCCGCGATCGCCGCGGGCGCCGCGACGATCATGACGAGCCACATCGTGCTGCCCGCGCTCGACGCCGTGCCCGCGACGCTCTCGAGCCGCATCCTGCAGGGACTCCTGCGCGGCGAGCTCGGGTTCGAGGGCGTCATCGTGTCGGATGCGCTCGACATGGCGGGCGCGTCGGGGGAGACGGGCATCCCCGAGGCCGCGGTCCGCGCGCTCGCGGCGGGCTGCGACCTGCTGTGCCTCGGCACCGCCACCGGCCCGCAGGGCATGGATGCGATCGAGGCCGCCGTGCTCGCCGCCGTCGCCGACGGCAGGCTGCCCGAGGAGCGCGTGCGCGACGCCGGGCGCCGCGTGCACGCGCTCGCCGCCGCCTCGCCCGCGCCGCTGCCGCTCGACGAGCTCGGCGACGTCGTCGACGACGAGCTGGGACGCATCGCCGCCACGTTCTCCGTGACCGACGCGGGCAGCGCGTGGCTCGGCCGCGTGCGCGGCGACCGCCGCACCGCGACGACCGTGCGCATCGAGCGCGCCGCGAACATCGCCGCGGGCGCCGTGCCGTGGGATCCGTTCGCCGCATCCGTCGTCGTCGAGCCCGGTGCCGTGCCGACGCTCGAGCCCGGACCCGTGCTCCTGCTCGGCAAGGACCTCGAGCGCGGCGACGAGTCCCGCGCGACCGTCGAGGGGCTGCGCGAGCGCCACGACGCGCTCGTCGTCGACCTCGGCTGGTCGGCGGGCGAGCTCGCCGACGTCGCGACGTTCGGCGCGAGCCGGGCGGTCGGCGAGGCGCTGCGCCGCTGGATCGAGCGCGCGTGATGCGGCTCGGCATCGACGTCGGCGGCACGAAGACCGCCGCGGTGCTGCTCGACGACCGCGGCGTCGTGGTGGGGCAGCACCAGGTGGCCACCGAGCACGGCGAGGCGGTGGTCGACTCGGTGCTCGCCGCCGCGCTGCCCGTGCTGCGCGACGTGGGCGCGACCGTCGGCGACCTCGGGGGCGTCGGCCTCGGCATCCCCGGCGTCGTCGGCGCCGACCGATCGAGCATCCGCGACGCCGTGCACCTCGGGCTCGGCGCCTTCGACGTGGGCGCCGCCGTCGGTGCACGGCTCGGCGCGCGCGTGCTCGTCGAGAACGACGTCAAGGCCGCCGTCGCGGGCGCGCGGCACCTGCTGCACGACCGCGGCAGCGACGCATTCGCCTACCTCGGGCTCGGCACGGGCATCGCGGCGGGCGTCGAGCTCGACGGCGCCGTGTGGCGCGGGGCGAGCGGCGTCGCAGGCGAGATCGGGCACGTGCCCGTGCCCGGCGCGACCGGCGTCTGCCGATGCGGCCAGACCGGATGCCTCGAGACCGTCGCCGCCGGCTGGGCGCTCGCGGAGCGGTGGGGCGAGCCGTGGCCCGCGGCGCGCATGCTCGAGGCCGCACGCGCAGGGGATGCCGCGGCGGCGGCCGAGTGGGACGTCGTCGTCGACGCGCTCGCCCACGGCATCCGCATGCTCGTGCTCACCCTCGACGTCGGCACCATCGCGATCGGCGGCGGCATGCGCGGGCTCGGGGCGCCGCTGCTCGACGGCGTGCGCGCGCGGCTCTCGGCATGGGCGGCGACGTCGCCCTTCCTCGCCGCGTTGGCGATACCGTCGAGGGTGCACATGGTCCCAGCAGGCAGCCAGCCGGCCGCCGTCGGGGCCGCGATCCTGGGGAGCAGCGCGTGGAAGTCGTGATCGTCGCGGGGCCGGCCGAGGTCGGCGCCTTCGCAGCAGGTCGGATCGCCGAGGTCGTGTCGGCGAAGCCGGAGGCGGTGCTCGGCGTCGCCACCGGGTCGAGCCCGCTCGAGACGTACCGCGCGCTCGCCGCGCGCCGCGACGCGGGCCTCGACCTGTCGCGCGTGTCGGCGTTCGCGCTCGACGAGTACGTCGGCATCGCGCACGACCACCCCGAGTCGTACCACGCGGTCGTCGACCGCGAGGTCGTGCAGCCGCTCGGGCTCGACGCCTCCCGCGTGCGCGTGCCCGACGGTCTCGCCGACGACCTCGACGCCGCGGCAGCCGACTACGAGGCGCAGATCGCCGCCGCGGGCGGCGTCGACCTGCAGCTGCTCGGCATCGGCGGCAACGGCCACATCGGCTTCAACGAGCCCACGTCGTCGCTGTCGTCGCGCACGCGCGTCAAGACGCTCGCACCGGCGACGCGCGAGGCGAACGCGCGCTTCTTCGACAGCCTCGACCAGGTGCCGATGCACTGCCTCACGCAGGGGCTCGGCACGATCCTCGACGCCAAGCGTGCGCTGCTCGTGGCGCAGGGTGCGTCGAAGGCGCGCGCGATCGCCGAGATCGTCGAGGGCCCCGTGTCGTCGATGTGGCCGGGCTCCGTGCTGCAGCTGCACCGCAGCGCCACGATCGTCGTCGACGAGGCGGCCGCATCCGAGCTGCGGCTCACCGAGTACTACCGGTACACGGTCGAGCACCGCAGCATCGTGCAGCCCGGCGCGTAGCGCTCAGCGCCGAGGGTCGACGGCGGTCGTCGGCAGCGGAGGCGTCGGCGGCACGGGCGGCAGCGCGACGCCGGGCGTGGGGATGCGGGCGACGGCCGGTGCCGCTGGGGTCGCGTCGACGCGGCGAGGCGCTCCGGCTCGGCGCACCCAGCGCCCCAGCAGCGGGGCCTGGAAGAGCCAGCGCACCGGCCGACGGTGCACGAGGAACGAGAGCGGCGTCGCGACGGCGAACGCGGCGACGAGGTTCACGGGGAACCACAGCGCGTCGAGCCCCTGCGACGTGACGAACCAGCCCGTGAGCACCATCACGGGCCAGTGCACGAGGTAGAAGACGATCGAACGCTCGCCGATCCAGGCCAGCGGGCGCATCCACCTCGCGCTGCCCGCGCGCTCCAGCAGCACGAGCGACGCCACGATGCCGGCCACCGTCAGCGGCAGCATGTACGTCTCACGCGTCAGCGTCGTGCTCACGAGCACGGCGAGCAGGCCCTGCACGACCCCGAGCGTCGCGAGCACGGCGATGGTCGCAGGACGCCGCAGCGCTCGATCGACCTGCGACCGGTGCTGCGCGAACAGGTGCCCCAGCAGGAAGAGCGTGCCGTAGTGCATGTAGCCCTCGAGCCCGCCGCTCGAGGGCAGCACGAGCGCGATCGTCAGGCAGACGGCCGCCGAGATCCACGTCGGGATCCAGCGGACGAACGGGGCGACGAGGGTGAAGACGAGCAGGTACCAGAGGTACCAGAGGTAGCCGACGGCGATCCACGACGTCGGATCGGGCAGGTAGTGCACGACGAAGAACGTCCACCCCGCCGTCAGCAGCAGCACGGTCGACCAGATGAGGTACGGCCAGGCGAGGTTGCGCACCTTGCTCAGCAGGTAGGCGCCGAGCGGCTTCGCGAGCGACGGCCCGAGCAGCATGCCGGACAGGAACATGAGCGTCGGCATGCGGAAGGGCATGAAGAGCTCGTTGATCGGCGCGAGCCACGCAGGCCCGGCCGTGCCGAAGCGGAAGGTGAGCCCCTCGGTCGCGTGGAGCACGACGAGCAGCACGATCGCGATGCCGCGCAGCGCGTCGATCGACAGCGCTCGGCTCCGCCGATCCGCGGACGCGGGCAGCGCGGAGGGCGCATGGGACATCTCCGCGGACCGACCGCGCCGACCTGTCGTCGTCACGGCTGCACGAGCTCCCCACGCGAGAGCACCGCCGACACCTCGAGGTGCTCGTCGAGCACCACGAGGTCGGCGACGCGGCCGGGTGCGATCGAGCCGAAGCGGTCGTCGACGCCGAGGGCGCGCGCCGGCACGCGCGTCGCCGCGTCGATCGCGGTCTCGAGCGGCACGCCCGCGCCCACCGCGACGCGCACCGCGCGGTCGAGCGTCAGCGTCGAGCCCGCGATCGAGCCGCCCTCGCGCAGCCGGGGCACGCCATCCGTCACGGTGACGGCGAGCGAGCCGAGCATCCAGTCGCCGTCGGGCTGGCCCGCCGCCGCCATGGCGTCGGTGATGAGGGCCACGCGACCCGGGGCCGCGTCGAAGAGCAGGCGCACCATGCGCGGATGCACGTGCACGGCATCCGCGATGACCTCGATCGTGACGCGCTCGTCGTCGAACGCCGCGGGCAGCACGCCCGGCGCGCGATGGTCGAGGCCGCGCATGCCGTTGAACGCGTGCGTCACGATCGTGGCGCCGGCGTCGAACGCCGCCGCGCCCACCTCGACCTCGGCATCCGTGTGCCCGACCGCCACGCGCCAGCCGCGCGCCGACAGCGCGGCGACGGCGTCGAGGCCGCCACCGAGCTCGGGGGCGAGCGTGATCATGGCGGGCAGCGCGCCCACGGCGTCCACGAGCGCGTCGACGGACGCGGCATCCGGCGCGCGCAGCAGCGTCGCGTCGTGCGCGCCCTTGCGAGCCTCGGCGATGCACGGACCCTCGAGGTGCACGCCGAGCAGGCGGTCGTCGCGCGCCGCGACCGTCGCGACGTCGGCGACGCGCGTCGCCATCGCGTCGAGCGATCCCGTCACGAGCGACGCGAGCTGCCTCGTGGTGCCGTGCGCGCGGTGGAACGCCATCGCGTGCTCGATCGCCGCCTCGCCGTCGTCGAACGCGGCGCCCGCGCCACCGTGGCAGTGCAGGTCGACGAAGCCCGGCGCGACGACGGCGCCCTCGAGCGTGCGGTCGGCGCGCGGTGCTGCGCCGACGCCGACGTCGACGATGCGACCGGCGTCCACGAGCACCCACGCCGAGTCGGTCGCCATGCCGTCCGAGACGACGCGTCCGCGCAGCAGCGTCGAGCCCTCCGCGGTCGATCCTGCGGGGTCCTCGGAGCGCGCATCCACCTTCCGACCCTAGAGCCGCGCGTCGTCTCGCGCATCCGCGCGGCTCTAGGCTGGAGGGCATGTCGAAGGTCCTCTCCTCCCTGCCCGTCGGCGAGCGCGTCGGCATCGCCTTCTCGGGAGGGCTCGACACCTCCGTGGCGGTCGCCTGGATGCGGCACAACGGCGCCATCCCCTTCACCTACACCGCGGACATCGGCCAGTACGACGAGCCCGACATCGACGCCGTGCCCAGCCGCGCGCTCGAGTACGGCGCCGAGGCCGCGCGTCTCGTCGACGCTCGCGAGATGCTCGTCGAGGAGGGCTTCGTCGCCCTGCAGTGCGGCGCCTTCCACATCCGCTCCGGCGGCAAGACCTACTTCAACACGACGCCGCTCGGGCGCGCGGTCACGGGCACGATGCTCGTGCGCGCCATGAAGGAGGATGGCGTCGACATCTGGGGCGACGGCTCGACCTACAAGGGCAACGACATCGAGCGGTTCTACCGCTACGGCCTCCTCGCGCACCCCGCGCTGCGCATCTACAAGCCGTGGCTCGACGCGAAGTTCGTCGAGGAGCTCGGTGGCCGCTCCGAGATGTCGGCGTGGCTCGTCGAGCACGGCTTCGGCTACCGCGACTCCGCCGAGAAGGCGTACTCGACCGATGCGAACATCTGGGGCGCGACGCACGAGGCGAAGGATCTCGAGCAGCTCGACGCCTCCGTGCTGCTCGTGCAGCCCATCATGGGCGTCGCGTCGTGGCGCGACGACGTCGTCATCGAGCCCGAGGACGTCACGATCGGCTTCGAGGCCGGCCGTCCCGTGTCGGTGAACGGCGTCGAGCTGAGCCCCGTCGACCTCGTCGACGAGGTGAACCGCATCGGCGGCCGCCACGGCATCGGCGTCTCCGACCAGATCGAGAACCGCATCATCGAGGCGAAGTCGCGCGGCATCTACGAGGCGCCGGGCATGGCGCTGCTGCACGCCGCCTACGAGCGCCTGCTCAACGCGATCCACAACGAGGACACCGTCGCGACGTACCACTCGGAGGGGCGCCGCCTCGGGCGCCTCATGTACGAGGGCCGCTGGCTCGACCCGCAGTCGCTCATGCTGCGCGAGTCGCTCGTGCGCTGGGTCGCGTCGGCCGTCACCGGCACCGTCACGCTGCGTCTGCGCCGCGGCGACGACTACACGATCCTCGACACCACGGGCCCCGCGCTGTCGTACCACCCCGACAAGCTCTCGATGGAGCGCGTCGGCGGTGCCGCGTTCGGCCCCGAGGAGCGCATCGGCCAGCTGACGATGCGCAACCTCGACATCGCCGACTCGCGTCAGCGCCTCGAGCAGTACGCCGCCGCCGGCCTCGTCACGGGCGAGACGGCGCGTCTCGTCGGCGACCTCGAGCAGGGCGGTGCCGCGCAGATCGCACGCGGCACGTCGCTCGGCGACGACGAGCTCGAGCAGCTCGACGAGGCGGGCGAGCGCGCCGCGTTCGACTCCGGCACCGACTGACGCTCGCGGGCCCACCCGCCGCACGCTCGAGAGCGCCGTCTCCCTCGTCGGGAGGCGGCGCTCTCGTGCGTGCCCATCCATCCGGGCGTCGGCTCCGAACGCGCGCGCACTACGCCTCTGACGTCTCATGTGCAAGGGGTCTGCGCCTGAGACGTCTCGGGTGTGTGATGTCGGTGTTACCGAGGGAGGTGCCGCATGGATGCGTCGAGAGCCAACGCTCTCCGCTCCCGCGCGCTCCGGCTCCTGCTCGGCTCGCTCGTCGTCGGCGGCGGCGCCGTCGTCGCCGGGCTCGCCCTCGGTGCACCGCAGGCCTCGGCCGACGACGGCTCGAGCCTCGACGGCATCCTCTCGTCGACGACGCAGTCGGTCGTCGACGCGACGATCGACGTGACGGACGTCGTGGCAGCGGTCGCCGCCCCCGTCGAGCCGGTTGCGGCTCCCGTCGTGCAGGCGGCGGCACCCGTGGTGCAGGCCGTCGCGACCCCCGCGGTGCAGCTCGCGCAGCCCGTCCTGACGGTCGCGCAGCCCGTGGTCGCCGTCGCGCAGCCCATCGTCGCCGCGCTGCCCGTCGTCGCACCCGTCACGACGCCGATCGTCGACCGCCTCGACGAGGTCGTCGGCGCCGTGCCCATCGTGCAGGATCTCGCGCCGGCTCCGGTGGGGTCGGTGATCGACCCCGTCGTCGACGTCGTCGACGACGCGCTCGACGGCACGGACGCCATCGTCGGCGTGCTGCCGGAGGCGTCGCTCGACGATCGCCCCCTCGTCGACGCGGATGCGCTCGAGTCGGATGCGGCGCTCGGCGACCGCATCGTCGCGACGGGCGCTGCGCAGGCCGCGCCCGGCTCCCTCGCGCCGCCGGCGCCGTCCTCCGCTGCCCTCGCGCAGTCCGACGATCGCGTCGCGAGCCTCTTCGCCGTCCTCGCGCCCGCCCCGTCGGGCGGCGTGGGCGTCGAGCCCTCGCCGATCGACGAGCGCGGCATGGCGTCGCCCACGGTCGGCGGCGCCACCGCCTCGACCGTCGGCGACGCGACCCACGACATCCTCGGCTCGACGGGCGCGGTGCGCGCGGCCCTCGCCGACGACGACCACGTGCCCGCCTCCGTGGTGGGCGACCACGACACGAGCCCTGACTGACGGATGCCCGGCCGCGCCCTCGCGCGGCACGGCGCCCGCTCCATCCGGAGCCGGCGGAGCATCCATCTTCAGAAGGGTTCATCATGAACAAGCACGTCACGCGAGGGCTGCTGTGCGCAGCCGTCGCAGGCGGCCTCTGGGCCGCGGGCACGGCAGTCGCCAGTGCCGACATCGGTGACGAGGGAACGGGCATCGCGTCCGACCTCACCTCGGCCATCGACCTCCAGCTGCCGGTGACGATCGCGGGCAACGCGGTCGGCGGCGACGACGCGAGCACCACCGGTGCCGACACGTCGGTCGCAGCAGCCTCCACGTCCACGTCGCAGGCCGCCCCGGCGGACTCCGGCTCGGGCGGGCTCCTGACGGGCGACTCGTCCGCCGCCGTCGTCTCGGTGCCGGTCACGGTGTCGGGCAACGCGGTGTCGGTGCTCGGCGACGCGCACTCGGAGGGCGCAGCGACGACCGTCGCAGCGCCGGCCGACGCGTCGGCGACCTCGGGCTCCGGCTCGGGCTCGGGCGGCGGGCTGCTCTCGGGCGACGCCTCGGGTGCGCTCGTCTCGGTGCCGGTCACGGTGTCGGGCAACGCGGTGTCGGTGCTCGGCGACGCTCATTCGGAGGGTGCCGCGACGGAGTCGTCGGCACCCGCCGACGCAACTGCATCCGCGGGCTCGGGCTCGGGTTCGTCGGATGACGGCGGGCTGCTCTCGGGCATCGCGTCGGGCATCGGCGTCTCGGTGCCGGTGACGGCCGGCGGCAACGCGGTGTCGGTGCTGGGCGACGCGCACTCGGAGGGTGCCACGACGGAGTCGTCGGCTCCGACGACGGTGGGCTCCGAGGCTGTGGGCTCGGGCTCGTCGGACGACGGCGGGCTGCTCTCGGGCATCGCGTCGGGCATCGGCGTCTCGGTGCCGGTGACGGCCGGCGGCAACGCGGTGTCGGTGCTGGGCGACGCTCATTCGGAGGGTGCCACGACGGAGTCGATGGCTCCGACGACGGTGGGCTCCGAGGCTGTGGGCTCGGGTTCGTCGGACGACGGCGGGCTGCTCTCGGGCATCGCGTCGGGCATCGGCGTCTCGGTGCCGGTGACGGCCGGCGGCAACGCGGTGTCGGTGCTGGGCGACGCGCACTCGGAGGGTGCCACGACGGAGTCGTCGGCTCCGACGACGGTGGGCTCCGAGGCTGCGGGCTCGGGCTCGGACGAGGGGCTGCTCTCTGGCATCGGCTCGGGCATCGGCGCTGCCGCTCCGGTCACGATCGGCGGCAACGCCGTGTCGGTGCTGGGCGATGCGCACTCGGAGGGTGCCACGACCTCGGTCGTGGCTCCGGTCTCGTCGGAGTCCGGCGCGACCGGCTCCGGCTCGTCGGACGACGAGGGCCTGCTCTCGGGCATCGGCTCGGACATCGGCATCGTCGCGCCGATCACCGTCGGCGGCAACGCCGTCTCGGTGGCTGGCGACGCGGTGTCGGAGGGCGCCTCGACGACCGTCACGGCTCCGTCGACGACCTCGGGCGGCTCGACGACGGACGGCGGACTGCTCACGGGCGGCTCGTCGCTGCTCGACGTCGTCGCACCCATCACGATCGGCGGCAACGCCGTGTCGGTGCTGGGTGACGCGACCACGACGGGAGCGACCACGGTCGTGACCACGCCGACCACGCCGACGACGCCGGGCACGCCGGGTACGCCGGGCACGCCGGGCACGCCGGGCACGCCGGGTACGCCGGGCACGCCGGGCACGCCGGGCACGCCGGGCACGCCGGGCACGCCGGGCACGCCGGGCACGCCGGGCACGCCGGGCACCGACGCGCCGACCGTCGACGCTCCTGCGGGCACCGTGCCGCAGTCGCCGAAGGCCGACGCACCCGTCTCGACCTCGTCCTCGGCCTCGCTGCCGGTGACGGGCGTCGAGCTCGGCGGAGCAGCCCTCGCGATCGCCCTCGTGGCGATGCTGCTGGGCATGCTGCTCCTGCGTGCGCGTCGTCGCACGCCCGCGCAGCGGTGACATCCGGTGTCGGCGATGCGAGCCGAGTGCTCGCATCGCCGACACCTCACACGCGGCCGGCTGCCGTCGAGATGGCGCGCAGCCGGCTCGCGTGCGCGCTCGTGAGGGCGCCGGCATCCATCCGCCACCCCCACGTCGAGGCCGTGCCCGGCGTGTTCATGCGCGCCTCGGAGCCGAGGGCCAGCACATCCTGCGCCTGCGCCATCGCGAGGCGGCTCGGGCCGTGCTGCGCGACCTCGATGAGCCCCCACGAGGGCTCGCGACGTCGCGTCGACCAGCGGACGCCCGCATCCCGCATCGCGCGCCGCGCAGCGCGTCGCTGCTGCCTCGGCAGCCCCGACCACCAGCCGACGACCGTGTCGTTGTCGTGGGTGCCGGTGTAGACGACCTGCTCGCGCGTGAGGTTGGCGGGCTCGTGCGGGCTGTCGGCGTCGCCGCCGAACGCGAACTGCAGCACCGCCATGCCGGGGAAGCCGAGTGCGTCGCGCAGGTCGAGGACGGGCTGGTCGATGTCGCCGAGATCCTCGGCGAGGACGGGCAGCGGGCCGAGCTCGGCGGTCGCGGCGTCGAACATGGCGCGGCCCGGGCCGGGCTCCCACACGCCGTGCTCGGCGGTCGCGTCGCCGGCGGGCACCGCCCAGAAGTCGCTGAACGCGCGGAAGTGGTCGATGCGCACGAGGTCGTACAGGTCGAACGTGCGCCGCAGCCGCTCGATCCACCAGCGGTAGCCGTCGCTCGCGAGCGCATCCCAGTCGTACAGCGGGTTGCCCCACAGCTGGCCGGTGGCGGCGTAGGCGTCCGGCGGGACGCCCGCCACGGCATCCGAGCGGAAGTACTCGGGCCATGCCGCCTCGTCGGCGCCGCCCTGCGCGACGTAGATCGGCACGTCGCCGAGGATCCGCACGCCGCGCTCGGCCGCGTAGGCGCGCAGCTCGCCCCACTCTCGGTCGAAGCGCACCTGGTCGGCGAGGTCGCCGCCGTGCGCGACCCACGAGGGCGCCCAGTACGCGTGTCGCTCGGCGAAGTCGCGCACCTCGTCCTGCGAGACGGGCGCGTCGGGATGCTCGAGCAGCGCGGGGTTGGCCGCGAACGCCGAGGGCGACGCGTACGGCGACCCGAACGCGTCGGGCACCGTGAGCGGCAGCACCTGCCATACGGTCTGGCCCGCGTCGGCGAGCCAGTCGACGAAGCGGCGTGCGGATGCGCCGAGACGCCCATCCGGCAGGGACGTGAGGTGCAGCTGGATGCCGCTCGCGCGATCGGGGAGCACGTGTCGAGCCTGGCAGACCCGCGGCGTCGACGTGCGGGGTTGCGGGCGGGCGTGCCGCGGGTGCTGCCGCGTGCGAGGACTGGTGGCGAATGGCCTCCGACCGGTCACTCGTCGCAACCGAGTGGGCAGGAGATGCGGTGAGACCGGCCAGGACGCAGCATCGACCGACCACTGTGGCTGCGTCGGAGGGACAGCGAGCATCGAGTGGCCTCGCCGTGCGCACCGCACGCATCACCGCTCTCGCGCCACGCCGGACACGCCGCACCGGCTTGACCGCGTTCGAACATACGTTCGATCATGGATGCGTGACGATCGCAGACCTCGACCGCGGCAAGGCCGCGACGATCGAGGCGCTGCGCTCGCGCATGCGCGGCATGGAGACGACCGCGGTCGAGGTCGTCGGCCTGCCGACGCCCGCAGCGCTGCGACGCGTGCTGCCCGCGCTGCGCATCGGCGGGGTGCACGCCGTCGACTCGAGGTCGCTCGCGCTGCGCATGCTCGCCGCCGCCCTCCCGGCGGGCGGGTGGAGCGCGATCGTCGGCCTCGCCGACGTCGGCGTCGAGGCCGCGGCCGATGCGGGCGTGCCCGTCGAGCGCGTCGTGCTCGTGCCGCAGCCGGGGGAGGCGTGGGCGAGCGCCGTCGCCGGGTTCGCCGAGGTGCTGCCCGTCGTGCTCGCCGCCGCACCGCCGAGGCTCCCGCCCGCCGAGGCCGCCCGGCTCGCCGCACGCGTGCGCGGGGCCGACGGGTGCCTGCTCGTGCTCGGCGACTGGCCGCAGCCTGCGAGCCGCATCCGCACGCTCGGCGCCGCGTGGGGTGGTGTCGAGCGCGGCCTCGGCCGCATCCGCACCGCCCGCCTCGAGGTCGAGGTGACGGCGGGCGACCGCGTGCCGCGGCGCGCGATCGTCGAGCTCGGCGGTGCGCGGTGAGCGGCGTCGGCTCGCTGCGTCGGGTCGCGGGCGGATGCGGCGGGATGCCCGTGGCGTCCGAGGTGCGCCCCGGGCGCTCGGATGCGGCTCCTTCCGCATCCGAGCGCACGGAGCGCTCCTCGGAGCCAGGCCCTCGCACGCTCGGGGAGCGCATCCGCGGCTCGCGCATCCCATGCCCGCGCATCGCAGGCGAGCGCAGGCACAGGGCGGCCGCTGCAGCAGGCGGAGGCTGGTCGTGAGCGGCCGGCGC
This sequence comes from Agrococcus sp. GCM10030265, assembly GCF_042666675.1. Classification (NCBI taxonomy): domain Bacteria; kingdom Bacillati; phylum Actinomycetota; class Actinomycetes; order Micrococcales; family Microbacteriaceae; genus Agrococcus; species Agrococcus sp. GCM10030265. The sequence goes on from NZ_JBHTCZ010000004.1 coordinate 123,137, forward strand.
ATCGCCGTCGTGCGAGTGCCCGACTGGTCGATCGAGGTCGCGCGGGCCTCCGGCGAGCTGCCGGGAGGGGTGCCCGTGGCGACGACGCACGTGCACCGCATCGTCGCGTGCGACGACCTCGCCCGTGCGGCCGGCGTGCGCGTGGGGCAACGCGTGCGCGACGCGCAGGCCGGTGCGCCGTCGCTCGTGCTCGCCGAGGCGGATGCCGTGGGCGAGGTGCTGGCGTTCGCGCACGTCATCCGAGCGGTCGAGGGCGTCGTGCCCGGCGTGCAGGGGCTCGGCGACGGCGCGCTCGCGCTGCCGATGCGCGGCGCCGCCCGCTTCTACGGCGGCGAGCGCGAGGCGGTCGCCGCGATCGCCGACGCCCTCGCTCCGCTGGGGCTGCGGGTGCGGGTCGGCGTCGCCGACGACCGCTTCACGGCCGAGCTCGCCGAGCGTGCGGCGACCGTCTCCGATGCGGCTCGGCACGAGCCGACGCCCAGCGAGCCGTCGGCTGCGCATGACGCTCGAGATCCCGCGCAGGATCACCTCGTGCCCGACGTCTGCATCGTCGAGCCCGGCGCATCCCGCGCGTTCCTCGCTCCCGTGCCGGTCTCGGTGCTCGATGCCGAGCTCGCAGGCATGCTGCTGCGGCTGGGACTGCGCACGCTCGGCGACCTCGCCGCCCTGCCGGAGGCGAGCGTCCGCGACCGCTTCGGCGCCGAGGGGCTCCGCGACCAGCGGCGCGCATGCGGGCTCGACGACCGCCGTGTCGAGCCCGGCTCCGACCATCCGCCCGATGCGCTCGCACTCGAGTTCGAGCCGGGCATCGAGGGCGGCGAGGAGCTGGGGTTCGCGCTGCAGGGTCGGGCGGATGCATACGTCGCCGAGCTCGCATCCCGCCGCCTCGTCGTGGCCGAGGTGCGCATCCTGCTGCGCGCCGACCTCGGCGGCATCAGCGAGCGCACGTGGCGCAAGCCAGGGTTCTTCCGGGCACGCGACATCGTCGACCGAGCCCGGTGGCAGCTCGCCGAGAGCGGCCTCGACAGCGCGCTCGTCGAGGTGCGCATCACGCCAGAGCGCCTCGAGCGCGACACCGAGCACATGCCCGGCCTGTGGGGTGGCCGCGGCGTCGACGAGCGCACGCGCGGCGTCATCGAGCGGCTGCAGGGGGTGCTGGGCCGCGAGGGCGTCGTGGTCGCGAGCGTCGGCGGCGGTCGCCTGCTCGCCGAGCGCGGCGTGCTGACGCCGTGGGGCGATGCGGTGGCCGAGCCGCGCGAGGGCCCGTGGCCGGGGTCGCTGCCCGAGCCGCGCCCTGCGACGGTGTTCCGACCGCCGCAGCCCGTCGTGCTGCTCGATGGCGAGGGCGCGACGGTCGAGGCCGACGAGCGCATCCGCCCGCCCGTGTGGTTCCGGGCGCCGTCGGGCGATCGGCGTCGCGTGGCGGCGTGGGCGGGGCCGTGGCCGCTGCGCATGCGCGCCGGATCGCATGTGGAGTCGCTCGCGCGCATCCAGGTCGTCGACGGTGCGGGGGATGCGTGGGTGCTGCTGGGCGACGCCGCCGGCTGGCGGGCGGAGGGGCGGTACGACTGACGCCGACGCCCCGCCACCCATCCGAGCGGCGGGGCGTCGCGAGCGATCAGAACAGGTTGACGAGCCCGAAGACGCCGACCGCGACGATCGCGATCGCCGACACCACGAGGTAGGCGGCCGTCACCTTGCCGTCCTTGATGCGGCGGTCGGTCTGCGTGAACGACAGGTACGCCGTCGCGATGGCCACCGCGATCAGGTAGAACGCGTTGAGCGTGCCGCCGATGAGGATGAGCGCGAGCGGCGCGTTCACCACGACGCCCAGCACGCCCCACAGCACGGGCATCACGATCATCATGATCCGCAGCCAACGGGCGCGCTTGCGCGCGTCGCTCCAGTCGAAGGCGCAGAAGATCGCGAACGCCGCGACCGTGAGTCGCGACAGGCTGGGCACGTTCGCGAGGATCGTCTTGTAGAGCGTGATGGCGGCGAACACGAGGAAGGCGACGCCCGCCCACGGGCCGAGGGTGTCGGAGAAGATGCGCGAGATCGTCGTGAGCACCTCGCTGCCCTCGGGCACGAGACCCTGCGGGTGCAGCACCGCGGCGCCGAGCACGTAGAACGCGGCGGTCGAGATCGTGTACACGACCCACGCGACCCACGCATCCATCTTCATGACGCCGATCCAGCCCCGCGCGCGCCGCACCCACGCCTCCGAGCCGTCGTTCGGTCCGGTCCAGGCGGCGTAGCCCTTCTCGACGCACCAGAACGAGTAGCTCGTCACCTCGCCTGCGCCGACGCCCGTGAGGCCGAACATCGAGATCGCGACGCCGACGGCGCCGAGCGCGAGCTGGAAGGAGAGGCCGGATGCGACGTCCCCGCCGTCCCAAGCGAACGGCGTCGCCTGGATGCCGAACACGAGCACGACGGCGGCGGCGGTCACGAGCACGACGAGCACGGTGGAGACGCGCTCGACGATCGAGTAGCGGTTCGCGATGTGGATCGCGACGGCGGCGACCACGAGCAGCGCGACCCAGAAGCCGATGGATGCGGCGCTGGCGGGTGGCCCGAGCACGGGCATGAGGATCGAGAGCGCGAGGCCGCTCGTCGCGATGACGCCCGCCTGGCTCGTGACGAACTGCAGCACCATCAGCACCGACAGGTACGAGATCCAGCCGCGCTTGAACACGCGCGGCGGCACCAGGTCGTAGCCGAAGAGGGCGGGCTTGCCCGTCGAGATCGTCCAGCGCGCGAGCTCGATCTGCACGGCCACCTTGACGAACGTCGACACGAAGACGAGCCACAGCAGCATGAAGCCCACCTGCGCCCCGAGGGTCGTGGCGGTGATGAGCTCGCCGCTGCCGACGATCGCGGCGCTCGTGATCATGCCCGGGCCGAGCAGGCGCGCGCTCGCGCGCCATCCCTTCGGCGGATCCTTGATCTTCGACGGGTCGAGGACGTACGGGTCGCCCTCGACGATGGTGTCGCCGGCGCGCGACGGTGCGGTCTCGGTCATGGTCGGCTCCTTTGCCAGTGCTGATGCGGTGCGTCGGTCAGTCGTCGACGGCGTGCGCGAGGGGCGTCATCGCGCGATGCGCTCGAACGGCACCTCGAAGCGCTCGCCGAGCGCGACGAGGTCGTCGACGGTCGCGTCCGGCAGGTCGATGCCGTCTGCGAGGCGGCGCACGCGCGTGCGCTCCTCGGGCTCGCCGGGCACGAGCACCTCGTCGAAGCCGGGTGCGGGGGCGACGGCGTGCGCCTCGGCGACGAGCGCGTCCATGCGCTGCCGCAGCTCCTCGAGCGGCATGAACGCCTCCGCGTCGAGCGCGAGCATCCAGTGCCCGACGTCCTGCGGCTTCGAGAAGTCGGAGTACATGTTGCCGATGCCGCTCGCGACCGCCGCGCCCGACAGCACCCCGCCGAGGATCTCGACGAGGAAGCCGATGCCGTAGCCCTTGGGCCCGCCGGCTGGCAGCAGCGCCGTGACGGCGTGCGGATCGGTCGTGGGGTTGCCGTCGGCGTCGACGCCCCACGTGTCGGGGATGGGGGTGCCGGCGTCGCGTGCCACGAAGACCTTGCCCATCGCGCTCGTGCTCGTCGCCATGTCGAGGCTCACGGGGTCGCCGCTCGTCGGTGCCGCGAACGCGAACGGATTCGTGCCCAGCAGTGCGTCGCGACCGCCGAACGGCACGACGCCGGGCTCGGAGTTCGACACGATCATCGCGACCTTGCCGCGCGCTGCGAGGGCGCGCGCGTAGGTGCCCGCCGTGCCGAAGTGCGCGCTGCCGCGCACGACGGCCGTGCCGACGCCGTGGGCCGTGGCAGCCGCATCCACCGCGTCGACGGCGGCGCGTGCGGCGAGCTGGCCCTGCGCGCCGGCCGCGTCGACGCGCACGACGGCGCCACGCGTCTCGACGACGGGCGACGCGGTCGGCGAGACGAGCCCGGCGTCGATGCGCGCCCGGTAGGCGGGCAGTCGGATGACGCCGTGGGAGTCGACGCCGCGCAGGTTCGCGTCGACGAGGCCCGTCGCGACGTAGGTCGCATCGTCGGGGGAGAAGCCCCAGGAGGCGAGGAGGCTCGTCGTCCAGTCCAGCAGTCGAGCGGATTCGATGGTCACGCGGGGCTCCTCAGGTCGGTACGTCGCTGTCCGGCATCCATTGACTCATACTCGTCATACTTATTGCAACGGGTGCGTCGGTGAATCGCGCGGCCCGAGGTGCATGCGGCAGTGGATCGCCGCGGACGGCACGGCACGCAGATGCCGCAGCACGCGGACGCGGGAGCGCCAGGACGCGGGGGCACGCGGACGCGGGGGCACGCGGACGCGGGGGCACGCGGACGCGGGAGGGCGGTACGGGCGCGCTGCCTATGGGCCGATGCGGCGCGGCGGCCGTCGTCAGGCGGTGGGCTGCGTGCGGATGTCGTCGATCTCGGCGAGGGTGTCGCGCACGACGACGCGGGCGAGCGCCTCGGCGCCGTCTGCGTCGCGCCTCGCGATCGCCTCGGCGAGCGCCCGGTGGTCGGCGATCGACGACGCGCGGATGCCTGCCATGCCAGGGCGTGGATCGCGGCTGCGTGCGGCGATCGTGATGCCGACGGCCTCGGCGAGCCTCGCCATGACGCCGTTGCCGGAGCCCTCGAGGAGGAGCGCGTGGAACTCGACGTCGAGCGCGAAGTAGCGGTGGGCGTCGCCTGCCGCGTGCGCCGCCTCCATGCCGGCGATGCAGGCGACGAGCCGATCGGCGGCGCCTCGCGGCATGCGGCTCGCGGCGAGCCGCGCGGCGACGGGCTCGAGGCCGAGCCGCAGCTCGAGCAGCTCGCGCAGCTGCTCGAGCGCCGTGGCGCCACGACTGCGCCAGCGCACGATGTGGGGGTTCAGCAGATCCCACTCCGCAGCGGGTTGCACGCGCGTGCCGACCTGCGGTCGCGGGGCGACGAGACCCATGGAGCCGAGCGTGCGCACGGCCTCGCGCACGACGGAGCGGGAGACGCCGAAGCGTTCGCAGAGCCCGTCGACGAGCAGGATCGAGCCGATGGGCAGCTCGCCGTCGACGATCTGCTGGCCGAGGGTCTCGACGACCTGCGCGTAGAGCCCGGAGCCGATGCGAGCACGGCTGAGCGAGCGTGCGGCTGCCGCGGGGATGGCCTCGTCGTGCATGTCCTCCCCGCCCGTCGATCGCTCCTCAGACTAGTGAGCCGAGACGCACGGCCGCGTGCGGTGGCGGCGGCGGCGGATGGGCGCTGCCGGCGGCGCGACGCCTAGGCGGCGCTCGCGATGCGCATGCGCGAGCGCGCGACGCCGAGGCTGGGGATGCGGTCGCACTCGAGGCAGTCGGCGACGGCGTCGGCGTGGCCGTAGGAGTGGTGCTCGTCGGCGACCGCGAGGCATGCGGGGCACCGGCCGCCGAAGCCCTCGTGGGCCTCGAACGCGGCCGTGCACCATGCGCTCTCGCAGAGCTGGAGCTCGTGCTCGTCGTGGCGTTCGGTCATGGGATGAGGTTCGCAGCGACCACCGACACGGTTCGCGAGGCGCGCCGCCGCGGCCCCGCCGTCGCGTCCCGCCGCATCCCGTCGTCTCTCCTCATGTGGCTGACAGTGGGCAGTCGATGCTGCGATCTCGCCACTCGCAGCGCATCTCCTGCCCGTTCGACTGCATCGAGTGCCCGGTCGGCACGGGTTCGCGAACCCTCCACCGCACCTTGAGGCGAGTTCACGTCGGAGGTCGAACATATGTTCGACTCCGGCGTATCGTCGCAGCGCACCATCGTGGAGGCCGGCCCGATGCGCGACCGACGGATGCGACCGCATCCGCGCTCGAGAGGAGGGTCGACATGGGCTGGCGCAATCCGCCGATGCCGTGGAGCGAGCTCGAGGCGATCCTCGACGGCCGCGCCACCGAGGCGCCCTCGCTCACGCCGAACCCGGAGCAGCGCGAGCGTCGGTCGCGGCCCGCGCCGGACGAGACGGTGCCCTATGCCGAGCTGCATGCGCACTCGCACTACTCGTTCCTCGACGGCGCCTCGAGCCCCGCGCAGCTCGTCACCGAGGCGACGGCCCTCGGCCTCGAGGCCCTCGCCCTCGTCGACCACGACGGCCTCTACGGCGCCGTGCGCTTCGCCGAGGCCGCCGACCACGTCGGGCTGCGCACGGTGTTCGGCGCCGAGCTGAGCCTCGAGCTGCCCGAGCCGCAGCAGGGCGTCGCCGACCCGGTGGGCGACCACCTGCTCGTGCTCGCCCGCAGCCCGGAGGGGTATCGCAGGCTCGCCGCGACCCTCACCGACGGCTACCTCGCAGGCGGCGAGAAGGGCCGACCCATCCTGCAGCTCGAGCAGGTCGCCGAGCGCGCGGGCGAGTGGCTCGTGTCGACGGGATGCCGCAAGGGCGCCGTGCGCCGCGCGCTCGAGCGCGAGGGTGCCGATGCCGCAGGCGTCGAGCTCGATCGGCTCGTGTCGCTCTTCGGCCGCGACGGCGTCATGGTCGAGCTCACCGACCTCGGGCAGCCGGACGACGGCGAGCGCAACCAGGCGCTCGCGACCCTCGCCGAGCGCCGCGGGCTGCCGGTCGTCGCCACGACGAACGCGCACGTCGCGAGCCCGAGGCAGCAGCTGCTCGGCGATGCGATGGCGGCCGTGCGAGCCCGCCGCAGCATCGACGAGCTCGACGGCTGGCTGCCGGCTGGCGGCGTGCCGAGGTTGCGCTCCGGCGCCGAGATGCAGTGGCGGTTCCGGCAGTTCGACGGCGTCGTCCGCCGCGCGGCGGAGATCGGCCGCGAGCTCTCCTTCAGCCTGCGTGCCGCGAGCCCCCGCCTGCCGGACACCGAGGTGCCGAGCGGCCACACGCAGATGTCGTGGCTGCGGCAGCTCGTCGCCGAGCGACGCGATCGCGTCTACCCGCCCGGCGACGCCGCGATCGACCAGCGCAAGGTCGACGCGCGGCTCGCCCACGAGCTGCGGCTCATCGACGACAAGGGCTTCGCCGGCTACTTCCTCATCGTCAGCGAGATCGCCGACTTCGCCCACGCGAACGGCATCCTCTGCCAGGGTCGCGGCTCGGCGGTGGCGAGCGCCGTGTGCTTCATCCTCGGCATCACGGCAGTCGACCCGATCCTCTACGACCTGCCGTTCGAGCGGTTCATCTCGATGATCCGCACCGAGGAGCCCGACATCGACATCGACTTCGACGCCGCGCGCCGCGAGGAGGTCATCCAACACGTCTACGAGCGCTACGGCCGCCGCAACGCCGCGCAGGTCGCGAACGTCATCACGTACCGGCCCAAGTCGGCGGTGCGCGACGCCGCGAAGGCGCTCGGCTACGCCGTCGGGCAGCAGAACGCGTGGTCGAAGCGCGTCGAGGGGTGGAGCGCACCCTCGGTCGACGGCACCGAGGGCATCCCCGAGCCCGTGCTGGCGCTCGCCGACGACTTCATGCACTCGCCGCGCCACCTCGGCATCCACTCCGGCGGCATGGTGCTCACGAAGGAGCCCGTCGGCCACGTGAGCCCCATCGAGCCCGCGCGCATGGAGGGGCGCACGGTGCTGCAGTGGGACAAGGACGACTGCGAGTGGATGGGGCTCGTGAAGTTCGACCTGCTGGGGCTCGGCATGCTCGGCGCCATGCAGCACACGATGGACATCGCGGCCGAGCATCTCGGCGAGCGGTGGACGCTGCCGACGATCCCCGCCGAGGAGCCCGGCGTCTACGACATGCTCTGCGCAGCCGATGCCGTCGGCGTCTTCCAGGTCGAGTCGCGTGCGCAGCTCGCGACGCTGCCGCGCCTCAAGCCGCGCTCGTTCTACGACCTCGTCATCGAGATCGCGCTCATCAGGCCCGGGCCCATCCAGGGCGACGCCGTGCACCCGTACCTGCGCAGGCGCACGGGGCAGGAGCCCGTGACCTACCCGCATCCGCTGCTCGAGGACGCCTTGCGGCGCACCCTCGGCGTGCCGCTGTTCCAGGAGCAGCTCATGCAGATCGCCGTGCTCGTCGGCGACTTCGACGCCGCGGCGGCCGACGAGCTGCGACGCTCGATCGCGTCGAAGCGCAGCAAGGAGCGCGTCGCGCAGCTGCGCGACCGACTCTTCGAGGGCATGCGGGCGAACGGCATCGTCGGCGACCTCGCCGAGAGCATCTGGCGCAAGATCGAGGCCTTCGCCGGATTCGGCTTCGCCGAGTCGCACTCGCTGGCGTTCGGCAAGCTCGTCTACGCCTCGTCGTGGCTCAAGCTGCACCATCCCGCCGCGTTCCTCGCTGGGTTGCTGCGCGCGCAGCCCATGGGCTTCTGGTCGGGGCAGACGCTGAGCTCCGACGCGCGCAGGCACGGCGTCGACGTGCTCCCGCCCGACATCGTGCGCTCGGCGGCCATCGCCGACCTCGAGCGGCACGGCGAGCGTCACGGCACGGGCGACGACGCGTGCCTCGCCCCGCATCAGCCGCCCGTGCCGTGGCAGGTGGGGCCCAACGACCATCGCAGGCACCGGCGCGACGAGGGATTCGCGGTGCGGCTGGGCCTGTCGAGCGTCAACCACGTGAGCGCCGACGACGCCGAGCGCATCGTCACCGCTCGCGACGAGGCACCGTTCACGGGCATCGACGACGTCGCGAGGCGCGCGCGACTCGACCGCAGGCAGCTCGAGTCGCTCGCGACCGCCGGCGCGTTCCAGAGCCTCGGGCTCGAACGGCGCGAGGCGCTGTGGCTCGCCGCACCCGCGTCGACGGAGCGCGAGGATCAGCTCGTCGGCACGTCGGTCACGGTGCAGCCGCCGCTGCTGCCGATCCTGTCCGACGCCGAGCAGACGGCGCTCGACATCTGGGCGACGGGCGTGAGCCCCGACGACCACCCCGTGCGTCACGTGCGCGCGGCGCTCGAGGCCGACGGCGTCGTGCCGATCGCGAGCCTCACCGACCTCGAGCCAGGCAGACGGCGATGGGCGGCTGGCATCGTCACGCATCGGCAGCGGCCGCAGACGGCGCAGGGCGTCACGTTCATGAACATCGAGGACGAGACGGGCATGCTCAACGTGCTCTGCTCGGTCGGGCTGTGGAAGCGCTACCGCAGCATCGCCAGGCACTCGGCGGCGCTCAAGGTGCGCGGCATCCTGCAGCACTCGCAGGGGGTGGTGACCATGATGGCCGACATGATCGAGCCGATCGACGCCGCAGCCCCGCCGTCGCGCGACTTCCGCTGACCGAGGCCACCGCCCGCATCGCGCCGCACCGCAGGCGTCCTCCCGGGCACGTGCGTCCCCGACCGAGCATACGACTGCGGCGCCCGGCCGAAGCCGGACGCCGCAGTCGTCAGCGAGACGCGCTCAGCAGGAGGTCTGCCAGGCGTCGGCCTCGAGGGTGGGGCGACCGCCCACGTTCACGACCAGCTGCGGGTCGAGCGCGGCGATGACGTCCTCGGTGTCGAGCAGCACGCAGCGGCCCGTCGAGAGCAGCACCGGCGCCCCGAGCTGGCCTGCGACGGCCGTCGCCGACAGCGCGTCGGGGAAGTTCTCGCCCGATGCGATCGCGATCGGCTGGTCGGCCGCCGGCAGCGCGAACGCCTGCACCATGAAGGCGTTCGTCGCGTAGCGGTCGGCGCCCGCGACGCGGATCACGTCGCCGAGCGCGCGTGCCTGGCGCACGACGTCGTCCGACACCGTGACCCGGCTGCCGAGCACCGCGATGTCGACCACGCCGAGCTCGTCGAGCGCGGATGCCGTCACCTCCGGCAGCACGTCGGGCCGCGTGAGCAGCACCGGCACGTCGCCGCGCTGCGCCGCGACGCCGCTCGCCGACAGGGCGTCGGGGAACGACACCCCGCTCGCGAGGAACGCACCGTCGGCCGAGCCGAACGCGTCGAGCGCGAGCAGCGCCGCCGTCTCGAAGCGGTCGGCGCCGGCGATGCGCTCGATCGTCGCGTCGGGCAGCAGCGCGGCGAGGTCGGCCTCGACGGCCGCCGACACCGACGGCTCCCCGCCGACGATCGTGATCGTCTGCGGCGCGAGGCGCTCGAGCTCGCCGATCGTCACGTCGAGCAGACGATCGCCGGGCGTCAGCAGCAGGCTCGCGTCTTCCGCCGCTGCCGCCGGGCCGGCTGCGAGCGCGTCGACGAAGCCCTGACCCGATGCGAGGAACACGTCGGTGCCCTCGTCGAACAGCGCCTGCGAGACCTGCACGTTCGTGTCGTAGCGGTCGGTGCCCGCGAACGTCGTGACGTCGACCTCGGGCTCGACGGGCGTCTCGAGCGAGAGGCCCACGAGCACGGCGTCGTGGTCGGATGCGCGGTACGGGTCGGGCGCGTAGATCGCGTCCTGCGCGGGCTGCTTGAACGTCATGTCGTAGTCGAGGATGGGCACCTCGTCCGAGTTCGCCGTCCACGCGGCCGCGTCGACGATCTGGCTGGCGAGCGAAGGGCTCGCGAGCGCGTAGTCGAGGTAGCCGAGCTGGCCGTCGAAGACGTACGTGTACGCCTCCTCGCCCTGGAACGCCTCGAGCTGGTCGACGTAGCCGGCCGCCTCGAGCGCGACGATCGGGTCCTCGTGGTCGTACGAGTTCAGGTCGCCGAGGATGAGCACGTCGTCGGTGCCCGCGCCCGTCGGGTCGGTGGCGAGGAAGTCGGCGAGCGCCTCGGCCGCCTGCGTGCGGGTGCCGTTGCAGTTGCCGGCGCCATCGCCGAGGTCGGGGTCGCCCGAGCAGGCCGAGCCCTTCGACTTCAGGTGGTTGACCGAGATCGTGACCTGCGCACCCGAGTCGTTCGCCGCGAACGTCTGGATGAGCGAGGGTCGGTTGCGCGTCGTGTCGAAGCGCGGGTCGACCGAGGCATCGAGCACCGCGAACGCTCCGGACGGCGTGACGGCCGTGGGCTGGTAGATGAGCGCGGTCGTGATCTCGTCGGTGCCGAGCGTGCCCGTGTCGACCGCGGCGTAGCGAGCCTCGCCGGCGGCCTCGTTGAGCGCTGCGACGAGGGTGTCGAGCGCGACGCCGTCGTTGTTCTCGATCTCGAGCAGGCCGACGACGTCGGCATCGAGCTCGAGGATCGCCGCGACGATCTTCGCCTCCTGGCGCTCGAACTCGACGGCGTCGTCGGCGCCGCGGCTGCCGAGCGTCGTGAAGTAGTTCAGCACGTTGAACGACGCGACCTGCAGGTCGCCACCGACGGCAGGCACCTCGGGACGAGGGTTGGCTGCCGTGTGGTCGGCGCCCTCGGTGGGCTGGATGCGCCACTTCGAGAAGCCGTAGTCGAGGATGCCCGTGACGTTCGCGACGGTGTCGCCGCCGCGGAAGAGGTTGTCGAGGCCGAACGGCTGCCCGTTCGGGTGGATCGCGGGGTCGGCGTTCTGCTGCGTGCGCGCATCGTCGAGCGTGATGCGGTTCGCGGCGTTCGCCGCAGCGATCGCGATCGCCTCGTCGGAGCCCGGGGCGGCGAGCGCCGTGGGCTGGAACTGGCGCTCCGTGCCGAGCACGATCTCGCCGTACTGCGCGAACTGGAAGGTCTCGAGCACGGAGAGCGACTGCGGCATCGTGACGAGCATGCCCTCGGTGGCCTCCGCGTTCGCGAGCGGCAGGCTCACGACGGTGGCCTCGGGCAGCGTGGCGGTCTGCGCGCACACGGCGTAGTTGCCTGCATCGAGGTGGGTGCGGCCGAACTCCTCCGACACGGCACCGACGACGCGGACCTCCTGGCCGACCGTGAGCGTGCCGAGCAGCGAGGTGGGCAGCTCGGCGAGGATGCCCTCGCTGGTCGCGGGGTCGGCGTCCTGGTCGGCGGCCTCCTCCTGCACCGCGAAGGTGCTGGTGCCGGTCGCGCCGGCGAGACCGGGGAACACGGCGGTCACGACGCCCTGCACCTCGACGGTCGTGCCGACGAGCGGGCTCGAGTCTCCAGAGCCCTGCACGGCGCTGACGAACGTGACGCCCTCGGCGTCGCACTCGACGGCCGGGGGAGCGACGGCGTTGACGGCGTTGGGCAGGCCCGGGGTGTTGAACGCCTGGCCGGCGGGCACGGTCGCATCGCCGACGTTGAAGTCGTTGCGCACCCAGTCGGCGGTCGTGTCGGTGTCGGTGCCGTCGGGGATGCGGCTCGCGCCGCCGAAGTCCTGGCCGAAGCCGTCGGTGTCGCGGCTCAGCGTCACGCCGCCGTACGTGACGCCCGCGCCGGCGTCGGTCACGGCGATCGAGTCGACGATCGTGAAGCCGAGGCCCTCGTCGAGCACGCCGTCGTCGTTCGCGTCGAGGTCGGTGCCTGCCGCGGGCACGACGCCCGTGACGAGCAGCAGCGACAGCGCGCCGTTCTCGAAGGTGTTCGCCGCGACCGAGCGCGCGTGCAGGCCGTTCGCGTCCGTCGTGACCGCGCCGAGCTCGATGCGGTTGTCGAGCACGCCGACGCCCGCGGAGTCGCCTTCGATCCCGAGCAGGGTGTAGCCGGACAGCGAGGTGCCGGGTGCGGCGTGGATCTCGAAGGACTCGACGTCGTTGCCGGGCGAGGTGTCGAACGAGAACTCGTTGATCGTCGGGTAGGCGGCGGCGTTCGCGACGCCGGCACCTCCCAGCGCGACGAGGGCGGATGCCGCGACGGCCGTCGCGGTGGCGACGCTCAGGGAGCGTCGGAGGGCCTGGGCCATGTGTCGTCCAAGGTCTGGTGAGCAGGGATGCCGCTCAACCTAGCCAGAACCTGTGACGACACGTCAGGTCGAAGCATGACGTTTCGATGAACCTTGCCCGGAGACGCGGCTGCCGCATGAGGACGGGGCGTGCGGGCCGCAGCCCGCACGCCCCGTTGTCAGACACGACATCCCGCCGACTACGGCAGGCGCACGACCTTCTTGTTGAGGAACTCCTCGATGCCGAGCACGCCCATCTCGCGGCCCGTGCCCGAGCGCTTCACGCCGCCGAACGGCAGACCGGCCTCGTCGGCGAGCACGGCGTTGACGAACACCATGCCCGCGTCGATGCGGTCGGCCACGCGCGACGCCTGGGCCTCGTCGGTCGTGTACACGTACGAGCCGAGGCCGAACGGGGTGGCGTTGGCGACCTCGATCGCCTCGTCCTCGCTCGACACCCGGTAGAGGGATGCGACGGGTCCGAAGAACTCCTGCTGGTAGGCGGGGTTCTCGGGTGCGATGTCGGCGAGCACCGTGGGGCCGACGGACGCGCCGCCGTCGCCGTGCGGTGCGGCGCCGCGCAGCAGCGCGGTGGCGCCCGCGGCGATCGCCGCCTCGATCTGCGCCTCGAGACGGTCGGCTGCGGCCTTCGACGACAGCGGTCCGAGCAGCAGGTCGTCCTCGGGGGCGCCGGGCGACTGCTCGGCCATCTTCGCCGTCATGCGCTCGGCGAACGCGTCGTACAGGTCCTCGTGCACGATGAAGCGCTTCGCGGCGTTGCACGACTGGCCCGAGTTGTCGAGGCGCGCGTTCACGGCATCCTCGACGACGGCGTCGAGGTCGTCGGTCGAGAGGAGGATGAACGGGTCCGAGCCGCCGAGCTCGAGCACGGCCTTCTTGAGGTTGCGGCCCGCCACCTCGGCGACGGCGGCGCCCGCGCGCTCGGAGCCGGTGAGCGAGACGCCGCGCACGCGCGGGTCGGCGATGACGTCGGCGGCCTGCTCGTTCGTGAGGAAGACGTTCGCGTACGCGCCGACGGGGAAGCCCGCCTCCTCGAAGATCGCGTGGATCGCGAGCGCCGACTCGGGGCACTGCGGGGCGTGCTTCAGGAGGATGGGGTTGCCTGCGACGAGGTTCGGGCCTGCGAAGCGGGCCACCTGGTAGTAGGGGAAGTTCCAGGGCATGATGCCCAGCAGCGGGCCGAGCGACGACCGGCGCACGACGGCGCGGCCGTCGTCGGTCGTGAGCGGCTGATCGGCGAGCAGCTCCTCGGCGTGGTCGGCGTACCAGCGGTAGATGGCGGCGGCGAACTCGACCTCGCCGGTCGCCTGGCTCCTCGGCTTGCCCATCTCGCGCATGATGATCGCGGCGAGCTCGTCGACGCGCTCCTCGTGCAGGTCGGCGACCTTGGCGATGCGGGCGGCGCGCTCGGCGACGGACTCGGCAGCGAGCACGTGCCACGCCGACCACGCGCCGGCGATGGCGTGCTCGAGCTCGTCGGCCGTGACGGTGGGGTGCACCTCGCCGGTCTCGCCCGTGTACGGGTTGACGACCTGATACTGCATGGTTGCGCTCCTTCGCTGCTTCCGGATGCATCCCAGTATGGAGGGGCAGACGACGGATTCGATAGGCGTGGCGCTCGATCGGTCACCGATCCGTCGGTCCGACGGCCGGCGCGGTCGCCGCCGGCCGGCCGCCGCCGGTCGCCGCCGCCGGTCGCCGCCGCCGGTCGTCGCCGCCGCCGAGGGTCGTCGCGCCTAGCGGAAGATGATGGTGCGCTGCCCGTCGAGCAGCACGCGGTCCTCCGAGAACCACTGCACCGCCTTCGTGAGCGTGCGCGACTCCTCGTCCTGGCCGATGGCCACGAGCTGCGCCGGGGTCTGCGTGTGGTCGACGCGCACGACGTTCTGCTCGATGATCGGCCCCTCGTCGAGGTCGCTCGTCACGAAGTGGGCCGTGGCGCCGATGAGCTTCACGCCGCGCGCGTGCGCCTGCCGGTACGGGCTCGCGCCCTTGAAGCCGGGCAGGAAGGAGTGGTGGATGTTGACGACCTTGCCGGCGAGGCGCGCGCAGAGCTCGGGGGAGAGGATCTGCATGTAGCGGGCGAGCACGACGAGCTCGATGTCGTGCTGCTCGACGGCCTCGAGCACGCGCGCCTCGAACGCGGCCTTCGATGCCGCGTCGGTCACGGGCGCGTGCTCGAAGGGCACGTCGTAGAACGCCGCGAGCGAGCCGAGGTCGGGGTGGTTCGACAGCACGAGGGGGATGTCGACGGTCAGCTGGCCGGCACGCTGCCGGAAGAGCATGTCGTTGAGGCAGTGCGCCGCCTTCGACACCAGCACGAGCGTGCGCAGCGGTCGCCCGACGTCGTCGAGCTGCCACTGCATCTCGTAGCGGTCGACGACGGGTGCCAGCTCGCGCTCGAAGTCCTCGCGCGGCGCATCCGCCTCCACCTGCAGCCGCATGAAGAAGCGGTCGGTGTCGGCGGAGGAGAACTGCTGCGACTCGGTGATGTTGCCGCCGCAGGCGACGATGGCGCCCGTGATGGCGTGCACGATGCCCGCACGGTCGTCGCATGCGAACGAGAGGATCCAGTGGTTGGGCACGAGCACAGAGTCTACGAGCGCGGGTGCCCGGCTCCCGTCAGTCGGCGATGACCCCGGCGTCGACGAGCGAGCGGTACTCGTCGTCGGAGAGGATGCGCGAGCGGATCAGGAAGCGCTTGCCCTCGGGTGCCTCGAGCGAGAAGCCCGAGCCGCGGCCGGGCACCACGTCGACGGTGATGTGGGTGTGCTTCCACAGCGCGTACTGCGAGGCGCTCATGTAGAAGGGTGCGGGCTCGTCGACGCCGTCGATGCGCAGCTCCTCCAGCAGCACGTCCTGCCCGCCGGTGCGGAACATCCCCTTCGGGTAGCACATGGGCGCGGAGCCGTCGCAGCATCCGCCCGACTGGTGGAACATCACGGGCCCGTGCGCTGCGACGAGCGCGCGGATGAGGTCGGCCGCCTCGTCGGTGAGCGCGACGCGCTCGATGGCGGCGGGACTCGTGGACTCGGTCATCGTCGACCTCCTGTCTCGTTGCGGGTGCGGCCCGCGGCACCAGGATGGCACCGCGGGCCACGGGCGGCGAGGGGTGGCGGAGCGTCGTCCGCCACCTGGCGCCGATCAGAAGAAGCCCATGGGCCCTTCCGCGTACGACACCAGCAGGTTCTTCGTCTGCTGGTAGTGGTCGAGCATCATCTTGTGGTTCTCGCGGCCGATGCCCGACTGCTTGTAGCCGCCGAACGCGGCGTGCGCGGGGTACTGGTGGTACGTGTTCGACCACACGCGGCCGGCCTCGATCGCGCGGCCCGCACGGTACAGCTGCGCGCCGTCGCGGCTCCACACGCCCGCACCCAGGCCGTAGAGCGTGTCGTTCGCGATGGCGATCGCCTCGTCGAACGAGTCGAACGTCGTCACCGACACCACGGGCCCGAAGATCTCCTCCTGGAACACGCGCATGCCGTTCTGCCCCTTGAAGACCGTCGGCTGCACGTAGTAGCCGCCGGACAGGTCGCCGCCGAGGTCGACGCGCTCGCCGCCCGTGAGGATCTCCGCGCCCTCCTGCGTGCCGATGTCGATGTAGCTGAGGATCTTCTCCAGCTGGTCGTTCGATGCCTGGGCGCCCATCATCGTGTCGGTGTCGAGCGGGTCGCCCTGCGTGACCTTGCCCACGCGTGCGAGGCCATCCTCGATGAACCCGTCGTAGATGCTCGAGGCGATGAGCGCGCGCGACGGGCATGTGCACACCTCGCCCTGGTTGAGGGCGAAGAACGAGAAGCCCTCGAGCGCCTTGTCGTAGAAGGCGTCCTTCTCGCGGGCGACGTCCTCGAAGAACACGTTGGGGCTCTTGCCGCCGAGCTCGAGCGTGACGGGGATGAGGTTCTCCGACGCGTACTGCATGATGAGGCGGCCGGTCGTCGTCTCGCCCGTGAAGGCGATCTTGCGGATGCGCGGATGCGACGCCAGCGGTGCACCCGCCTCGAACCCGAAGCCGTTGACGATGTTCAGCACGCCCTCGGGGATGAGGTCCTCGACGAACGACAGCAGCAGGTGGATGGATGCGGGCGTCTGCTCGGCGGGCTTCAGCACGACGCAGTTGCCTGCGGCGAGCGCCGGCGCGAGCTTCCACACGGCCATGAGGATGGGGAAGTTCCACGGGATGATCTGCCCCACGACGCCGAGCGGCTCGTGGTAGTGGTACGCGACCGTGTCGCCGTCGAGCTCCGAGATCCCGCCCTCCTGCGCGCGCAGCGCTCCGGCGAAGTAGCGGAAGTGGTCGATGGCGAGGGGGATGTCGGCGGCGAGGCACTCGCGCACCGCCTTGCCGTTCTCGTACGACTCGGCGACGGCGATCGCCTCGAGGTTCTGCTCCATGCGGTCGGCGATCCGGTTGAGGATGTTCGCGCGCTCGGTCGGGCTCGTCCTCCCCCAGGTCGCGAAGGCCTTCCATGCCGCCTCGACGGCGGCGTCGACGTCCTCGCTCGTGCCGCGGGCGACCTCGCAGAAGGTCTGGCCCGTGATGGGGGTCGGGTTCTCGAAGTACTGGCCCTTGACGGGCGGCACGTACCGCCCGCCGATGTAGTGGTCGTAGCGCGGCTGGTAGGAGACGACGGAGCCCTCGGCTCCGGGTCGTGCGTAGACGGTCATGTCACCCTCTCTGACGTCATCGTCCGGCGGGTTGCCGTTGCGCGCACGCTACGCGCGGGGACGTTGCAGGGCGTTGCAGGGCGCCGGCTAGCGCAGCTCGCGGTCGAGGCGCTCGAGGTGCTCGACGACGGCGGCGCGACGCGGCGAGCGCGGCGGCAGCCCGTGCAGCAGCTGCATCCACGCCTCGCGGTCGGCGCGGCCGTGCGTCGTCGCGTAGTCGTAGAGCACCTCCGCCGACGCGGCGGTCAGCAGCGCCGTGCGCAGGCGTCCGGCGATCTCGTCGCGCGCCGCGACGATGCCGGGCGCGGTCGAGCCGGGCACGAGCGGCCCGCGGTAGCACGACAGCGCGACGCGGTGCGCGCCGCGATCGAGCAGCGAGCGCAGCCGATCGACGTCGGTCTCGAGCGGCGTCGCGAGCCGGTACGGCCGCGACTCGATGCGCACGGCGGGCGCGAGGGCGCGCTTCAGTCGCGTCATCTCGGCGCGCAACGTCACGGGGGAGGTGGCGTGCTCCGAGAGCATCGCGGCGAGCTCGCCTCCCGCGAGGCCCTCGCCGTGGAGCGCGAGCAGCGTGAGGATCTCGGTGTGCCGCATCGTGAGGCGGCGCTCGCGACCGTCCGAGACGACGCCGGTGTCGACGCCGAGGCACTGCAGCACGGGCACGGCGACGGCGGAGGCGGGCCGCGCGCTCGTGAGCCGCTGCACGAGCAGCTCGCGCTCGACGGCGGCCGCGGTCGCCTCGAGCAGCGGCAGCACGTGCGGGTCGACGACCTCGCTGCCGCCCGTGATGTCGATGACGCCGAGCAGCCCGCCGTGCTCGGGGTCGTGCACGGGCACCGCCGAGCAGCTCCACGGCTGCACCACCTCGGCGAAGTGCTCGTCGCGGTGGATCTGGATGCCGTGGTCGATCGCGAGGGCCGTGCCGGGCGCGCTCGTGCCCACGCGCCCCTCCGACCAGTCGGCGCCGGCGACGAACAGCATCGACTCGGCGCGCGCCTTCAGGCTGCGGTCGCCGTCCACCCACAGCAGGCGCCCCATGGCGTCGCCCACGGCGACGAGCACGCCCGAGCCGTCGTCGGCATCCCGGTGCAGCAGCCGCGAGATGACGGGCAGCGCGGGGGCGAGCGGATGCGCCGAGCGTGCGTCTCCGAGCGCGGCCGCGTCGAGCACGAGGGAGGCCGAGACGTCGGGTGCGAGGCGCTCGCGACGTGCACGATCCCACGACGCGCGCACCACCGCGCGCTCCTCGCCGCTGCCGGGCCTGGCCAGCCACGGGCTCAGCGTCGTCATGCTGGCATCCTCGCCATGCGCACACCCTACGCCGCGGCCTCGGCCGTCGGGCGAGCGTCGTCGATCGGTGGTCGTCCTGCGCCGCGAGGCTCAGCTCGGGCGCTCGCCGCGCTCGAGGGCCGCGAGCGTCGCCTGGACGCGGTCGAGCAGGTCGTCGACCTCCTCCATGTCATAGCCGTCACGCCACCGCTTCGTCGCGAAGACGACGGTCGCGACGTCGCTCGCCTGGACGGGGTCGGAGACGGGAGCACCTGCGAGGTGTCCGCGCATCGTCGCGACGACCGCGTCGAGCAACACGTCGACCTGGTCCTGGTCGTAGCCGGCTCGCAGGCGCGTCGTGGTGAACGTCTGTGCGACGACGTCGTCGGGCATGAGGAGGGCGCCTGGCTGCATGCGGCGAACCTATGCCGGGTAGGCTGAGCGGTCGCCATGACGAGCCGAGCGCAGACCCCATCCACCTTCCCCCTGGTGGCGCTGCTCACCCTCGCGTTCGCGATCTTCGTGAACATCTCGGTCGAGATGCTGCCCATGGGCCTGCTGCTGCCGATGAGCCGCGACCTCGGCGTCGGCGAGGGCGCGATCGGCCTGCTCGTCACCGTGTTCGCGGGCGCCGTGGTCGTCACGTCGACGACGCTCGTGCATCTCACGCGTCGCGTGCCGCGCCACGTGCTCGTCATCACGGTGCTCGTCGTCTTCGGCGTCGTCAACCTGCTCACGGCAGCGGTGCCCGAGTACTGGATGGTCGTGGCGCTGCGCGTCGTCGCCGGCCTCGCGCACGGCGTCTTCTGGACGGTGGTGGGCGCCTACGCCGCGTACCTCGTGCCGAAGGAGGAGCTCGGACGCGCCGTGGGCATCACGAGCGCGGGCGGCTCGCTCGCGTTCGTGCTGGGCCTGCCGCTGTCGACGCTGCTCGGCCAGGCGCTCGGGTGGCGCTGGTCGTTCGCGGTCTTCGGCATCGCGTGCCTCCTGGGCGCCGTGCTCGTGCGCCGGATGCTGCCCGCCGTCGACCATCTGCCGGCCGTCGCGACGACCGAGACGGGATCCGTCGCGCTGCCGCAGCGCGAGCCGGGGCGGTCGGCGGTCGGCGTCGCCGTCGCCGTCTCGGCGACCGCCGTCGTCATGCTGGGCCAGTACGCCTTCTACACGTACGTCACGCCGTACCTCGTCGAGCGCGTCGAGCTGCCGGAGGTGTGGCTCAGCCCCGCGCTGCTCTCCTACGGGCTCATGGGCGCGCTCGCGGTGGCGGTCGTGTCGGTGTGGCTCGGGAGGCGGCCGTTCGCGGGCGCCGTCGGCTGCATGGTCGTCATGGCGATCGTGTGCGTCGTGCTCTCGGCGACCGACGTGCTCTCGGTGGCGTTCGCGGCCGTGCTGCTGTGGGGACTCGCGATGGGCGCGCTGCCTCCGCTGCTGCAGACGCGCATGCTGCAGGCCTCGCCCACCCGCATGCTGCAGACCTCCACCGCCTGGTACACGACGGGCTTCAACGTCGGCATCGGCGGCGGTGCGCTGCTCGGCGCCGTCGTGTACGACGCGGTCGGCATCGAGGCGCTGCCCGCGGTGCTGCTGGGCGCCGTCGTCATCGGGCTCGTGCTCGTGCTCGCCGACGGCGCGCGGCTCGCCCGGCTGCGTCGCGCGCACGTGCGCGCGGATGGGGTCTCCGAGTAGCATCGGCAGCGGCCGCGACTGGCGCTTGGGTGGGGGACCACCGGGGAGCGGCCGACCTTCGTTCGGTCGCGCGCCTGGGCCATCCATCACTCCTGAGGAGATGCACGTGTCCGACCGCCTGCCCTCGACCTTCAACGACTCCCTCGCCACCGTCGACCCCGAGATCGCGGCGGTGCTCGCCGACGAGCTCGGCCGTCAGCAGCAGTACCTCGAGATGATCGCCTCCGAGAACTTCGTGCCCGTCGCCGTGCTCGAGGCGCAGGGCTCGGTGCTCACGAACAAGTACGCCGAGGGCTACCCGGGCCGCCGCTACTACGGCGGCTGCGAGTTCGTCGACGTCGCCGAGTCGCTCGCGATCGAGCGCGCCAAGTCGCTGTTCGGCGCCCAGTTCGCCAACGTGCAGCCGCACTCGGGCGCCTCGGCCAACGCCGCGGTGCTCCACGCCATCGCGCGCCCCGGCGACACGATCCTCGGCCTCTCGCTCGACCACGGCGGGCACCTGACGCACGGCATGAAGATCAACTTCTCCGGCCGTCTCTACGACATCGTCGCGTACGGCGTCGACCCAGAGTCGAGCCGCATCGACATGGACGAGGTGCGCCGTCTCGCCGTCGAGCACCAGCCGAAGGTCATCATCGCCGGATGGTCGGCGTACCCGCGCCAGCTCGACTTCGCCGCCTTCCGCGCGATCGCCGACGAGGTGGGCGCGCTGCTGTGGGTCGACATGGCGCACTTCGCGGGCCTCGTCGCCGCCGGCATCCACCCGAGCCCCGTGCCGCACGCGCACGTCGTGTCGTCGACGGTGCACAAGACGATCGGTGGCCCGCGCTCGGGCTTCATCCTCACGAACGACGCCGACATCGCGAAGAAGATCAACTCGGCGGTCTTCCCCGGCCAGCAGGGCGGCCCGCTCATGCACGTCATCGCCGCGAAGGCGACGGCGTTCAAGCTCGCGGCCGAGCCGGAGTTCGTCGAGCGCCAGGAGCGCACCGTGCGCGGTGCGCGGATCCTCGCCGAGCGCCTCATGCAGCAGGACGTCGCCGACGCGGGCATCACGCTGCGCTCGGGCGGCACCGACGTGCACCTCGTGCTCGTCGACCTGCGCGACGCCGCGATCGACGGCAAGCAGGCCGAGGACCTCCTCCACGAGATCCGCATCACCGTCAACCGCAACTCGGTGCCGAACGACCCGCGCCCCCCGATGGTGACGTCGGGTCTGCGCATCGGCACGCCTGCGCTCGCGACGCGCGGCTTCGGCGACGAGGAGTTCCGCGAGGTGGCCGACGTCATCGCGCTCGCGCTCCTGCCGGGCGCCGACGTCGATGCGCTGCGCGCGCGGGTGGATGCGCTCGCGGGCGCGTTCCCGCTCTACCCGAGCCTGTGACCGCCCGCGTCCTCGACGGCGTCGCGACCGCGACCGCCGTCAAGGACGCGCTGCGCGTGCGCGTCGACGCCCTGCGGGGCGTCGGCGCGACGCCGGGGCTCGCGACGCTGCTCGTCGGCGACGATCCCGCATCCCGCTCCTACGTGTCCGGCAAGCACCGCGACTGCGAGGAGGTCGGCATCGCGTCGGTGCGCGTCGAGCTGCCCGCCTCGGCGACGGACGCCGACGTGCGGGCAGCGATCCGCGACCTCGTCGACGCTCCGGAGGTCACGGGCATCGTCGTGCAGCTGCCGCTGCCGACGGGCCTCGACGAGCGGGCGATGCTCGAGGCGGTCGATCCGGCGAAGGATGCCGACGGCCTGCATCCGTCGAACCTCGGCAGGCTCGTGCTCGGCGTCGACGGCGAGATCGACGCTCCGCTGCCGTGCACGCCGAGCGCGTGCCTGCAGCTGCTCGCGCACCATGGCGTGCCGCTCGAGGGCGCCGAGGTGTGCGTCGTCGGGCGCGGGCTCACGGTGGGTCGGTCGATCGGCCTGCTGCTGTCGCGCCGCGGCGTCGACGCGACCGTCACGCTGACGCACTCGCGCACGCGCGACCTCGCCGCTCGCGTGCGCGCCGCCGACGTCGTCGTCGCGGCGGTCGGCAGCCCGCGACTCGTGCAGCCCGAGTGGGTCGCTCCGGGCGCCGCGGTGCTCGACGTCGGCATCACGCGCGAGCGCATCCTGCACGACGGTCGTGCGCTGCTCGTCGGCGACGTGCATCCGGGCGTCGCCGAGGTCGCGGGGTGGCTCTCGCCCGTGCCGGGAGGCGTGGGCCCCGTGACGCGGGCGATGCTGCTCGAGAACGTGGTGCGGGCGGCCGAGCGGGCCCTGCGGTAGCCGCTCGGGCCGTGCAGACGGGTGCGGCTCGCCGAGACGGCTCGCGCGTCAGAGGGCGCGGTACTGCGCGGTGCGCTCGACGTAGACCGCGGCGTTGCGGTGGATCGAGGCGAGCTCCTCGTCGGTGACCTCGCGTCGCACCTTCGCGGGCACGCCCGCCACGAGCGAGCGAGGCGGCACGACCTGCCGCTGCGTGACGAGCGCGCCGGCGGCGACGAGCGAGCCCTCGCCGACGACGGCGCCGTTCATGATCGTCGCGTGCATGCCCACGAGCACGTCGTCGCCGATCGTGCAGCCGTGCACGACCGCGTTGTGCCCGATGCTTACGCGGCGGCCGATCGTGAGCGGCGACCCCGCATCCACGTGCAGCGAGCACGAGTCCTGCACGTTCGAGTCGTCGCCGACGACGATCGCCTCCTCCTCCGCGCGCAGGCTCGCGCCCGGGTACACGCCGACGCGCTCGCCCAGACGCACGTCACCGGCGACGACGACGTTCGGCAGCACGTAGGCGCTGGCGGGGATGCGCGGCTCGCGGCCGGGCAGGGCGATGATCGTGGCGCGCTCGTGTGCGGTCATGCCGCGAGCGTAGCCGCGCGGCGCGCGTCGGCGGCGGGTGCGTCAGCGGCGAGCGGAGCGCAGCAGCAGCACGCCGGCGGCTGCGACGAGCAGCGCGCGCACCACCACCACGGCGACGGATGCCGGCACGGGCGGCTGCCCGACGACGAGGCTCGCGATGGGGAGGATCAGGAGCGCCGCTGCCAGGCCGCAGACGAGCCAGCCGGCGAGCGCGCGGCCGTCGGGCGCGAAGCACAGCACGAGCGCGGCGGCGACGGAGAGCAGCGCGATGGGCGTCGTGCCGACGACGCCCACGACCGCGGAGAGCGAGCCCTCGAGCGCGACGACGGGCGTCACGATCGACAGGCCGTAGAACAGCAGCGTCGCGGCGGCGGCGAGGGCGACGGCGACGATCCGCAGCGGCCCCGTGCCCTCGGCAGGGGCGAGCACGCCGAGCACCGCGGCGACCACGGCGATCGCGACGCTCACGGCGACGAGCGCCGGCGCCCACACCTCGCCTGCCGACAGCAGCGGGAAGCCGATGGCGACGACGAGGCCGAGCCCGGCGCAGACGGCGGCGAGCAGGCGGTGGCGGCCGGCGACGGCGAACAGCGTGGAGAGCACGACGCCCGTGGGCGCCCAGGTCGCGAGGAGCGACAGCGTCAGACCGGCGTCGAGGCTGCCCGCGCTCATCGCCGAGGCGAGCACCTGCGCGGCGAGGAGGTAGGCGGAGACGGCGAGGAGCACGAGGGCGACGCTCGGCGTCGCAGGAGCCTCGACGGCCCGCGGGCGTGCGATCGGCGCGCCGCCCTGCTGCCAGCCGCTCGCCGGCCGGAACGCCTGCGATGCCTGCTGGCCGAATCCGCCGTCGAGCGCGCCCGTGGGCTGCTGGCCGGGAGCGGGCGGATAGGCGTGCGTCGGCTGGCTCACGCCTCGACTCTATCCACGCTCATAGGATCGACGCTGTGCGATCTCCCACCGGCCAGCAGCTCACGATCGCCTCGACCGTCTCGGGCGTGCGACTCCGCGCGACCGTCACCGAGGTGGCGGCCGGGCTGCGCGAGCTCGTCCTCGGCGACGTCGACCTCGTCGAGCCGTTCCGCGAGGACGCACGACCCGGCAAGGGCCAGGGCATCACGATGGCGCCGTGGGGCGGTCGCGTCCGCGACGGGCGGTGGCAGCTGGACGGCGCGCCCCAGCAGCTCGCGATCACCGAGCCCGCGCTCGGCAACGCGAGCCACGGGCTGCTGCGCTACGCCCCGTACCGCGTGCTCGACCACGGTGATGCGCACGTGCTGCTGCAGGCGACGATCCACCCGCAGCCGGGCTTCCCCTTCCTGCTCGACACGTTCGTGCGCTACGAGGTCGACGAGTCGGGGCTCGTCGTGACGCACGAGGCCGTCAACGTCGGCGCGAGCCGAGCCCCGTGGGCGTGCGGCGCGCACCCCTACCTCGCGGTCGGCGCGACGCCGGCGGACGCCCTCACCCTCACGGTGCCCGCGGCATCGGCCATCGTCGCCGACGACCGCCTGCTGCCCGTGCGCACCGTCGCGGTCGACGCGTCGGACGCGCCCGCGGGCGCCGACCTGCGCTCGGGGCGTCGCCTCTCCGCGCTCGACCTCGACCTCGGCCTCGCCGGCGTGCAGCACGTCGACGGCATCGCCACCTCGACGCTGCTCGACGACGACGGACGCGGCGTGCGGCTCTGGCAGGACGCCGCATACCCCTACGCCGTCGTCTTCACGCCGCGCGACTTCCCCGGCGTCCACGGCGTCCACCAGGCCGTCGCGGTCGAGCCGATGTCGGCGCCGGCGGATGCGCTCAACTCCGGCGAGGGGCTCGCATGGCTCGAGCCCGGCGAGACGTGGACGGGCCGGTGGGGCATCTCGCCCGTCGGCCTCGGCTGACCCCGCCGACGCATCAGGGCCGCACGCCTCCCGCCGAGCGGCCGCCGTGCGGCATCATGGGAACCTCCAAGGCGCCTGATGGCGGGCGCGTCGCACCCCACGGCTACCGTGACCGACGACCCCCGACGACAGGAGCCCCCATGACCCCTCGCCGCCGCGCAGCCCTCGCGCTCGCCACGACCTCGTTCGCCGCGTTCGGCCTCGCCGCCTGCGCCAGCGCCGACGAGCCCGCGGACACGACCGACGAGTCGACGGCGCCCGAGTCGTCCGCCACGGGCGGCGACGCGACGGGCGGCGAGGGCTCGAGCGCCTACGCGGACGGCACGTACACCGCCGACGGCTCCTACACGTCGCCGGGCGGCGAGGAGACCATCACGGTCACCCTCACCCTCGCCGACGGCGTCATCGACGACGTCGAGGTCGAGAACCCCGAGACGACCAACCCGAACTCGCAGCGCTACCAGGGCGAGTTCATCGACGGCATCGCCGACGAGGTCGTGGGCGTGCCGCTCGACGAGGTGTCGGTCGATCGCGTCGGCGGCTCGAGCCTCACGAGCGGCGGCTTCGAGGACGCCCTCGAGACCATCCGCGACGAGGCAGCCGCGTAGGCATGCCCGCCAGGCTGCGCCTCGACGCCATCGGGACGCGCTGGTCGATCGACACCCCCGAGCCCCTGGGCGACGAGGTGGTCGCGGCGATCCGCGCCCGCATCGACGCGTACGACCGCGCCTGGTCGCGCTTCCGACCCGACGCGGCGATCGCGCCCCTCGCTCGCGCGGCCGGGTCGGTGCGCATGCCGCCGGAGTCCGCCGAGCTCGCCACCCTGTACCGCACGCTGCACGACCTCACGCAGGGCGCCATGACCCCGCTCGTCGGCGCGTCGCTCGAGCGCCTCGGCTACGGCGCGGACGGCGTCGTCGACACGGGGGCCGAGCCCGAGGCGCCCCCGGCGTGGGATGCCGTGCTGCGGTGGGAGGGCGCGACGATCGAGACGTCGGCGCCCGTCGTCCTCGACGTCGGCGCCGCGGGCAAGGGTCAGCTCGTCGACCTCGTCGGCGACGTGCTCGACGCCCACGGCATCCACGACCGCGTCGTCGACGCCTCCGGCGACCTCCGGCACGCGGGCACGGGCGACGCGGGGCGGCCCACGCGGGTGGCGCTCGAGGACCCTCGCGCGATCGGCCACGCCATCGGCGTCGTCGAGGTGTCCGGCGAGGCGCTGTGCGCCTCGGCGGGCAACCGGCGCCGCTGGGCGGGCAGGCACCACATCCTCGACGGACGCACGGGCGCGCCGGCCGACGAGGTCATCGGCACCTGGGTCATCGCCGAGCGCGCCATGGTCGCCGACGCGATCGCGACGGCGCTGTCGTTCGCCCCCGTCGGGCTGCTCGCACGCCACTGCTCGTTCGAGCACGCGAGGATGTACGCGGGCGGTCAGGTCGAGGCGACCGGTCGATTCGCAGCAGGGCTGCACGTCAGGAAGGTGGCCGCGTGAGCGCCAGAGGACCCATCGCACGGCTCGACGCCGTGCCCATGCACGCGCTCGTCGGCGCGATCCTGGGAGCCCACGTCGTGCTCGGCGCCCTGCTGTCGTTCGCAGGCGTCCTCGCGTTCGACGGCCTCGGCATCCTCGTGTCGGCGCTGCTCGCCGTCGCGGTGTCGGTCGTGGCGAGCCTGCTCTTCGGCCGCATCGCACGGCGCCCGGCGCACGTGCCGAGCGCCGCAATCACGGGCCTCCTCGTCGCGTCGATCGCGGCGCCGCCGAGCATGGATCGCCCCAGCGGCATCGTCGACCTCGCCGTCGTCGCGGCGGTCTGCGCGCTCGCGGCGGCCGTGAAGGTGCTCGTCGTGCGGCGCGGCCGCCTCATCGTGAACCCCGCCGCGGCGGGACTCGTGCTCGCGGGCATCGCGCTGCCGCTGCTGACCCCGGGGGTCGGCGTCGAGCTGTGGTGGGTCGCAGCGCTGCCGCTGCTGCCGCTCACGATCGTCGGCGGGCTGCTCGTGCTCGTGCGCACCCGCATCGTCGGGCCCGCGCTCGTGCTCGTCGCGATCGGCGTCGTGCTGCAGACGCTCGCCTACGCGGCGTTCACGGGCGACGTGCCCGCGGCGCTCGTGCAGGCGATCGGGCAGAGCCCCGTGCTGTTCCTCGCGGCGTTCATGTTCACCGAGCCGATCACGCTGCCGCCGCTGCGGCAGCAGCGGCTGCTCGTCGGCGCACTCGTCGGGCTGCTGCTCGCCGTGCCCGCCCTCGCGTCGGTCGCGAGCATCCCCGTCGGCATCGGCTCGTTCTACCCCGGGCCCGCGCTCGCGCTCGTCGTCGGCAACGTCGTCGCGTTCCTGCTCGGCACGCGCCACGGCACGGTGCTGCGGCTCACGGGCTCCGAGCGCCACGGCGACGTCGTCGACCTCCGGTTCCTCGCCGAGCCCGAGCTCTCGCATCGCCCCGGGCAGTGGGTCGAGCTGAGCCTGCCGCATCGCGCCGACCTGCGCGGCGAGCGTCGCGTGTTCTCCGTCGCATCCCCTCCCGGATCCACGGAGGTGCGGCTCGGCATCCGCGCGGCCGAGCCCATCTCGTCGTTCAAGCGCCACCTGCTCGACATGGCGCCGGGCGACACCGTCGCCGTGACGCGCCAGGGAGGCGACTTCACGCCCAAGCCGGGGCAGCCTCGCCTGCTCGTCGCAGCCGGCATCGGCGTGACGCCGTTCCTGTCGCATCTCGGCGCGAGCGACGACGACACCGTGCTCGTGCTGCTGCTGCGCGAGGGCGACCCCGTGCCGTTCGCCCACGCGCTCGAGCAGGCCCACGCGCGCGTGATCGTCGTGTCGCCCAGCGCGCCGGCCGGCATGGCGTCGACGTGGGAGCACGAGTCCGGTCGCATCGACGGCGACCGCCTGCGCGCCCTCGTCCCCGACCTCGCCGAGCGGCAGGTGCTCGTCTCGGGATCGTCGGAGCAGGTGGGCAGGCTGCGGCGCATCGCGAAGGCGGCGGGAGCTCGCCGCGTGCTCGTCGACGCGTTCGCCGGCTACTGAGCCGTCGGCGGCGCCTGCGCGCGCCGACCGCTCGCCGGCGTCACCGGCCCTCGGGGCCCGTCGACGACTCCGGCACCTCGCGGTCGCCCTGGTCGAGCGCACGGTCGGCGTCGGCGACCACTCCGGGCGTCGCATGCGTGGTGGCGGCTCCGTCGCCCGCGGCGTGCGCGGCCGGCTCGGGGGCCGCCGGAGGAGCAGCGGCGGGCGCGGGCTCGCCTGCCGCCTCCGCGGCGACCGGGGGAGCGACGTGCGGCGCGGGCTCGCGATGCGGCACGACCGGCGGTGCCACCGCGGCCGGTGCGGGCTGCGGTGCGGCAGGCGGCACGACGGGCGCGGCGACCGTCCGCGGGCGCGCGAGCCACCGCGTCGACATCGCGACGAGCGCGGCGGCGAGCACGAGCAGCAGCGCGCGCACCGCGGCGACCGCGATCGTCGAGGGCGCAGCCCACGGCAGCACGACCGTCTCGAGCAGCACGACCCACAGCGCTGCGACGACCAGCACGGCGGCCGCGGCCCATCGCGCCGTCGACGAGCGGATGCCGGCGACGGCCACGCCGGCGACGAGCAGCGCGACGACGAGGGTGTCGGCGGTGAGGATCGCGAGCAGCGTCGCCTCCGTCGCCTCGAGGTAGGGCGCGGCGAGCACGACGACCGTGGCGATGCCGACGAGCACGAGCGCCGCGAACCATCCCGCACCCTCGTTCCGGTCGGCCGCACGGGCTGCGGCCGTCGCGACGAGCGCGACCACGACGGCGGCGAGCGCGATGCCGAGCGCCGTGGCATCCGCCAGCCGCCCGAGCACGGCGAGGCCCGTGGCCCCGGATGCGCCGGCGACGATCGCGGCGACGACGAGCGCGAGCGCGTGGGCGGCGAGCACGGGGATGGCGAGCACGAGCAGCCAGACGATGCGGGTCGCGACGGCGCCGACCGCGAGGACGATCGATGCGGGCACCGCGGCGACGACGACGAGCTCGACGACGTCGCCGGCGTCGACGACGCTGCCCGAGCTGCCGATCATGGCGACGAGCTGCGGCACGAGCAGCCACGTCGAGACGGCGGCCGCGACGATGCCGAGGCCGAGCACCCCCGTGCGCTGCTGCGGCGGGCGAGTTCGAGTGGGGGCCGGGAACCCGGTCATGGCGTGCTCCTCGCGTCGGGTGCGGTGCGCTCCACCGTACGCGTCGCCGCTGGATGCGGCCTGCGCCGCGGTGCGAGGGGCACGCGGGGTCGCGCTCGCCGCGGCTCCGCGTCGCTCGTCGCTCGTCGCTCGTCGCTCGTCGCTCGTCGCTCGTCGTTCGTCGCTCGTCGCTCGTCGCCCGTCGGAGCCGCGCACGAGCGCCAGCGAGGCGGCGCGCCGAGCGCGGCTGCACACGGCTTGGCCGAGAGGGATCCGACGATGGTCACGAGGACGCCGTCCTCGGATGCCGCCGAGCGCCACGAGCGCTCGGGCCGGCTCGGGTCGATCCCTCCGGCCCGGCGCGCCGAGCGATCGCGGCGGTGGCGGTGGGCCCCGTGGGGCTCGAACCCACGACCAGCGGATTAAAAGTCCGATGCTCTACCGACTGAGCTAGAGGCCCGCGCCTCCATCCTCGCACCGCCTCCGCCGCAGCCACCGCACGACGGTGGGCAGCAGATGCGGTCGGACGTGCGTCCGGAGCGCATCTACTGCCCACTCGGTGACATCGTCTGCCCAGTCCCGTCATCGGAGGTGGAGGGACCGGGCAGCCGAGAGGTCAGACTCCTGGCGCGTACGCGAGCGACGGCGCGTGCAGCGGCGCGACCGCAGCGCCCGGCGGCGCCTGGAAGGGCGCGACGTCCTGCCCGCACGTCGACGGCAGGGATGCGCCCGGCGATGCCAGGTAGGTGGCGATCGCGGCGTTCGCGCATGCCGAGACGCCGAGCGTCGTGTGGCCGTAGCCCTCGACGGTCAGCACGCTGGCGTTCGCGAAGCGGTCGGCGTACGGCTGCGTCTGGTCGTACGGCGTCGCCGGGTCGTGCCGCGTGCCGAGCACGAGCACGGGCGCCTGCGTCGTCTGATCCCACGGGCCGGCGTACGCGTCGTCGTCGACGTAGTCGACGAACTCGCACTGCAGCCCCACCCACGAGCGGAAGCGGCCGAAGTGCGGGGCCTCGGCGTCGGCGGCGTCGGCCTGCGCCGGGTAGTCCCACGGCCGCAGGGGGTGCGTGCCGTCGACGCACATCGACGCGAGGGCGCCGCCGACGCTCGCGTAGTCGTCGATGAGGCCGAGCTCGCGCAGCCAGTCGCCGACGTCGCTGAGCTCGAGGCCGCGCTGCTGCGTGCGCTGCTGCGTCGTCGCCTGCAGCTGCTGCGGCTGCGTGAGCCGATGCAGGAGCGTGAGCGTGTCGGCGAGCGGCGCGAAGCCGGCGGGGGAGTACATCGACTGGAAGGCGGTCGCGACGGCGAGGCCGTAGTCGACCGTGAGCGTCGTGCCGTCGGGGTTCGGCACCTCGACGGGCTGCTGCTGCAGACGCTGCAGCAGCTGCTCGACGACCTGCGCGGGGTCGCCGACGGCGGCGAGGGAGCACGACTGCGGGCCGACCTGGCTGCACAGCGCGAGGAACTCGTCGAACACCTCGCTCGCCGCGACGCCCTGCCCCGTGCGGAGCCCGACGGAGCCCGCCCCGCCGGACCAGCGCGACGGCTCGAGCGTGCCGTCGATCGCGAGGGCGCGCACGCGCTCGGGGAAGAGCATGCCGTAGGTCGCCCCGAGCACCGAGCCGTAGGAGTAGCCCAGGTAGCTCAGCTGCTCGTCGCCCACCGCCTGCCGCAGCAGATCCATGTCGCGGGCGACGTTCGCGGTCGACGCGTGCTCGATGCGGCTGCCCGAGAGGGTCTCGCACGCCAGCGCGAGCGCGCCCATCTGGGCGATCGCCTCGGCCTCCTCGGCGGCGGTCGTCGGCACGGCGGCGCCCTCCGCGAGGAAGGCGGCCTCCGACGCGGCGTCGGGGAAGCACGTCACGGGGTCGGACTGCGCGACGCCGCGCGGGTCGAAGCCGATGACGTCGAAGCGCGCGTGCACCTGCGGGTCGAGGAACGCGCCGAGCTGCTGGAGCGTCGAGACGCCGGGGCCGCCCGGACCGCCGAAGTTGAGGAAGAGGCTGCCGATGCGCTGGGCGGGATCCGTCGCCGGGATGCGCGTCACCGCGATCGACGTCGTGTCGCCCGTCGGCTCGTCGTAGTCCGAGGGCACCTGCGCGGTCGCGCACTCGAAGGCCTCGAGGCCTGCGCCCTCGCAGGCCGTCCAGGCGAGGTCGGGCACGGGCGCCTCGACCTGCGGCGCGGCCGCGACGGCGGGGTCTGCCGCCGGCGCGTCGACCTCGGGTGGCGATGCCGACGCGATGGCGGGGGATGCGACGACGAGCATCGCCGCGGTGGCGATGGCTGCGAGGGTCCGGGCGGGTGGTCCGAGGTGTCTGCTGCTTCGCATGCATCCTTCCTATCCGCGGCGCGACGGCCTTCGGATCCCCCGAACGATGGATCCGGGGGACGGAGTGCGTCGGGCGGGGCGGGAATGCGCTCGGTACCCTGGACGCTGCACCACCGAGCACGTCCACGGCAGAGGAGGGGCATGGCCCAGCACGCACGGCCGGCGCGATACGCGTCGCGATGGTTCGAGCAGTTCGTCGGCGACATGGATCCCGTCGCTCGCGTGCAGCTCGCGCACGAGACCGCGGCCGCGCTGCTCGCACGCGTGCGGTCCGACGCCGACCCGGACGTCGTGCGGCGCCTGCTGAGCCTCGCAGCCGACGACGGCATCGACTCGGTCGCCGAGCTCTGGGCCGACGCCCGACCGCACTCGCTGCCCGGCGCGCTGTGGCGCATCCACCTGCTGCGCACGGTCGTGGCGCAGCAGCCCGTCGACGTCGCGGCCCACTTCACGGCCGGCGCCGCGCGGCTCGACACCGCCGACCCCGTCGTCGCAGGCGCGCCGACCCCCACGGGCCCCGAGGAGATCGCGTCGCTCGCGGACGAGATCCTGCGCGGCGTCTTCGCGGGCGACCTCGCGCTCGCGCTCGATCGTGCCGCCGCCTTCTGCCGCGTCGCGTCGGCAGGCGCGCTCGTCGAGGCGGATGCGCGCGACGCGTACGATGCCGAGGGCGCGTCGCGGCTCACGGTGCGGGCGTCGCGGCTCGCGACGCTCGGCGTCGACCTCGCGGCGTCGGCCGCCCTGCAGCGACGCGACCAGCTCCACTGACGCGCGGGGCGCCACGCCCAGTCCGCGTCCAGCGGCCCGCGACTAGCCTGCTCGCAGCAGGAGGTCCCCGATGTCGCACGCCGCTCGCATCCGATCGTCAGCCGTCGCCGCCCTCGCAGCGCTCGCCCTGGCGGGCTGCGTCGTCGCCCCGCCGCAGCAGGCGAGCCCGCCGCCGCAGCCGCAGCCGTCGGCGAGCGAGCAGCCCTCCGCCGAGCCCTCCGCGACGCCCCAGCAGAGCGCCTACGCGTACACGACCGAGGCGACGGGCGCCGACGCCTGGAGCTTCGAGCCGACGAGCGTCACGGTCGTGGAGGCCGACCGCGACGGCAACGTCGCAGGCGAGGGTGCGCAGCTGGTGATCCTCTCGATCGACGCCGAGATCCTGCAGGGCGAGCCCGACTTCTACACGCAGTTCCGGGTCGCCGCGATCGATCCCGACACCGCCGACTACTACGGGCTCTCGTCCGGCACGATCTTCTACGCCGAGGACGACCTCTTCACGGTCGGTCGGCAGCCGTCCTTCCAGGGTGCGCAGGCGATCTTCCAGGTGCCGCTCGACTGGCCCCTCGACACGTGGTACTTCCTGCACCACGCCACCGGCGAGCAGTGGTTCATCGAGGTGCCGCGCGTCTGAGGTTCGCGACACGCGAACGGACTCGATCCCGCAGCCCTCGTTCGCTACAGTGGACGGCGCCGGGCCGCGAACCCCGGGCTCCAATCTTCGCCGCTACGAGCGGCCTACCGCCGAGAGGCGTTCCGCGGCCCGGCATCATCGTCTCCGCATCTGGGCACCGGCTGTGCCGCTCGAGACGTTCCCGTCGCGTTCACCTCGCGTTCACCGACGCGGGCCTCGCA
Source organism: Agrococcus sp. GCM10030265 (assembly GCF_042666675.1). Classification (NCBI taxonomy): domain Bacteria; kingdom Bacillati; phylum Actinomycetota; class Actinomycetes; order Micrococcales; family Microbacteriaceae; genus Agrococcus; species Agrococcus sp. GCM10030265. The sequence continues at coordinate 156,203 of NZ_JBHTCZ010000004.1, forward strand.
CGCCATGCCCGATCCCTAGCGTGATCCAGGCGCATCCGCTGCGCCATGCAAGCGGGACTCCCCGCACCTCACATTCCGAAAGGGATCACAGCGTGAAGATCACGAAGCTCGGCCGCGTGGCGATCGTCGCCGCAGCAGGCAGCATCCTCCTCGCCTCCTGCGCGTCCAACGAGGGCGGCTCCAGCTCGTCCGGCGAGCCCGCCGAGGGCGGCGTCGCAGGCACCATCGAGGCCACGGGTGCGTCGTCGCAGACGGCCGCCCAGGAGGCGTGGGTCGCCGCGTTCCTCGACGCGAACCCCGACGCCGACGTCGTCTACGAGCCCACGGGCTCGGGCGTCGGCCGCGACAACTTCATCGCGGGCGCGTCGAACTTCGTCGGCTCGGACCGCGCGTTCGACGCCGAGGAGCTCGAGGCCGGCGGCTTCGAGGCGTGCGTCTCGGACGACATCATCGAGATCCCCGTCTACATCTCGCCCGTCGCCGTCGCGTTCAACATCGATGGCGTCGACGAGCTGAACCTCGACGCCGCGACGATCGCCGGCCTCTTCGCGGGCACGATCACCAACTGGAACGACCCGGCGATCGCCGAGCAGAACCCCGACGCGACGCTGCCCGACCTCGCGGTCTCGCCGGTGCACCGCTCGGACGCCTCGGGCACGCAGGAGACGTTCACGGCCTACCTCGAGGCCACGGCGCCCGACGTGTGGACGTACGAGGCCTCCGACGAGTGGCCGATCCAGGGCGGCGAGGCTGCCCAGGGCACCTCGGGCGTCATCGACCGCGTCTCGAACGGCCAGGGCACGATCGGCTTCGCCGACGCGTCGCAGGTCGGCGACCTCGGCACCGTCGCGGTGCAGGTCGGCGAGGAGTACGTGCCGTTCTCGCCCGAGGCCGCCGCGCAGCTCGTCGCCGGCGCCGAGCAGGAGGAGGGTCGCGGCGACGCGGACCTCGTCTTCGACGTCGACCCGTCGGCTGCCGCAGACGGCGCCTACCCGATCGCGCTCGTGTCGTACCTCATCGGCTGCACCGAGTACGAGGACCCGGAGGTCGCCGCGACCGTCCAGGCCTACTTCTCCTACGTCGCCTCGGCCGAGGGCCAGGACGCCGCTGCGGAGAACGCAGGCTCGGCTCCGATCAACGACGAGCTCCGCTCGCAGATCGAGGCAGCGATCGAGCTGATCCAGGTCGAGGGCTGATCCCCTGACCACCCTGGGGCTGATGGCCGGGATGCGCGGCATCCCGACCATCAGCCCCGCTCCACTGCCACCGCACTCCACACGAAGGGCCGACGCGGCATGACGACCAGCTCCACGGCGCAGCAGCAGCAGCAGGACGAGCCTGCGCTGCCGCCGAAGGCGACGCAGCAGGCGAAGCCCGCCGTGCGCCGACTCGGCGACTCGATCTTCTCGGGGACCGCGCTCGGCGCGGGCATCATCATCCTGCTCGTGCTGGCGGCCGTGGCGATCTTCCTCGTCGCCCAGAGCGTGCCGGGCCTGTCGAACGACGACAACTCGATCCTGCGCGAGCGCTCGTTCCTCGAGTACGTCGTGCCGCTCGCGTTCGGCACCGTGTGGGCGTCGCTCATCGCCCTCGTGCTCGCGGCGCCGGTCGCCATCGGCATCGCGCTCTTCATCTCGCACTACGCGCCGCGCCGCTTCGCCGCGGTGCTCGGCTACGTCATCGACCTGCTCGCCGCAGTGCCCTCCGTGGTCTTCGGCCTGTGGGGCGCCGTGACGCTCGCCGGCTTCGTGCAGCCGTTCTACGCGTGGCTCAACGAGAACCTCGGGTGGATCCCGCTCTTCGGCGGCCAGGCGTCGGCGACGGGCAACACGATCCTCACGGCCTCCCTCGTGCTCGCCGTCATGATCCTGCCGATCATGACGGCCATCTGCCGCGAGGTCTTCCTGCAGGCGCCGCGCCTCCACGAGGAGGCGGCGCTCGCGCTCGGCGCGACCCGCTGGGAGATGATCCGCATGGCGGTGCTGCCCTTCGCCCGCGGCGGCATGGTGTCGGCCGCGATGCTCGCGCTGGGTCGCGCGCTCGGCGAGACCATGGCGGTCACGATGGTGCTGTCCGCGTCGGGCGTCATCAGCGTCGAGCTGCTGACGTCGACGAACCCGACGCCCATCCCCGCGAACATCGCGCTCGCGTTCCCCGAGGCGCACGGCAACGGCGTGAACACGCTCATCGCCACGGGCCTCGTCCTCTTCGTGGTCACGTTCCTCGTGAACGCCATCGCCCGCGCGATCGTCAACCGACGCGCCGAGTTCTCCGGAGCCAACTGATGACCGCCGTCGTCGCTCGAGGCCAGGCGAGCTCGCTCGCCGCAGGCCGTCTGCCCAAGTGGGCAACGTGGGTCACGCTCGCCGCCGCCATGGTCGTGTCGGCCGTGATCTTCGCGCTCATCAACATGGGCTCCGCCGCGTCGGACTTCAACGTCGGTGGCACGCTCGTCGTCGGCGCCCTGCTCTACGTCGTCGTGATCTACGTGCTCTCGCGCCTCAGCGAGAGCCCGCGCCACGCGATCGACCGCTTCGTGACCGCGCTCGTGACGAGCGCGTTCATCATCGCGATCATCCCGCTCGTCTCGCTGCTGTACACCGTCGTCTCCTCGGGCGTCGAGCGCTTCGACGCCGAGTACTTCTCGTCGTCCATGCGCGGCATCGTCGGCACGGGCGGCGGCGCCATCCACGCCATCTGGGGCACGATCCTCATCACGCTCGCCGCGACGATCATCTCGGTCCCCATCGGGCTCATGACGTCGATCTACCTCGTCGAGTACGGCGGGAGGGGTCGCATCGCGAAGGCGATCACGTTCTTCGTCGACGTCATGACGGGCATCCCCTCGATCGTCGCGGGCCTGTTCATCTTCGCGGTGTTCTCGATCTTCCTCGGGCCCGGCGCATCCATCGGCATCATGGGCGCGCTCTCCCTCGCCGTCCTGATGATCCCGGTCGTCGTGCGCTCGAGCGAGGAGCTGCTGCGCATCGTGCCGAACGAGCTGCGCGAGGCGTCGTACGCGCTCGGCGTGCCCAAGTGGCGCACGATCGTGAAGGTCGTGCTGCCGACGACGATCGCGGGCATCATGACGGGCGTCATGCTGTCGATCTCGCGCGTCATCGGCGAGACGGCCCCGCTGCTGCTGACCGCGGGCTTCACGACGAGCCTCAACATGAACCTCTTCGACGGGCGCATGATGACGCTGCCCGTGTTCGTGTACAACCAGTACCAGAACCAGGGCACGAACCCCGACGAGGCGGTCGCGCGCGCATGGGCAGGAGCCCTCGCGCTCATCCTCATCGTCATGGCGCTGAACCTCGTCGCGCGCCTCATCGCCAAGATCTTCGCCCCCAAGCTTCGCGGCTGAGCCGCACCCGAACAGGAGAGCACTTCCGTGTCCAAGCGCATCGAGGTCGACGACCTCAACGTCTACTACGGCGACTTCCTCGCGGTCGAGGGCGTGTCCCTCGAGATCGCCCCCCGCTCGGTGACCGCGTTCATCGGCCCGTCGGGCTGCGGCAAGTCCACCTTCCTCCGCACGCTGAACCGTATGCACGAGGTCATCGCGGGCGCGCGCGTCGAGGGCAGCGTGCTGCTCGACGGCGAGGACCTCTACGGCCCGGGCGTCGACCCCGTGCTCGTGCGTCGCCAGATCGGCATGGTCTTCCAGCGTCCGAACCCCTTCCCGACGATGTCGATCCGCGAGAACGTGCTCGCGGGCGTCCTGCTCAACGACACGCGCATGTCGAAGTCCGACCAGGACGACCTCGTCGAGCGCAGCCTGCGCGGCGCGAACCTCTGGAACGAGGTCAAGGACCGCCTCAACCTGCCCGGCTCGGGCCTCTCGGGCGGTCAGCAGCAGCGTCTGTGCATCGCGCGCGCCATCGCCGTCGAGCCCGACGTCGTCCTCATGGACGAGCCGTGCTCGGCCCTCGACCCGATCTCGACGCTCGCGATCGAGGACCTCATCGAGGAGCTCAAGCAGGACTACACGATCGTGATCGTGACCCACAACATGCAGCAGGCTGCGCGCGTGAGTGACAAGACGGCGTTCTTCAACATCGCGGGCACCGGCAAGCCCGGCAAGCTCATCGAGTACGACGAGACGACGCAGATCTTCTCGAACCCGTCGGTGCAGGCCACGGAGGACTACGTGTCGGGCCGCTTCGGCTGATCCGCAGCACCCCTCCGCGCGAGCCCGTCGTGCTCGAGCCTCAGCGCTCGAGCACGGCGGGCTCGCCGCCGTTCGGCACGAACGCGAGGGTCGTGAAGTCGACGTCGGCGGGCACCACGAAGATGGGGCACACCCGGTCGTAGGGCTCGCCGAGGGCGTTGCCGGATGCCTGGTACACGTCGGTCGAGCCGTCGGCCGGCTCGTAGTCGAAGCCCGTGAGGTCGTCGAAGCGCTGCCCCTGCGGGCTCGACCACACCTCGATGCGCACGTCGTCGGACAGCCACGATCCCGGGTCGCCCGCGACCTGCGTCGCACGCACGCACACCCAGCCCACCTGCGCGCCACCGGCCGGGGGCTCGGCGGTGGATGCGCCGTCGAACATCGCGAGGTCCGCGAGGTCGACGGGGCCGGCCTCGAGCACCTCGAGCCGCCACTCGGCGTCGCTCGTGACGACGGTCACGGCGTCGCCGTCGATCGTGGCCCGCGCATCGACGCCCGCGGGGTCGCGCGACGACTCGGCCGCGGCGTCGCCGATGCCGACGGGTTGCGCCGTCGTCGGCTGGGGCGCGTCCGCGCAGCCGACGAGCAGCAGCGCGGTGGCCGCGAGCATGGTCGTCGCTCGTGCGCGTCGCATGCGTGCATCACCTCCGGGCATCGACGGCACGCTAGCCGTCGAACCTCTGCGGAACCCGAGCGCGCGGTGCGAGCGGACGGCGACGGACGCGGTCGCCGCCGCCCGTCAGTGCGGCGCGCCGTGCGTCTCGATCGCGACGACGCGGCCGTCGACGCCGCCCACGTGCAGCACGGTGAAGTCGGCGGTGTGCAGCATCGAGCCTCGGTGCAGCGCGGGGGAGTCGGGCGTGGCGGTCGCGGTCGCCACGGCGTCGACGACGGCGGGGATCACCGGCAGGTGGCTGCACAGCACGGTCGCGCGACGGTGCCGCACCGCCTTCTCGACGCGGCGCAGCAGGCGATCGCCGCGCCCCATGAAGGTGTCCTGCGCGAGCGACCTCGACGTGCGCGCCTGCGCCCCGACGAGCCGCTCGAGCGGCTCGACGGTCTGCCGGCAGCGCGTCGCCGTCGACGTCACGATGCGCTCGACGCCGAAGGCTGCGAGCGACGGCGCGATCTGCTGGGCCTGGCGCTCGCCCCGCGACGTGAGCGTGCGCGACGCGTCGCTGCCATCCCACGCGTAGGGATCGGCGGCCTTCGCATGCCGCAGCGCGATGATCGCGAACGTGTCGGCCTCGTCGGCGGCGATGCGCTCGGCCAGCCTGCGCACGAGCACGGCGTCGTGCTCGTAGCTGCAGCGCGACGCCGCCTCGTCGAGCGGCAGCCAATGCAGCGCCAGGATCTCGTCGTTCGGCGAGAAGGCGCGGGCGGGCTCGTCGTCGCGCAGCTCGGACTGCCAGTAGTAGACGACCTTGTCCTGCCCCGTCGGCATGCGGTACTCGCTCGTGCCGAGCGGCGCCTGCAGCGAGACGCGGTAGCCCGTCTCCTCCTCGAGCTCGCGCACGGCGCAGGCGGGCAGCGCCTCGCCGGGGTCGAGCTTGCCCTTCGGCAGCGACAGGTCGCGGTGCTTCGTGCGCTCGACGAGCAGCACCTCGATGCCGCCCGCCGTGCGCCGCCAGAGGCCGACGCCCGCGGCGAGCTGCGGCGTCACCGGCGACGCCTGCGCTGGATCTCGATCATGCGCTCGCGCTGCAGGTCGCGCAGCGGGGCGCCGTCGTCGTCGAACGCGTGGCGCGTCCACGTGCCGTCGGGCTCGGACCACCACGACGCCGTCTCGTCCGACATCGCGCGGTCGAAGTGCGCGGAGATGTCGTCCATGTGCTCGGTCGAGGTGAGGCGGATGAGCGCCTCGACGCGGCGGTCGAGGTTGCGGTGCATCATGTCGGCCGAGCCGATCCACACCTCCTCGTCGCCGTCGTTCAGGAAGGCGAAGACACGCGAGTGCTCGAGGTATCGGCCGAGGATCGAGCGCACGGTGATGTGCTCGGAGAGGCCGGGCACGCCCGCGCGGATCGACGAGATGCCGCGCACCCACACCTGCACCTGCACGCCCGCGCGGCTCGCGCGGTAGAGCGCGTCGATGATCTGCTCGTCGACGATCGAGTTGACCTTGATGCGGATGCGGGCCGGGCGGCCCGCCTGCGCGTTGCGGGTCTCGCGGCGGATGCGCTTCAGGAGGCCCTTGCGCAGGTGCAGGGGTGCGACGAGGAGGCGCTGGAACTTGCGCTCGATCGCGAAGCCCGAGAGCTGGTTGAAGAGGCGGGTGATCTCGAGGCCGACCTGGTCGTTGTCGGTGAAGAGTCCGAAGTCCTCGTAGATGCGCGACGTCTTCGGGTTGTAGTTGCCGGTGCCCACGTGGCAGTAGTGCCGCAGGCGGCCGCGCTCGCGACGCACGACCACCAGCAGCTTGCAGTGCGTCTTCAGGCCCACGAGGCCGTAGACGACGTGCACGCCCGCGCGCTCGAGCGTGCGCGCCCACTGGATGTTGTTGGTCTCGTCGAAGCGCGCCTTCACCTCGACGAGCGCGAGCACCTGCTTGCCCTTGGCAGCGGCCCGGATGAGGGCCGCGACGACGGGGGAGTCGCCGCTCGTGCGGTACAGCGTCTGCTTGATCGCGAGCACGTCGGGGTCGTCGGCGGCCTGCTCGAGCATGGCCTGCACGCTCGTCGCGAAGGTCTCGTACGGGTGGTGCACGAGCACGTCCTTGCGGGTGATGGCGTCGAAGATCGACTCCTGCTCCTCCGCATCCGCAGGCTTGAGCGCCGCGGCCGTGACGGGCACGCGCTTCGTGTAGCGCAGCTCGGGCCGCTCGAGGCCCGAGATCTGGAAGAGGCCCGTGAGGTCGAGCATGCCGGGCAGGGTGTAGACCTCCTGCTCGGTGATGCCGAGCTCGCGCACGAGCAGGTCGAGCGAGTCGGGGTCGACCTCCTCCGACACCTCCAGCCGGATCGGCGGGCCGAACTTGCGCCGCGAGAGCTCCTGCTCGAGCGCCTGGATGAGGTTCTCGGTCTCGTCCTCGTCGATCGTGACGTCCTCGTTGCGCGTCACGCGGAAGACGTCGCAGTCGACGACGCGCATGCCGGGGAAGAGCTCGTCGAGGTTGTTGGCGATGAGCTCCTCGAGCGCGATGAAGCGCGTGCCGCCCCCCTCGACGGCGACGAGGCGCGAGAGCACCGGCGGCACCTTGAGGCGCGCGAACTCCTCGGAGTCGGTGAGCGGGTTGAACACCCGCACCGCGAGGTTCAGCGACAGTCCCGAGATGTAGGGGAAGGGATGCGCGGGGTCGACCGCGAGCGGCATGAGCACGGGGAAGACGTCGTCGTGGAAGCGCTTGCGCAGCGTCTGCTGCTCGCCCTCGTCGAGCTCGCCCCATCGCACGATGCGGATGCCGACGGCCTCGAGCGCGGGGCGCACGGAGTGGCGCCAGCAGTCGGCGTGCCGCAGCTGCAGCTCGTGGGCGCGCTCGACGATGCGGTCAAAGATCGCGACGGGGTTCATGCCGACGTTCGTCGGCACCGCGAGCCCCGTGACGATGCGGCGCTTGAGGCCGGCGGCGCGCACCATGAAGAACTCGTCGAGGTTCGACGCGAAGATCGCGAGGAAGTTGGCGCGCTCGAGCAGCGGCACCGTCTCGTCCTCGGCGAGCTCGAGGACGCGCTGGTTGAACGCGAGCCACGACAGCTCGCGGTCGAGGAAGCGGTCGGCGGGGAGGCCGTCCTCCGTCTCGCCGCCGTGCAGCTCGAGGTCGTACTCCTCGTCGTCGTCGAAGTCGTCGAGGTCGGCCTCGGTGGCCTGCGCGAAGCTCGCGGCCTCGGCGAGCTCGGGAGCCATCGTCACGGTCGACCTCGTCGTCGGGGGCGTGGGCTCGTCGTGGTCGTCCATGCTCTCATCCTGGCACCGGGAGGTGAACGGATGGTGCGGTCGGACGCGGCTCAGACGCCGTGTCGCCAGCGCACGTCGCGCGCGTGGTCGACGAAGCCGCGGGAGCGGTAGAGGCCGAGCGCCGGGGCGTTGTCGCCCTCGACGTAGAGATGCGCGATGGTGGCGCCGAGCGCGTGCATGCGCGCGAACGTCGCCGCCATGAGCACGCCGCCGAGGCCCGTGCCCTGCGCGTGCGGTGCGACGCCGAGCGCGTAGAGCTCGGCGACGTCGTCGCCCTCGGGCTTGATCCACGCGTACCCGTCGATGCGGCCGTCGGAGCCGGGCGCGACGAGCAGGTTCGCGTCGTCGTGCCATGCCTCGGCGCGTCGGTCGGCGAGGTCGCGCGTCGTGAGCCTGCCCTGCTCTGGGTGCGCGGCGAAGGCCGCGGCGTTCGCGGCGACCCAGGCATCCGCGTCGGACGGCTCGAACGGTCGCAGCCGCGCGTCGACGACGGCGTCGGTCGGCACGGGTGCGCGCAGCTGCAGGAGCGTGCGGATGCGCTGCATGCCGAGGCGCTCGGCGAGCGCTCGCGAGGCGGGCAGGTCGCCGTGCGCCCACGCCTCGAAGCCCGGATGCTCGGCGGCGATGCGCGCGCCGAGGCGCGCACCGAGGCCGGCGCCGCGGCGCTCGGGTGCGACGGCGAGCTCGACCTCGGCGACGGCGTCGCCCGCCTGCGCGCCGGTCGCGACGACGGCGAGGGCGTCGCCGTCTCCGTCGAGGTCGACGACGGTGCGCTCGCCGCGCCGCGCCTCGAGCATCGCCTGGTCGTTGACCGGGCTGACGCCGTCGGCCGCGAGGCAGCGCTCGACGAGGGCGGCGAGGGCTGCGACGTCAGTCATGGGAGAGCTCGAATCGGTAGCCGACGTTGCGCACGGTGCCGATGGCCGACTCGAGGTCGCCGAGCTTGGCGCGCAGGCGACGCACGTGCACGTCGACCGTGCGGGTGCCGCCGAAGTAGTCGTAGCCCCACACCTCGCTGAGCAGCTGCTCGCGGGTGAAGACGCGCACGGGGTGCGAGGCGAGGAAGCGCAGCAGCTCGAACTCCTTGTAGGTGAGGTCGAGCGGCTTGCCGTTGATGGACGCCTGGTAGTTGGCCTCGTCGATGCGGAGGCCGGCCGCGACGATGGGCTGGTCGCGGGGCGCGGTGCGTGCGAGCGCGAGGCGCACGCGCGCGTCGACCTCCGCGGGCCCCGCGCCGTCGAGCACGACGTCGGCGATGCCCCAGTCGAGCTGCACGGCGGCGAGCCCGCCCTCGCCGAGCACGAGCAGCACGGGCGTCTGCATCGTCTGCTCGACGATGCGGCACAGGCTCTTGGCCGTCGCGAGCTCGACGACGCCGTCGACGACGACGAGGTCGGCCTCGGTCGCCTTCGCCAGGGATCCCGTCTCGGCCGGCAGCCTCGCGACCCGATGGTCGAGCAGGTCGAGGCTGGGGAGCACGTCGCCGCTGCGCCGGGTGAGGATCAGCACTTGTGCCACGTCGAGTCCTTCCCGCCGGACAGTCTAGGGTGGCGTGGAGATGGGCGCGGACGGGGGAGCGATGGCGGCGATGCGCTGGCACAGCATCTGGCCGATCTGGGCGCTGGCGGCGGTGGGCGCGGCCGTGGTGGCCGTGCTGGTGCCCGTCGATCGCACCGTGTGGCTGCCCATCGTGCTCGGCGCCTGCGTCGTCGCGTCGTTCGGCGTGCAGCTGGGCTTCCCGAACCAGAAGGGCCTCGTCGACCGGCTCTTCGCATCCGTCGGCGGCGCCATCGTCGTGCTCGCCGTCGCGACCCTCGTCTTCAAGGCCCTGAGCCTGGGCGCCTGAGCCGCGCCGGGGGCAGCGCCCTCGCGCGCGCGGCGCGTAGGATGGGTGCATGGACATCCCCGTCGTCGCGCTCGAGATCTTCTTCCTCGGCCTGCTGGGCCTCGCGACCCTCGCGATCGCGGGCCTCTCGTTCGTCGTGCTCCGCAACCTCTTCCGCGGCCAGCGCTAGCCAGTGCTCGACATCGACCCGACGCTCCCGGCGGAGCTCGGTCCGCTGCAGTGGCTCGTGGGCGACTGGGAGGGCACGGGGCACGTGCAGTTCTCGGTCGGGGAGGACGACGTCCGCGAGCACGCCTTCGGGCAGCGCGTGACGTTCGCGCACCACGGCCTGCCGTTCCTCGCCTACACGTCGTACGCATGGCTGCTCGACGACGAGCTCACGCCGCTCGCGGCCGAGTCGGGCTACTGGTCGCTCGCCCGCACGGCCGACGACCGCGACAACGGCCCCGGCATGCTGCCGCCCACGGCCCCGCCGCGCACGGTCGACGACGTCGAGGCGCTGCGAGCGCCCGAGGGCCACTTCGAGATCGAGGCGCTCATCGGCCATCCGACGGGCGTGTCCGAGCTGTACCTCGGCCGCATCGCCGGCCCGCGCATCGATCTCGCGACCGACGCCGTCATGCGCTCGCCGAGCGCCAAGGCGCACTCGGCGTCGACGCGCATGCTCGGGCTCGTCGACGGCGACCTGCTGTGGGCGTGGGATCTCGCGGCGCTCGGCCGCCCGCTGGCGACGCACGCCTCCGCCCGCCTGTCGCGCACGCACCGCGTCGAGGCGTCCGGCGAGGACGAGGCGTGACGATCGCCGCGTTCGTCGACGCGCCGGGTGCCGTGCTCGGCGACGCGGGGGTGCCGCTGCATCTCGGCAACCCCATCGCCGAGGGGCGCGTGCTCGAGGCGGGCGCGTGGGTGCTGCTGCCGCGCGAGGTGCTGCGGCTCACGGGCCCCGACAGGCTGACGTGGCTCGACTCGATCACGACGCAGGCGATCGCGCAGCTGCCCGCCGGCGTCTCGACCGAGTCGCTCGTGCTGTCGCCCGAGGGCCGCGTCGAGCATGCGATGCGCCTCGTCGACGACGGCGAGTCGCTGTGGGCGATCGTCGACGCGGGCCGCGCCGAGGCGCTCGAGGCGTGGCTCACGCGCATGCGCTTCTGGGCGAAGGTCGAGATCGCGCGCGTCGACGCGCCGGTCGTCGGCTGGACGGGATCCGTCGCACCCGAGGGCACCACGTGGGACGATCCGTGGCCGACCGTCGCAGAGGGAGGCGTGCGCTACGGCGCATCCGACGACCTCGGGCCGTGGGGCTGGCACGAGACCGTCGTGACGGGCGCGCTGGGCGAGCCGCCCGCCATCGCGGGCACGCTCGCGCTCGACGCGCGCCGCATCGCGGCCGGCCGTCCCACGATCGCCGACGTCGACGAGCGCACGATCCCGCACGAGCTCGACTGGCTCGCGACGGCCGTGCACCTCGCCAAGGGGTGCTACCGCGGGCAGGAGACCGTCGCGAAGGTGCACAACCTCGGGGCGCCGCCGCGCAGGCTCACGCTGCTGCATCTCGACGGCAGCGACGCCGTGCTGCCGCAGCCCGGCGACGACGTCGTGCACGGCGAGCAGCCCGTCGGCCACGTGACGGCCGCGGCGCATCACCACGAGCTCGGGCCGGTCGCGCTCGCGATCCTCAGACGCTCGGTGCCGACGGATGCCGAGGTCGTCGTGCGCGCGGGCGACGACGACGTCGCCGTCGCGGCGGCGCAGCAGGTGCTCGTGCCGCCGAGCGCGGGTCACGTGCACCGCCCGCCGCGGCTCCCGCGCCTCGGCGCGGTGCGCCGCCCCACCGCCTGAGCCCGCTCAGCGCGGCGCGACCGCCGCCCACGGCAGCGTGAGCTCGCCGAGGCGCGCCCGGCGCAGCGCGGCGCGGTCGACGGGCCAGCCCTCGTCGCGCACCGCGGAGACCGCCGCGCCCCAGCGCTGCTCGGCGCCGAAGGTGCCGACGTGCGCCGCGCGCTCCCAGGCGCGGTCGAGGGCGACGAGCAGGTCGTGGATGCGCTCGCCGGGCACGTTGCGGTGGATGAGCGCCTTCGGCAGGCGCTCGGCGAGCACGCTCGGCGCAGGTGCGGCATCCGTGCCGATCGAGCCGAGCCGCAGCGCGAGCGTGAGCGTGCGCGGGCCGGCGGCGTCGAGCGTCACCCACGTGGCGACGCGACCCACCTCGTTCGACGTGCCCTCCACGAGCACGCCCCCGGGTGCGAGCCGTGCGAGCAGCCGCTGCCAGATGGCGCCGACCTCGTGCTCGTCGTACTGCCGCAGCACGTTCATCGCGCGGATGACGTGGGGCCGCCGTGCCGTGGGCACCTCGAAGCCTCCGAGCGCGAAGGACACCCGCACGTCGTCGGCGAGCGCGCGCCCGTGGCGCTGCGGCCCCGCGGCGATCGCGGCGGCGAGCTCGCGGGAGGCGAGCGCGACGCGCTCGGGGTCGATCTCGAGGCCCACGACCTCGACGTCGGGCGTGCGGCGCGCGAGGCGCTCGTGCAGCTCGAGCGACGTCGTCGCGCTCGCGCCGTAGCCGAGGTCGACGACGAGCGCGCCCGGCACGCGCGCGGCGGGCAGGTCGGCGATCCAGCGGTCGACCCTGCGCAGGCGGTTCACGCCGGTCGTGCCGCGCGTGATGCGACCGATGGGAGCCATGCGCCCATCGTCGCAGGCGACCGTCGTGGGCGCCGCCGCCGACACCTCCCGGACACCCGGCGTCGATAGGCTGAGGCCATGAGCGAGCACACGCTGATCCTGCTGCGCCACGGGCAGTCGGACTGGAACGAGAAGAACCTGTTCACCGGCTGGGTCGACGTCGACCTCACCGACAAGGGCCGCCAGGAGGCGGCGCGCGGCGGCGAGCTGCTGCGCGAGCGGGGCCTGCTGCCCGACGTCGTGCACACCTCGCTGCTGAACCGGGCCATCCAGACCGCGAACCTCGCGCTCGACGCCGCTGGCCGCTCGTGGATCCCCGTGCACCGCTCGTGGCGTCTCAACGAGCGCCACTACGGCGACCTGCAGGGCAAGGACAAGGCGCAGACGCTCGACGAGTACGGCGAGGAGCAGTTCATGCTGTGGCGTCGCTCGTTCGACGTGCCCCCGCCCGCGATCTCCGCCGACAATGCCTACTCGCAGGTCGGCGACCCCCGCTACGACGGCATCGACGGCGAGGTGCCCGCGACCGAGTGCCTGAAGGACGTCATCGACCGCTTCCTGCCCTACTGGGAGGGCGCGATCAGCGACGACGTCCGCGCCGGCCGCACGGTGCTCATCGCAGCCCACGGCAACTCGCTGCGCGCGCTCGTCAAGCACCTCGAGGGCATCTCCGACGACGACATCGCGGGCCTCAACATCCCGACGGGCATCCCGCTCGTCTACCGCCTCGACGACGACCTGCAGGCCACGGGCCCCGGCGAGTACCTCGACCCGGAGGCCGCTGCGGCAGGCGCCGCCGCCGTCGCCAGCCAGGGCAAGGGCTGAGCGACGGCAGCGCCCGCCACGACGACGAGACCCCCGGCCGATCGGCCGGGGGTCTCGTCGTACGTCACGTGGCGCGCGGGTCAGTCGGAGACGACCTCGTGCAGCTCGGCCTGCCAGTCGCCCGTGGCGAGGTAGGCCATCTTCTTGCCGATGCCGACCGCGTGGTCGGCGAAGCGCTCGTGGTAGCGGCTCGCGAGCGTCGCGTCGACGGTCGCGTGCGCGGCGCCCTCCCACTCGGAGCCGAGCACCTGCTCGAACACCGACTTGTGCAGGGCGTCGACCTTCACGTCCGAGCCGGCGATCTGCTCGGCGATCGAGACGTCCTGCGTGCGCAGGAGCTCGACGAGCAGGTTCGCGATCTCGACGTCGGCCGCGCCCATCTGCACGAACGTCGGCGCGAGCGACTCGGGCACGACGTTGGCGGGGAAGCGGTAGCGCGTGAGCATCGCGATGTGCCTGGCGAGGTCGCCCATGCGCTCGAGCGACGCCGAGATGCGCAGCGCCGAGATCACGATGCGCAGGTCGCGGGCCACGGGGCCCTGCCTCGCGATGATGTCGATGACGAGCTCGTCGAGGGCGATGGCCTTGTCGTCGATGTCGGCGTCGGACTGGATGACCTGCTCGGCCAGCTGCACGTTCGAGTCGCCGAACGCCTCGGTGGCGCGCGTGATCGACCTCGCCACATCCTCGGCGATCTCGACCAGGCGGTCCTGGACCTCGGCCATCTCCTGCTTGAAGACCTCGCGCATCGGCACACTCCTCGACATTCCGCCCGCGTGGGCATACGGGTCGAGCATCCCAGACGGAGGTGAACACCGCGTGCCCCCTTGCTGAACGGCTCGCGAATCGGCAGGGCCGCCCGGTGGCGCGCCGGTATCGTGAGGCGCGTGGATACGACCTGGATCGTGCTGCTCGCGCTCGCGTTCGGGTTGGGCCTCGGCGCCTTCGTCGTGCACCTCGGCGGCGTGGCCGCCACGCGCGGACGACGCGCGATGGAGCTCGCGAACGAGAGCATCCCCGACGGCATCGCCGACGTCGTCGGCGCCCTCGAGTCGGCTGGCGTCGTGCTCGACGCCTCCGGCACCGTGCTGCGCGCCTCGCCCGCGGCGGTGACGCTCGGGCTCGTCGCCGACCGGGCGCTCGCGAACGCCGAGCTCGCGGAGCTCGTGCAGGACTCGCGGATGTCCGGGCACCCCGAGGAGCGTGCGGTCGAGCTGCGCAGGAGCCGCTTCGACGACAGCCAGGTGCATCACCTCTCGGCCCGCGCAGCGCCCATCGGCGCGCGCTTCACCCTGCTGCTCGCGGAGGACCGCACCGAGGAGGTGCGGCTCGAGGGCGTGCGCCGCGACTTCGTGGCGAACGTCAGCCACGAGCTGAAGACCCCCATCGGCGCCGTGACGCTGCTCGCGGACGCCATCGACGCCGCGGCCGACGAGCCCGAGCGCGTCCGTGCCTTCACGCAGCGGCTGCAGGTCGAGGCCCTGCGGCTCGGCACGCTGACGCAGGAGCTCATCGACCTCTCGCGCGTGCAGGACGACGACCCGCTCGACGCCCCGGAGCGCGTCGAGATCGAGCGCGTCGTCGAGCGCGCCGTCGATGCCGTGCGCGTCGCCGCCGAGGCCAGGCGCATCCGCATCTCGTGCCGCGTCGTCGACGCCGTCGCGGTGCTCGGCGACGAGTCGATGCTCGTCATGGCGATGCAGAACCTCGTCGCGAACGCGGTGCAGTACTCGCCCGAGGGCTCGCACGTCGGCGTCGGCGTGCGGCTGAACGACGACCTCGTCGAGCTGAGCGTCACCGACAAGGGCGTGGGCATCGCACCCGACGACGCCGCCCGGGTCTTCGAGCGGTTCTACCGCGTCGACCCGGCGCGCTCGCGCGTCACCGGTGGCACGGGCCTCGGCCTCGCCATCACGAAGCACATCGCCGTCAGCCACGGCGGCGAGGTGCAGCTCTGGTCGCGCCTCGGCCAGGGATCCACCTTCACGCTGCGCCTGCCCATCGCGCAGCCCGAGGCTCAGGGAGTCGCATGACCCGCATCCTGCTCGTCGAGGACGAGATCGCGCTCGCGGAGCCCCTCGCGTACCTGCTCGGACGCGAGGGCTACGAGGTGCACCACGAGCTCGACGGGCTCGCCGCCGTCGAGTCGTTCGACGCCGAGGGCGCCGACCTCGTGCTGCTCGACCTCATGCTGCCCGGCATGGCGGGCACCGAGGTGTGCCGCACGATCCGCACGCGCTCGACGGTGCCGATCATCATGCTCACGGCGAAGGACTCGGAGGTCGACGTCGTCGTGGGCCTCGAGCTCGGCGCCGACGACTACGTCACGAAGCCGTACTCGTCGCGCGAGCTGCTCGCTCGCATCCGCGCCGTGCTGCGCAGGCGGGTCGATGCCGAGGGCGACGTCGACGACGCGATCGTCGAGGCGGGCCGCGTGCGGCTCGACGCCGACCGCCACACGGTGTCGGTCGCGGGGGAGTCGGTGTCGATGCCGCTGAAGGAGTTCGAGCTGCTCGAGTACCTCATGCGCAACGCCGGCCGCGTGCTGACGCGCGGCCAGCTCATCGACCGAGTCTGGGGCAGCGACTACTTCGGCGACACGAAGACCCTCGACGTGCACGTCAAGCGCCTGCGGTCGAAGATCGAGACCGATCCGTCCGATCCGCAGCAGCTGCTGACCGTGCGCGGCCTCGGCTACCGCTTCGAGGGCTGAGCGGGCGCACCCGACCACGAGCGAAGGGGCGGCATCCGACGCGGATGCCGCCCCTTCGAGCGTTCGTGGGTCGCGAGCGACTACGGCGCGGACGTCTCGCTCTCGGAGGGGAGCGGCTCGGCGCCCTCCTCCTCCTCCTCGGGGGCGACGGGGCCGTAGCTCGACCAGTTCGCGGTCGCCGTCGAGTAGACGGGCACGGGCAGCGCCTCGCGGTCGGCGGCGTCGGCGGCGAAGACGACGTCCTCGAGCGCCCCGGTCGTGATGGGCGACGTGAAGACGAGCTGCTGCTCGGGGAAGCCGAAGGTCGTGATGCCCTCGTCGAGGTCGAGCGACTGGGTCTCGTCGCCGACCGTGACCTCGAGCGTCGTCGAGGGGCCGTCGTTGACGAACGTCACGGCGAGGCTCGAGAGGTCGGCGTCGCCCTCCTCGTCGACCACGAGCACCGCGTTGCGGATGTGCACGGGCCCGGTCGCGCCGGAGACGCCGTCGGCGGCGTCGTACTCGAACTGCGTCGCCTGCGGGGTGATGAAGTTGCAGCCTGCCAGCGTCGCCGTCGCGAGGACGGCCGCTGCTGCGGCGGCGAGACGGGACTTCACGGGTGCTGCTCCTTCGGTTCCGCGCACGATGCGAACTGCACACGAGTCTAGTGGCGCCGTGGAGCGCGACCTGCGCGCCCCCGCCGAGCGGGCGGGAATCCTGCCAGTGACGGGTGGTAGAATCAAGAGTCTGTGCAATCGAGGAGCCCAATCCTATGAACTTCGAGGTCGGCGAGACCGTCGTCTATCCGCATCATGGCGCTGCCACCATCACCGAGGTGAAGAAGCGCAAGGTCAAGGGCGAGGAGAAGGTCTACCTCAAGCTCAACGTGACCCAGGGAGACCTCACGATCGAGGTCCCCGCCGACAACGTCGGCCTCGTCGGCGTGCGCGACGTCATCGGCAAGGAGGGCCTCGACAAGGTGTTCGAGGTGCTGAAGGCGCCCTTCACCGAGGAGCCCACCAACTGGAGCCGGCGCTACAAGGCGAACCTCGAGAAGCTCGCCTCCGGCGACGTCATCAAGGTGAGCGAGGTCGTGCGCGACCTGTGGCGTCGCGACCAGGATCGCGGCCTCTCGGCCGGCGAGAAGCGCATGCTCGCGAAGGCGCGCCAGATCCTCGTCTCCGAGCTCGCGCTCGCCGAGAAGACCGACGAGGAGGCTGCGAGCAGCGTCCTCGACGAGGTGCTCGCGTCCTAGCCGACCGATCGCAGCGCCCGCGCCGCCCTCGGGCGCGCGCGGCCTGCCCGGCGACCCGTGCATGCCTGCGCATGCGCGGGTCGCGCGCATCGTAGGGTCGAGGTCGTGACCGATCCGACGCGCGCGACCGATCCGACCGTCGCGGTCATCCTGCTCGCAGCCGGCGAGGGCCTGCGGCTCGGCCGCGGTGAGCCCAAGGCGTTCGTGCACCTCGCGGGCCGGCCCATCCTCGCCCACGCGCTCGAGTCGCTCGCCGGCATGCGCATCCACCCGCAGATCGTGCTGGCGGTGCCGCCGACGCATCAGGCGATCGCGCGCGAGCTGCTGCGTGGCGTCGCGGGCCTCGACGCCGAGCACGCGGCGATCGTCGTCGGCGGAGCGTCGCGGCAGGAGTCGGTGCGCATCGCGCTCGACCGGCTCGCGCCGACGATCGCGACGGTGCTCGTGCACGACGCGGCGAGGCCCATGACGCCCGCCGTGATCTTCGACTCGGTCGCCGCCGAGGTCGAGCGCACGGGCGAGGGCGTCATCACGGGCCTCGCCGTCTCGGACACCGTGAAGCGCGTCGACGCCGACGACCGCGTCGTCGAGACGCTCGATCGCACGCAGCTCACCGCCGTGCAGACCCCGCAGGGCTTCCCGCGCGCGTGGCTCGAGGACGGGCATCGTCGAGCGACGGGCGACCGCACCGACGACGCGGCCCTCGTGAGCGACGCCGGCTACCCCGTGCGCGTCGTCGCTGGCGACCAGCTCGCGTCGAAGATCACGACGGCGTGGGAGCTGCGTCGCACGGAGGAGATGCTGCAGCGCGACCCCGCCTCGAGCATCCGCGTCGGGACCGGCATCGACGTGCACGCCTTCTCGACCGATGCCGAGCTGTGGCTCGCCGGTCTGCACTGGCCAGTCGAGCCGGGCCTCTCCGGGCACTCCGACGGCGACGTCGTGGCGCACGCGATCTGCGACGCCATGCTCTCGGCCGTGCGGCTCGGCGACGTCGGCGAGGTCTTCGGCACATCCGACGCCCGCTTCGCCGGCGCGCACGGCGACGTCTTCCTCGCCGAGACGCTGCGGCGCGTGCGGGAGCTCGGCTACGAGCTCGTGAACGTCTCCGTGCAGGTCGTGGGGGAGCGGCCGCGCATCGCGTCGCGCCGTCGCGAGGCCGAGGCGCATCTCTCGGCCGTGCTCGGCGCATCCGTGAGCGTCGCGGGCACCACGTCGGATGCGCTGGGCTTCACGGGGCGCGGCGAGGGCGTCGCGGCGATCGCGACGGCGCTCGTGCGCTCGGCGGCGTCGGAGCACGCCGGTCCCCACGGCGAGTGACCCGCGCACCCCGGCGACGCGCATGGCGTCGGCGTGTCGATCGGATCCGTGTTGTCGTGGATCGCACGGCGTGGTAGACATGCGCAGCACGTTCGTGAAGCAACATCTGCACGAATGTGCACACTCACACACAATGGCGTGTCGTCGACTCCCTCGACGACCTGGTCGCCGGCGCGAGAGCGCGCAGGCGGAAAGGTGGGCCGATGCTCGAAGCAGCGTCCCTCGGTCACCTGGCGGCAGCAGATGCTCCGCCGGTGCCGGCTAGCGACAATCCCGTGATGCAGGTGCTCACCTGGATCGCCACCCACTTCATCGGGCTGTTCCAGGCGAGCGGCGACGCGTTCGTCGGCCTCGTCACGGGCATCCTCCCGACCCTGATCGTGCTCCTCACGCTCATGTACGCCATCACGACCTGGGTCGGCGAGGCGCGCATGACGCGAGCGGTGCAGTTCTCGGCGCGGTACGCCATCACGCGGTACACGCTCATGCCGATCCTCGCGGTCATCCTGCTCACGAACCCGATGTGCTACTCGTTCGGCGTGTACCTGCCCGAGCGCCAGAAGCCCGCGTTCTACGACTCCGCCGTGTCGTTCGTGCACCCGGTCACGACGTTCTTCCCGCACGCGAACGGCGGCGAGCTGTTCGTCTGGGCGGGCATCTCGGCAGGCGTCCTGCAGGCCGACCCGGAGAAGTACCCGGTCCTCGCGATCCTCTACTTCCTCACGGGCATCGTCGTGATCTTCTTCCGCGGCTTCATCACCGAGGCGATCACGCGCTTCCTCATCCGCCGACAGGGCCTCACCGAGGTCTTCGACGGCTACGACCGCGAGTTCGCCGAGGCACGTGCGACCCGCCTGGCCAAGAAGGCGGCCTGACCATGAGCGAGTACCAGAGCGCACGCGTCAGCGCGGGCAGCGGCGGATGGGGCCCCGGCTTCGTCGTCGCCCCCGACGAGCAGAAGAACGTCATCCTCTCGGTGACGGGCGGTGGCATCCACCCCGTGGCGGCCCGCCTCGCCGAGCTCACGGGCGCGGAGGCCGTCGACGGCTTCACGAGCAGCGTCGCCGACGACCGCGTCGCGGCCGTCGTCATCAACTGCGGCGGCACCGCGCGCATCGGCGTCTACCCCAAGAAGCGGATGCTGACGGTCGACGTCTACCCGGGCGAGCCCTCCGGCCCGCTCGCGCAGTTCATCACGCCCGACGTCTTCGTCTCGGCCGTGGGCGTCGAGCAGGTGACCCTCGCAGGCGAGGGTGCCGAGGTCTCGGCCTCCGCCGCTCCCGCGCAGGCCGCGAACGCCCTCGACCTCACGGCCGACCCCAAGGCGAGCCGCGTCGGCGCCGACCGCATCGCTGCGGCGAAGGCCGCCGCGAACGCGAACCAGCAGGGCGGCTTCATCGGCGTCTTCTCTCGCATCGCCACGTCGTTCGGCGGCGTCATCGGCGGCATCATCAACACGCTGCTGTCGTCGGGGCGCCAGGCTCTGACGCTCGTGCTGCAGACGATCATCCCGTTCATGGCGTACGTGAGCCTCCTGATCGGCTTCGTCACCTACACGGGCCTGTCCGACCTCATCGCGCAGGGCGTCACGCCGCTCGCGTCGAACCCGCTCGGCCTCATCCTGCTCGGCCTCATCACGGGCCTGCCCTTCCTGTCCCCGATCCTCGGCCCCGGCGCCGCGATCGCGCAGGTCGTCGGCGTGCTCATGGGCACGCAGATCGGCGCGGGCGCCCTGCCCGTCGCCTACGCGCTGCCCGCGCTCTTCGCGATCAACGGCCAGGTCGGCTGCGACTTCGTGCCCGTGGGTCTCGCGCTCGGCGAGGCGAAGCCCGAGACGGTGTCGATCGGCGTGCCGGCGGTGCTGTTCTCGAGGCTCATCACATCGCCGCTGGCCGTGGTGCTGGCGTACTTCGTCAGCTTCCTGCTGGTCTAGGCGCAATAGGTTCGAAGGAGACGAAGGGATGTCGAGCACGATGACGACGCTGTACGAGGCGACGGTGACGAGGATCGGGGCGGATGCCGCCGACATGATCGAGGCGGGAGTCGTGATCCTCTTCGGGGAGCCATGCCCCGACGCGCTCGCGGAGGTGAGCATCGTCCACGAGGGCGGGGTCGCCGCCGAGGGCCTCGCTCCGCAGCCCGGCGACGTCGTCGTGCTCGGCTCCACCGAGCTCACGGTGCGCGCCGCCGGCGACCTCGCGGGCTCGAACCTGCGCGAGCTCGGCCACATCGTGCTCTACTGCGACCCCGCCGACGACCAGGCGCTCCTGCCGGGTGCCGTGTTCGTCGACGGTCAGGCGGGCGCGATCGCCGCGGGCGACCGCGTCGCCCTCGAGCGCCGAGGCTGACGATGGAGCTCGACGGCCGCTTCGGCATCGTCCTGCTGGTGGTGCTGCTGCTCGGCATCGCGCTGAGCCTGTGGCAGCACTTCTCGTACCAGCGCGCCACGCGGCGCATGGTCGCGGAGCACCAGGGGGCGAGGGACTCGTTCCTCGTCTCCGGGCGCGGCAAGGGCTGGTTCCGGGGCGCCGTCGTGCTGCTCGTCGTCGACGCGTCCTCGTCGCGCATCGAGGCGGCCGAGGCCATGGTGGGGGCGAGCGTCTTCGCACGCTTCCGCCCTCGCCCCGAGCTGCTCGGGTCGCTCACCGCGGCCCCCGGGCGTGCGAGGGACAAGCGGCTCGGCGAGGCCGTCGAGTCGGCGATCGCCCAGTACCGGGCCATCAAGAAGCGGCGCTGAGCGCTCGGCCCCGTCGCGGATGCGGCGGGGCCGACGCGTCGGTGCTCCGTGTGGATGCGGCGCCGGCGCCGACATCCGCATCCACGTGCGTCGATCGGACGCGCTATCCTGAAAGCAACAATGTGCGCGTAGATATGCACGTATGTGCGTGAAGCGCGAATCGGACCGGGAGAGGTCGAGACCATGGGATACACCAGCAGGCTCGTCGAGCGGGAGCAGCGCCTCGGGCGCCCCGTGCGCGTCGGACTCGTCGGCGCAGGGCAGATGGGCACGGGCTTCATCGCCCAGATCGCCCGCCAGCGAGGCGTCGACGTCGTCGCCGTCGCCGACGTCGCCATCGAGCGCGCCGAGAGCGCGCTGCGCAAGGCAGGCATCGACGACGTGACGCACGGCGACGAGGCCGCGCTCGTCGCCGCGATCGAGGCGGGCGGGCACGTCGTGCTCGACGACGGCCTCGCCCTCACCCGCCTGCCCGTCGACATGGTCATCGAGGTCTCCGGCGTCCCCGAGGTCGCCGCGAAGGTCGCCCTCGCATCCCTGCTCGCAGGCAAGCACGTGGCGCTCATGACCGTCGAGGCCGACGTGACCGTCGGCCTGCTGCTGCAGGCCATCGCGAAGCAGACCGGCGCGATCTACACCGTGTGCCGCGGCGACGAGCCCGTCGAGTGCCTGAAGCTCGTCGAGTTCGTCGAGGACATCGGCCTCGAGGTCGTCATGGCGGGCAAGGGCAAGAACAACCCGCTTCGCCAGGACGCCACCCCCACGAGCCTCGCCGAGGAGGCGCAGCAGAAGGGCATGAACCCCCGCATGCTCTGCTCGTTCGTCGACGGCACGAAGACCATGATCGAGATGGCCGACCTCGCGAACGCGACGGGCCTCGAGCTCACGCGTCGCTCGATGCACGGCCCCGAGGCGTCGGTGAAGACCCTCCAGGACGTCTTCAAGCCCATCGCGGACGGCGGCATCCTCGAGGCGTCGGGCGTCGTCGACTACGCCACGGGCGACGTCGCCCCCGGCGTGTTCGTCATCGGCAAGGCCACGCACCCCGTCGTGCACGAGGAGCTCTCGTACCTGAAGATGGGCGACGGCCCCTACTTCTCCTTCTACCGGCCGTACCACCTCGCATCCGTCGAGGCCGTGCTGTCGATCGGCGAGGTCATGGTCGACGGCCAGCCCTCGCTCGCCCCGCGTGCATGGAAGGCCGACGTGTCGGCGATGGCGAAGCGCGACCTCGTCGCAGGCGAGCGCATCGACGGCATCGGCGGCGAGCACGTGTACGGCGACGCCGTGCCCGCAGCCGAGGCCCGCGCAGGCCGCGAGCTGCCCATCGGCCTCGCGAGCGCCGCGACGCTCGTGCGCGACGTCGCGAAGGGCACCGCCATCACCTACGACGACGTCACGCTCGACGAGTCGCGCACCATCGTGCTGCTGCGCAAGCTGCAGGACGCGCTGCTCGCCGCCGGCGTGCTCGACGGCGGCGAGGCCGCCGTCGACCTCGGCGCGCTCGTCGGGGCGGGGGCACGCTGATGCAGATCCTCGCCGACCGCTCGGCCGCCATCGAGGCCCTCGGCACGCTGTGGCGCATCCGCCGCTTCGAGGAGGCCGTCGAGGACCTCTACGGTCGCGGCCTCATGCACGGCACCATGCACCTGTCGATCGGCCAGGAGGCCGTGCCCACCGGCGCGTGCATGGCGCTGCGCCGCGACGACTACATCACGTCGACGCACCGCGGCCACGGCCACTGCATCGCGAAGGGCGCCGACCTCGAGCGCATGATGGCCGAGCTGCTCGCGAAGGACACGGGCTACTGCCGCGGACGCGGCGGCTCGATGCACATCGCCGACGCCGCGACCAACAACCTCGGCGCCAACGGCATCGTCGCAGGCGGCGTGCCCATCGCCGCGGGCGCGGGCCTGTCGGCCCAGATGCGCGGCAGCGACCAGGTCGCCGTCTGCTTCCACGGCGACGGCGCCATGGGCGAGGGCGCATGGCACGAGGGCGTCGTCCTCGCCGCCATGTGGAAGCTCCCCGTGATCTTCCTCTGCGAGAACAACCTCTACGGCATGTCGATGTCGTCGGCGAAGGCGTTCCCGCTCGAGCAGCTCTCCGACCGTGCGAACGGCTACGGCATCCCCGGCGTCACCGTCGACGGCAACGACGTGCAGGCGGTGCACGACGCCGTCGAGACGGCCGTGGCGCGCGCTCGCGCCGGCGAGGGTCCCACGTTCATCGTCGCCGAGACGTACCGCTGGCGCGGCCACTCGAAGAGCGACAAGAACCTGTACCGCACGCGCGACGAGATCGAGTCGTGGCGCGAGTCGAACGACCCGATCGCGCGCTTCGAGAAGGCTGCGCTCGAAGCCGGCACCCTCACGGAGGCCGACATCCAGACCGTGCGCGACGAGGTGCGCGACGACCTGCGCGCCGCCGTGCAGCGCGCGGCCGCCGCCCCCGACGCGACGCCCGAGGGCCTCCTCGACGCCGTGTTCGCATCCACCGAGGGAGTCATGCGATGACGCTGCACGACCAGCAGCAGATCCACGCCGGCACGGAGCACCCGACCGGCCTCGGCGCCCGACCCGGCGCCGAGACGGCCGAGATGACGTACGCCGAGGCCATCCGCGACGCGCTGCGCATCGCGATCGAGCAGGACCCGGCGGTCTTCCTCATGGGCGAGGACGTCGGCCGCTACGGCGGCGCCTTCGGCGTCACGGGCACGCTCGTCGACGACCTCGGCACCGACCGCATCCGCGACACGACGATCTCGGAGCTCGGCATCGTCGGTCTCGGCGTCGGCGCCGCCATGACGGGCATGAAGCCCATCGTCGAGATCCAGTTCTCGGACTTCACGGCGCAGGCGATGGACCAGATCGCCAACCAGGCGGCGAAGATCCACTTCATGCTCGGCGGCGAGGCGAGCGTGCCGCTCGTCATCCGCGCGCCCGGCGGCTCGGGCACGGGCGCCGCGGCGCAGCACTCGCAGTCGCTCGAGTCGTGGTTCGCGCACATCCCCGGCCTCAAGGTCGTCATGCCCGCATCGGGCGACGACGCGAAGGGCCTGCTGCTGGCCGCGCTCGACGACCCGAACCCCGTGATGATCCTCGAGCACAAGCTGCTCTACAAGCAGTCGTTCGAGGTGCGCACGGGCGACGTCCGCACGCCGATCGGCAAGGCCGCCGTGCGTCGCACGGGCGGCGACCTCACGATCGTCGCGACGGGCGTCGAGGTGCAGCGCTCGCTCGAGGCCGCCGAGCTGCTCGCCGCGCAGGGCATCGAGGCGACGGTCGTCGACCCCGTGACCCTCACGCCGCTCGACTCCGACACGATCCTCGCCGAGGTCATCAAGACCGGTCGCGTGCTGCTCGTGCAGGAGGCCGTGCAGACGCTCGGCTTCATGAGCGAGGTGTCGGCCATCATCGCCGAGTCGGAGGCGTTCGTGCACCTGCGCGCACCGATCCGCCGCCTGTCGGGCCTCGACGTCCCCATCCCGTACGCACCGCAGCTCGAGCGCGCCGTCGTGCCGCAGGTCGACGACATCGTCGCGGTGGCGTCGGCGCTCGTGAAGGAGTGGTGACGTGCCCGAGCTCGCGCTGACGATGCCCAAGATGTCGATGACCATGGAGGAGGGCACCATGGTCGCCTGGCTGAAGCAGCCGGGCGACGCCGTGAAGAACGGCGAGCCCGTCGCCGAGGTCACGACCGACAAGGTCGACATGGAGGTCGAGAGCCCCTACGACGGCGTGCTCGTGCGCATCGTCGCCGAGCCCGACGACGTCGTCGCCGTCGGCGAGCCCATCGCCTTCATCGCCTCCGAGTCCGACGACCTGCTCGGCGGCCTCTTCGACGCGCCCGCGGGCGACGACGCCGAGGCGCAGCCCGTGGCGGATGCCGTCGCCGACCCCGCCGCGGCCGGTGCGACCGCGACGAGCGCGGCGCCGTCGACCGGCGACGCGCCGACGACGGGCTCGGCGGGCTGGCCCGCGGCCGTGCCCGCGGCCCGCACGCTCGCGAGCGAGCGCGGCGTCGACCTCGGCACCGTGCAGGGCTCGGGGCGCTGGGGCGCCGTGACCGTCGGCGACGTGGAGTCGGCGGCGTCGGCGCAGCACGCCGCCGCGCCCGCGCAGCCCGCAGCCGCACCCGCCGCGCCCATCGCACCCGCGGCCCCCGCCGCGCCTGCGGCACCCGCTGCTCCCGCGGCCCCCGCAGCATCCGCTGCCACGGCGCCCGCCGCGGTCGCCGCGCCCGAGCGGCCCCGGTCGCCGAGCGACCCGGCGGCGACGCGTCGCCGCCGCACGCGCATGGCGGTCGCGAGGGTCATGGACCAGTCGGCGCTCGTGCCGCAGTTCACCGCCTACGTCGACCTCGACCTGTCGCGGCTCGACGCCGTGCGGAAGACGAGCCTGGGCGGCGCGAGCTGGACGGCCATCCTCATGCGCATCCAGGCGCAGGCGCTCGCCGAGTCGGCACCCGTCAACCAGACGTGGACCGACGAGGGCCCCGTCGCCAACCAGCACGTGGGCATCGCGCTCGCGGTGGACAGCCCGACGGGCCTCATCGCGCCCGTCTTCGTCGACCCGCACCGCGGGTCGCTCTCGGCGCTCGCCGCGTCGATCGTCGAGACCGTCGAGCAGACGCGCGCCGGCACGCTGCCCGGGGATCGCCTGCAGGGCGGCACGAGCGTGCTGTCGAACCTCGGTGGCTTCGGCATCGAGCGCTTCAACGCGCTGCTCACGCCGCCGCAGTCGTCGGCGCTGTCGACGGGTGCGATCGCGCAGCGCATCCTCGTGCACCCGGACGGCTCCTTCGGCCCGCGACTGCAGTGCACCGTGGGGCTCACGCTCGACCACCGCGTGGCCGACGGCGCGGATGCGGCACGCGTGCTGCAGCGCATGCGAGAGCTCGCGGCGAACCCCGCGCTGCTGGGCTGACATCGCGCGAGACCCGCCCGACCACCTGCGGTCGGGCGGGTCTCGTCGTGTGCGGGTGCGTCCGGCGATGCGCGTCTCAGGTGGCCCGCGCGCGATGAGCGTGAGCGGGCCGCCGAGGGTGCATTCCACTCGGCACCCCGCGCACGCTCATCCGGTGCGCGACGCCGGCCCGCGCTACGCCTCCGCGGGCTGCGGCGGCTCCGTCGCCCGCGCCTCCTGCGCACGGGCCTCGGCCTCCGC
Source organism: Agrococcus sp. GCM10030265 (assembly GCF_042666675.1). Taxonomy (NCBI): domain Bacteria; kingdom Bacillati; phylum Actinomycetota; class Actinomycetes; order Micrococcales; family Microbacteriaceae; genus Agrococcus; species Agrococcus sp. GCM10030265. Next base: position 182,796 of record NZ_JBHTCZ010000004.1, read on the forward strand.
CGCCTCCTGACGCCGCGCATCGCGACGCCGCTCGACGCGCGCGACCGCGAACGCGAACGCGAGGGCGAGCACGCCCAGCACGCCGATCGTCCAGCCGCCGAGCTGCGATGCGCCGAAGAACAGCCCGGTGAGCGGGTTGGCACCGTCGACGAGCGACGAGATGCGCGTCGCGCCGTCGGGCAGCTCGAAGCCGGCCGACTGCGCGATCTGGGTGAACGACCCGGCGGTGGCGGTCGCGATGAACAGGCCGATGCCGATGACGATCGCGCCGCCGATCACCGAGCGCACGATGTTGCCGCGGAAGATGGGCACCATGATCGCGACGATGAACGGGATGGTCGCGAGGTCGACGAGCGGCAGCACCGTGTTGCCGAGCGGCGCGAGCGCCACGGCCACGACGACGGTGACGGGCACGAGCACGAGCGACGTCGCGAGCACGGCGGGCTGGCCGACCGCGATGGCTGCGTCGAGGCCGATGTAGAACTTGCGCCCGGGGAAGCGGCGCTCGACGAACGCCTTCGCCGACTCGGAGATGGGGATGAGCCCCTCCATGAGCAGCGACACCATGCGCGGCAGCAGCACCATGACGGCGGCGAGCGAGACGGCGAGCGTGAGGATCGCGATCGAGTCGGCGCGCGGGTCGTCGAAGCCGAAGCCGAGGATGCCGAGCAGCAGGCCGAGCACGAACCCGAGGATCATCGCCTCCCCGAACACGCCGAAGCGCCTCTGGATCGACGCGGGGTCGGCGTGCAGGCGGTTGAAGCCGGGGATGCGGTCGAACAGCCAGTTGAGCGGCACCGCGAACGCGATGTACGGCGCCGACGTGCCATGCGGGAACGAGATGTCGGGGAAGCCGAAGTACCGCTGGATCCACGGCGCGGAGAGGTCGGCGAGCGCGAGGACCACGACCATGTGCACGGCGGCGGCCGCCATGCCCAGCCAGAACGACTCGGTCACGGCGGCGACGAGCGCGCCGACGAGGGCGGTGTGCCAGAAGTTCCACAGGTCGATGTTGAACGTGCGGGTGAGGCCCGTCGCGAGCAGCACGATGTTGACGAGCAGCCCGAGCGGGATGATGATCGCGCCGATCGTGGAGCCGAACGCGATGGCGGCCGATGACGGCCAGCCGACGTCGATCGTCGTGAGGTTCACGCCGAGGCTCTCGGCGATGCCGGTGGCCGCGGGGCCGACCTGGGTGCCCATGAGGCCGATGACGAGGTTGATGCCGATGAAGCCCACCCCGATGAGCAGGCCGGCGCGGATCGCCTGCGGCACCTTCTGGCCGAGGATGAGGCCGAAGATCGCGATGAGGAACGGCAGCGTGATCGAGGCGCCGAGCGCCGAGAGGTAGCCGCTCACGGCGGCGAGGGTGTCGGTGAACCAGTCCACGAGAGCTCCTTTGCTCCTTGGTGGCCGATGTCGCCGCGGGTCGCGGCGGCGCCTCGGCTAGGCGAGGTGGTCGCGCAGCTGCGCGAGGGCGGCGTCGGTGCCGACGCCGGTGAGGAAGGGGAGGCCCTGCACGACGGGCACCTGCACGGTCGCGGGCACCTGGGTGGTGGCGACGATGACGTCGGCGTTCGTGCCGCCGGAGACGAGGTCGGCGACGGCGCACTGCGTGATGGTGGCGTCGATGCCCTGCGCCTCGACGAACGCGCGCACCTTCTGCACGACGACCGTGGAGGTGGCGACGCCGGTGCCGCAGACGACGAGGATGCGCTTGCTCACGGATGCTCCTTCGCATGATTCCGTTCGGATGCGGTCGATCCTGCCACCAGAACCGGTCGACGTGGCGTGCGACGCGCACATCCGTGCCCCAAGATGGGGTCAGGCGTGCATGAGGAGGCTGCGATGACGGATGCTGCGATGGGGATGCGGGCGCTGCCGGCCGCGTGCGCCGTGAGCCTCGACGTGACGGACGCTGCCGGCGTCCTGCGCCACCTCGCCCGCCTCGCGACGACGGCCGGCCATGCGGAGCCGTCGTTCGCCGATGCGCTCGTCGCCCGCGAGGAGGCGTTCCCGACGGGGCTGCCGACGCTCGTGCCCGTCGCGATCCCGCACGCGGACCCAGCCCACGTGCGCGAGGCGGGCTTCGCGGTCGCGACGCTCGCACGGCCCGTGCCGTTCGGCGTCATGGGCACGGCCGACGACCGCGTCGACGTCGACGTCGTCGTGGCGCTGCTCGTCACCGAGGCGCACGCGCAGGTCGAGGTGCTCGCCGCGCTCGTCGACGTCGTGCAGCGCGACGGATGGGATGCGTCGCTGCGGGCCGCGCGCACGCCCGCGGCGCTCGCCGCCGCGTTCGACGCGCTGCTCGCCGGCTAGTCCTACGCCTCGGCGAGCAGCGCGGTCGCGAGCGGCTCGTCGATCACGAGCACGTCGGCGAGGCCGCCGCGCAGCGCCGCGCGCACGGCGGGCGCCTTGCGGGCGCCGACCGCGACGGCGACGACGGTGTCGACGCCCTGGAGCGCGTCGAGCTCGATCGCGACGACGCGGCGATCGACGGGGGAGTCGACGTGCCGGCCGGCTGCGTCGAAGAAGCGGGTGCAGCAGTCGCCGACGGCGCCGGAGGCCTCGAACGCCACCTGCTCGTCGGGCGCGAGGTTCGTCGACTCGACGATCGCGGCGGACGCTCCGGAGCCGACGACGCCGATGCCCACGACGGCGATCTGCGCCTTCGCGGCGGAGTCGAGCACGGATCCGATGGTCGACTCTCGCAGCAGGCCGTCGCGCAGCGTCGCCGACTCGACCACCGCCGGCGCGTACAGGCGTCGGTGGCCTGCGCCGAGCCGCGTCGCCAGCGAGCGCACGAGCACGTTGCCGTCCTGCGCGGAGTCGACGATCGACAGGCCGCCGACGAGCGGCAGCACCTCGAGGCGGGGGCGCGAGCGGCCCGGCTCGACGGCGTCGACGACGGCCTGCACGCTCGCACCCCACGACAGGGCGATCGCGCCCTCGTGCGGCAGCTCTCGCTCGAGCCACTCGGCGCCGAGCAGGCCGACGCGGCCGAGGTCGTCGTCGGGGCCGCGTGCCACGCGCACCTCGCGCAGGCCGAAGCGCTGCTCGAGCAGCTGCTCGAGGTCGGCGGCGCGGCCGAACGGGTCGGTGATCGTGATCGTGACGATGCCGGCCTTGCGCGCCTCGGCGAGCACGCGCGACACGTTCGAGCGCGAGACGCCGATCGCCTCGGCGACCTCCGCCTGCGACAACCCGTCCATGTAGTACAGGGTCGCGGCTCGCACGAGCATCTCCTGCGAGCGGGCGGACGGCATCGGACTCCCTGGGGTGGTGGTGTGCGCCGATCCTACGGCCCGTCGCCGATGCCCGGCGCCAGCGACGCAGCGCGCCCCGTAGGCTTCCTGGGTGACCATCCGCATCCACGACTCGCGCGCGCAGCGCACCGTCGACCTCGTGCCCGTGCGCGAGGGCGAGGTGTCGTTCTACGTGTGCGGACCGACGGTGCAGTCGAGCCCCCACGTCGGGCACCTGCGCAGCGCGCTCGCGTACGACGTGTGGCGCCGGTGGCTCGAGCACCGCGGGCTGCGCACGACCCTCGTGCGCAACGTCACCGACATCGACGACAAGGTGCTCGCGAACGCCACCGACGACGAGGCGTGGTTCGCGCTCGCCTACCGCGTCGAGCTCGAGTTCACGGCGGCCTACCGCGCCATCGGCATCCTGCCGCCCACGTACGAGCCGCGTGCGACGGCGTCGATCCCGCAGATGCAGGAGCTCATCCAGACGCTCGTCGACCGCGGCCACGCGTACGCGGCGCTCGACGGCTCGGCCGACGTCTACTTCGACGTGCGCTCGTGGCCCGAGTACGGCGCCCTCACGCGGCAGCGTCTCGAGGATCTCGAGCCCGCCGGCGACGCCGACCCGCGCGGCAAGCGCGACTCGCGCGACTTCGCGCTCTGGAAGGCGAGCAAGGACGACGAGCCGGGGTCCGCGTCGTGGGCGTCGCCGTGGGGCGACGGCCGGCCCGGCTGGCACATCGAGTGCTCGGCGATGGCGCGCCGCTACCTCGGCGACGCGTTCGACGTGCACGGCGGCGGCCTCGACCTGCGCTTCCCGCATCACGAGAACGAGCTCGCGCAGTCGACGGCGGCCGGGCTGCCGTTCGCGAGCGTGTGGAGCCACAACGGCACCGTGAACGTCGACGGCGAGAAGATGTCGAAGTCGCTCGGCAACTCGATCTTCGCCCACGAGCTGCTCGCGTCGGCACGGCCCATCGTGGTGCGCTACTTCCTCGCGACGCCGCACTACCGCTCCGCGATCGACGTTCGCACGGTCGAGGGCGTGCTCGCAGACGGCTCGCTCGCCGAGGCCGAGGCGGCCTTCACGCGCATCGAGGGCTTCCTCGAGCGCGCCGGGCGCATCGGCGAGGTCGCGCTCGGCCGCGTGCCGGATGCGTTCGCCACGGCGATGGACGACGACCTGTCGACGCCGCAGGCCGTCGCCGTGCTGCACGACACCGTGCGCGCGGGCAACGCCGCGATCGACGCCGGCGACGCGGATGCGGCGCTCGCGGCAGCGTCGGCGGTGCGGGGCATGCTCGGCGTGCTCGGCCTCGACCCGACCGACCCCGCATGGGGAGCGGTGGGCGGCGGCGCGGCGGAGGCCGCGCTCGGCCGCCTCGTCGAGACCCTCATCGCCGACCGTCGCGCCGCGCGCGACGCCCGTGACTTCGCGTCGGCCGACCGCATCCGAGACGCCCTCGCGTCGTCGGGCATCGCGGTCGCCGACGGCAAGGACGACACCACCTGGAGCATCGCATGACGAGCAACAAGCCGCAGCGCCCCCGAGGCAAGAAGGGCGCGACGAAGGGCACGGGCGGCAAGGGCCGCCGGTCGCTCGAGGGCAAGGGACCGACGCCGAAGGCCGAGGACCGCGCCTGGCACCCCGCAGGCAAGCGCAAGATGGCGCAGGAGCGGCTCGCTGCCGCGAAGGCCCGCGGTGCCGGGTCGCCGCAGCCGCCGCGGCACCGCAAGCCCTCGAGCGCGCGCGACGACTCCGAGCTCGTCACGGGCCGCAACGCCGTGCTCGAGGCGCTGCGCACGCGCATCCCCGCGACCGCGCTGTACGTCGCGGCGCGCATCGAGGTCGACGAGCGCGTGCAGGAGATCCTGAAGACCGCGACGGCACGGCAGATCCCCGTGCTCGAGGTCATGCGCCCCGAGCTCGACCGCATGTCGGGACCGGACACGGTGCATCAGGGCATCGCCATCAAGGTGCCGCCGTACGAGTACGCGCACCCCGGCGACCTGCTCGACCGTGCGGCGAAGGCCAAGGAGCCGGCGCTCATCGTCGCGCTCGACGGCGTCACCGACCCGCGCAACCTCGGCGCGATCATCCGCTCGGCCGCGGCGTTCGGCGCGCACGGCGTCGTCGTGCCGCAGCGGCGGTCCGTGGGGCTCACGGCGTCGGCGTGGCGCACGTCGGCGGGCGCCGCGGCGCGCACGCCGGTGGCGATGGCGGCGAACCTCACGCGTGCGCTCGAGGAGCTGAAGGCCGAGGGCGTCTTCGTCGTCGGCCTCGACGGCGACGGCGACGTGAACCTGCATGAGCTCGACCTGGCGGACGGCCCGCTCGCGATCGTCGTCGGCAGCGAGGGCAAGGGCCTCTCGCGGCTCGTGGCCGAGACGTGCGACGCCATCGTGTCGATCCCGATCTCGGCGGCGACCGAGTCGCTGAACGCGGGCATCGCCGCGTCGGTGACCCTCTACGAGGTCGCGAAGCGCCGCAGCGCCTGAGCAGCGGGCCGCCGGGCGGCCACGCGGCGGATGCGGGGCGAGCCCGCATCCGTGCGCTCGCCGTCAGACGAGGTCGCGCCAGTCGACCTCGACGTCCTCGTCGCCGATCGGCTGCCCGTTCGGACCGATGATCGGGATGGGCACCGTCTGCGTCGTGACGCCGAGCACGGCGGCCTCGTCGCGACGGTGCTCGAGCACGTCGACGACGTACGACTGCACGGCCTCGGCGAGGGGCACGCTGCGCGACTCGCGCTCGGCGATGTACCAGCGGTGCTCGAGCACCTGGTGGAAGACCTCCGCCGGCTCGAGCTTGCCGCGCAGGTGCCGCGGCACGGCCTGCACGATCGGCTCGAAGCGCGTGACGAGCCAGTCGTGCGCGAGCTGCTCGTCGTCGGCCTCCGCGTCGCGTCGGCGCTGCGCCGCCGCGTACTGGTCGAGGTCGTTGAGCATGCGCCGCGCCTGGTTCTCCTCGGCGTCGAGGCCCGTGAGCCCCAGCAGCCGGCGGTGGTGGTGCCCGGCGTCGACGACCTTCGGCTGGATGCGCACGCTCGTGCCGGAGGCATCGGTGCGGATCTGCAGCTCCTCGATGTCGAAGCCCAGCTCGTTCAGACGCTCGACGCGCTCGTTGATGCGCCACCGCTCGGCCTGGTCGAACTGCTCGACGTCGGTGAGCTGCGCCCACAGCTCGCGGTACTGCGCGACGATCGAGCCGGCGACGTCGACGGGATCCTGCCCCTCGTCGAGGCGCCCGCCCGCCTGCAGGTCGAGCAGCTCGCCCGCGATGTTGACGCGCGCGATCTCGAGGTCGTTCTCGCGCTGCCCGCGCGACAGCCCGCCGGGGTAGAGCTTGCCCGTCTCGGCGTCGACGAGGTAGGCGGCGAAGGCGCCCGCGTCGCGTCGGAAGAGCGTGTTCGACAGCGACACGTCGCCCCAGAAGAAGCCCACGAGGTGCAGGCGCACCAGCAGCAGCGCGAGCGCGTCCACGAGCCGCTGCGCCGTCGCGACCTTCAGCGAGCCCGAGTACAGCGCGCGGTACGGCATCGAGAACTTCAGGTGCCGCGTCGCGAGGATGGTGTCGAGCGGCTCGCCCGCCGCGTCGACGCGGCCGGCGACGACCGCGAGCGGCTCGACGCACGGCACCTGCAGGCGCTGCAGCGTGCGCAGCATGTCGTACTCGCCGCGCGCCATCTCGTCGCTCGTCTCCTTGAGCGCCACGACGCGACCCGAGAGGTGCGCGAAGCGCACGAGGTGGCGCGAGATGCCCTTCGGCAGCGTCACGACGACGTCGTCCGGCCACTCGTCGAGCGGGAGGTCCCAGGGCATCTCGAGCAGGGCGCCGTCCATGAGTGCGGACGTGATGCGCAGGTTGCCGCTCATGCTGCGAGCCTAGGACAGCGCGCAGGCGGGCGGATGCCGTGGGCCGCGGACGACGGACGGGGCGGGACCGATGCCGGTCCCGCCCCGTCCGCTGCGATCAGCGTCGCCTGCTCAGAGGCGCTCGCCCGTGGCTGCGTCGAACAGGTGCAGATGCGTCGCGTCGGGCGTCGCGAACACCTGGTCGCCGATGTGCGGGTGGCTGCGGCCGTCGACGCGGGCGACGAGGCTCACGCCGTCGGTGGCCTCGGCCTCGGTGTCGACCGCCTCCGAGACGTCGACGATCTTCGACGACTGCGCGGTGCCGTAGAGGTAGCCGTCGGCGCCGAGCTCCTCGACGAGGTCGACCTTGATCGGCAGGCCGGGGCCCGACGGCGAGATCGTGAGGTCCTCGGGGCGGATGCCGACCGTGATCTGCTTCGCCTTCGCGAGCGTCTCGCGGGGGATCGGCACGACGTGGTCGCCGAACAGGATGCCCTGGTCGTTCGTGGGCAGCTGGAGCAGGTTCATCGCGGGGCTGCCGATGAAGCCGGCGACGAAGACGTTCGCGGGGCTCGCGTAGAGGTCGCGCGGCGTGCCGACCTGCTGCAGGATGCCGTCCTTCAGCACCGCGATGCGGTCGCCCATCGTGAGGGCCTCGGTCTGGTCGTGCGTGACGTAGACGGTCGTGACGCCGAGGCGGCGCTGCAGCGACGCGATCTGCGTGCGCGTCTGCACGCGCAGCTTGGCGTCGAGGTTCGACAGCGGCTCGTCCATGAGGAAGACCTGGGGCTGACGCACGATGGCGCGACCCATGGCGACGCGCTGACGCTGACCGCCGGAGAGGGCCTTCGGCTTGCGCGAGAGGTACGGCTCGAGGTCGAGCAGCCTCGCGGCCTCGAGCACGCGCTCGGCGCGCTCGTCCTTGCCGACGCCCGCGATCTTCAGCGCGAAGCCCATGTTCTCGGCCACGGTCATGTGGGGGTAGAGGGCGTAGTTCTGGAAGACCATCGCGATGTCGCGATCCTTCGGGGGGATGTCGGTGACGTCGCGGTCGCCGATGAGGATGCGACCGTCGTTCACCTCCTCGAGCCCGGCGAGCATGCGCAGGGTCGTGGACTTGCCGCATCCCGAGGGGCCGACGAGGACGAGGAACTCGCCGTCCGCCACCTCCAGGTCGATCGCATCGACTGCGGGTCGGGTGCCACCCGGGTAGAGACGGGTTGCCTTGTCGAACGTGACGGACGCCATCGTCATCCTCCTTCACCGGCAGGTACGTGCCGGACGATCCTTCGTGAATGGAAGCGGGACCTCGTAGTCCCGTGTGCCGAACACTCTGGCACAGGCCTGGCGCAACTTCATAGCGATCGCCCGTATCCTGTCCCACGGCCCCACGACACCGACGAGGACCGATGACGAACGATCGACGACTCACCAAGAACGAGCGGCGCACGCAGGCGCGCGAGACCGCGAGGCTCCAGCAGCAGCAGCGACAGCGCCGCGAGCGGCTGACCAAGGGCCTCACGATCGGCGGCATCCTGATCGGCGCCCTCGCGCTCGTCGCGATCGTCACGCTCGTGATCGTGAACGCCATCCGCCCGCCGGGGCCCGGACCCGAGAACATGGCGTCCGACGGCATCGTGATCGGGCAGGGCTTCACGGCCGAGACGACGCCCGCCGTCGCCGCCGACGAGCCCCCCGTGGCGACGGAGGAGCGCGACGACGTCGTGCAGATCCGCGTCTACCAGGACTACCTCTGCCCGTTCTGCGGCGAGTTCGAGACGGCGAACGGCGAGTACATCGACGGCCTCCTCGAGGACGGCGTCGCGACGATCGAGTACCACCCGGTCTCGTTCCTCGACCGCCTCTCGCTCGGCGAGCAGTACTCGACGCGCGCGGCGAACGCGGCGGCGTGCGTCGCCGAGGCCGCCCCCGACGCGTTCCACGACTGGAACCGGCTGATGTACGAGAACCAGCCGGCCGAGAACACCGAGGGCCTCACCGACGCCGAGCTCATCGACATCGCGGGCCAGGCGGGCGTCGACACCGACGCCGCGTTCTCGGAGTGCATCGAGTCGGTGCAGTTCGAGGGATGGGTCGAGCGCGCCACGCAGGACGCCCAGCTCGAGCCGGGCCCGTCCGGCGAGGACGGCATGGAGATCACGGGCACGCCCACCGTCATCGTCGACGGCGAGCAGTACCGCGGCCAGCCCAGCGACGCCGCGTCGTTCACGGCCTTCGTGCAGGCGGCGCTCGGCCAGGTCGGCGGCGGCTCCGGCGGCGACGAGTCGCCGGCGCCCAGCGAGTCCGAGTCGACGCCCGAGCCGTCGGAGGGCTGATGCGCGTGCGCACCTGGCTCACCGGGTGCACCGCGCTGCTGCTGCTCGCAGGGTGCGCGCAGGCCGACGCGCCCTCCGAGCCGCAGACGCTCGGCGAGCTCTCGGCCGCGTACCTCGACGCGGGCGGCGCGTGCGAGGACCTCGTCGAGCAGTACCGCGATGGCGACGACGCCCCGGCGGTGGCGACGTGCGGCACCGACACGGTGCTGACGCTCGCCACCGACGAGGCGCAGGCCGCGCAGCTGCGCACGGGTGCGCTGCTGCGCGACGTCCCCGTGCTCGCATCGGGTCGCTGGATCGTGCAGGATCCGCAGGTCGCCGCGCTGCAGTCGTCGCTCGGCGGCGAGCTGTGGGCGCTCGATCCCGCCGACGGACCTGCGAACCTCGCCGACGCGCTCGTGGTCGACGCGTCGGGCGTCGTCGCCCAGCCTCCCGTGCCCGCCGACGGCGAGCCGGGGGAGGTGCCCGCCGAGGGCACGGTGATCACGGTCGTCGTCGACCCGACGTGCGAGTACTGCGCGCGCTTCGAGGCCGCGAACCGCGACCAGCTCGCGGCCTGGGCGGCGGACGGCACGGCGACGATCGTCTACCGGCCGGTCGCGCTCGACGACGCCATCGAGAACGGCTACGCCGCATCGTTGGGCGTCACCGCCATCGCCTGCGTCGCGGACGCCGATCCCGACGCGGCCCTGCCGCTGCTGCAGGCGATGCTCGAGGCGAACGTCGACCTCGACGCCGAGCGGGTGCTCGCGCTCGCCGACGACGCGTCGTCCGGCGCATCCGACTGCGTGCGCGACGGCACGTTCGCATGGTGGGCGCGGCACGCGACCGAGCGGGCGCTCGCCGACCCGCTGCCCGACGGCTCGCCGCTGCGCGGCGTGCCGAGCGTCTTCGTGGACGACAGGCTGTTCGCGGGAGACGTGAGCGACCCGGCGGCGTTCGCCGCCTTCGTCGCCGAGGGCTGACGCGCGGGCGCGCGGCGCGCGCCCAGGCCGAGCCCCCGGCCGGACTCGAACCGGCTACCTCCGCATTACAAGTGCGATGCTCTACCTGGTGAGCTACAGGGGCGCTCGCAGCATCCTGCCACGCCTAGGCTGGGTCGGTGCGTCTCGTATGGGTCCTCGCCGCCTTCGTCGGCGGCATGGCGATGGCGGCTCAGAGCCGCATCAACGGCGAGCTCGCCGTCCGCGTCGGCGACGGCATCGCGGCGGCCCTCGTCTCGTTCGGCGTCGGCCTCGCGCTCGTCGGCTCCCTGACGATCGCGCTGCCGTCCGGCCGCGCCGGCGCCGCGCGGATGCTCGCCGCGCTGCGCGAGGGCAGGCTGCGCTGGTGGTACGCGCTCACGGGCCTGTTCGGCGCCGTCGTCGTCGCCTCGCAGGGGCTCGCGGTGCCGACGCTCGGCGTCGCGCTCTTCACGGTCGGCATCGTCGCCGGCCAGACGCTCTCGGGCATCCTCGTCGACCGCATGGGCATCGGCGTGCTCGCGGCGAAGCGCGTCACGCCGCAGCGCGTGCTCGGCGCCCTCGTGACGATCGCAGCCGTCGCGACGGGGGCGGCGGCGGGCGGCTTCGCGTCGTCGTCGATCCTGCTCGTGCTGCTGCCGCTCGTCGCGGGCATGCTCATCGCGCTGCAGCAGGCCTTCGCGGGGCAGGTGCAGCACCACACGCGCTCCGCGCTCACGCAGACGACGTCGAACTTCCTCGTCGGCACGCTCGCGCTCGCGCTCGTCGTCGTCGTCCGCGTCGCAGGCGGGCTCGAGCTGCAGCCGCTGCCGGTCGAGTGGTGGCTGTACCTCGGCGGCCCGCTCGGCTGCCTCTTCATCGCGGTCGCCGCCGTCGCCGTGCATCGCATCGGCGTGCTCGCGCTCGGGCTCGCCTCGATCGCGGGCCAGGTCGTCATGGCGCTGGTGCTCGACCTCGTCGCACCGACGGCGGGGCATCCCGTCTCGGTCCTGTCGTACGTCGGCGCCGGCCTCGCGATCGCGGGCGTCGCCGTGTCGACCATGCGGCGTCGACCGCGCCCCGCATGACGAGACGCCGCGCCCGATGGGCGCGGCGTCGTCGTGGTAGGGGCGGGATCAGCCCTTCGGCGTGAAGTCCATCGCGACGGAGTTCATGCAGAAGCGGTCGCCCGTCGGCGTCTGCGGGGCGTCGTCGAAGACGTGGCCCAGGTGGCTGCCGCAGCGCGAGCATCGCACCTCGGTGCGCACCATGCCCAGCGAGCGGTCCTCGATGAGGGTCACGGCGCCCGGGTCTGCCTGGTAGAAGCTCGGCCAGCCGCATCCGGAGTCGAACTTCACCTCGTCGCTGAAGAGCTCCTGGCCGCATGCGCCGCAGGAGTAGACGCCGTGGCGCTGCTCGTCGAGCAGCGCACCCGTCCAGGGACGCTCGGTGCCCGCCTCGCGGAGCACCTTGTAGGCCTCCGGCGACAGCCGCTGTCGCCACTGGTCGTCGGTCGTCGCCTCGAAGTCGCTCATGTCCTCGATGCTACGCCGCACGAGCGCTCGCGGGCGCGCGCGACGATACGCCGAGGGCGAAGGTATGCTCGGGGGTCATGTCCGAGCCGGAGGACGCCGTCGCCCTGACGGCGCTGCAACGCTCGATCCTCGACTTCGAGGCGTCCTCGCGCACGCACGCCGGCGCGAAGGCGGGGGCGATCCGCTCCCGGTTCGGATGGTCCACGACCCGCTACTACCAGCTGCTGAACGCGCTGATCGACACGGAGGCCGCCCTGCGATACGACGCCCTGCTCGTGCGCAGGCTGCAGCGCATCCGCGACCGCGGGGAGACGTCGTGACCGACCGCTTCGACCATCCGCCGCGCCTCGGCCGCGTCGGCGTGCATCGCCTGCCCGAGCGCTCGTGGTGGCGCTGGTGGATGACGGCGATCGTGGCCGCGGCGGCGGCGGTCGTGCTCACGGTCGGAGGGCTCGGCATGCTGCAGCTGCTGCGCGTCGGAGGCATCGAGACGACCGAGGTCGCAGGGCCCGAGGCGGTCACCGACCCTGCTGCGCTGCCCGAGGGCACGACCGTGACGATCCTCGACGCATCCGGGGCGGGCCGCGGCCAGGAGGTGTCGGCGGCGCTGCAGGCGGCGGGCTGGCCCGTCGTCGCGGTCGCCGACGCGAGCGAGGGGCGCGAGTCCTCGACCGTCTACTACCAGGGCGACCTCGAGCCGTACGCCCTCGGTCTCGCGCAGACCCTCGGCACCGACGCCACCGAGGCGACCGCCGAGCCGCTGTCGGGCTCGACCCTCACGGTCATCGTCGGCGCGAGCGACGAGCCCGCGCCGTCGCCCACGCCCTAGCGGCCGAGGCCCGCTCGGCGCGCCGGGCGTGCCGCTCGTCGGCGCTTGCCGTCGCCCTCGGCGAGCCTCGCAGCCGGCGGCGCCATGGGGCACCTACCCTGGCGTGCATGCGAGCACGCACCGCCACGCGCCCGACCAGGGCGGCCCACGCCGCCGCGATCCTCCTCGTGGCGGCCGGCGTCCTCACCGCGTGCGCCGGCGACCCTGAGCCGTCGCCGACGCCGAGCGCGACCGAGACGGCGTCGCCGACGCCCAGCCCGGCGCCCGAGCCCGAGCCCATCCTGCAGCCGCTCACGGGCATCGAGGTCGAGACGGCGGTCGCGGGCCCGGCGCTCGCCGCGAAGATCGACGACCACCCGGCCGCCCAGCCCCAGATCGGCCTCGAGGCGACCGACATCGTCTTCGAGGAGCTCGTCGAGGGCGGCATGACGCGCTACGTCGCCGTCTGGCACTCGACCGTGCCCGAGCAGGTCGGCCCCGTGCGCTCGATCCGCCCGATGGATCCGGCGATCATCTCGCCGCTGGGCGGGATGGTGGCCTACTCGGGCGGGCAGCAGCCCTTCGTCGACGCCATGGCCGCGACGGGTCTGCCGAACGTCGTCCACGGCGGTGCCTACGACGGCTACTTCTTCCGCTCGGGCGATCGCGCCGCGCCGCACAACGTCATCCTGAACGCACGGCAGCTGCTCGCCGACAACGCGTCGATCGCAGCACCCCAGCAGCACTTCGCCTACCCCGTCGACGGCGCTGCGCCGTCGTCGCAGGCGGCGGGCGCGCCCGCCGCGCGCCTCGACCTCGGGTTCTCGCCGTCGCAGTCGCGCCAGTGGGGATGCGACGCGGGCACGGGCCGGTGGCTGCGGTGGCAGAACGGAGCCGCCGACATGGCGGCGGGCGGCGGGCAGCTGAGCGCTGCGAACGTCGTCGTGCTCAGCGTGCAGATCCGCAACAACGGTGGCGTGCCCGAGACGATGCTCGCCGGCACGAACGGCACCGGCGTCGTGCAGAGCGGCTGCACGACCATCGCGGTCGAATGGTCGAAGCCCGACATGACGACGCCCATCCGGCTCACGGACGCCGCGGGCCAGCCCGTCACCCTCACGCCGGGCAACACGTGGGTCGAGCTCGTGCCGAGCGACGGCTCGATCGCGGTCGGCTGAGCGGTCGGCGCACCGCGGCGCAGCGCGTCGCGCTCGCTTGCACTCGCGTGCCCTGAGTGCCAGACTCGTCCCTGGCACTCGCGACCGTCGAGTGCCAGCAGACGTGTCGACGTGTCCAGGAGGGACGAGACTCAATGGCAAAGATGATCGCATTCGACGAGGAGGCCCGCCGCGGCCTCGAGCGTGGTCTGAACACGCTCGCCGACGCGGTGCGCGTCACCCTCGGCCCGCGCGGCCGCAACGTCGTGCTCGAGAAGAAGTGGGGCGCCCCCACCATCACGAACGACGGTGTGTCGATCGCGAAGGAGATCGAGCTCGACGACCCGTACGAGAAGATCGGCGCGGAGCTCGTCAAGGAGGTCGCGAAGAAGACCGACGACGTCGCAGGCGACGGCACGACGACCGCGACGGTGCTCGCGCAGGCGCTCGTCCGCGAGGGCCTCCGCAACGTGGCGGCCGGCGCCGACCCCATCAGCCTCAAGCGCGGCATCGAGAAGGCGACCGCAGCGGTCTCCGAGCAGCTCGTGGCCCACGCGAAGGACATCGAGACGACCGAGGAGATCGCCGCGACGGCATCCATCTCGGCCGCCGACCCCGAGATCGGCAAGCTCATCGCCGAGGCGATCGACAAGGTCGGCAAGGAGGGGGTCGTCACCGTCGAGGAGTCGAACACCTACGGCACCGAGCTCGAGCTCACCGAGGGCATGCGCTTCGACAAGGGCTTCCTGTCGCAGTACTTCGTCACCGACCCCGACCGCCAGGAGACGGTGTTCGAGGACGCCTACATCCTCATCGCCAACCAGAAGATCTCGGCGATCAAGGACCTCCTCCCGATCGTCGACCAGGTGATCCAGGCGGGCAAGCAGCTCGTCATCATCGCCGAGGACGTCGACGGCGAGGCGCTCGCGACGCTCGTCGTGAACAAGATCCGCGGCATCTTCAAGTCGGTCGCCGTCAAGGCTCCCGGCTTCGGCGACCGCCGCAAGGCGCAGCTGGCCGACATCGCCATCCTCACGGGCGGCGAGGTCATCTCCGAGGAGCTCGGCCTCAAGCTCGAGGGCGTGCAGCTCTCGCAGCTCGGCCGTGCGCGCAAGGTCGTCATCACGAAGGACGAGACGACGATCGTCGAGGGTGCGGGCGACGCAGAGGCCATCGCAGGCCGCGTGCGCCAGATCCGCTCCGAGATCGACGCGACCGACTCGGACTACGACCGCGAGAAGCTCCAGGAGCGCCTCGCGAAGCTCGCAGGCGGCGTCGCCGTCATCAAGGCGGGTGCCGCGACCGAGGTCGAGCTCAAGGAGCGCAAGCACCGCATCGAGGACGCCGTGCGCAACGCGAAGGCCGCCGTCGAGGAGGGCATCGTCGCCGGTGGTGGCGTCGCGCTCATCCAGGCCGGCAAGGCTGCGTTCGAGACCCTCGAGCTCACGGGCGACGAGGCGACGGGTGCGAACATCGTGCGCGTCGCGATCGACGCGCCGCTGAAGCAGATCGCCCTCAACGCGGGCCTCGAGCCCGGCGTCGTGGTCGAGAAGGTGCGCTCGCTCGAGCCGGGTCACGGCCTCAACGCCGCGACCGGCGAGTACGTCGACATGCTCGCCGCCGGCATCGCCGACCCGGTGAAGGTCACGCGCTCGGCGCTGCAGAACGCCGCGTCGATCGCCGGCCTCTTCCTCACGACCGAGGTCGTCGTCGCCGACAAGCCCGAGAAGAACCCGATGCCCGCTGGCGACCCCACGGGTGGCATGGACTTCTGAGTCCAGCACGACAGCGCGTCCGCAGGGCGCACGACGAAGGGCCCCGAGCAGCTGCTCGGGGCCCTTCCCGCGTCCTGGCCGCGGCGGCCCTGCGGCCCGCGACCGGGGCGGAGTCACACGGCGAAGAGCCGCATGTTGGCCGACTCGACGTCGGTGTACTGCTGGCTCGCGGTCTGCAGCGCGATGGTGATCTGCCGCAGCGACTCCTCGACGCGCTGCTGCGTCGCCCGCCAGTCGGTGGCGCACCCCTGGAACGCGGCCGATGCGCCGCCGCTCCACGAGTCCTGCAGGGCCTGCAGCTGCCCGTGCAGGGCTGCGCAGTCGGTCTGGATGCGGCCCACGGTGGCGTGCGCTGCCGCGCGCGCCGCGTCGATGGCGTCGCTGTCGACGACGTACCTGGTCATCGTTCCTCCTCGCTGTCCCGGTCGAGCCGGGGTGTGGCGAGGCTAGGCGTCGGATGCCTCGTCGTCGTGGTCGCGACGGGCGCGCTGGGGAGGGCTCGTCGTGGTCGTCGCCTGGTCGGGACGGATGCGCTCCGTCAGCTCGAGGAGCGCGGCGTCGCCCGCGAGCGGGAGCGCGATGCGGAAGGTCGCGCCGCCGCCCTGCGTCTCGACGACGTCGATGCGCCCGCCGTGCGCCGCGACGATGCCCTGCACGATCGCGAGGCCGAGGCCCGATCCGCCCGTGTCGCGCGCACGCGACTTGTCGGCGCGGTAGAACCGCTGGAAGATCTTGCGCCGCAGCGGCGGCGCGACGCCCTCGCCGTGGTCGATGACGTGCAGCACGGCCTCGCGTCGACGCCACGAGACGCCGACGCCGAGCTCGATGGGCGTGCCGTCGGCCGTGTAGCGCAGGGCGTTGCCCACGAGGTTCGCGATGACCTGTCGCATCGAGTTCTCGTCGGCGAGCACGACCGCGGGCGGCGCGACGGGCGGCGGCGCGAAGACCTCGCCGGGTGCCGAGCCCGCGTCGACGATCGTCTGCGCGTCGGGGTCGATCGAGAGCGCCCCGAACGTGCGATCCTTCGCCGACACGCGAGCGTCGAGCACGGCGTCGTGGATCAGGGGCACGAGGTCGAGCGGCCGCAGCTGCAGCGGGCGACGCTCGTCGAGGCGCGCGAGCGTCAGCAGGTCCTCCACGAGGGTGCCCATGCGCTTCGCCTCGCGCTCGATGCGATCCATGGCGCTCGCGACGTCCTCGGGGCGCTGGATCGCCCCCATGCGGTACAGCTCGGCGTAGCCGCGCACCGACACGAGCGGCGTGCGCAGCTCGTGGCTCGCATCGCCCACGAACTGCCGCATCTGCGTCACCGACTCGTCGCGCTCCTCGAGGGCCGTCTCGACGCGCGCGAGCATGCCGTTCAGCGACTGGCGCAGGCTTCCGACCTCGGTGCGAGGGTCGCCCGCGTCGAGGCGCGTCTCGTAGTCGCCGTCGGCGAAGCGCTCGGCGACCTGCGCGACCGTGCGCAGCTGCCGCAGCGCCGTGTCGACGAGCACGCGCGTGAACGCGGCGCTCAGCAGCACGGCGAGCAGGGCGAAGCCTGCGAACACGATGACGAACGAGCGCCAGGTGTTCTCGACGCGGTCGAGGCCGACGGCGACGACGAGCGTCGCGATCTCGCCGCGCTCGTCGACGACGAGCGGCAGCACGTCGATCCGCCAGCTGCTCTCGCGGTTGTGGCTCGGCACGCTGAACGGGCGATCGTCGGTCGCGACGTAGGCGAGCGAGACGCCGTCGAGGTCGGGGAGGTTCTGCGACGCTCCGCCGGGGTTGTTGCGGCACGTCACCGAGCCTCGGGCGTCGAGGATCGCGATGTAGTAGGTGTTCGGGATCTCCTGCTCGAGCTCGCATTGGCGCGAGCCCACGTCGTCGAGGCTCTCGAGGTCGAGGTCGTCGTACGTCTGCAGCGCGTAGCTGAGGTCGCGGTCGGTGCCGTCGAGCAGCGACTGGCGCACGACGGTCATCGTGCCGAGGCCCGCGATGAGCAGGCCGATCGTCATGACGACGACGATCAGGATGGTGATCCTGGCTGCGAGCGAGACGCTGCCGAGGCGCGTGCGCAGCGAACGCACGCGACTACGCGGACTTCGGGGCCTTGAGCATGTACCCGAAGCCGCGCTTCGTGATGATCATCGGCTCGCTGGTGTGGCCATCGACCTTGCGGCGCAGGTACGAGATGTACGACTCGACGATGCCGACGTCGCCGTTGAAGTCGTACTCCCAGACGTGGTCGAGGATCTGGGTCTTCGACAGCACGCGGTTGGGGTTGAGCATGAGGTAGCGCAGCAGCTTGAACTCGGTGGGGGAGAGCTCGATCTCCTCGTCGGCGACCGTGACCTCGTGCGTGTCCTGGTTCATGACGACCTCGCCGATGCGCAGCGTCGCGTCGTCGTCCTCGGCGCGGGTGCGGCGGAGGATGGCCTTGATGCGCGCGATGATCTCGTCGAGCGAGAAGGGCTTCGTGACGTAGTCGTCGCCGCCGACGGTGAGGCCCGTGACCTTGTCGTCGGTGTCGTCCTTCGCGGTGAGGAAGAGGATGGGCGACGTGAAGCCCGATGCGCGCAGGCGCTTCGTGACGCCGAAGCCGTTGATGTCGGGGAGCATGACGTCGAGCAGGATGAGGTCGGGCTCCTCCTCGAGCACCGCCGAGATCGCCGCCGCGCCGGCGCCGACGGATCGCACGTCGAAGCCGCTGAAGCGGAGGCTCGTCGTCAGCAGGTCGCGGATGTGGGGCTCGTCGTCGACGACCAGGATCTTGGGGGCGGCGTCAGTCATGCCCTCAGTCTCTGACCGTCGCCTGATCGCTTCCTGGACACCACGCCGTCGGGGGACGAGGTCGTGGTGCCGCGAGGCTCAGAGGTCGGCTGCGTCGAGGATCTCGTACGCGTAGCCCTGCTCGGCGAGGAAGCGCTGGCGCCCGAGCGCGAAGTCCTGGTCGATCGTGTCGCGCGCGACGAGCGTGTAGAACGAGGCCGTGCCCCCACCGGACTTGGGGCGCAGCAGTCGTCCGAGGCGCTGCGCCTCCTCCTGCCGCGAGCCGAACGAGCCCGAGACCTGGATCGCGACCGACGCATCCGGCAGGTCGACCGAGAAGTTCGCGACCTTCGACACGACGAGCGTCGCGATCGTGCCGTCGCGGAAGCCCTGGAAGAGGCTCTCGCGCTCGTCGACGGGCGTCTGCCCCGTGATGAGGGGCGCGTCGAGCGCCTCGGCGAGCGTGTCGAGCTGGTCGAGGTACTGCCCGATGACGAGCGTCTGCTCGCCCTCGTGCCTGCGCAGGATGCGCTGGGCGATCGTGACCTTCGCCGGGCTCGACGCCGCGATGCGGTAGCGCTCGCGGTCGGCGCTCGCCGCGTACTCGAGCCGCTCGGACTCGGTGAGGTCGATGCGCACCTCGTAGCACTGCGCGGGCGCGATGAAGCCCTGGGCCTCGATCTCCTTCCACGGCGCGTCGAAGCGCTTGGGGCCGATGAGGCTGAAGACGTCGGACTCGCGGCCGTCCTCGCGCACGAGCGTCGCCGTGAGGCCGAGCCTGCGGCGCGCCTGCAGGTCGGCGGTGAGCTTGAACACCGGCGCGGGCAGCAGGTGCACCTCGTCGTACACGACGAGCCCCCAGTCGAGCGCGTCGAGCACGCGCAGGTGCGCGAGCTCGCCGCCGCGCTTCGCGGTGAGGATCTGGTACGTCGCGATCGTGACGGGCCGGATCTCCTTCGACTGGCCCGAGTACTCGCCGATGTCGTCCTCGGTGAGGCTCGTGCGGGCGAGGAGCTCGCTGCGCCACTGCCGTGCGGAGACGGTGTTCGTCACGAGGATGAGGGTCGTCGTGTCGGTCGCGGCCATCGCCGCCGCGCCCACGAGCGTCTTGCCGGCGCCGCACGGCAGCACGACGACGCCCGAGCCGGCGTCGGCGAAGTGCCGCACGGCATCCTGCTGGTACGGCCGCAGCTCCCAGCCGTCCTCGACGAGCTCGATGTCGAACGGCGTGCCGGGCGTGAACCCCGCGAGGTCCTCCGCGGGCCAGCCGATCTTCACGAGCTCCTGCTTCAGCTGGCCGCGCGCCCAGTCGACGACGCGGATGCCGCCGGGCACGTCCTCGGCGAGGAGCGGCGCGATGCGCTTCGAGCGCCGCACCTCGGCGAGCACGGGCCGGTCCTCGCTCACGAGCCGCAGGCCCTCGTCGTCGCGGTCGATCGTGAGGCGGCCGTAGCGGCTCACGGTCTCGCGCATGTCGAGCGCGACCGCCGACGGCACGGGGAAGCGCGCGTGGCGCTCGAGCGTGCCGAGCATCTCGTCGGCCGTGTGGCCGGCCGCACGGGCGTTCCACAGCCCGAGCTGCGTGATGCGGTACGTGTGGATGTGCTCGGGTGCGCGCTCGAGCTCGGCGAAGACCGCGAGCTCGTGCCGCGCGTCCGCAGCGGCGGGATGCGCGACCTCGAGCAGCACGGTTCGGTCGCTCTGCACGATCAACGGGCCGTCGTTCACGACCGTCGAGCCTAGCCCCGTCGGCTATGCGTCACGGCACGCCGGTGAGATGCGTGATGGCGGTGACGGGCAGCGTGCGCTCGACGTCGCTCGCGAGGTCGCGGGCGCGCAGCCTGCCGTTCGCGACGCCGAGGGGCAGCAGCGCGAGCTCGCGCTCCTCGCCGCCGACGTCGACGCGCACCTGCACGCTCACCCGCTCGCGGGCCGCGACCTGCAGCCGACGCTCGAGCCACGCGCGCTCCTCGCCGCCGACGTCGAAGCCCGAGCCGCGCAGCCGCTGCACGAGCGGCGTCGGCGGCGGCGCGAGCACCTCGGCGACGTGGCGAGCGGGCGCGAGCAGCTCGCCCTCGGCGTCCTCGACGGCGGCGGGGTAGCGGCGCGCACGCAGCGCGGCGAGCACCATCGCGGGCTCGGCGCGCGTGACGAGCCTGCGCGGGCTCTCCTCGCGCATCCGCAGCGGCGCGAGCCCGTGGTCGACGGCGAGCTCGGCGATGAGCGCCGGCTCCGCGCGCACCGCCGTGCGGTCGGGGCCGTCGGCGAGCGCGAGCACGCGCACGGATCCGAAGCGCGCGGCGGCGTCGCGCACGAGGTAGGCGACGGGCTGCGGCACGCCCGTGAGGGAGATGGCATCGAGCAGCCCGAGGATGCTCGCCTCGTCCTCGCCGGCTGCGAGGCCGCGCGACAGCGATGCGAGCGACATGCGGTACGTCGAGGCCGTGCCGCGCTGCTCGAGGTCGGCGACGAGGCGCACGCGGGACTCGAGCGCGGGCTGGAGGGGACCGGGCACGACGATCGAGAGGTCGGGCTGCACGTAGGCGCGATCGATCTCGTGGGGCACGAGCGCGTCGAGCACGGCGTCGGCGCCGTCGCCCGCGAGCGACGTGGCGGCCCCGTCGCGGATGCCGAGGCGCGCCGCCCGCGCCGCGGCGGTGGCGAGGCGCTCGAGCGTCGCGGCGCCCGCGAGCGGGAATCGCGCGGCGGCGGGCGCGGCGTCGGGCGCGGTCGCCACGGCGCGCTCGGCCCACTCGATCGCGGCGAGCCAGCCGTCGCGCAGTCGCAGCCAGCGCGCGGGCAGGGGAGCGCCCAGCCAGCCCTCCGCAGCCGTCGACGCCACGAGCGCGGCGTCGCGCACCGCGAGCAGGCCGGCCGCGCGCGCGATGGCGACGGCGTCGAGCACGGCATCGGCGTCGGTCGCGAGCGCCTCCGCGAGCCTGCGCGCATCCGCCATGGCGACGGCGCCGCGCGCCAGCATCTGGATGGGCTGCTCGAGCGCGGCGCGCACGACCTCGCCGACGAGCAGCACCGTCGCGAACGCGCGCTCCGCGGCCCGTGCGTCGTCGGGGGAGGCTGTGGGCGTCTCGCGCGCCCCCTCGCCTGCGGGCGCAGCGGCCGCCTGCCTGCGGGCCTCGTCGAGCGCGACGCCCGCGACGCCGAGGCCGAGCGCGTCGAGCCGGGGCGTCGTCGCCCCGGTCGCGAGCGCGACCAGCTCGTCGTCGCGCACGCCCTCGAGCGCCGCGGCGACCGACTCGGGGCGGCGCAGCTGCTCGGCCACGTCGAAGTAGGAGGCGACGTGCTGCGGCACGTGCCGCGTCCGCACGAGGGCGTCGAGGGCGTCGTCGCTCAGCGCCTGCAGCGCTCCGGCGAGCTCGACCGTCGTCGGCACGTCAGCCCCGACCGCGTCCCTTGCGCACCGCGGAGAGCACGAGCAGCGCGATGACGCACAGCAGCCCGAGCGGCAGCGCGACCACGGGGATCGCGAACGCGTACGGCCACGGCCCCTCGTCGAGCCACGTCCACGTCGACCGCAGGGCGATCTGCGCGAGCGTCACGACGAATCCGAGCAGCGCGGCGCCGACGAGCGTCGCGGCGGCGATCGCGAGGATGCGCTCGATCGTGCCGATGATGTCGGCGCGGGCGCCGCCTGCACGCGTGCTGGGCATCCGTCGAGACTACCAGCGGGCGATAGCCTGGGGTCCGCACCACCCACGCACATCAAGGGAGCATCGTGCCCACTGGCAAGGTCAAGTTCTTCGACGAGGACAAGGGCTTCGGCTTCATCGCCGGAGACGATGGCGTCGAGGTGTTCGTCCACGCCTCCGCCGTGCCCGACGGCGCGACGCTGAAGGGCGGCACGCGCGTCGAGTACGGCGTCGCCGAGGGGCGCCGCGGCGCCCAGGCGCTGTCGCTGCGCGTGCTCGACGCACCCGCGGTGTCCGCCGTGCGGCAGTCGCGCCGCTCGAGCGAGGACATGGCGGTGATCGTCGAGGACCTCGTGAAGCTGCTCGACGGCGTCGGCGAGGGCATGCGGCACGGCCGCTACCCGAGCCCGGACCAGGCACGCAAGGTCGCGACCGTGCTGCGTCGCGTCGCCGACGACCTGGAGGCGTGATGGCCATCGTGCCGAGCCAGGAGGCCCTGCGCCTCGCCGAGGCCGCGCTCGACGAGATCGCGCCCGCGGGTGCCGTGGGCGACGTCGTCGACGCCGCCGACGAGCAGGGCGTGCTCGCGCTGCGCTACCAGTCGCTGCTCGCGGGCTACCCGGACTGGCTGTGGACCGTGACGCTCGCGACCGACGACGCCGGTGCGCAGACGGTGCTCGAGGTCGCGCTGCTGCCGGGCGAGGGCTCGCTCGTCGCCCCCGACTGGGTGCCGTGGGCCGACCGGCTCGCCGACTACCTCGCCGCGAAGGAGGCCGCGCAGGCCGAGGACGACGACGACGCGGACGACGACGACGCCGACGACGAGGAGTCGGACGACGAGTCCGAGGGCGACGACTTCGACGACTTCGACGAGGGCGACCTCGCGGCCGGCGACGAGCAGGACGGCGTCGACGTCGACGACGCGCTCGCCACCGCGGACGACGCCGCATCGGCATCGGACGAGGACGAGGCGGCCGGACGCTGACGCATCCGACCGCCTCGGTCGCTCGGCTCCCGCGCCGCTAGATGCGCTCGAGCACGTGGTCGAGGCAGGCGACGAGCGCCTCGACGTCGCTCGGCTCGATGCCCGCGAAGGTCGCGACGCGGATCTGGTTGCGGCCGAGCTTGCGATAGGGCTCGGTGTCGACGATGCCGTTCGCGCGCAGGGCCCGCGTGACTGCCGTCGCATCGACCGACTCGTCGAAGTCGATCGTGACGACGACCTGCGAGCGGTGCTCGGCGTCGGCGACGAACGGCTGCGCGTCGCCGCGGGCCTCGGCCCACGCGTAGAGGGTGTCCGACGACTGCCGCGTGCGCGCCGCCATCGCAGGCAGGCCACCCTGCTCGAGCATCCAGCCCAGCTGTTCGTCGAGCATCACGAGCGTCGCGATCGCGGGGGTGTTGAGGGTCTGCTCGAGGCGCGAGTTGTCGAGGGCCTGCTTGAGGCTCAGCGACTCCGGCACGTAGCGGCCCGATGCTGCGATCGACTCGATGCGCTCGATCGCGGCGGGCGAGACGAGGGCGAGCCACAGGCCGCCGTCGGATCCGAGGTTCTTCTGCGGCGCGAAGTAGTAGACGTCGGATGCGCTCGCGTCGAAGTCGATGCCGCCGGCGGCGCTCGTGGCGTCGACCAGCGTGAGGCCCTCGCTCGCGCGCACCACGGGGTGCATGACGCCCGTCGACGTCTCGTTGTGCGGGTACGCGACGACGTCGACGCCCTCGACGGGCTCGAGCACGGGGCGCGACCCGGCCGGCGCGCTCGCGACGCTCGGAGCCTCGAGCCACGGCGCGGCGGTCGCCTTGGCGAACTTCGCACCGAACTCGCCGAACGCGAGATGGTGCGCGCGGCGCTCGACGAGCCCGAAGGCCGCCGCATCCCAGAACGTCGTCGAGCCGCCGTTGCCGAGGATGACCTCGAAGCCGTCGGGAGCCGAGAGCAGGTCGGCGATGCGCGACCGCACCGAGCCGACGAGGCCGCGCACGGGCGCCTGCCGATGGCTCGTGCCGAGCAGGCGGGAGGCGGCGAGCGCCTCCACCTGGGCGGGTCGCACCTTGGCGGGACCGCAGCCGAAGCGGCCGTCGGCTGGGAGGAGGGAGGCGGGGATGACGAGGTCGCTCACCGCGTCAGTCTACGAGCGCCTGTCGCGTCGCTCGCGTGGATCCTCGCTCACTAGTGTTGTCGTCATCGCCACGGCAGAGGAGGTGTGCGCATGACCGATCTCGTCGACACGACGGAGATGTACCTGCGCACGATCCTCGACCTGGAGGAGGAGGGCTTCGTGCCCATGCGCGCCCGCATCTCGGAGCGCATCGGCCACTCGGGCCCCACCGTGTCGCAGACCGTGGCGCGCATGGAGCGCGACGGCCTCGTCGTCGTGGCGGAGGACCGCCACCTGCAGCTCACCGACGAGGGTCGGGCGCTCGCGACGCGCGTGCTGCGCAAGCATCGCCTCGCGGAGCGTCTGCTGCTCGACGTCATCGGCCTCGACTGGGCGCTCGTGCACGACGAGGCGTGCCGGTGGGAGCACGTCATGAGCGAGCAGGTCGAGCGCCGCCTGCTCGAGGTGCTCGGCAGCCCCACCGAGTCGCCCTACGGCACCCCCATCCCCGGGCTCGACGAGCTGGGGCTCCCCGGCGCCGACGCCTTCCTCGACGGCGTGCACCGCGCGACGACCGTCGTCGGAGCCCACGTCGTGCGCCGTCTCGGCGAGCCCATCCAGTCCGACCTCGCCACGCTGCGGCGGCTGCGCGAGGCCGGCGTGACGCCCGGCGCATCGGTGACGGTCTCGGCGCAGGGGCGCGACCGCGTCGTCGCCGTCGTGGGCGGCGACTCGGTGACGCTGCCGCCCGAGCTCGCGCAGCACCTCTACCTCGCCGCCTGAGCGCGGTCAGCGGGCGTCCGGGGGACGCATAGGGTTCGACACGGGCCTGAGGGCGCGCCAGAGCGCGAGATGACAATCGTGCAACGGTGTCGTACGCTCGGGCAGGCCCTATGCCACTCATAGGCGTTCGACGAGCAGGAACCCCCACCGCATGCAGCACTCCTCCACCAGCACCGAGATCGTCGCGCAGCCGACCCGTCGCCGCGCATCCGGGGCTCGTGGCGGCATGGCGAAGCGCGTCGGCGTCGTCGTCGTGGCCGCCGCGCTCGTCGGCACGATCGCGCTCCCGGCCGCCGCGCTGCAGACCGCATCGGCCGAGCCTGCGACGCTCGACGGCTCGATCGCCGAGATCCTCGCGCAGAGCCAGCAGACCTACGACGTGCAGCAGTCGGCGCTCGTCGACGACATCGCGCAGAACGGGCTCGCAGCCACGACGCCCGAGCAGCTCGCGCAGGCGCAGGCCGAGGCCGCCGCCGCCGAGGCCGAGCGACAGGAGGCCGCGGCCGAGGCCGCAGCCGCCACGGAGTCGGCTGCGACCGCGTCGGCCGCGTCGACGGCGACCGCGACGCCCGCCGCCGCGCCCTCCTCGGTGGCGTCCGCCGCAGGCGGGTCGGTCGTCGGCATCGCTCAGTCGCAGCTCGGCGTCCCCTACGTGTGGGGTGGCGCGAGCCCCTCGACCGGATTCGACTGCTCCGGCTTCACCCAGTGGGTGTACGGGCAGGTCGGCGTCTACCTGCCGCACTCGGACCGCGGCCAGCTGGGATACGGCACGCCCGTCTCGGCCTCCGAGGTGCAGCCAGGCGACCTCATCATCTGGAACGGCCACACCGCCATCTACGTGGGTGGCGACTCCATCATCCACGCCGCCACCGCAGGCAAGCCGGTGAAGTACTCGAGCTTCTCCGGCATGGTCGCCGCCATGGGCCAGCCCCAGGTGCGGCGCTTCTGACTCGACCGATCGCGACGACGTTCGTAGCCCACTGGCACATCGTCGTAACGATTTGGTAACATCGGTTGGTCATGCTGTCGCACAGGCGCATGCCCGCAGGACCCCAGGAGACTGATTCGTGACCCGAAGCACCGAGATCGCCGAGAACGCCGACACCAACGGTGAGGCGCCCAAGGCCCGCACCTCGCGCGGCACCCACATCCGTCGCATCGGCGTCGCTGGCATCGCCATCGCCCTCGTGACCCCGCTCGCCCTCCCCGCCTTCGCAGGCAACCAGGGCGCCACGCCGGAGCCCGGCTTCGCGGCGACGTCGATCGACGAGCAGTCGATCACCGCGACGTCGACCGCCGGCTCGCCCGAGCAGGAGGCCGAGCGCGCCGAGCTGTACGCGACGACCCCCGCAGAGCTCGAGCAGCTCCGCGTCGACCTGCAGGCGCAGGCCGACGCCGAGCAGGCGGCGGCCGAGGAGGCAGCAGCCCAGGAGGCAGCGGCCGACGAGGCCGCGGCCGACGAGGCGGCGGCGCAGGAGGCGTCGACGACGACGTCGGGCGCGCCCGCTGGCGCTGCGGTGTCGGTCGGCGCGGGCGGCAGCGCCATCGCCAGCGCCGCGCTCGCCCAGATCGGCGAGATCCAGACGTGCACCCAGCTCGTCGCCGACTCGCTCGCAGCGGTCGGCATCCCCTACACGGGCATGGGCAACCTCTTCAACCTCGGCCCGACCATCCCGGGCTCGCAGGCGACGCCCGGCGACATCATCTACTACTCGAACGGCGGCTTCGGCTCCGCGCACGTCGCCGTCTACATCGGTGGCGGCCAGGCCGTGCACGGTGGCTGGAACGGCAACCAGACGGTCGTCGCAGGCTCCACCATCCCGGGCGCCTCGGCTCCCGTGTTCATCGACGTGGGCTGAGCCCGCTCGACGTGACCGACGCCCGCAGCCATCCGGCTGCGGGCGTCGTCGCGTCCGGCGGGCCTTCGCTAGGCTGGTCTGACCGCCGCGCCCTGCGCGGCCCGGCCTCTGTAGCTCAATGGAAGAGCAGCTCCGTCCTAAGGAGAGGGTTGGGGGTTCGAGTCCCTCCAGGGGCACCGTGCGCGATGGTGCCGGGCGCCAACCGGTCGGCGCAGTGCCCCGGGCGTCGCTAGCCTCGAGACGGTGCGCGCTCTCGGATACCTCGTCGCCGCGACCCCGCTGCGGCTCGCGAGCGCGGGATCGATCGTCGCCATCCCGATCCTCGCGGTCCAGGAGGTCGGCGACGTCGCGCTCGGCGGCGCGCTGACGGGCGTCGCGCTCGCGCCGACCGTGCTCGCCGCGCCGCTCGCAGGCGTCGCCCTCGACCGTGCCGCGCGACCGCAGGCGCTCATGCTCGTCGCCGCCCTCGTCACGGCGCTCGGGCTCGCCATCGCCGCATTCCTCGGCGAGGTGCCGACGCCGCTCGTCGCCGCCATGCTCGCGCTCACGGGCTGCGCGGCCCCGTTCGCGCTCGGCGGGCTCTCGAGCTTCGTGGCCGACGTCATCGACGACGAGCATCGGGCCTATGCGAGCGACGCGCTGTCGTACAACGTCGCGTCGGTCGCCGGACCGGCACTCGTCGCAGGCGCCGTGCTCGTGGGGTCGGCGCGCGTGGGGATGCTCGTGCTCGCGGCCGTCGCCGCGGCAGGGGCGGTGGGCATGCTGCGCATGCGGCTGCCCGCGCGTGCGGGTGCGCGACGCGGCGTGCGAGAGACCATCGCCGCCGGCATGTCGCACCTCGCGCGGCACCGGCCCATCGCCGTCGTCACGGCCTCGGGCACGCTGAGCCAGGTGGGCGGCGGCGCCGGCCCCATCGTGGCCGTGGCGATCTCGCTCGAGCGATCGGGGGAGGCCGAGGGCGGTGCCGTGATCGTGACGGCCTTCGCGATCGGCGGGCTCGTGGGCGCGCTCGTCGCCGCGGTGCGGCGATGGACGAGCTTGACGCCGCCCTGGGTCATGGGCGGCGGCTTCGCGCTCGTCGGCGCGTGCCTGCTCCTCGCCGTCCCCGACCTCGGCCTGCCGATCGCGATCGTCGCGTTCGGCGTCGCCGGATCCTGGACGGCCGCATCCACTGCGGCGATGCTGCTGCTGCGCAAGCGGCAGAGTCCCGCGCGCGTGCGATCGCAGGTGTTCACGGTCGGGGCGGGCCTGCGCTCGGCGGCGGCCGCCGCGGGCGCATCGCTCGCCGGGCTCGTCGCGGGCCTCGACGCCGGCGTGCTCGTCGCGATCGTCGCAGCCTGCTGGGTCGCGTCGGGGCTGCTGCTGCTCGCGTATCCGCGCGACGCGCCCGCCTTCGACGACTGAGCGCGCGGCGCGCCGCAGCTCGACCGGGAGCCCGACGGTCCGCCGTGGGTGCGGTCGCGCGTCGCACGCATGCGCACGCAGCGCGGGCTCACGCGACATGCGCACGCGAGACAGCGCTCGGCGCGCATCCCGGTGCCGCGCCGTCGCGCCGCCGCGCCGCCGCGCCGCCGCGCCGGCGGACGACGACGCGATCGTCGAAGCGGAGCAGCGCGAGCGGTCCGTCGCCGTCCGTCCGCGGGTCAGGCGGGGAAGGGGCGCTCGGCCCAGAAGCCGCCGGGCGCGAAGAGCGCGTCGACGCACGCGTCGAGCAGCCCCGCCTCGTGCAGCACGTCGAGCAGCGTGTAGCGGCTGCGGATGCGCATGGCTCGCGCGTACGTGGCGCGGAACGCCGCGGGGCCGAGGCCGATCTGCGACGGATGCGTCACGGCGCCGACCACCGTGAGGATGCGCTCGACCTCGACCGCGGGCAGGAGCTGCCGACGCAGGCGCTCGGCGATCGTGGGCCATTCGTCGCGCAGCGTCGTGAGGCGCGCGCGCAGCACCTCGGGGCTCGGGTGCTTCGCCTCCGACTGCGCGAGGGCCGCCGACAGGAGGTCGGCGGAGAACCCCTCGCGGCGGATGCTGCGCGCCACGGCGTCCCAGGTGGGGAAGGCGGCGACGGCGGCGTCGACGTCGAGCGCGCCGAGGTCGCGGCGCAGCGCCTCCTCGTGGAGCGCCGTCAGCATGATCGTGCCGAGCCCCACCTTGAGGCCGTGCGCGAGCGGCGGGTCGTCGTGCGCCCCGAGCCCCTCCATCTCCCACAGGTGCGAGCACTGGTGGCCGGCGCCGGACGCGGGCCGCGACGATCGATGCGCCTGCATCGCGAGGCCCGACAGCACGAGGCCGTCGCAGAGCCCGACGGTCGCCCCGACCGCGCCGTCGCGGATGCCCTCGGGATCGGCGAGCGCGGCGCGCAGCGGCTCCTGCACGAGCGCCCACACGTCGGCGTCGATGGGCTCGACGCCCAGCGCGTCGGCGAGGATCCAGTCGGCGCCGCCCGGCAGCTTCTCGACGAGGTCGCCGACGCCGGACGCCACCATCCGCCGCGGCGCCGCGGCGAGGATGCGGTGGTCGGCCACGACGGCGATGGGCGCGGGGCACGACAGGGTCTGCTTGTAGCCGTCCTTCGCGATCGACGCGCCGAACGCGGCGTAGCCATCCATCGACGGCGCGGTCGCGACGCAGACGTACGGGCGCCCCAGGCGGCCGGAGGCGAGCTTCACGACGTCGTTCAGCGTGCCGGCGCCGACGACGACCGCGACGGCGTCGAGCGGGCGCAGGTGCGCCGTCACGAGCGCGACGGTCTCGGCACCCGCGTACGGCGGGGGCGAGCCCGGCAGCACGAGCGGGTCGACGAGCCTGACGCCCGCCGCGCGCAGGGCACCCGTCGTGGCCTCGCCCGCGATGGCCCACGTCGTCTCGTCGGCGACGACGATCGCCGTCGCTCCGGGCAGCAGCTGGGCGAGCATCGGGCCGATCCGCGGCAGGACGTCGGCACCGAGGAGGATCGCTCGGGTGTCGGATGCGCGCTCCACCGCGCGCTCGATGCTCGTCGCCATGATCCTCCAGCCGTCCCGACGCCGCGCATCCGCCCGGGGGATCGGGGCGTGGACGCGCGCGCACGTCGAGCGTACGGGCCGGTCGGGCGAGCGCGGGATGCGCGAGGGGCCGCGGGGGAGGGAGGTGCGACGGCGGTGGCCGGTAGCCTTGCCGTGCGCCGCCGACCTCGGCGCGCGGCCGCCACGAGCAGGCCGGCACCCGACCCGCGAGGACCGCATGACCGTCATCGAGCCCACCCCGGCACGCCCCGACGACGCGCAGGCGTGGGACGAGGAGGTGCTCGCAGCGCAGGCGCGGGCCCACTACATGCAGTCGAGCGCGTGGGCGCGCACGCGCGAGGGCTCGCCATGGACGGCGCTGCGCGACCGCATCCCCGTGGGCGAGGCGCAGTACCCCGTGCAGTACTTCGCGAGGAAGGCGCCGCTCGCGGGCACGATCTACCACGCGGCGCGCATCGCCGGCGTGACGCCCGAGACCGTCGCCGCGCTCACCGAGCGTGCACGCCGGTACCCGAAGGGCGTGTTCGCCGTGAAGGCGGAGGTGTTCCAGGAGTACGACGAGGCGCTCGTCGCCGCCTTCGAGCGCGCCGGCTGGGTGCGGTCGGTCTCGAGCCAGTACGAGCACGCCGTCATGGTCGACCTCTCGGGATCGCTCGACGAGGTGGCGGCGCGCTTCAAGAAGCGCGCCCGCAACTCCTACCGCTCGGCGGCGAAGCAGGGCGTCACGATCGACGAGGAGCCGATGACGCCCGAGTCGACGGCGCGCATGCACACCCTCATCGACGAGGTGCGCGAGCGCACGGGCGGCTACTTCCGCCCCCACTCCTACTTCGAGCGCATCTGGGACGTCTACGACGCCGAGGGCCAGGGCCGCTTCTTCTCCGCCACGCACGAGGGCGAGGTGATCGCGGGAGCCTTCGTCATCCGCTTCGGCGACACCGCCTGGTACAAGGACGCAGGCTCGCAGCGCGAGAACCCGAAGCTCTTCGCGCCCTACGCGATGCAGTGGGCGATCATGCAGCGACTCCACGCCGAGGGCGTCACGGGCTACGAGCTCGCGAACATCCCCGACCCCGCCGAGTGGGAGACGAGCGACATCCGCGGCCTCTACGTCTTCAAGACCGCATGGGCGCCCGAGCCCGTGCGCTACATGCCGTCGTTCGAGCTGCCGCTGAACGCGCGCTACCGCCTGTGGCAGAAGGCGGGCCGCTACCTGCGCGCCCTCTACACGCGCCGCACGAAGGACGCCTGGTACTGACGCAGCGCATCGGGCTCGGCCTCGCAGCCCTCGGCCGGTCCGGCTCCAGGGCGCCGGTGCGTGGCCCCGATCCTCGGACACCCCGACGTCGTGCCGCCGCGCGACGCGGTTCCGCTCGTATCGTGGGGCCGTGCGGCGAGAGAACGATGACGTGGGCGGGTCCGGCGAGCCCTCGGCGTCGGCCGAGACGCCCTTCTGGACGACCGAGGTCGAGCGCGACGGTGCGGCCACGGGCGACGGCCCTGCCGTGACCGACGCCGACGCGCCGGCGACCGCGCCGCAGCACGCCGAGCGCGAGCGCGGCGGGCACGAGCTCGTCGGCGCCTCCGCGCCGGCACCCGAGCGCGCGCCGTCGGCGCCCGCGGCGCCCGACGCGCAGCAGGTCGCCCCCGAGCCCGCTCGGCATGACGACGCATCCGCACCGCGCCGTCGCGACTGGCAGTCGTGGCGACTCGAGGTCGAGCGCCTCGGCGGCCGCTCGCCGCTCGCGTCGTTCGTCGACACCACCGCGACGCGCATCGAGCTCTCGACGACGCATCCGGGCGGCCTCGCGCAGTTCATCACCGGCAGGCCCACGGCGCTGTCGAGCCTGATCCGCGACGACCTCGCGCTGCGCGCCGCACGCAACGCCGCCGCGGCCATCGCCTCGAAGGGCATCGACCTCGCCGCGTCGCGCTCGATCGACGCCGTGCACCTCGGCATCGGCATCGTGCGCTTCCCGCACGAGCACGGCGAGCTGCACGGTCCCGTGCTGCTGCGCCCGCTCGTCGTGCGCCGCCGCGGCCGCGACTTCGAGCTGCAGCTGCAGGGACGCCCGTACCTGAACCCGCGCCTCGCGCACGTGCTGCGCACCGTGCACGGCGTCGAGCTCGACGAGCGCGCGCTCGTGTCGCTCGCCGACCACGAGGGCACCTTCACGCCCAACCCCGTGCTCGACCGCATCCGCCTCGCGGCAGCGCACGTGCCGGGCTTCCAGGTGCTGCCGCGCCTCGTCGTGTCGACGTTCGCGGAGGTGGGCCCCGCGATGGCCGCCGACCTGCGGCCCGCCGCGCACACCGTGCTCGACGCCGTCACCGGCGACGAGGCTGCGCGCTGGAGGCTGCGCGAGGGCCGCTCGGCCGTGGCGCAGCTGCCGCTCGACGAGCGCTCGCCGCAGGCCGACCGGCTCGTGCTCGACGCCGACGCCGAGCAGGACGCCGTCGTCGGCGAGATCGTCGCAGGCAACTCGCTCGTCGTGGAGGCGCTGCCGGGCACGGGTGTGACGCAGACGGTCGTCAACGCGATCGCCGCGCTCGTCGACGACGACCGCCGCGTGCTCGTCGTCAGCCCGCGCCGGGCGACGACGCAGGGCATCGTCGACCGGCTCGCCGCCACCGGCCTCCCCGGCCTCGCGGTGCGCCCGCAGACCCTGCGCCGCGACCTCATCGCCGCCATCACGCGCTCGGAGCAGGCGCAGCGGCCCGACACCGGCGAGATCGACGACGCCCTCGAGCGCCTGCGCAAGGTGCTGCTCGACTACCGCGGCGCCCTGCGTCGCGTCGACGACGAGCTGCAGGTGTCGGTGCTCGACTGCCTGCGCGCGCTCTCGCGCCTCGCGATGCTGCCGACGCCGCCGCAGACGCAGGCGCGCCTCGCACCCGACACGGTGCGTCGCCTCGCGCAGGACCGGCCGCGCACCGCAGCGACCATGGTGCAGGCCGCCGAGCTCGGCCAGTTCCGCTTCGGCCCCGAGGACACGCCCTGGTACGGGGCCAACTTCACGACCGACGGCGACGCCGCGACGGCGCGCGAGGATGCCCGATCCCTCGCGCACGGCGGCCTCGCCGAGCTCGTCGACGAGGGCCGCCGCGTGCTCGGGGCGACGAAGCTGCGCCCCTTCGACTCCGTCGCCGAGCTCGGGGCGCAGCTGCGGCTGCTCGCCGACATCCGCGAGACGCTCGACCGGTTCGTGCCGTCGGTGTTCGACCGGCCGCTCGGCGAGCTCATCACCGCCACCGGCCCGCGCCGCGAGGCGAACGCGGCCCTCGGCGGCCTGCAGCGACGCCGCCTCAAGCGGCTCGCGCTCGAGTACGTGCGCCCCGGGGCCGTGGTCGGCGACCTCCACGAGGCGCTCGTCGGCGTGCAGCGGCAGCGCAAGCTGTGGACGCGGTGGGCGCCCGACGGCGCCGTGCCCTCGGTGCCGACGGGGCTCGGCGGCCTCGAGGCGAAGCACCGTGCGGCCCTCGCGGCCCTCGACGGCATCGACGCCGCGCTCGTCGGCACCGACTCGCCCGTGCTCGTCGACCTGCCGCTCGATGCGCTGCAGCAGCGCCTCGACGAGCTCGCAGCGCCCTCCGAGGCCCTCGACTCCATCCAGGAGCGCGCGACCCTCATGTCGACGCTCGCCGAGCTCGAGCTCGAGCCCCTCGTCGCCGACCTCGCGACGCGCCACGTCGAGCACGACGAGGTCGCGCACGAGCTCGACCTCGCATGGTGGCAGTCGGCGCTCGAGCAGCTGCTGCAGCGCGAGCGTGCGCTGCTGCGCGGCAACACGACGGTGCTCGAGCGGCTCGAGTCGGACTTCGCGCTCGTCGACGAGGCGCACGTCGACGCCGCATCGGGTCGTCTCGCATGGCAGCTCGCGCAGTCGTGGCGCCTCGCGATCGCCGACCACGCCGACGAGGCGGAGGCGCTGCGGGCGCTGCTGCGCGGCGGCGGCCTCGACCCCGCGCAGCTGCAGGGCCGCGCGCCGCACGTGTCGCGCGCCATCGCGCCCGTGTGGGTCGCGAGCCCGTACGACGTGCACCGCGTCGCCCGCACGATCCCGTTCGACGTCGTCATCGTGCTCGACGCGGGCGCCGTGACGCTCGCCGAGGCGGTCGGCGCCATCACGCGCGCTCCGCAGGTCGTCGCGATCGGCGATCCGGCGACGCAGATCCCGTCGCCGTTCGACGTCGGCATCTCGGCGCTCGGCGTGCGCCCCTCGTACGAGCTCGGCAGCCCCGACGAGCTGCACGGCGAGTCGGCGCTCGCACGGCTCGCCGAGGTCCTGCCGGTGCACCGCCTCGCCCGCACCTACCGCACGGGTGGCGCCGACCTCATCGACGCCGTGTCGCGACGCTTCTACGACGGTGCCATCGAGACGCTGCCGTGGGCGGGCACGTACCTGGGCCACGCATCCCTCACGGTCTCGACCGTGCAGGACGCCTGGGGCCTGCCCGACCAGCAGTCGTCGCTCGTCGAGAGCCCCGACGCCGAGGTCGAGCGCGTCATCGCGCTCGTCACGCACCACGCCCGCACGCGCCCGCACGAGTCGCTCATGGTGGTGACGGGCAACGAGCGCCACGAGGTGCGCGTGCAGCAGGCCGTCGTGCAGGCGCTCGGCCAGCCCGGGGCGTTCGCCGACTTCGTCGTCGCCGACTCCGACGAGCCCTTCGTCGTCGCCGACGTCGCCCACGCCAACGCCCTCAGCCGCGACCGCGTCATCTTCTCGGTCGGCTACGCGCGCACCCGCTACGGCCGTGCCATCGAGCTCGGGCGCCTCGCCGACCCGGGCGGCGACCGGATGCTCGCGGTCGCGATGACGCGGGCGCGCAAGGCCATGACGCTCGTCGCCGCCTTCCAGGCCGCCGACCTCGACGGCTCGCGGCTCGAGCACGGCGCCGCCGTGCTGCGCGACGTGCTGCTCGAGGCCGAGCGGCCGCACCTCGCGCGGTCGACTCGCGGCGGCGACCCGCTGCTCACCGACCTCGCCAGGCGCCTCGAGGCGCGCGGCCTGCGCACCACGGTCGACTACGCGGGCCTGCCGCTCGTCGTCGCGAACGGCGGCGTGTGCGCGGCGATCGAGACCGACCACGAGGACGACGACCGACCGCTGCGCGAGACGCTGCGCGTGCGCCCCGAGCACCTGCGTCGCCTCGGCTGGCACACGATGCGCGTGCACGCGTTCGAGCTCTTCACCGACCCGGACGCCGTCGCCGCGCGCATCGCGACGCTCGTCGGCGCCGACGCGAGCGAGTGACGGGCGCCGGCGAGGCGGAGCGGGACGACGGCCCCGTGCCGCGCGTGCGCGCCGACGGGCTCGTGGAGGACGCGTCGGCCGAGCCGCTCGTCGTGCGCAGGCGCGGCCGGCGCGTGTCGACGGGCCCCGTCGACGGCGCATCGAGGGAGCCGGCGCCGGAGCCGCGGCAGTCGTCGGAGAACGACGAGCGCCTGCGCGGCGACAAGCCGCCGCACTGGGGCTGACGCGCCCGCCGCATCCGGGTCTCCGCGCCGTCGCGAGGGACGCGGGGGAGGGGCCGAGGGTCGGCCGTCGGCGAACGACGCCCACGGCACTACGGATTCCGGAGTAGCCTGACGTCGTGCAACGCTTCGGGACCCTCTCCTTCGGCCACTACGGACCCCTCGGCGGCGGTCGCGAGCTCACGGCGCAGGACAACCTCCTGCAGGCCATCGACCTCGCGGTCGGCATGGACGAGCTCGGCGTCGACGTCGCAGGCGTGCGCGTGCACCACTTCGCGCGCCAGCACGCCGCCCCCATGCCGCTGCTGTCGGCGATCGCTGCGCGCACCAGGCGCATCCACGTCGGCACGGGCGTCATCGACATGCGCTACGAGAATCCGCTGTACCTCGCGGAGGAGGCGGCGGCGCTCGACCTCATCGCGGGCGGCAGGCTCATGCTCGGCATCTCGCGCGGCAGCCCCGAGACGGTCGTGCGCGGCTACGAGCACTTCGGCTACCGCGGAGACGACGAGCGCGGCGCCGATCTCGCCGCGCGCCACCTCGACGTCTTCCTGCGCGCGATCGAGGGCGAGCCCATCGCGGAGCGCGACGCCCACAGCCCGTTCGGCGGCGGCTCGGGCATGCAGCGCATCGAGCCGCAGTCGCCGACCCTGCGCGGCAACGTGTGGTGGGGTGCCGGCTCGACCGAGACCGCGATCCGCACCGGGCAGCAGGGCATGCACCTCATGTCGTCGACGCTGCTGACGGAGGACCGCGGCATGGCGTTCGGCGACCTGCAGGCCGAGCAGCTCGCCGCGTATCGAGCCGCGTGGACGGCGTCGGGGCATGCGGGCACGCCGCAGACGTCGGTGTCGCGCAGCGTCTTCCCGATCACGACCCAGGAGGATGCGCTGCTGTTCGGCGGCGCCGCCGGCCGCGACCAGGTGGGCGTCATCGACGGCTTCCGCTCGACGTTCGGTCGCACCTACGCCGCCGAGCCCGACGTGCTCATCGAGCAGCTGCGCGCGGACCGGGCCGTCATGGAGGCCGACACGCTGCTGCTGACGATCCCCTCGCAGCTGGGCGTCGAGCTGAACCTGCGCATCGTCGAGTCGTTCGCGACCCACGTCGCCCCGGCGCTCGGCTGGCACGCGGAGGGCTGAGGCCCGCGCGCCCCGAGGCCGCGCACGACGAAGGCCCGCGCACCGAGGGGTGCGCGGGCCTTCGCGGCATCGCTAGGCCTTGGTCGTCGGCGGCGTCGCCTGCACCTGCTGCTGGCGCAGCAGCTCGCGGATGTCCTGCAGCACGTCGACGTCGGTCTCCTTCGCGGCCTCCTCCGTGGTGCCGCGGCGCTTCGCCTGGCGCTCCTTGAACTTCGCCATCGGCATGACCATGGCGAAGTAGACGACGGCGGCGACGATGAGGAAGTTGATGACCGCCCCGATGACGAGGCCGATCTTGATGATCCCGACCTCGACGTCCGAGAAGTCGTTCTGCCCGGCGATCGCCGTGATGATCGGGTTGATCACGCCCTCGACGATCTGCGTCACGATGTTCGTGAAGGCGGTGCCGATGACGACCGCGACGGCCAGCTCGACGACGTTGCCGCGGAGGATGAACTCCTTGAATCCCTGCATGGTCTGGCTCTCCTTCGTGGCGTGCCGGATGGCGCGCGCGGTCAGCTCGAGGTGGAGGACGAGGACGACGACGGCGTGGAGCCCGAGCCCGAGCCCGACTCCTTCGAGCCCGACGTCGTCGAGGAGCCGGACTCCTTCGCCGACGACCCGCTCGACGACGATCCCGAGCCGGAGGCGGCACGCGAGTCGGTGCGGTAGAAGCCCGAGCCCTTGAACGTGACGCCGATGGCGTCGAACCGCTTGCGGAGGCGGCCGCCGCACGTCTCGCACACGGTGAGGGCGTCGTCGGTGAACGACTGCCGCACCTCGATGGCGGTGCCGCACTCGGTGCACTGGTACGCGTAGACGGGCATGGTCGGGTCTCCTAGAAGGTCAGGCGCCCGGACGGCGAGATGGCGCCGTCGACGGGCTGGTCGTGCGCCTCGGCGGGCACGGCATCCAGGATCTCATCGTCGAAGACGATCGCGTGCACCGGCGGGCGCCTGCCGAGCGCGCCGAGCGCCTTGTCGAAGAAGCCGCGGCCCCAACCGAGCCGCTGGCCGTCGCGGGCGACGGCCGACGCAGGGGCGAGGATGAGGTCGACGTCGCCGAGCGCCGTGGGCGGCAGCACTTCGCCCGTCGGCTCGAGCAGCCCGAACGCGCCCTCGGCGAGGGCGTCGCCCTGCTCGGCCCAGTCGAGGAGGCCGTCCTGCCGCACGATCGGCAGCAGCACCCGCACGCCGTGCTCGCGCGCCCAGGCGAGGATGCCCGCGGTGCCGGGCTCCTCGGGCAGCGAGAGGTAGGCGGCGACGTCGCGTGCGCCGAGCTGCTGGATGAGCGAGACGGCGGCGGCGGCGATCGCGTCGTCGGCCGCGCGGCGCTCGTCGGGCGTGCGCGCGGCGCGCGACGCGCGCACCCGCTCGCGGATCGCTCGCTTCTGGCTCTGCGCGTCCGGCATGCGCCCATCGTAGGCATAGGCTCGGGCGCGTGATCTCCAGCACGCCCCGCCTGGAGGACGACGGCGTCGTCATCCGCGGGATCCGCACGCGGGATGCGCGCGCGCTCGAACGCGAGCTCGTCGACAACCGCGCGTGGCTGCAGCGCTGGGAGGCGACGCTGCCCGGCCGCGTGCCGACGGGCCGCTTCGACACGCGCTCGAGCATCCGCAGCCTGCTCGACGCCGAGCGCGACGGCACGGGCATCCCGTTCGCGATCGAGGTCGACGGCGAGCTCGTCGGGCAGCTGAACGTCTCGGGCATCGCGCAGGGCGCGCTGTCGAGCGCGACGCTCGGCTACTGGGTGGCGCAGCGCGTCGCGGGGCGCGGCGTCACGCCCACGGCCGTGGCGCTCGCGACCGACCACTGCCTCTTCGGGCTCGGGCTGCACCGCATGGAGATCTGCGTCCGCCCCGAGAACGTCGCATCGCTGCGCGTCGTCGAGAAGCTGGGCTTCCGCTTCGAGGGGCTGCGGGTGCGCTACATCCACATCGACGGCGACTGGCGCGACCACCTGTGCTTCGCGCTCGTGCGGGAGGAACTCGCCGAGAGCGTGCTCGGCCGGTGGCGCGGCGGCCGCGTGCCGGCGTTCGACCGGTCGGTCTACCCCGTGCCGATCGGGGAGCGCACGGAGCCGCAGGCGAGTTGACCGCCCACCTCGCGCGGGTGCGATGACGAGTCTCGACCTGCATTCCGGGAATCGCCGCGCGCATCCCGGTGGCGGGCCGACGCCGGCCGTAGCGTGCTCGCATGCAGATGGCGGGGATGGGCACCACGGTGGTGTTCGCGCTCGCCGCGATCGTGTGGCTCGCGTACCTCGTGCCCGTGTGGGTGCGTCGCCGCGAGTACCTCGCGACCGAGCGCAACGCCGTGCGCCTGCAGCAGACGCTGCGCATCATGGCCGAGACGGCGGAGGCGCCGCCCGAGGTGCAGATCGCCGCGAACGCACGGGAGATCGCACGGCAGCAGAAGGTCGTGGCGAAGGAGGCACGCTTGCAGCAGGCCATCGCACGAGCCGCAGCGGTCGCGAGGGCGCGCGAGCTCGACGAGCAGATCAAGCAGGTCGAGCGGCAGGTGCGCGTCGCCGTCGCGGGCAGCGTCTCCCGCAGGCAGCGGCTGCGCCGCACGCGCCTCGCATGCACGCTCATGCTGCTCGCATCCGTCGGCGTCGGCGTCGCCGGTGCGCTGCTGCCGCAGGCGACGCCGCTGCTCGTGCTGGCGGGCGTGGTGCTGACGCTGTCGGTCGTGGGGCTCGTCGCCGTCAACCGCACGAACGCCTCGATCCGCGACGTCGCGCAGACGATGGAGCACGAGCGGATCGAGGCCGCGCGTGTCGAGCACGCCTCGGCGGCGCTCGACGCCGAGCTCGCATCCCGCGCGTGGACGCCCGTGCCCGTGCCGTCGCAGCGCACGACCCGCGAGCCGATCGACGTGCTGCGCGACCACGCGCGGCGCATGGTCGCGACGGGGGAGGTCGTGGCCGAGGTCACGCCGCTCGCGCCGTCGTTCGAGCAGCTCGTCACCGGCGAGGTCGACACCGACGACGGCGTGCCCGCCGCGCGCGAGCGGGTGGCGCAGACGCCCGCGCACGTGCCCGTCGAGGTGCCGGTGCCCGCGCGGCCGTCGCGCTTCGCGATCATGGGGCACGTCGACCAGGAGGACGCATCCCTCGACGTCTCGGCGGCGTTCCGACGCCGCGTCGGCTGACCCCGCCGTCGATTTCGCACGCGGCTGCGAAGCGGCTATGCTGAACGTCGGTCCGGGCCCGTGGCGCAGTTGGTAGCGCGTCTCGTTCGCAATGAGAAGGTCGGGGGTTCGATTCCCCCCGGGTCCACCACCGGAAGGCCCCGCCAGCAGGCGGGGCCTTCGTCGTGTCCGGCGACCGCGGGCCGAGGCGGGCGCGCACGGGCGGGCCGTCCGCGCTCGATACGATGCGAGGCGTGAGCAGCGTGACCAAGGCCGTCGTCCCCGCCGCAGGCCTCGGCACCCGATTCCTGCCGGCGACGAAGGCGCTCCCGAAGGAGATGCTCCCCGTCGTCGACAGCCCCGCCATCCAGTACGTCGTCACCGAGGCCGTCGACGCGGGCCTGCACGACGTGCTCATGATCACGGGCCGCAACAAGAACGCGCTCGAGAACCACTTCGACCGTGCGACCGAGCTGGAGGCGACGCTCATCGCGAAGGGCGACGTCGAGCGCCTCGCGAAGGTGCGCCAGTCGACGGGCCTCGCGCAGATGCACTACGTGCGCCAGGGCGATCCGCTGGGGCTCGGCCATGCCGTGCTGCGCGCGCGCCCGCACGTCGGCGACCAGTCGTTCGCCGTGCTGCTCGGCGACGACATCATCGACGCGGCCACGCCGCTGCTGCAGCGCATGCTCGAGGTGCACGCCGCGACGGGCATGAGCGTCGTCGCCCTCATGGAGATCGACCCCGCCTTCGCGCACCGCTACGGCATCGCGACCGTCGAGACGACGCTCGAGGACGACGTGGTGCGCGTGCGCGACCTCGTCGAGAAGCCCGAGGCGGGCACGGCGCCGTCGAACCTCGCCGTCATCGGCCGCTACGTGCTGCGACCGGAGATCTTCGACATCCTCGAGGAGACGCAGCCGGGCGTCGGCGGCGAGATCCAGCTGACGGATGCGCTGCGCGTCGCCGCCGCCCACGACGCCCACGGCCTCGTCGGCGTCGTCTTCACGGGACGCCGCTTCGACACGGGCGACCGGCAGGGGCTGCTCGAGGCGACGGTGACGCTCGCGAGCGAGCGCGACGACCTCGGCCCCGACTTCCGCGCCTGGCTGAAGGCGTTCGTCGCGACGCTCGACTGAGCCGCGCTCACGCCCGCGGGGGACGCGTCGGCGAGCCTCGCGCGCCTAGCATCGGCGCATGCCGCTGCCGAGCAGCCAGGGCGAGCGCCGGCGTCCGTCCGGCCCCTTCCGCATGCTCGTCGTCTGCACGGGCAACGTCTGCAGGTCGCCGCTCGCGGCTGCGGCGCTGCGCCGCGGGCTCGCGACGGATGCCGTCGAGGTGGCGAGCGCGGGGCTCGGTGCGCAGGAGGGCGCTCCGGTCGACGCGGCCGTGCGGGCGGAGGCGCGCCGTCTCGGGCTCGACGTCGACGCGCACCGCGCGCACCTGCTGCGCGCGGAGGATGCGGCGGCGAGCGACCTCGTGATCGTGGCGACGCGGCGTCAGCGCTCGGTCGTGGTCGACCTCGTGCCCGCCGCCATCCAACGCACCTTCACGCTCCTCGAGCTCGATGCGGCGCTCGCGCGCGTCGACGCCGCGGAGCTGCCGGGGGATGGCGGGGCCGTCGCCCGCCTCGCCGCGACGGTGCGCGCGGCGGCGCGCGCCCGTGGGCCTGCGGTGCGCGGCGTCGACGTCGACGTGCCCGATCCGCACGGCGGCTCGGCGGCGCTGCACCGCGCCGTCGCCGACCTCGTCGAGGCGGCGGCGTCGCGCATCGCGGCGAGGGTGGGGACACTCGCGCGGATCCACCCGCCCGATGAAGGCGAGGATGTGTCATGATCAGCGCAGCGGACGCCGTCGCCCGCGACGGCCCACGGAGGTGCTCATGGAGCTCACCGACCTCGTCAGGATCCTTCGCCGACGCTGGCTGCCGATCGCCATCGCAGGCGTCGTCGGCATCGGCGCCGCGAGCGCGGTCTCCGCGCTGCAGACGCCGTCGTACGAGTCGTCGACGCAGGTCTTCGTCTCGACGCAGACCGGCGAGACGAGCGCCGAGCTCGCGCAGAGCAACGCGTACACGCTGTCTCGGGTGCTGACGTACGCCGAGCTCGCGAGCAGCGAGCGCGTGCTCGCCGCCGTCGTCGACGGCCTCGCGCTCGACGTCGACGCCCGCGACCTCGCGAGGCGCATCGCCGCCGCGCCCGTGCCCGACACCACGATCATCCAGATCACGGCGTCGAGCCGCGACCCGCAGGAGGCTGCCGAGATCGCGAACGCGACGGCGACGAGCCTCGCCGCCGTGGTCGACGAGATCGAGGGCACCCCGACGCAGGACAGCCCCGTACGCCTCACGACCGTCGAGGAGGCGCGACCCCCGGAGGCGGCGAGCAGCCCGCAGTGGCCGCTGAACCTCGCGCTCGGCGGGCTCGCGGCGCTCGCGATCGCCACGGCCGTCGTCGTGCTGCGCGACGTGCTCGACACCCGCATCCGCACGCCGCACGACATCGAGGTCGCGACCCGCCATCCCGTCATCGGCACGATCGCGCTCGACGAGCGCGCTGGCGAGCGTCCGCTCGTCGTGCACGAGGCCCCGCAGGACTTCCGCGCCGAGGCGTACCGCACGTTGCGCACGAACCTGCTCTTCGTCGAGGTCGAGGGCGGTCGCCGCACGTTCGTCGTCACCTCCTCCGTCGCCGCCGAGGGCAAGACGACGGCGACGGCGAACCTGGCGATCGCGCTCGCGCAGTCCGGGCAGACCGTGCTGCTCGTCGACGCCGACCTGCGCAAGCCGAAGGTCGCGGCGACGTTCGGCATCGAGGGGCAGGTGGGGCTCACGACGGTGCTCATCGGCGATGCGACCATCGAGGATGCCGTGCAGGACTGGGATGGCA
Organism: Agrococcus sp. GCM10030265; assembly: GCF_042666675.1. Taxonomy (NCBI): domain Bacteria; kingdom Bacillati; phylum Actinomycetota; class Actinomycetes; order Micrococcales; family Microbacteriaceae; genus Agrococcus; species Agrococcus sp. GCM10030265. The sequence continues at coordinate 225,241 of NZ_JBHTCZ010000004.1, forward strand.
CGGGCCTCTTCGTGCTGCCGTCGGGACGCGTGCCCCCGAACCCCAGCGAGCTGCTGGGGTCGCGTGCCATGGAGGCGCTGCTGCGCGAGCTCGAGGCCGAGTTCGACTGGATCCTCGTCGACGCGCCGCCGCTGCTGCCCGTGACGGATGCGGCGGTGCTCGCGACGCGGACGGCGGGTGCGATCGTCGTCGCGGCGGCGGGGAGGACGACGCGCGGCCAGCTCGACGGCGCGCTCGCCCGGCTCGCGAGCGTCGACGTGCGGGTCGCGGGCGTCGTGCTGACGATGGTGCCCACCTCGGACGGCCACGCGTACCGGTACGGCTACGGCCACGGCTACGGGGAGCCCGCCCCGGCGGACGCCGCAGAGGCACCGGCCGCCCGCGACGCGGCGCCCGCGGCGCGCGCCGCCGCTCGGCCTGCGGGCGGTGCTCGGCCCGCGCGCGCCGCGCGGCCCGTCGCGCGCGAGCCCGACGGTGCCGCGTCGCAGGCGCAGGGTGCGCAGCCGCGACCCGAGGCCGCGGAGTCCGGCGCCCGCGCCGGCACGGCGCCGGACGCGGGCTGACGGCGGCTCAGCGGCTCGGCGCGCGCTGCGTGAGCGTGAGCGCGAGCGAGAGCACGTGCGGCGCCGCCTCGGCGCGCCAGCGATCGAAGGCGTCGGCGGCGCGCGTGCGCCGCAGGGTCCGCTCCCGCGGCCCCATCCGCGCCCACGCGCCGAGGCACCGCGCCCACGCGTCGACGTCGAGGGCGTCGACGACCTCGCCGGCGCCTGCGCGCAGCCGCGGCGTCCACGGCGTGGTGTCGGCGAGCAGCACGGGACAGCCGACCGACAGGGACTCGGCGACGACGTGGCCGAAGTTCTCGAACGCGGTCGGGAAGGCGAACAGGTCGTGGCCCGCGAACGCATCGCGCACCGCGTGCGGCTCGAGCGGGCCGTGCAGCGTCACGCGCCCGCGCATCCCCGGGCGTGCTGCCGCGGCCCGGCACCGACGCGCGTAGGCCGCGTCCTCCTCGATCCCATGGACGTCGAGCGTCCACGGCTCCTCGACCGACGCGAGGGCCTCGAGCAGCACGTGCAGGCCCTTGTTGGGCACGAGCCTGCTCACGAAGACGAGCCGCAGCGGACCGGATCCCGCCCGCGACCGCTGCGCCCGCGCGGGCAGCGCATGGTCGTCCTCCCGCACGACGATCGCCGCGTCGTCGCCCATCGCGCGGCGCACGTCGGCGGCCTCGCGCTCGGACGACGCGTGCCACAGCACGCCGCGGTCGAGACCCGAGGCGGCCGCGAGGCGCAGGAAGGCGCGCTTCCTGCCGGCGTGGATGACGAGGGCCCCCGGGCTCAGCTCGCCGCGCGGTGCGAGCAGCACCGGCAGCCCACGACGCCGCGCCCAGGCGCGAGCGAGGATCGAGAAGACGGGATCGAAGCAGCCGTTGACGTAGACGAGGTCGGGCGTCGGCGCGCTCGAGAGCGCGCGCAGCACGCGGTCCGGGCGCCGACGATCGACGTACCGCACGCGCGCTCGCCCCTCCGGCAGCCATGACTCGCCGGGCACCGGCAGCCGCTCGGACGCGCCGAGGTCGCGATCCGCGCAGACGACCGCGACCTCCACGTCGTCGGGCGCCGAGGCGACGAGGGATGCGAGGGTGCGGATCGGTCCGCCGCCGCGGAACGCGGGCGGGTACAGCGGCGCGACCACGAGCACCCCGCGCATCGGCGCGCCGCTCATCGAGCCACCAGCCGTCGCGCGTCGGGCACGGTCGCCCCTCGGCGGGCGGCGTCGTCGAGGCCGAGCAGCGCGGCGACGCCGAACCAGAACAGGTAGGGGAAGGGCTGCCCCGTGCCGAAGACCCCGGACTCCGACACCTGCGCGACGATGCCGGCGGCCACGAGCCCCGAGAGGGCGGCGGGCACCGCATGGGCACGCAGGCGGAGCATGGGCGCGACGGTCGCGGCGTAGGCGACGACGAGCAGCGCAGCGGCCAGCAGCCCGCCCTCGACGGCGACCTGCAGCACGCTGCCGTGGAACGATTGCGCCAGCTCGCGCGTCGCGCCCGCGCGGTGCGCGCCCGCGAGCACCGCCTCGGTCGTGCCCCATCCCCATCCGTGCGGCCGTGCCGCGATCGCGTCGACGGCCGCAGCCCAGATGCTGCTGCGTCCCGAGAGCCCGTCGCGGTCGGCCGCGTCGCCGAACCGATCGAGCGCGAGCCGCAGCGGGCTCGGGCCGAGCATCGTCGCCGCGCAGCCGGTCGCCACGACGAGGCCCACGACCGCGACGACGCCGCGCGCGCCCGCGAGCACCGCCATCCATGCGACGCCGACCGCGACGGCGAGCAGGGCCGTGCGCGACTCCGACAGGACGATGGTCGCGACCGAGGCCGCGAGGCACGCGACCGCCATCCAGGATCGCCGCCGCCGCAGCACGACGAGCGAGAGGAAGATCGCGAGCGTGGACACCTGCGCCGCCATGTTCGGGTTGGCGAGCAGCCCCTGGAAGCGCCCGCCGTACGGCAGTGGCACGAGGCCGAGCGCGTGCCCCGCGAGGCCCGCGGCGAGCACGGCTGCGACGACGGCGACGACGACGCGGACGTCGCCGACGACGACGTCGGCGTCGCGCCACCGGCGCCGCGACGCGAGCGCGACGACGGCGACGAGGATCCACAGCAGCAGCGCCTGCTCGAGCGTCGCGGCGACGTCGATCGACCACAGCGCCGTCGCGGTCGCGACGCCGGCGATCGCGAGCAGCGCGCCGAGCAGCCACCGCTGCGACCGCGACGGCTCGCCGGCCGGTGCCGGCTCGCGCAGCACGGCGACGACGAGCAGCGCGAGCGCCGCGAGCCGCCCGTACGTCGACGCGGCGGCCCACGCCTCCACCGTCGACGCCGCCCCGAGGGTCGTGAGCAGCACGAGCCCGAGCGCGAGCCGCAGGACGCCCTGCCGCGCGAGCCACAGGGCGCCACCCAGCGCCGCGACGGCGGCCACGGCGATCGGCCCGAGCCCCGCAGCGACGAGCGCCGCGCCACCCGCGCCCGCGACGACGACGACGAGCGTGCCGCGGGCGTCGCCCCTCACGGTCCGCTCCCGACGCCCACGCCCGCAGGCGCTCGACGCGAGGCCGCGGCGACGCCCACGAGCACGACCGCGAGGCCGACGACGCTGCCGGCCAGCATGACGACCGGCACGAGCGCGAACGACGCCGCGGCCGCCGCGAGGCCCGCCGTGCCGCCGAGCACCACGACGCATGCCGCGAGCCGCGCCGCGACCATCGCCACGCCGACGTCGCGCACCTTCAGCTCGAGCGAGACGACCGCGATCGCAGCGGCCACGGCGTACTCGGCGCTCACGATCGGGAGGATGGCGCGTGCGCCCGACCACGTCGAGCCGAGCACGGCCTCCCCGATGGAGGAGGGGATGCCGAGGAGCAGCACCGTCCACGCGAGCTGCGCGATCCAGACGGCGCCCAGCACGACGCCGAGGATCCTGCGGCGCCGATCCTCGGGCACCCCGACGAGACGGCCGAGCACGGCGAGGTCGAGCAGGGCGAGCAGCAGGTTGACCGGTCCGAGCAGCGTGCCCGCGCCGAGGAGGCTGCCGCTCGCCGCCGCCGAGAACCCCGCCGCGACGAGCGTCGACAGGGCGAGCGCCGTGCCGCTCGCCAGCAGCGCGACCACCGTGGCACCGCTGCGGGCTCGACCGCCGGTCGCCACAAGGCGCCGAGCGTGCCGGAGCGAGAGCGACGGAGGCACGAGGCACAGCCCGACCGCAGCGCTCGCCGCGACGATGGCGAGCCACGCGAGCAGCACGCCGCCCGGTGGGAGGGACGCGGGTGCGACGAGCAGGAGGCCGACGCCGATGAGGCGCGCGGCATCCGACGCGAGGGCGCGCACCGGTCGGCCGCTCGCGACCGCCGCGTAGCGCGTGAGGTCGTGCAGGCACGCCAGCACCGCGGCGACCGCGACGACGAGGAACGTGCCGCCGTCGGCTGGGGTGCCGAGCAGCGAGAGCGCGGCCGGCAGCGCGACGCCCACCCCCGCGACGACCACGGGCGCCGCCGCCACGACGAGCAGGCATGCGCCGCCCAGCAGGCGCCGGCGCTCGTCGGCGGCGAGCGGCGTCGACAGCGCCACCGGCATGCCGAGCCACGCACGGCAGCACGCGAGCGCCACGACGAGCGCGGCGTACGCGATCGCGAAGCCGCCGAACGCCTCCGGCGTCAGCCGCTGCGCGACGGCCACGACCATGAGCAGGCTCGCTGCGCTCGCGACGGCCTGGTCGGCGAGCGTCGCGCCGGCGGCACCCGCCGCGGCGCGCCACGAGCTCGACGAGGGCCGCACGGTCAGCGCCGCAGGCCGGCGCGCGCGCGATGCGTGCGCGCGCTCGAGAGGATGAACGACGCGACGCGCCTCGACACGTCGGTCGCGGCGTAGTCGGCGGGAGGCGCAGCCGCGCCCAGCCGCGCGTGCATCGCGAGGGTGGCCCGCACCGCATCGAGCACGGCATCCGGCTCGACGCCGCAGCATACGATCCCGCCGACGTCGAGCGCCTCCGGCCGCTCGATCGCGTCGCGGAGGGTGACGGCCGGGAAGCCGAGGATGCTCGACTCCTCGGCGATCGTGCCGCTGTCGGAGAGCACGATGCGCGCCGAGCGCTGCAGCCGCACGTAGTCGTGGAAGCCGAACGGCGGATGCAGGGTGAGGCGGCGTTGCAGCTCGGGCTCCTGCTCGGCGAGCCGCGCCCGCGTGCGCGGATGCGTCGACACGAGCACGGGCGCGTCGAGCTCGTCGGCGACGGCGTCGAGCGCGAGGAGGGCCCGGCGCAGGCGTGCGGGATCGTCGACCGTCTCCTCGCGGTGCATGCTCACGAGCACGTAGCCGCCCTCGGCGACGCCCTGTCGCTCGAGCACGTCGCTCGCGTCGACGCGCGAGCGGCTCGCCGCCAGCACCTCGCGCATGGGCGAGCCGGTGACGAGGATGCGCGACGGATGCAGGCCTTCCGCGAGCAGGTTGCGGCGCGCGTGCTCGGTGTAGGCCAGGTTGTAGTCGGCCACGTGGTCGACGAGCCTGCGGTTCGTCTCCTCCGGCACGTTCTCGTCGAACGCGCGGTTGCCCGCCTCCATGTGGAAGACGGGCACGCGCATGCGCCTGCCCATGACGGCGGCGATGCAGCTGTTCGTGTCGCCGAGCACGAGCAGCGCGTCGGGCCGCTCCTCGTCGAGCACGACCTCGATGCCCGCGAGGATCGTGCCGAGCGCCGAGCCGAGCGTCGACGTGTCGGCGTGCAGGAAGCGGTCGGGCGGGCGCAGCGCGAGGTCCTCGAAGAGCAGCTCGTTCAGCTCGTAGTCGTAGTTCTGGCCGGTGTGCACGACGACGTGGTCGACGAGGTCGTCGAGCAGCCGCATCGTCGGTGCGAGGCGGATGATCTCGGGGCGCGTGCCCACGACGGTGACGACCTTGAGGCGCGCGGTCACGGCAGCACCCGCTCCGGGATGGTGTCGGGCCGCTCGGGATCGAAGGGGTCGTCGGTCCAGAAGGTGGCGACGAGAGGTCCGTCGCCGGTGTTCTCGATGCTGTGGCTCCACAGCGTCGGCATGTCGACGGCGACCGGGTCGTCGCCGTCGACGGGGATCGCGACGACGTCGGCCGAGAGGATGCGGCGCAGGCGGATGGTCGCGCGGCCCGACACGACGACGAAGCGCTCGAACTTGCGGCGGTGGAAGTGGTCGCCGCGGGTCACGCCGGGCGCCGTCGTCGAGGCCGACGACTGCCCCGTGCCGCCACGCGCCCGCACGAGCTCGACGAAGGAGCCGCGCGCATCGGCGCGACGGCGCAGCGCGATCGCGGGCCTGCGCGCGACGACGTGCGAGCGGTAGGCGTTGAAGAGGTCGCGGTCGAGGCGCTCGGCGATGTCGGGCACGTCGCCCGCGTCGTAGGCGTCGGCGATCCGCTCGAGCCGGGCGAGGACGCCGGAGACGACCTCGCGATGCAGGCGCAGCGATGCGCGCTCGTCGCCGAGGAGGAGGTCGGCGGCGTCCTGCGCGTGCAGCAGGTCGAGCGCGCGATCCTCGTGGACCTCCGGCCGCCCGCCCGTGGCGAGCAGGTGGCAGAAGGTCGCGACGACCGAGTTCGTGAACGGGCGGCCGTGCTCGCCGAACAGGTTCGGCAGCCGATGCTCGACGAGGCGTGCGCCGACCGCGTCGGCGGCCTCGCGCAGCACGTCGCCCGCCCGCTCCTTCGCGACGCCGTACGCGGAGCCGTTGCCGACCTGCGTCGTGCTCGCGTAGGTCACGCTCCGCGGCGGCTGCGTCGTGCGGCGCAGCGCCGTGGCGAGCCGCTCGGCGAGCATGCGGTTGCCCTCGCGCACCGCGTCGTCGGATGCGCGGTGCACGCCTGCGAGATGCAGCACGGCGTCGGCACCGTCGAGCGCCGCAGCGACGCCCCGCTCGTCGACGTCGTCGCCGAGGGGCACGGGCGTCGCCTCGACGCCCGCCTCGAGCAGCGCGGCGCGCACGTGCAGCCCGAGGAATCCGCCGGCGCCCGTGATCGCGACCCGCATCAGGCCACGCTCCGCAGGACGCCGGCCGTCGCGAGCTCGGCACGGATCTCGGGGAGCGTCAGCAGCAGCGCTTCGACCTCCTCGACGCTCATGCGCGGCACCGTGTGGGAGTCGTAGTCGAGGAACTCCGCCTGCCGCGCGTCGCCCTCGTGCACGTAGAGGCTGTAGTTGAGGTCGCGCGCATCGGCGGGGATGCGGAAGTAGTCGCCCATGTCGACGGCCTTCGACAGCTCCTCCCTGCTCGCGAGGGCCTCCGACACCTTCTCGGCGTGCCGCGTGCCGATGATGTCGATCCTCGAGTCGGAGCGGAAGAGGTGCAGCATCGCCGTCGCGAGGTCGGCGATGGTGCACGCACGCGCCTTGCGGATGAAGAGGTCGCCCTGCAGCGCATGGTGGAAGGCGAACTCGACGAGGTCGACCGAGTCGGCGAGCGACATCATGAAGCGGGTCATGTGCGGGTTCGTGATGGTGAGGGGCCGCCCCTCGCGCATCTGCGCGAGGAAGAGCGGGATGACCGATCCGCGCGAGCACATGACGTTGCCGTAGCGCACGCACGCCATCGTCGTCGCCGTCGTCGGGTTGTTGAGGCCGTGCGAGCGGGCGACCTTCTCCATGAGCGCCTTGCTCATGCCCATGGCGTTCACCGGGTAGACGGCCTTGTCGGTGCTGAGGAACACCGCCGAGCGCACCCCGGCGCGATCGGCCGCGCGCACGACGTTCTCGCTGCCCTGCACGTTCGTGCGCACGGCCTCCATGGGGAAGAACTCGCACGAGGGCACCTGCTTGAGGGCGGCGGCGTGGAAGACGTGCTGCACGCCCCGCATCGCCTTCGCGACGCTGCTCGCGTCGCGCACGTCGCCGATGTAGAACCGCAGCCGCCCGTCGCCCATCGTGCGGCGCATGTCGTCCTGCTTCGCCTCGTCGCGGCTGAGGATGCGCACCTCGCCGACGCCGTCGCGCAGCAGTCGTGCGGCGACGGTGCGGCCGAACGAGCCGGTGCCGCCCGTGATGAGGACCGTGGCGTCCTCGAAGCCCGTCGTCATCGTCGGCCCGCCGTCTGCCGCGTGCGCGACGGCACGCGGAGGCGTCCGCCGACGACGGCCGGTCGCGCAGCGAGGACGGTGGGCAGCGGGGCGGTCGCCGCCCGCTCCCGCACGGCGGAGCGCAGGATGGCCTCGATGGCGTCGACGCCGGAGGCGAGGCACATCGACCGCTCGTAGGCGTCGCGAGCCCGATGCGACATCGCGCGTCGGTCGGCGTCCTCGAGGTCCATGGCCTCGCGGAACGCCGCCGCGATGCCCTCGGCGTCGGCGGTCGGGGCGACGACGCCTGCGCCGAGCTCACCGATGAGGTCGGATGCGGCGCCGGGCGCCGCCGCCACGACCGGCAGGCCGTGCATGAGGCTCGTCGGCAGCTTCGACGGCACCGTGGTGCGCAGCGCGGGCGACTCGGCGAGCGAGACGACCTGGAAGTCGTGGTCGCGGTAGACCTCGGCCATCCGCTCGCTCGAGACGCGGCCGCGGAAGCGCACCGAGCGGAGTCCGAGCAGCGTCGCGAGCGCGCGCAGCCGATGCTCGGCGGTGCCGGCGCCGTACACGTCGAGCGAGAAGCGCGGGTCGGCGTCGACGAGCGCCGCGGCGCGCAGCACCTCGTCGAGCCGCTGCGCGTCGCCGAGGTTGCCCGCGTACAGGAAGGTCGTCGTGCGGCGGCCGCGGCGCGGCCGTCGCGGCAGCGCGGGCGTCTCGCGCTCCCACGCCCAGTTCGACACGGCGTGCACGCGCGAGCGGGGCGCGCCGCGGTCGACGAGCGTCGCCGCCATCTCGGCCGAGATGCCGATCGTCGCCGCCGCCTCGCGGTAGGCGAGGCGCAGCAGCGGCTCGAGCGTGCGAGCGATGGCGGTGCCGGTGCCGGAGCCCACGAACGAGGCGCCGAGGATCGCGTCCGGCCACAGGTCCTGCACGTGCAGCACGAAGGGCGGGCCACCCCGGCGGCGCCACAGCACCGGGCCGAGCGCCGGCGTCATCTGGGTCGCGTACACGTAGACGACGTCGGCCGACATGCCCAGGCGGGCCTGCACGGCGCTCGAGACCGCGAAGCTCGCGTAGCTCGCGGCGCGGGCGAGCGTGCGCTCCGAGCGGTCGACGAGCATCGGCACGCGGTGCACGGTGACGCCGCGCACCTCCTCGACGACGTGCGGGCGCTGCCTGTGCCCGTCGGCGAGCGTGCCGCTCGGGTAGCTGGGGAAGGTCGTGAGCACCCGCACGCGGTGCCCGCGGCGCTGCAGCTCCTCGGCGAGCAGCGTGGGGATCGACGCGTGCTCGGGCCAGTAGTACTGGCTCACGATGAGCACGCGGAGGCGTCGACCGGTCGGTGCGTCGACGAGCTCGGTGGTGGCATCCATCTGTTCATCCCCTCGGTGGTGGTGCGGGAGCGTCGCTGCTGCGGCGATCGCCCAGGTCGTCGATGTCGGCGGGCGTCTGGTGCTGCACGATGCCGTCGCGTCGCACGACGGCTCGGACGGTGGCGAGCAGGAGTCGGGCGTCGACGAGCGGCGAGACGGTCGCGACGTACTCGAGGTCGGCCTCGATGCGCGTCGACCAGGGCGCCGCGTCGCGATGCCGCACCTGCGCGAGCCCCGTGATGCCCTGCGGCACGGCCACGCGGCCGCGCTGCCTCGCGGTGTACCGCTCGTACTGGTCGGGCAGCGCGGGCCGCGGACCGACGAAGGCCATGTCGCCCACGAGCACGTTCCACAGCTGTGGCAGCTCGTCGAGGCTCGTCGAGCGCAGCACGCGCCCGAGCGGCGGCACGAGGTCCATGCCCGGCAGCACGTAGCCGCCGCCGAGCCGCTCGGCGTCGCGCACCATCGTGCGGAGCTTCACGATCGAGAAGGGCCGGCCACCCTGCCCGATGCGCTGCTGACGGAACAGCACGGGCCTGCCCATCGTGACGACGATGGCTGCGGAGGCGACGAGCAGCACGGGCGCGGCGACGACGAGGGCGCAGGCGGCGACGACGCGGTCGGCGACCGATCGCGCGGCGAGGTACCGTGCGGCGCTCATCGGGTCACCGCCTCGAGCTGCATGGCGATGCGCTGCATGTCGCGATCGTCGTAGCGGTGGTCGACCGGCAGCGAGAGCAGGTCGTCGGGCCAGGGCTCGCGGGCCGCGAACCCCGTGGGCCTCGGCCAGTGGATGGGGCAGTAGACGGCCGCGGCCGCCATCGCGGCCTGCGTCGCCGAGGGATCGGCGACGCGCACGGGCAGGTGCGAGGGCACCGAGAGGGCGTCCGGGTCGACGGCCGGTGCGATCCCGGCGCTCACGAGGGCGTCGGCGAGGACGCGGGCGTTGCGCACGCGTCGTCGCGCGAGCGCGTCGAGGTCGAGGGCGTCGAGCAGGCCGCGGCCGCGTCTGCTCGCGCGTCGCGGCAGGCGGTCGCGCTCGAGCAGCGCCATGGATGCGTCGAGCAGCATCCGCGAGTGGGGCGAGATGTCGTGCTCGGCGTCGAACGTCGTCATGGCGGCGTACCTGCCCGTCTCGCGGGATCGGCGCAGCGCGGGCGGGTCGGCGTCGGCGGGCAGGTGCACGTACGCCCCGTCGCTCGTCGGCAGCACCTTGCGCAGGCTCGCGTACGCGTAGTCGGCGCCCCACTGGTTCAGCGAGAAGGGCAGGTGCGTCTCGTCGGCGACGACCGGCACGCCGAGCGTGCGGATGGCGGCGACGTCGGCGATGTCGGCGTAGGTCGGCGCCGAGCCGAAGTAGCGCATGACGAGCACGGCATCCACCGCCCCGGCCTCCGCGAGCCTGCGGGCGTGACCGAGGTCGGGGGAGAGGTCGTCGAGCACCGGGTAGCGGTGCAGCGTCCAGCCGAGGGCGCGGTAGGGAGCGATCATGCTGTCGCAGAGGAAGCCGGGCAGGGCGATGCGACGCACCCCCGAGCGCTCGAGCAGCGACGCGATGAGCGCGATCGCCTGCCTGCCCGTCTCGACGAGCGCCGTCGCCTCTTTCCAGGGGCGCGCCACCGCGGCGCTCGCCACCGGGGAGGCCGCCGCCGTGCCGGGAGACGCCGCGCCGACGAGCACGGGGAAGTCCGAGCCGATCGGCTTCCGCAGCGACCGCGGCGCGAGGGCGGCGGTGAGCCCGTCGAGCACGCGCTCGACGCTCGCCTCGTCGAGCGACGATCCGCTCGGCAGCACGACGCCCGTGCGGAAGAGCCGCTCGCCGACGCCCGTCACGAAGGCACGGGCGTCGGCGAACGCCGGCTGCAGGTGCATGGGCTTCCACAGCGGACGCGTCTCGATGCCGCGCTCGTCGAGCGCCGCCCGCACCGCTGCGGCGTCGACGTGCGCGTGCCGCGGGTCGACGACGATGGCCGTGAGCCAGGCGTTGTCGCCGTCGTCGTGCTCGGCGCCGAGCAGCTCGACGCCGTCGATGCCCTGCACGAGCTGCCGGTAGCGGTCACGGATGGCGCGCCGTCTCGCGATCATCTCGTCGAGCCTGCGCAGCTGCGCGCGACCGAGCGCAGCGAGCAGGTTCGACAGGCGGTAGTTGAAGCCGACCTCGTCGTGCTCGTAGTGCTCGAGCGGCAGCCTCGCCTGCGTGGAGAGGTGGCGCACGCGGTCGGCGATGCCGTCGTCGCTCGTCAGCAGCATCCCACCGCCCGACGTCGTCATGACCTTGTTGCCGTTGAACGACACGATCGACGCGTCGCCGAACGAGCCCGCGGGTCGACCGCCGCGCGTCGAGCCGAGCGACTCGGCGGCATCCGAGAGCACGCGCATGCCGTGCCGCGCCGCGATGCGCGCGATGGCGTCGACGTCGGCGACGCGCCCGAGCAGGTCGACGGGCACGACGGCGCGCGCGGGCGTGCCCTCCCGCTCGAGGGCGCCCGCCGCCTCGGCGAGCAGCCGCACGTCGACGTTGCCCGTCGCGGGCTCGGCGTCGACGAGCACGGGATGCGCGCCGACGTAGGCGATCGCGTTGATCGTCGCTGCGAAGGTCATGGACGACGCGAGCACGCGGTCGCCCGGCCGCACGCCGAGCGCGAGCAGGCCGAGGTGCAGCGCGGCCGTGCCGGAGGAGAGGGCGACGCCGCGGCGCACGCCGACGCGTGCAGCGAGCTCTCGCTCGAACGCGTCGACGTCAGGGCCGAGCGGAGCGACCCATCCCGACCGCATCGCGGCGACGACGGCGCGCTCCTCGGCGCGCCCGACGTCGGGGGCCGAGAGCAGGATGCGCGTGCTCATCGCAGGGGCTCCGTCCGGTCGAGGTCGCGTCGGCGCAGCGCGGCGCCGACGAGGTCGGGGCGCGGTGCGAGGGGCGCAGGCGCGGGCTCACGCGCGGGCTCGCGGGCGGGCTCCGGCGCTGCGTGCCAGCGCGCATCCCAGACCGCCTTGTCGAGCAGCGACGCGTCGAGCGGGGGCACGGGGGCCTGCGTGATGAGCGGATGCCCGAGGCGCTCCCCGTGCTCGTCGGGCCCGACGAGCTCCTCGTGCAGCTTCTCGTGCGGCCGCAGGCCCGTGAAGACGATGTCGACGGGCTTGCCCGACATCGCGATCATGCGCTGCGCCACGTCGAGGATGCGCACGGGCTCGCCCATGTCGAGGATGAGCACCTCGCCCGGACGTCCGATCGCGGCCGCCTGCGCGACGAGCTCGCACGCCTCGGGGATGGACATGAAGTAGCGGGTGACGTCGGGGTGCGTGACGGTGACGGGTCCGCCCGCCTCGATGAGCGCCGCGAACACCGGCAGCATCGAGCCGCGGCTGCCGAGCACGTTGCCGAAGCGCACCGAGAGGAACCGGCCGCGCGCGCGGGTCGCGCTCGACGCGGTCAGCCGCTCGGCGAGGCGCTTGGAGTGGCCGAGGACGCTCGTCGGGTTCGCCGCCTTGTCGGTCGAGATGTTGACGAACGTCTCGACGCCCACGGACTCCGCGGCCGCGAGCACGGCCTGCGTGCCGAGCACGTTCGTCTTCCATGCCTCGTCCGGGTACTGCTCGAGCATCGGCAGGTGCTTGAGCGCCGCCGCATGGAACACGACCTCGGGCCTGCGGTCGGCGAAGATCTCGGCGATCGCCTCCGCGTCGCGCACGTCGGCCAGCACGACGTCGCGGCTCGCGAGGAGCCCGTTGCCATGCACGTCGAGCTGCACGGCCTGCAGCGCCGTCTCGTCGCGGTCGAGCATGATGAGCTCGGCGGGCGACCATCTGGCGAGCTGCCTGCACAGCTCGGCGCCGATCGATCCGCCGGCGCCCGTCACGAGCACCCGCCTGCCCGCGACGCAGCCGGCGACCCGCTCGACGTCCGTCTCGATGGGATGCCTCCCCACGACGTCCTCGATGCGCAGCCTGCGCAGGTCGGTGACGCCGGCCGCGCCCCGGACCATCTCGGCGAACGGAGGCATGACGAGCACGTCGAGGCCGAGCGCACGCGCCTGGGACTCGATGGCGCGGAGGAGCTCGGCGTCGGCGCGCGCGATCGCGACGACGAGGCGCGTCGCACCCGTGGCTCGCACCGTGTCGGCGAGGTCGGCGCGCGAGCCGAGCACCCGGACCCCGCACCGGATGGCACCGCGGAGCCGGGGGTCGTCGTCGACGAGCCCGACGGCCCGCAGCGGCGAGTGCTCGTCGGTGCGCATCCTGCGCACGAGGTGCGTGCCGGCGTAGCCGGCGCCGAGCACGAGCGCGGGCTCGGCCTCATGCGCCGGGCGGTGGCCGCTCTCGAGCAGCACCCGCAGGGTGTAGCGGGCGCTGCCCATGAGCAGCAGCGCGATGGGGCCGGCGATCGCGAGGGTGCTGCGAGGCAGGTCGATGGCGGGCGCGAGCGCGAGCACGGGCGCGCCGACGACGCAGGTCGCGACGATCGTGACGGCGACGAGTCGCGTGATCTCGTCGGCGCTGCCGTAGCCCTGCCTGCCGCGGTAGAGGCCGCCGACGACGCCGACGGCCAGCTGCGCGGCCACGACGGCGGCGAGCACGACGAGGATGCCGACCGGTCGCACGAGGCCGAGCGCGAGGTCGTCGCGCAGCCAGACGGCCAGCGGCACGGCGATCGTCCATGCGAGCGCGTCGCCCGTCATGGCGGGGGCGGGCCGCGCGACGCCGTCGCGCATGACGAGGCGCTCGGCGAGCGACCGTAGGCGCGTCGCGGGATGCGGGGCGCTCGCTCGACGCGGCGCCGGGATCGCGTCCGTCCACCGCATGGCACCCATGGCGCTACCGCTCCGCCGGCGGGACGAAGCCCGTCATCGACGGCTGCTGCAGCGCGTCGCGCACCACCGCGATGCCCTCGCCGTCGGGCAGCACGACCGACTGCCCGGCGATCGTCGCGGTGCCGGCCGTCGGCAGCGTGAACGACGCGACGTCGGAGGTGCCCGCGGCGGCGAGCTGGGCGGCGAGCGTCACGGCGGCCCGGGTCGTGAGCCCGTCGGTGGCGGCGACGTGGGGTGCGACCGCCTCGACGACGCCTGCGACGACCCACGGGGCCAGGGCGACGCGCGGCTGCAGCATCGCCTCGAGCAGCCCTCGCAGGTAGGCCTGCTGGTTGCGCACCCGCTGGTAGTCGCCGTCCGGGAAGGCGTACCGCTCGCGGACGTAGGGGAGGGCGTCGGCCCCCGTGAGGGTGATGGGCCCCCGCTCGTAGCGGACGCCGGCCGCGGTGAACGCGACCTCGTTCTGCACCGTCACGCCACCGACCGCGTCGGTGAGGTCGGCGAACCCGGCGAAGTCGACGATCACGACGTCGTCGATGCGCTGGCCGAGCAGCGACTCGACGACCTGCACGAGCAGCGGCACCCCGCCGTACGCGAGGGCGGCGTTCACCCTGCCCTCGCCGTGCCCGGCGATCGGCACCCACAGGTCGCGCATGATCGAGATGACCTGCACGCTCGCCCGGTCGGCGGGCACGTGCACGAGCAGCAGCGCGTCGGCGCGGTCGCCGAGGCTCGTGAGCAGCGACGCACCCTCGTCGCGGGTGTCGCTGCCGACGAGCAGGTAGGTGCGCGGCGCGGGCTCCTCCGGCGGATGCGGCGCCGGTCGCGTCGACTCGCTGGGGAACGCGTCGGGCACGCGCTCGATGCCGTCGACCGCCGTGTCGACCCGCGTCACGAGCGTGCCGACGACGGCGACGAGCGCCGTGGCCGCGAGTATCAGGAGGGCGGCGGCGATGCGGCGGGGCGAGCGCAGCGGGCGCGGGCGGGCGGGCGTCACGCGCGCACCTCCTCGGCGGTCGCGCCTGCACCCGTGGTGCCGCGGTAGGCGGGGAACGACGACGACGCGAGGCCTGCGCTCAGCCTCGCCTCCTCGGCGGGGTCGAGCACGAGCCGCAGCGTGCGGAACGCGCGGACGGCCGTGGGGGCGAAGGCGCGCTTGTAGCGCTCGATGCCGTCGCCCGGCGAGGCGCCGCCCCCGAGCACGAGGTCACGCAGGCCCCGCTCTCGGCACCAGCGCACGATGGCGAGCTTCAGCAGCTCGTTCGGTCGGCTCGCGAACGCCCGCTCGTCGGTGCCGCCGAGGAACGAGTAGGCGTGCACGTCGGAGTGCAGCACGAGCTCGCTCGACACGACGACGCCGTCGAGCGTCGCGTGGGCGTAGGCGAAGCCTCCGGCGAGCTCGCGATGGATGCGCTCGAAGAAGGCGTCGTCGAAGCGGTACGAGGCGCTCGCCTGCCGCCGATCCATGGTGCGGGCGTAGATGCGCGCGAACTCGTCGTGGGCGTCGGCGCCGTCCGTCACGTGGACGCGGACGCCGGCGGCGATGGCGCGCCGCACGTTCTTGCGCACCTTCCTGTCCGCGTCGGCGAGCACGGCGGCGTCGTCGGCGAGCACCGATCGCACGACGGTGACGCCGTGCGCGACCGTCGCCGCCTCGGGCGGTGCGACGACCTCGTCGTCGAACGGATGCACGCGGCCGAACGCCGTCACCACGCGGTGCCGCAACCCCCACGCCGTGAACGATCCCCAGAAGGCGGGCTGCCGACCCGGGGAGGTCGGCGTGCGGTATGGGCCGCCGTAGCCGTACGGTCCCGTCGCGTCGAGCAGGCCGTCGGTGCCGGGGATGCGCCGCAGCCGCAGCGGCAGCAGCACCCCCGTGTCGGAGACGAGGGCGCAGACGCGGTCGCCGGGCTCGGCGAGCAGCTCGCCGAAGCCGGGGTGCGCGAACGGCTCGCGGCCGAGCGCCCGCCACCGCCGCAGCCAGACGGCGCGATCGAGGGGAGCCGCGGCGTCGAGCGCGCGGATGCCGGCGCTCGTCGCGATCGGCTCGCGCCACGGCCACATCGGCGTCGTCCGCGGCGCGACCGTCGTCGTCGCGGCGGGGGAGTCCATTGGATCGAGCACCACGATGTCCCCTTCGTGATCGTCCCGACCGTCGATCCCTCAGGTCTCTGAGTGATGCTCAGGTCGAGTGCGAGTGGGGTCACGATGGCACTCGTAGGGCGCTACGTCAGCAGCAGGGTACAAAGCGGGGCATCTGCCCCGTCGAGGGCCCCCGAAAGCATGCGATGGAAAGGGGACGCCGTCCCCCGGGTCGTGCACGTCGGGCGTCCAGCGCCCTCGCCGACGCCGTCGAGCGGCAGCGCATCCTCATCGACGGTGCGGATGGGCGCCGGGCGCGCCGGGGTGTCGCTACGGCGCGGTGGTGACGGGTGCCGGGGGCGTGAAGTCGGTCATCGAGGCCTCGTCGAAGGCGTCGCGCACGAGCTGCAGCGCCGCGTCGTCGACGAGCACGACCGACTCGGTGCCCATGGTGCCCACGCCCGTCGTGGGCATCGTGAAGGTGCGCACGTCCGGGATGCCGGCGCCGACGAACCCCGTCGCGATGCCGAGCACGCCCGTCGTCGACAGCCCATCCGTCGTCGCCATGTACGGCGCCATCACCTCGACGAGGTCGGCGACGGCGAGCGGGTTGGCGACGACCGACGGCTCGAGCAGCGCGGCCAGCAGCCCGCGCATGTAGGCCTGCTGGTTGCGCACGCGCTGATAGTCGCCGTCGGTGAACGCATGGCGCTCGCGCACGAAGTCGAGCGCCTCGGCGCCCGTGAGCGTGATCTCGCCGGCCTCGAACGAATGCACGGGGCCCGAGTGCCCGGCCGAGAATGCGATCTCGTTCTGCACGGTCACGCCGCCGAGCGCATCCGTGAGGCCCTCGAATCCCGCGAAGTCGATGATGGCGACGTCGTCGATGCGCTGGTCGATGAGCTGCTCGATCGTGGCGACCATGAGCGGCACGCCGCCGTACGAGAGCGCCGCGTTGACCTTCGACATGCCGTAGCCGGGGATGTCGACCCACGAGTCGCGCATGATCGACATGACCTGCACGGTCTCGCGGTCGCTCGGCACGTGCACGAGCAGGATGGTGTCGGCGCGATCGCCGATGGCGTCGAGCAGCGAGTCGGTCGAGCCGCGGGCGTCGCTGCCGAGCAGCAGGTAGTTGAGCGGCGCCGCCTCCTCGCCGTCGTGCGCCTCCGGGCGCAGCGAGTCGTCGGGGAACGCATCCTCGACGACCTCGACGTCGGACGACGACGACTGCAGGCGCAGCGCGAGCACGCCGGCGGCGGCGACGAGCGCGAGGACGAGCGTCGCGGCGATGCCGACGACGACCTTGCGCCGTCGCGACCACGGCCTCCGCGCTCGTCTGCCGGTGGTCCGCTCGTCGCTCGATGCCATCCCGCGAGCCTAGGTGGGCATCCTGTGCCCGAGCCCGCCTGCGCATGGGAGGCCCATTCCGCGGGCTGGGATGCGGAATGCCGAGATCGGTGCGAATCGGAAATGCGCAGGCATTTCGACGACATGCCAATTCCGTGCGCATTTCCACCCGCATGGGGAATAGCATTCGACCATGGCTAGGAAGACCATCGTCGAGATCGTCGACGACATCAGCGGAGAGCCGCTCGCAGACGGCGCCGGACGCACCGTCTCGTTCTCGTTCGACGGCGCGCAGTACGAGATCGACCTCACCCACGGGCACGCGGAGGAGCTGCGCGACGCCCTCGAGCCGTGGATCGCGGCGGCGCGCCGCGTGAGCGGCACGACACGCGCGAGCTCGGGCTCGGGCGCCTCCCGATCGGGTCGCTCGGGATCGTCGCGCGCCTCGAAGGACGTGCAGGCCATCCGCGAGTGGGCGGCCGAGCACGGCTTCCAGGTCGCGACGCGCGGCCGCATCCCCGCGAACGTCGTCGAGGCGTACGAGGCGCGCTGAGCCGCGACCGGCTGCGGGCGCCTCAGCCCAGCAGTCGCTCGAGGGCGCCGCGCGGGATCGGCAGCCACTCGGGGCGGCTGCGCACCTCGTAGACCACCTCGTAGAGCGCCTTGTCGACGAGCAGCGCACGGATGAGCGCCGCATCGCCCTCGCCGCGCACCGTGCGGTAGCCGGCGAGGAACGCGTCCTCGGTCTCGCCCGCCCACGCCGCGGCGCGGGCGACGTCGACGCCCGTCTCGATGGCGGCCGAGCCCGCTGCGTAGTCGAACGACCGCAGCATGCCGGCGACGTCGCGCTCGGTCGGCTCCGGCAGCAGCCGCTCGGCGAGCGGCCGCAGCGGCTCGCCCTCGAAGTCGAGCAGCAGGTACCCGCGCCCCGGCTGCCGCAGCATCTGGCCGAGGTGCAGGTCGCCGTGGATGCGCTGCACGAGCCCCACCCGCACGTCGTCGAGCGTCGCGACGTGCGCGTCGATCGCGGCGTCGAGGTGCGCGAGCGCGCCACGCGACTCGCGGCGCGCCCATGCGACGCGCTCGCGCAGCGTCGCGACGAACGCATCCGACGTCGCCCGGTCGGCGCCGCGGGCGCCCAGGGTCTCGGCGAGCGCGACGTGCACCTCGGCGACGGCGCGACCGAGGTCGGCGACGTCGAGGTCGTCGCGCGCCTCGCCCCGCAGGGCGCGCACGGCGTCGTCGCGCACGAGCGTCCACGCGTCGTCGGCACCCGCGACGAACTCCGACACCGCCGCGAGGCCGCCGGAGCGCGCGACGCCGTCGTGCGTCCACGTCGCATGCGTCGCGGCCACGAGCGCCGGGACGCGCGTGCTGCGCGCTCGCGTCAACGCACCCGTCACCGCGACGTCGGGATGCTCGCCGTCGTCGACGACGCGGAAGACCTTCGCGATCCACGCGGGCTCCGCGTCGCCGATCACGGACGTGTTCGACTGCTCGCCCGTGATGACGCGGACGCCGGATGCGTGCGGCACGACGCCCTCGACCTCCACGCCGGGCGACGGGCGCAGCAGCGCCTGCAGCGCCTCCGCGTCGTGCGTCGCATCCACGAGCCATCGCTCGCCGACGCGCCCGATCGGCGCGTCGCCGGGCTCGTCGCGCACGGCGACGGGCACCTGCAGCGTCGCGTCGCCCGCGCGCACGAGCGCGATGGCGACGTCCTCGCCGACGGGGAGCAGCGCCTCCATCGTCATCGTGACGTCGGCACCCTTCAGCGGGTACCAGCGCCGCTCGGGCGCCCAGGCGGCGATGGCGGCGAGCGTCGTCTCGGGGTCGATCGGCATGCATCCACCCTTGCGAGCCGCGGGCGCCTCGGCAAGGGGGCGACGCGGGCGCGTCAGAGCGTGACGGCGCGCAGCTGCACGCCGGGCAGGACGCGCATGAGGTCGGCGATCGGCGCGACGTAGCCGAGCGGCGAGCATCGCGCACCCGCCGTCTGCAGGCGCACGCCGCTGACGACGCCCGCGGCCTGCACGGTGCCCGACGAGCCCCAGGCGTAGACGGGGCCGCCCGAGTCGCCGAGGCAGAAGGCGTCGCCCGACGTCGCCGAGACGCGCACGATGTCGACGCACTGCGCGCCACCCGTCGCGAGCGAGTAGCACGCGACGCCCGGGCCCGTCACCTGCAGGTTGCACGCGTTGCCCGACGTCGTGCCCGACCGGCACAGGCCCATGCCCGTCGGCAGCGTGCGCAGCCAGCCGCTCACCGTGAGCGCCGAGCTGTCGCTCGTGTAGATGTCGGCACGGTTGCGCACGTCGAGGTCGAGCCGCGCGAGCTGCAGGTCGTACGACTGGGCGCCGCGCACGAGGATGTCGGCGCCCGTCGTGATGCCGAGGCGCGTGCCCCCGGAGGAGAGCACCTGCAGGCCGTCCTGCCAGTTGCTGCAGTGCGCGGCGGTCACGAAGTGCTGCAGGTGGCCGGAGACGGCCTGGAACCCGCTCGTGCACCACTGGTTGGCGCCGGAGGGGAGGCGCGTCGCGTACGTGGAGCCGCCCAGCAGATCCTGCACGTCGCCGCGGCGCGCCGTGGTGTCCGGCACCTCGTCGACGGGCTCGACGGCGACGTCGATCGCGTCGCCCGTCGCATCCGCCACGGCCTGCTCGATCGCCGCGACGCCCGCCGCGTCGAGCGGCAGCGCCTCGACGCCCGCTGCGGCTGCGGCCTCGGGCGTCGGCACGGCGACGGTGACCGACTCGCCGTCGACCTCGAACGTCACGGGTGCCTCGGCCGGCAGCGACGCCGCGGCGTCGAGCAGCCCGGCCGTGATCGCCTCCGCGCTCTGCTGCTGCGCCACCACGTCGACCGCGATGCCCTCGCCCGCGTCGCTCACGAGGGCGTCGACCTCGGCGGGCACGTCGCCGACCCAGCCGATGGTCACGGCACCCGTCGCCGGGTCGATCGCCGTCGAGCCCAGTCGGGACTCGGGCTGCAGCGCATCCCAGCGCGCGACCTCGTCGAGCAGCGCGAGCTGCTGCAGCTGCGTCGCCTGGGGATCCTGCATCGGAAGCGGCGTCGTCGGCGTCGCGGCTGCCGCGACGGGCGCCACGAGGGGCGCGACGAGCACGACGGCAGCCAGGGCCACCCACTGGGATCCACGTCTCACGCGGTCATGCTAGATGCGACGCGCCATCCCCCGCGGGAGGCGCGCTGGGGGACGCGGCGCGGCGGCGCGCCCGACGCGCCACGAGCACGATCGCGGCGACGAGGAGCGCGACCACCGCGAGCCACGGGATGGCGGCGCCGACGCCGACGAGCAGCGCGGCGCCGGCGGCGGCGAGCGACGACCACCCGGCCAGCAGCCCGTCGACGAAGGTCGCGGGCGGCGCGGGCTCGACGGCGTCGGATGCGATGGCGACCGTGATGGTCGACAGGGCCACCTGGCCCGCGAGCGCGGCCTGCTGCGCGAGCAGCGACTCGAGCTCGCTCGTGCGTGCCGTGAGCTGCGCCTCGATCTCGAGCAGCGTGCCCGTGTCGGCTGCCGTCGACAGCAGCGTCGTGAGGCGCTCGACCGATGCGCGCGTCGACGCGACGCGCACGTCGAGGTCGCGCACCTGCTGCGAGACGTCGACGCTCGACACGTCGACGTCGCGGACGTCGCCGAGGTCGCGCAGATCGTCGAGCAGCGCCTCGACGGCGTCGGCGGGCACGCGCAGCGCGAGCTCGGCGCGCTCGGGCACGTCGCCCGCTCCCGCCGACTCCGTGCGCGACGACACCTCGCCGCCCGCGTCGGTCGCGAGCGCGGCGGCGGCGTCGGCGGCCTCCACGGGCGCGTCGGCGACGAGCGACACCCGGCCGGTGACGACGACCGCCTGGTCGACCGCGTCCGCTGCGGGCTGCCCCGCGACCTCGAGGCCGTCGGAGGCCTGCACGTCGGGGGCTGCGCCCTGCGCGGGCACGGGCTGGGGAGCGGACTCGGCGCCGGCGAGCCCGACGGTCGTCGGCGCGCAGCCGGCGAGCAGCAGGGTCGCGGCGATCGCGGCGACGGGGACGATGGTGCGCATGCTCGCACGGTAGGCCGCGGCGTGCGCGCGGCGCAGCCCAACCGCGTCGACCACTCGCACGTCCACGCCGGACTCGCGCCGGCCGCGTCGCACCGTCGCGCGCCCGCGAGGCCCTCGTGCGCGCCGGTCGGCCGCAGCGAGCGCGGGCTCCCGCGCCCGTCGGCCACGCTCAGGCGCGCTTGCGCGCCTTCGCCTCGGCCTTCTCCTGCGCCCTCGCCTCGCGCTCGCGTGCCCGCTCCTCGGCGGCCGCCTCGCGCTCGATCGCCCGCTCGGCGACCTTCTGCGCCTCGCGCCGCGCCTCCGCGAGCCGCGCCTCCGCCTCGCGGACGGCCTTCATCGCATCCTTGACCTTCCGGTCGCGCACGACGGCTGGCGGGATGCGGTCGATGGCCGCGTCGTCGCGCCCGCCGCTCTCGAGCCACGCCTGCACGCCGTCGAGCAGTCGGTTGAGGCCGAAGAAGAAGGCCCGATCCCTGCCTGTGAGCGGCTCGTCGAAGATGCCGGCGTGCACCGCGTCCGCGAGGTTCGGGAAGCGGTCGGTCGTGACGAGCTCGCGCAGCGCCGCGCGCACGTCGGCGTCGACCTCGGTCTCGTGCCCCGCCTCGCCGAACAGGCCGATGTAGCCCATGAGCAGCAGCGCGATCGACACCTTCGCGTCGTCGGGCAGGCGCAGGTCGCTCATCGCGCCGACCGCGCCGTCCAGGATCGCGAGGCGGTTGGGCGTCGTCGGCGTCGCCGACGGCGGCATGCTCGACAGCCACGGATGCGCCTGGTAGCCGGCGCGCACGTACGTCGCCCACGTGCGCACGCGCGTGCGCCAGTCGCCGTCGGAGGGCGGCGTCTGGATCTCGGAGGCCGCGTCGACCATGAGCAGCAGCAGGTCGTCCTTGCCGGTGACGTAGCGGTAGAGCGACATGGGGGTGAAGCCGAGGGCCGTCGCGACACGGCCCATGCTCACGGCATCGAGGCCGTCGGCGTCGGCGATGACGATCGCGGCGTCGACGATGCGCTCCGTCGACAGCTCGCGCTTGGGCCCGCGCTGCGGCAGCTCGGCGACGCCCCACGCGATCGCGACGGCGTGGGGGAGCAGCGGCGCGCCCGCCACGGGCGTCGTCGCCGGCTGGCTCACGGTCGATCCTCGGGTGCCGTGCCCGTGCGCACGCCCGACTCCAGCGCGGCGATGCGCGCCATGGCGTCGTCGGACAGCGGCGCGATCTCGACGAGGTTCTCGGCGAGACGGCGCGCGTGCGTCGACTTCGGCACCGCGGCGCCGCCGAGCTGCAGATGCCACCGCAGCACGACCTGCGCGGGCGTCGCATCCACCTCGTCGGCGATCGCGACGAGCGTCGGCTCGTCGAGCAGGCGGCCGCGGCCGAGCGGGCTCCACGCCTGCGTGACGATGCCGTGCCGCGCGTGGAAGGCGCGCAGCGCGTGCTGCGGCAGCCACGGATGCGACTCGACCTGGTTGACGACCGGCCATTCGCCCGTCTCGTCGAACAGCCGCTGCAGCTCGGCCTCGCCGAAGCTCGCCACCGCGATCCAGCGCACGCGGCCCTCGTCGCGCAGCGTCTGGAACGCGCGCCACGTCTCGACGTAGGTGCCGCGCGGGGCGCGCGGCCAGTGCATCATGTAGCCGTCGACGACGTCGAGCCCGATGCGCTCCTCGCTCGCGGCGAAGTCGGCGAGCGCCGCATCGTACGACTGCTCGGGATCGCCCCAGAACTTCGTGACCACCTGCACGGCGTCGCGCATGCCGTGCTCGCGCACCGCGGCGCCCATCTCGGCCTCGTTGCCGTACATGGCGGCGCCGTCGACGAGCCGGTATCCGGCGCCCAGGCCGTCGGCGACGACGCGGCCGGTCTCGGCGGGCGGCACCTTGTAGAGACCCAGCCCGATCGCGGGGATGCTCGAGCCGTCGAGCAGGGGCAGCTGGGCGACCATGCACCCCATCCTGGCAGCGATGCCCTCCACGGCGGCTGCGCCGTGGCCGCCGGGGGTCAGCGGGGCAGCTCGACCGGTGCGGTCTCGGGCGGCTCGCCGATGCCCTCCGAGAGATCCGGCTGCCGGTGGCGCAGCACCCACGCGACGAGCGCGGCGGCCGACGCGAGCACGAACGCCACGGCGAAGCCGCCGAGCGGCCCCTGCCAGTCGATGAGGATGCCGGCGGCCGCCGAGCCGACGGCCGCGCCGATCAGCTGGCCGGAGCCGATCCATCCGTACGCCTCGGGGGTGTCCGAGAAGCGCACCGTCGCCGCGACGATCGACGACATGGCGGACAGCGCCGGCGCGATGCCGATGCCCGCGACGAAGAACATGAGCGCGAGCCACCAGAAGTCGAGCATGACGCACGCGAGGCCGAAGCCCGCGGCGCACACCGCGATGCGGATCGCGAGCGAGCGGCGGCGGATGGTGACGCCGCCGAGCGCGAGGCCGCCGACGAGCGAGCCGAACGCGTTGGCCGCGATGACGAGCCCCGCCTCGAAGCCGTCGTGCCCGAAGACCGACACGACCGCGGCCTCCGACGCCGCGAAGCCGCCGATGAGCAGCATGCCCGTGACGACCACGAGCACGACGGGCACCTTGCGCAGCACGCCGCCGATGCGCCGCGCCGACGGCGGGATGCGCATGCGCCCCACCTCGGGGGAGGCGACGAACCACAGCCCTCCGAGCAGCTGCACGCCCGCCGCCACGACGAGGCCCTCCACCGTGCCGACCTGCGTCGACACGAACGTGATCGCGACGGGGCCGACGACCCAGATGATCTCCTGCAGCGTCGCGTCGAGGCTGAACAGGCGCGACAGCATGCGCTGCGTCACCATCGTCGGGTAGAGCGTGCGCACCGCGGGCGTGATGGGCGGCATCGCGAGCCCGGCGAGGGCGCCGACGGCCGTCATGGCGGCGAGCGACAGCGGCACGAGCGCGATGACGAGCACGCTCGACGCGGCGACGGCGAGGGTGAGCAGCAGCACGGGGCGCGTGCCCCAGCGCCCCATCCACCGCGTCGTGAGCGGGCCTGCGACGCCCTGGCCGATCGAGAGCGCTGCGAGCACGAGGCCGGCGGCTGCGTACGAGTCGAACGTGCGCTCGACGTGCAGCAGCAGCCCGAGCGAGTACATGCCCTGCGGGAAGCGGGCGACGAGCTGCGCCGCCATGATGCGTGCGACGCCGGGTGTCGTCAGTACCTCCCCGTACGCACGCATGTCGAGAGCCTACTCGTCTCCTGTCCGCCTCCTGTGCGCCGGCTCCGCCCCGCTGGCGCCGCCCCGCCCGCGCGCTCCACCCCGCGCCGCCCCGCCCGCGCCGCCCGTGCCGCCTACCCCACCCCATGCCTCGACTGGTCGCTCGTTGGGGGTGACTGGTCGCTCGTGGGGGGTGACTGGTCGCTCGTGGGGGGTGACTGGTCGCTCGTGGGGGGTGACTGGTCGCTCGTGGGGCCGACGAGCGACCGGTCGCCCCCGACGAGCGACCAGTCGATGACCCGTGCGGGTCAGCGCGGCGCCATGCGGATCGCCCCGTCGAGGCGGATCGTCTCGCCGTTGAGCATCGGATTCTCGACGACGTGCCGCACGAGCGCCGCGTACTCGGCGGGGTCGCCGAGGCGCGACGGATGCGGGATCTGCTCGGCGAGCGACGCCTGCGCCGCCTCGGGCAGCCCGGACATCATGGGGGTCGCGAAGATGCCCGGCGCGATCGTCATCACACGGATGCGGCTGCGTGCGAGCTCGCGCGCGAGCGGCAGCGTCATGGCCGCGACGCCGCCCTTCGACGCCGAGTAGGCCGCCTGCCCGACCTGGCCGTCGAACGCCGCCACCGACGCCGTGTGCACGAGCACGCCGCGCTCCTCGCCCACGGGCTCGGTCTCCTGCATGCGCGCCGCCGCGAGCCGGGCGACGTTGAACGTGCCGACGAGGTTCACGGCGATGACGCGAGAGAAGCGCTCGAGCGGCAACGGCCCATCCTTGCCCACGGTGCGCTCGGCGGTCGCGACGCCCGCGCACTGCACGACGATGCGCAGCGGCGCAGCGTCGCTCGCCGCATCCACCGCCCGCTGCACCTGGTCGCCGTCCGTCACGTCGGTCTCGACGTAGCGGACGCCCTCGTCGTCGCCCGCGCGCATGTCGGCGACGACGACGTGGGCGCCCGCATCCCGCAGCAAGCGCGCCGTGGCGGCGCCGAGTCCGCTCGCGCCGCCCGTGACGAGCGCGCTGGTGCCTGCGATGTCCATGGATCCTCCTCGTGGGTGGGTGGGTCGATCGACGCGGCGCCGGTGGGCGGCGAGCCGGTCAGAGCCGTTCGACGAGGGTCGCGTTGGCCATGCCGCCGCCCTCGCACATCGTCTGCAGGCCCAGGCGCGAGCCCGAGCGCTCGAGGCCGTGCACGAGCGTCGCCATGATGCGCGTGCCGCTCGACCCGAGCGCATGGCCCAGCGCGATCGCGCCGCCGCGGGCGTTGAGGCGATCGCCGTCGCCGCCGATCGCGGCGAGCCATGCGAGCGGGATGGAGGCGAAGGCCTCGTTGACCTCGACGAGGTCGACGTCCTCGATGCGCAGGCGGGCACGGGCGAGGATGCGCTCGGTGGCGGGGATGACGCCCGAGAGCATCTCGACGGGGTCGGAGCCGACGACGACGGAGTCGACGATGCGCACGCGCGGCGCGAGGCCGTGGCGTGCCGCGAACGCCTCGCTCGTCACGAGCACGGCGGAGGCGCCGTCGGTGAGCGGCGACGCGTTGCCCGCCGTCACCGACCACGCGAGGCCCGGGTGCCGGGCGGCGAGCGCGTCGGAGCGGAACGCGGGCTGCAGGCCGGCGAGGCCCTCGATGCTCGTCGCGGGGCGGATCGTCTCGTCGATCGCATGCTCGCCCGCGATGCCGGCGACGGGCAGGATCTCGTCGCCCCAGTCGATCGCGGCGGCTCGGGCGTGGCTGCGGGCGGCGTACTCGTCCTGCGCGTCGCGTCCGATGCGGTATCGCGCGGCGACCAGCTCGGCGGCGACACCCTGATGCGTGAGGCCGGGGAGGCGGGCGTGCACCTGCGCGGGGATCGGGTCGGCTCCGGCGGCCGCGGAGCCGATGGGATGGGTCGACATGAGCTCGACGCCGCACGCGACGACGCACTCGGCGAGCCCGGACGCGATGGCAGCGTGGGCGAAGTGGATGGCCTGCTGGCTCGAGCCGCACTGCCGGTCGATCGTCGTGCCCGGCACCGTGACGGGGAGG
The DNA here is from genome assembly GCF_042666675.1 of Agrococcus sp. GCM10030265. NCBI lineage: Bacteria > Bacillati > Actinomycetota > Actinomycetes > Micrococcales > Microbacteriaceae > Agrococcus > Agrococcus sp. GCM10030265. Next base: position 251,708 of record NZ_JBHTCZ010000004.1, read on the forward strand.
CCTGCGGCGAGCGCTGCCGAGCGTGCGACGTTCTGGCTCTGCCTGCCGACCTGGGTGACGCATCCCGCGTACACGTCGTCGACGAGCACCGGGTCGATGCCGGCGCGGGCGACGAGCTCGGCGATGACCGTGCCGAGGAGGGCTGCGGGATGCCACGCGGACAGCGCACCGCCGGGCTTGCCCCGGCCCGATGCGGTGCGCAGGACGTCGACGATGACGGCGCTCACGCATCCAACCTATCCGCGTCAGCCCCGCCGCCCACGCCTCTGCCCTCCGAGTTCCTCGGAGGCTCTCGGCCGCTTGCGAGGTCGAAGGCGGCCGAAGACCACTCGAGGATCCAGCGGAGGCGCGTCAGGGCTGCGCGAGCGCCCTGCGGATGCGCTGCACCGAGATGGGGCCGCGGGCACCGAGCGTCTGCGCGAAGAGGCTGACGCGCAGCTCCTCGACCATCCACCTCGCCTCCACGAGCCGCTGGGGCGCCGAGGAGGGGAGGGGGATGCTGCCGCCTGCGGCCCGCAGGGCGTCGATCGCCTGCTGCACCTCGGCCATCCACTGCACGTCGCGATGCGCCGTCTCGGGCAGCCGCCGCACCCGGTGCTCGACGGCCTTCACGTGCACGGGCAGCCGTGCGAGGCGCGTCGCGCCCGTCGCCACGACGAAGCCGTCGTGCACGAGCCCGTCGAGCGTCGCGCGCGCGTCGGCGAGCTGCGCCATGTACGCGAGCGACGACACGTCGCGGATCGCGGCATCCGCTGCGCGCGCGGCCGTCAGCACGGCGGCGACGCGCGCCGTGACGTCGAACATGCGCTCGACGAGCCCGAGCGACACGGCCGTGCGGATGCGCGCGAAGTCCTGCGCCGAGCGCACGGGGCCGCCGAGCGCGAGCTCCTCGTCGACGATGGCGAGCAGCACGTCGTCGAAGAGCCGCGCCGTCGACGGGTAGGGGGATGCGCCGAGCGCGAGCCGCTCGGCGTTCGACAGGTTCGCCTGCACGTACGACTGCGGCGACTGCACGGCGTCGGCGAGCATGCGGCGCGTGGCGGCATGCTCGGCGGCGTCGCGCTCGGCCTCGGTCGAGAAGAGCGCGACGTCGACGCGGCCCCCCTTCGCGAGCCGATGCCCCGGGTAGGCGCGCACGGTGCCCTGCCCCTGGCGCACGTCGACGTGGCGGGGCACGTCGCCGACGAATCCGTCGACGCCCGTGCGCTCGATGTCGTGCGACACGGCCGCGGCGACCTCGACGGTCGCTCGCTGCGCGAGCCGCGCCTGCAGCGCCGCCAGGTCGCGGCCCGCCCCGAGCACCGTGCCCTTCGCGCCCTCGACGACGAATCGCGGCAGCAGGTGCCCGGGCACGCGCGCCCAGTCGACGTCCGACGCATCCGCGGGCGTGTGCGCCACCGATCGGATGCGGTCGGCGAGCACCTGGGCGATCGACGCATCCGTCGGCTCGGCGGGCAGGTCGGCGAGCATCGTGCGCGCCCAGTCGCCCGCCGGGACGACGTGGCGGCGCACGTGCTTCGGCAGCGCCTTGATCATCGCGGTGAGCAGCTCCTCGCGCATGCCGGGCACGAGCCAGTCGAAGCCGGCCGGGGTGAGGCGCGGCAGCAGCGCGATGGGCACGTGCACCGTGAGGCCGTCGTCGTCCGCACCGGGCTCGAAGCGGTACGACAGGCGCAGCGTCTGATCGCCCTGCCGCCAGGTCGTGGGGTACTCGTCCTCGGCCGGGCCGTCCTCGCGCCCGAGGAGGTCGTCGCGCGTGAACGTCAGCAGGTCGGGCGTCGCGGTGCGCGCATCGCGCCACCACCGCTGGAAGGCGCGCGCGTCGGTGACGTGCATGGGGATGCGGGCGTCGTAGAGCTCGACGATGCGCTCGTCGTCGAGCAGCAGGTCGCGGCGGCGCTGCCGCTCCTCGAGCCGCTCGATCTCGGCGATGAGGGCGCGGTTGGCGTCGAGGAACCGCTCGCGCACCTGCCACTCGCCGGCGACGAGGCCGTGGCGGATGAGGAGGTCGCGCGCGAGCACGGGGTCGACGCGTGCGAGCTGGATGCGCCGCTGCGGCACGATCGGCACGCCGTAGAGCGTGACGCGCTCGGTCGCGATCGCCGAGCCGCCACGCTTCGACCAGCGCGGCTCGAACCACTGCCGCTTCACGAGGTCGCCGGCGAGCGGCTCGGCCCACGCGGGGTCGATGCCCGCGACGACGCGCGCGAAGAGCCGCGACGTCTCGACGAGCTCGGCCGCCATGACCGCCTGCGGCTGCTTCTTCGACAGCGTCGAGGAGGGGTGCACGTGGAAGCGGGTGCCGCGCCCGCCGACGAAGTCGCGTCGCTCGGCGTCGCGCACGCCGATCTGGCTGAGGAGGCCTGCGAGGAGCGCCTTGTGGATCTCGGTCGCGCTCGTCGAGAACGGCTCGGCGCTCGTCTCGTGATCGCGACCGCCCCGCGCGGGCTGCGCATCCCTCGGCAGCGAGCGCTCGAGCTGCCGCACGACGTCCTGCCATTCGCGCACGCGGAGGAAGTTGAGGTGCTCGTCGCGGCACATGCGCCGGAACTGGTTGCCCGAGCGCTGCCGCTGCTGCTCGCGCAGGTAGCGCCACAGGTTCAGCAACGACACGAAGTCGCTCGTCGGGTCGGCGAAGCGCGCGTGCAGCTGGTCGGCGCGCGCACGATGCTCGAGCGGTCGCTCGCGCGGATCCTGGATCGACAGCGCCGCGACGATGGGGATGACGGCGTCGGCGACGCCCGCATCCACCCCCGCGAGCACCATGCGCGCGAACCGCGGATCGACGGGGAGGCGCGAGATGCCGCGACCGATGCGGGTGACGGCGCCCGAGCGCTCGATGGCCTGCAGCTCGCGCAGCAGGTCGGTGCCGTCGGCGATCGCGCGCCGCTCGGGCGGCTGCAGGAACGGGAAGTCCTCGAGCGGGCCGAGCCCGAGCGTCGCGGCCTGCAGGATGACGGAGGCGAGGTTCGTGCGCAGGATCTCGGGATCGGTGAACGCGGGCCGCCTCGCGAGGTCGTCCTCGGCGTAGAGGCGGATGGCGATGCCGGGCGCGACGCGGCCCGCGCGACCGGAGCGCTGGTTCGCCGACGCCTGGCTGATGGCCTCGATCGGGAGGCGCTGCACCTTCGCCCGCGTGGAGTAGCGCGAGATGCGGGCCGTGCCGGTGTCGACGACGTTGCGGATGCCCGGCACCGTGAGGCTCGTCTCGGCGACGTTCGTCGCGAGCACGACGCGCCGCCGCACGCCCGCGGGGCGCCGCTCGAACACGCGATGCTGCTCGGCGGCCGAGAGCCGCCCGTAGAGCGGCAGGATCTCGACGCCGGCGCCGAGCCTGCCGGCGAGGGCGTCCTGCGCATCCCGGATCTCGGCCTCGCCCGAGAGGAACACGAGCACGTCGCCCTCGTCGTCGCGCCAGATCTCCTGGATCGCGTCGTGGATGCCGTCGATCGGGTCGACGTCGTCGTGCGCGTCGTCGTCGTCGCCGTCGTCTGCCATCGCCTCGCGCGTGAGCGGCCGGTAGCGCACGTCGACGCCGTACGTGCGGCCCGAGACCTCGATGATCGGCGCGCCGCCGAAGTGCCGCGAGAACGACTCCGGGTCGATCGTCGCGCTCGTGATGACGACGCGCAGGTCGGGCCTGCGGGGGAGGAGGCGCTGCAGGTAGCCGATGAGGAAGTCGATCGTGAGCGAGCGCTCGTGCGCCTCGTCGATGATGATCGTGTCGTACTGGCGCAGGTCGGGGTCGCGGTGGATGCGGTTCAGCAGCACGCCGTCGGTCATGACGGCGACCTTCGTGGCCGAGCTGACCTTGTCGGTGAAGCGCACCTGGTAGCCGACCTCGGCGCCGAGCTCGACCTGCAGCTCGTCGGCGACGCGCTCGGCGATCGTGCGCGCGGCGATGCGGCGCGGCTGCGTGTGGGCGATGGCGGCGCGGCCGAGGTCGAGGCAGATCTTCGGCAGCTGGGTCGACTTGCCGGAGCCCGTCTCGCCCGCGACGATGACGACCTGGTGCGCCGCGATGGCGGCCGCGATCTCGTCGCGGCGCGCGGAGACCGGCAGCTCGGCCGGGTAGGCGATGTGCATCCCCACCATCCTCTCGCGTCGCGCGCGCGGTGCGTGCGCGCGTTCGCCGAGGACGTGGTCCGCGAGGGGCCGGCGTGCGGCTCGGCGCCGGCACGCGCGACGGGCGTGCGCTACTCGGGCAGCTCGCCCGGCTCGAGGCGCTGCTGCCTGCGCCACATGTCGCCGTAGCCGAGGCGGTCCATGTAGCGCTCGACGAGCTCCTCCTCGTCGAGCTGGCCCTTCGTGTACGCGTCGAGGTCGGCCTGGAACGCCGGCGTCACCGGTGGCATCTCGGCGGGGATCTCGGGGTCGGACATCGTGCCACCTTCCGTCGCGTGGATGCTAGCGAAGCCGCCCGCCCGCAGCCTGTGGATGACAGCATCGGGGCATGCCCGTGACGATCAGGCCCCTCCGCACCGACGACCGCGAGCAGTGGGCGACGCTGTTCCGCGCGTACCGCGACTTCTACCGGCTCGAGCCCGACGAGGCGGTGGTCGAGCGCGTGTGGTCGTGGCTGACGGATGCGGACCACGAGGTGCGCGGTCTCGTCGCCGATGCCGACGGCGAGCTCGTCGGCATCGCGCACCACCGACGCTTCGCGCGGCCCTCGACCGGCACCGTCGGCGTCTGGCTCGACGACCTGTACGCGGCTGAGTCGGCGCGCGGCACGGGCGTCGGTCGCGCGCTCGTCGCCCATCTCGGCGGCATCGCGGCCCTCGAGGGCGCATCCGTCGTGCGCTGGATCACCGCCGACGACAACGCGACGGCGCAGCGCCTCTACGACCGCGTCGCCACCCGCACGCGCTGGGTGACGTACGACGCGACGCCCGGGGCGTAGCCCCCTCCGGCGCCCTTCGGCGCCCGAGCCCTCGGCGGCGGTGCTCCGTCGTGCAGGCGATCCCTCGGCGGCGGGTGTGCGTCTCGCAGGCGATCCCGGCATGGAGTGGCATGTTCCCTCGGCTGCCGGAATCGCCGGCGAGACGCAGACGCGAACGAGGACGCCGACGCCCCGCGAACGCGCACCCAGGAGCAGATGCGCCGGCGCGGGGGCGCCCGAGCGGCACGCCCACGATGCGCGCAGCACGCATGCCCTAGCCTGGTCGGCTGCCCACCGCGGGTGGCCGGGCCCCGCCCGCCGCACGGACCGCAGGACGCAACCATGGGCTTCATCGACGTCGGCGGCGTCTCGTACGCGCTGCCGGATGGCCGACCGCTGCTGACGGACGTCGGCTTCCGCGTGCCAGAGGGCCGCACGACCGCGCTCGTCGGCGCCAACGGCGCCGGCAAGTCGACGCTGCTGCGCATCGTGCGCGGCGCGCTGCGACCGCACGAGGGCAGCGTGCAGGTGCAGGGCGGCCTCGGCGTCATGGACCAGACCATCGGCGTCGCCGATCGCGCCGACGCGACGGTCGAGGACCTCCTGGTCGCGGTCGCGCCCGAGCGCATCCGGCTCGCGGCGCTCGCGCTGCAGGCGGCGGAGGCGGCGATGCTCGAGCGCGACGACACGAGCACGCAGCTCGCGTACGCCGCGGCGATCGCCGACTACGCGGAGGCCGGCGGCTACGAGCACGAGGTCGTGTGGGACCGCTGCACCATGGCCGCCCTCGGCCTGCCGTTCGAGCGAGCGCGATGGCGCGCGCTCGCGACCTGCTCGGGTGGCGAGCAGAAGCGGCTCGCGCTCGAGGCGCTGCTGCGCGGGCCCGAGGAGGTGCTGCTGCTCGACGAGCCCGACAACGCGCTCGACGTGCCCGGCAAGCGCTGGCTCGAGGAGCGGCTGCGCGAGACGTCGAAGACCGTGCTGCTCGTGTCGCACGATCGGCAGCTGCTCGCGAACGCCGCCGATCGCGTCGTCACGCTCGAGGCGAGCCCCGCGGGCTCGTCGGCGTGGGTGCACGGCGGCGGGTTCGCGACCTATCAGGAGGCGCGCGAGGCGCGCTTCGCCCGTCTCGACGAGCTGCGCAGGCGCTGGGACGAGCAGCACCAGCAGCTCCGCACGCTCGTGCACACCCTGCGCGTGCAGGCGACGATGAGCGACGTCATGGCGGCCCGCTACAAGGCTGCGCAGACGCGGCTCGCGCGCTTCGAGTCGGCGGGGCCGCCCGAGGCGAGGCCGCCTGCCCAGGATCTCGCGATGCGGCTGCGCGGCGCACGCACCGGCAAGCGCGCCGTCGTCTGCACGGGGCTCGAGCTCACGGGGCTCATGCGCCCCTTCGACCTCGAGGTGTGGTTCGGCGACCGCGTGGCCGTGCTCGGTGCGAACGGCTCGGGCAAGAGCCACTTCCTGCGCCTGCTCGCGCACGGCGGCAGCGATCCGGATGCGACGCTCGGCCACGTCACGAGCGTGGGCGCGACGATCGGGCGCGTCGAGCACGAGGGCCGAGCGGTGCTCGGCGCGCGCGTCGTGCCCGGATGGTTCGCGCAGAGCCATGCCGCCGCGGGGCTCGAGGGGCGCACGCTGCTCGACATCCTGCATCGCGGCGACGACGAGCGGCAGGGGATGCCTCGCGAGCCCGCGAGCGCCGCGCTCGACCGCTACGGGCTCGCCCATGCATCCGAGCGTCGCTACGAGCAGCTGTCCGGCGGGCAGCGCGCACGGTTCCGCATCCTGCTGCTCGAGCTCGCGGGCGTCACGCTCCTGCTGCTCGACGAGCCGACCGACAACCTCGACCTCGTCTCGGCGGAGGCGCTCGAGGAGGCGCTCGGACGCTTCGAGGGCACGGTGCTCGCCGTCACGCACGACCGCTGGTTCGCGCGCACCTTCGACCGCTTCCTCGTGTTCCAGGCCGATGGCGAGGTCGTGGAGGCGGATGCCCCCGTGTGGGACGAGGGCCGGGTGGCGCGGACGCGCTGAGGCGCCGCGCGAGCGCGCTACGGCAGGTGCGGCGACGGCGCCGGATCGTCGCGGTCGTCCGTGTCGCCGTCGAGGGGGTTGTCGCCGATGAGGGGCGGCGCCTCCTCGCCGTTCGGGCCGCGGCGCTCGAGCACGAAGACCGCCGCGAGCATGACGGTGAGGCACAGCCCGAGGTAGACCCAACCGATCGTCGCTGCGACGATGCCGCCGAGCGTCACCGTCACGCCGACGATCGACAGCACGCTCCACACGAGCCCGATCGCGACGAGGGCGCCGACCGCCCACATCCACCAGCGCGGACGCGTGCGCCACGCGGCGATCGAGATGGCCACGGCGATGGCGAGCAGTCCGATGGGGAAGTGCATGCTGCGGATGCTACGCCGCGACCGTGCGCGGCGGCTGACCGTGGGTGCGCGCTTCGTGTCGCGTCGGCGGTCAGGGCTACCGTTGGTGCTCATGTCCAGCGAGCCCCAGCACTACGGTTCCTGGGCCGCAGACCACCTCAGCCCCGCGTATCCCGAGCGTGCGGCCTGGGGCACGACGCAGACGCTGCGGGCCTGGCAGCAGGAGGCGCTCGAGCGCTACTTCGAGAGGGAGCCGCGCGACTTCCTCGCGGCGGCGACGCCCGGCGCAGGCAAGACGACGTTCGCGCTGCGCCTCGCCTCCGAGCTGCTGCGACGAGGCGCCGTGCGTCGCGTCACGGTGGTCGCGCCCACCGAGCACCTGAAGACGCAGTGGGCCGATGCGGCGGCGCGCGCGGGCATCCGCCTCGACCCCGGCTTCCGCAATGCGCACGGCGAGGCCGCGCGGCACTACCACGGCGTCGCCGTCACCTATGCGCAGGTCGCCGCGCGGCCGGCGCTGCACGAGCGCATGACGCGCTCGGCCGACTCGCTCGTCATCCTCGACGAGGTGCACCACGCGGGCGACGCGCTCTCGTGGGGCGACGCGGTGCGCGAGGCGTTCGCGCCGGCGACGCGGCGCCTGTCGCTCACGGGCACCCCGTTCCGCAGCGACGACGCACCCATCCCGTTCGTCGAGTACGCGCCCGCCGAGGACGGCGTGCGCTACTCGGCCACCGACTACGACTACGGCTACGCCCGCGCGCTCGCCGACCACGTCGTGCGCCCCGTGCTGTTCATGGCGTACGCGGGCACGATGGAGTGGCGCACGTCGATGGGCGACGAGATGCGCGCGACGCTCGGCCACGAGGACGCGAAGGACATCACGTCGGCCGCGTGGCGCACGGCGCTCGACCCCGGCGGCACGTGGATCCAGCAGGTGCTGCAGAGCGCGGATGCCCGGCTCAGCCAGGTGCGCGAGCAGGTGCCCGACGCCGGCGGGCTCGTCATCGCGACCGATCAGGCGCAGGCGCGCCAGTACGCCGCGATCCTCGAGGGCATCTGCCGCGAGCACGTCACCGTGGTGCTCAGCGACGACGCGGGCGCGAGCGCGCGCATCGAGGAGTTCTCAGCCTCCGAGTCGCGCTGGATGGTCGCGGTGCGCATGGTCTCCGAGGGCGTCGACGTGCCGCGCCTGTCGGTGGGCGTCTACGCCACGTCGTCGGCGACACCCCTGTTCTTCGCGCAGGCGATCGGTCGCTTCGTGCGATCGCGGCGCCGCGGCGAGACCGCGACCGTGTTCCTGCCGTCGGTGCCCGTGCTGCTGCAGCTCGCGGCCGAGCTCGAGCGGCAGCGCGACCACGCGCTCGGCAAGCCCACCGACGACGACGAGCTGCTCGACGACGCCCTCATGGAGGCGGCGGCGAAGCCCGACAAGGAGGAGCGCGAGGAGTCGCCGTTCACGTGGCAGCCGCTGTCGTCGGCCGCGACGTTCGACAAGGTGCTCTTCGGCGACCAGGAGTTCGGGCAGCTCGTCGAGCCCGGCACCGACGAGGAGCACGACTTCATCGGCATCCCCGGCATCCTCGAGCCCGAGGAGGTGTCCGAGATGCTGCAGCGCCGCCAGCGCAGGCAGGCGTCGCGCATCGCCGAGAAGCCCGTGCAGCCGCAGCCCGACGCGCTCTTCCGGTCGCTGCGCGAGGATCGTCAGCTGCTCAACGCGCTCGTGTCGATCGTGGCGAAGAAGCGCGGGCAGACGCACGGCATGGTGCACGCAGAGGCGCGGCGCGTGTGCGGCGGGCCCGAGGTGGCGAAGGCGTCGATGCAGCAGCTGCGCGACCGCATCCACTACCTCCGCCGCGCGATCGACGCCTGACGCGGGGTGCGCGGTTCCGCTAGCCCTGCGGGATCGTGAAGTCGTAGAAGACGACGACGCGGTCGTCGATCGCCACGTCGACCCCGAGCAGCGTGGACTGTGCCAAGGCCTCGGCCTCGTCCCACCCGAGGTACGACGCCGGCATCCAGACGATCTTCCTCGTGGTCGTGCCGTCCGCGGCGGCCGGAGCGACGTGCTCCGGGTAGTCGCCGCCGCCGTCCGCGGCGTAACCGTTGGCCGCGGCCCAGGCTGCGAGCGACTCGTCGGTCGCGGCGCCACCCCCCACGAACGCGATCGACACGTCGAGGATGCGCGGTGTGCCATCCGGGTTCGGCGGTCCGTCAACCAGCGTGGTCGTCGTCACGGTGCAGAAGGTGTCGAGCCCGTCGAGCGCATCGGCGGCGAGGAACGCAGGGCGCGGCATGAGCGCGGCGAGCACCTCCGCGTCTGTGCCGGACATCCCATGGGCGCCGCCCCGGCTCGACTCGACGACGTAGGCGTCTCCGCATTGCGGTGGCTCGGCAACCGGCTCCGCGAACGGCGTCGGTATCGGGGTCGGGGTCGGGGTCGGTGTCGGTGTCGCAGAGGACGTCGGCGCCACCGACGGGGTCGGCGAGGTCACCGCCGACGGCGATGGCGACGCGCCCTGTTCGACGGCGCAGCCGGCGAGCACGACCGCCAGGGCGATGGGGGCGGCGAGTATTCGACGACGCATGGCGGCTCCGTGGTGTCGCGGGCTGTGAAGCCCAGCGTGACCCACCCCGCTGCACGGCGCCTGCACGTCCGCCGCGCGATCGACGCCTGACGCGGGGTGCGCGCGCCGGAGGAAGCGCCGGTCAGGGCAGCCTGTCCTTGCTGGACAGGCGTCGGCGACAGGAGCATCCTCGACGCACGAGCCGAGGAGGATCGCCATGACCATCGAGCAGCTCCCCACCGTGACGTCGTGCACCGCGACGACGTGCGGCTACAACCACGACGGGTGCCATGCGCCCGCGATCACCGTCGACGGCGCCGGCGCCGACTGCGCGACGTTCCTGCCGCTCGGCATCGACGGCGGGCTGCCGAAGGTGATCAGCCACGTCGGCGCATGCCAGCGCCTCGACTGCGTGCACAACCAGTCGGCGCTGTGCCTCGCCGGCGAGGTGCGCATCGCGGGCGGGCAGGGCACCGCGCACTGCGAGACGTACGAGGCGGCCTGATCGCCCCGACCCTGCGGTCGCGCGCGGTCGACGCTCCGCCCGCTCCCGCGCGGTCGACGCCCCGCCCGCTCCCGGGCGAGGCGTCAGCGCGCACCCAGCGCCCGGTGCTTCGCTGAGCGCATGACCCTGCCCCCTCCGCACGGCGCGCCCCTCGCGCCGCCCATGCCGCACGGCGCGCCCTTCGCGCCGCCCACGCCGCACGGCGTGCCGGTGCCCGCGCATCCTGGCGCCCCGCTCGAGCCGCTGCGCGCCGGTCGCCTGCTCGATCGCCGTCACTGGCTGCTCGCGGGCCTCCTCGGCATCACGGGCGGTGCGATCGTGCTGCAGCAGTCGCAGGGCGCGCTCGTCACGCTGCTGCTGCGTCCGGAGGCGTACGGCTGGGATGTGCTGTCGCACCAGCTCGGCATCGTCGTCTTCGGGCTCGCCGCGACGGCGGCGGCGTACCTGCTCGCGCCCGGCGGCATCGTCGGGCGCCTGCTCGGCGTCGTCGTCCTCGTGGTGCTCGTCGCCGCCGGGTTCGTCCTGCAGCAGGCGGTCCTCTCGGGCGCGGGGCTGCCGATGTGGACTCGCTGGGTCGTCTCGGGCTCGTCGCTCGTGCTGCTCGGCGGCGTCGCCGGATGGATCCTCGCCTCCGGCGCGCGATGGTGGGCGTGGGCCGCGGTGCTGCTCGTGCCCGTCCTCGCGGTGGTGCCGACGGCGGGCGCCCGGGCGGGCATCCCGAGCGGCACCGTGAGCTGGCTCATGTCGGGCGCTGCACTGCTCGTCGCGCTGCTCACGCTCGCGCTGACCGTGCCGCGCAGGCGCTGACGTGCTCACGCGACGCGCCCTGCTCGCAGGGCTCGGCGCCGGGGGCGTGCTCGCGCTCGCGGCCTGCGCCGAGGATCCCATCGAGGAGCTCGTCGACGAGGATGGTGGGGTGACCACGACGACGCACGCATACGGCGACGACCCCGCGCAGGTCTGCGACCTCATCCTCCCCTCCGGCACGGCCCGCGCGACGGTGATCCTCGTGCACGGCGGCTACTGGCAGGCCGGCTACGACCGGTCGCTCGAGGCTGCGATCGCCGCCGACCTCGTGGCCGACGGCTACGCGGTGTGGAACGTCGACTACCGCGGCGTCGGCGCAGGCGGCGGTCGCCCCGCGACGTTCGACGACGTCGCGGCTGCGGTCGACCTGCTCGCGACCGTCGGTGCGGATGCGGGCCTCGACGTGTGGCGGGTGGCGATCGTCGGGCACTCGGCGGGCGGCCACCTGGCGCTGTGGGCCGCAGGCAGGCCCACGCTGCCCGAGGGCGTGCCCGGCGCGCGCCCCGTGCTCGTGCCCGTCGCGGCGGCGAGCCAGGCGGGCGTCAACGATCTCGTCACGGCGCAGGAGCAGTCGCTCGGCGGCGGCGCCGTCGCGTCGCTGCTCGAGATCGACCCCGACGCGGCGGTGCCCGCCGACGTCGCGGCGATCGCCTCGCCGGCGCAGATGGTGCCGCTCGGCGTGCCGCAGCTGGTGGTCACGGGCGATCAGGACGTCACGGTGCCTCCGTCGCAGAGCGAGTCCTACGCCGCGACCGCGATCGCCGCGGGCGACGACGTGCGCCTCGAGGTCGTCGAGGGGGAGGAGCACTTCGCGCACCTCGATCCCGGCAGCGCCTCGTGGGCCGTCGTCAAGGCCTGGGTCGAGGAGGTCGTCGGCTGACGACACGTCAGTAGGCTCGTCGACGTCGAGCGCGTCACGCCATCGGCCCGCGGCGACCCTGCGCGGCCCGCGACGCTCGCAGACGAGAAGGAGCATGCATGACGTCCATCCCCACGGTCCAGCTCAACGACGGCACGAGCATCCCGCAGCTCGGGTTCGGCGTGTTCAAGGTGAACCCCGCCGAGACGGAGCGCATCGTCACCGACGCGCTCGAGGCCGGCTACCGCCACATCGACACCGCCGCCGTGTACGGCAACGAGGAGGGCGTCGGTCGCGCGATCGCCGCATCCGGCATCGCCCGCGACGAGCTGTACGTCACGACGAAGTGCTGGAACGACGACCAGGGCCGCACGGCGTCGCGCGATGCGATGGCCACGAGCCTCGAGAGGCTCGGGCTCGAGCGCGTCGACCTGTACCTCGTGCACTGGCCCTGCCCTGAGAAGGGTCTGTGGCAGGAGACCTGGACGACGTTCCAGGAGCTGCAGTCCGAGGGCCTCACGACGTCGATCGGCGTGTCGAACTTCGACCACCGCTACCTGCCGCAGCTGCTCGCCGAGGGCGGTGCGAAGCCCGTCGTCGACCAGATCGAGCTGCACCCGCAGTTCCAGCAGCGCGAGACCGCCGCGATCGCCGCCGAGCACGACATCCTGCTCGAGGCGTGGGGCCCGCTCGGCCAGGGCAAGGTCGACTACGAGTCGCAGGTCGCATCGATCGCCGAGGCGCACGAGAAGTCGTGGGCGCAGGTGCTGCTGCGCTGGCACCTGCAGCACGGCCACATCGTCTTCCCGAAGTCGAACCGCGCCGCGCGCATGCGCGAGAACGCCGAGGTCTTCGACTTCGAGCTCGACGCCGACCAGATGGCGGCGATCGACGCGCTCGACCAGGGCGTCGCGGGTCGCGTCTCGGCCGACCCCGCCGAGGTGAACTGACCGCACGCTGCCTCGAGGGCCCCGGCGCTTCGGCGTCGGGGCCCTCGTGCGTGCACGGGATGAGCGTGGGCGGCACGCCGAGGGTGCATTCCACCCGGCGGCCCGCCCACGCTCATCTCGTGCGCGGCGGGTGGATGCAGCGACCTGGTGCTGCGCGTCAGCCGAGGGTCGCGCGCAGCCAGACCACGATCCGGGGCGCGAGCTCGGCCGCGATGACCTCGGGTGCGCGCTTGCGGCCCTTGACCTCGAACGAGTGCCCGCCGCCCTCGACGGCGTCGATCGTCGTCGACGGGCCGATGCGCGCGACGACGCCCTCGAGCAGGTCGCCGGACGAGAAGGGGTCGTTCGTGCCCTGCACGATGCGGTGCGGCGTCGTCATGCCGTACAGGTGCTCGTCGCGGAGGCGCTCGGGCTTGCCGGGCGCGTGCAGCGGGTAGCCGAGCGAGACGAGCGCGTCGGCGGGCAGGCCCTCGGCGACGGCCATCGTCGCCATGCGGCCGCCGAACGACTTGCCCGCCGCGACGAACGGCACCTGGCCGAGCGCACGGGCGGCGCCCGCCACCGAGCGCCACGCGGCGATCGCGGCAGGCGCACGGTCGGGGAAGCGCCTGCCGGCGGTCACGTACGGGAAGTCGAAGCGCACGACGCGCAGGCCCTGCCCGGCGAGCGCGTGCGCCATCCCTTCCATGAACGCGTGCCGCATGCCGGCACCCGCGCCGTGCGCGAGCGCCACGGTCGCCCAGGCGTCGCCGTCCGGCTCCGACACGATGGCGTCGATGGGCTCGGCGTCGGCATGCGGGATGGCGAGGGGCGCGTCGGTCACGGCACCATCATGCCCGCGGGCGCGGATCTCGCGGTCTCCCGCTCGACGACCGGCCCCGGCGGGCTCGGTGCCGAGCCAGCAGCACCCCGCGTCAGCGCCAGCCGGGCAGCCAGTACCGCAGGCGCAGCGCATCCTCCGGCATCCACACGCCGTACCAGAGCGGCGCGAAGAACACGGCGCCCGCGACGGCGAGCACGACGAGCGCGGCGACGAGGATGCGACCGACGCGGGCCGTCGCGGGTCGCACGCGCCCGTGCACGAGCCGCCACAGCAGGTACGCGAGGCCGACGACGAGGAACGGCTCGAACACGATCGTGTAGAAGGCGAAGATCGTGCGGTCGGGGAAGGCGAGCCACGGCACGTAGCCGGCGGCGACGGCGACGACGAGGAAGGCCGCCGCCCGGTCGAGCCGCGCCCCGATGCGGTAGAGCAGCACGAGCAGGCCCGCGACGGCCGGGAACCAGACGAACGGGTTCGCCAACGCCGTAATGAACGTCATCATGTCGCCGTCGAGGTGCAGCAGGAAGGCGGTGGGGCGCAGCATCGGCAGCCACTGCCACGCGGGGCTCTCGAACGGGTGGTCGTTCGTGAGGCCGACGTGGAACGTCCACATCTGCTCGTGGTAGTGCCACAGGCTCTGCAGCCGATCCGGCACCCAGGCGAGCGCGCCCGTCAGCAGCTCGTCGGGGTGCTCCTCGGCCCAGTCGGACGAGTAGCCGCCGCCGTACCATCCGGTCCACGACGCCAGGTAGACGGCGATGGCGGGCAGCATGAGCAGCACGAGGCTCGTCGGCGCCTGCGTCACGAGCGTGCCGACGTGCCAGCCCCGCACGCCCGCGCGGCGTCGGTCGAGCGCGTCGAGCGCCACCGACCACAGGCCGAAGGCCGCCACGAAGTACAGCCCGGACCACTTCACGGCGCACGCGGCGCCGAGCGCGACGCCGGCTGCGACGATCCATGGTCGCGCCCACAGCGCGGGGCCGAGCCAGGAGCCCGGATGCGCGTGCCGCCATCGTGCGATGCGCGCCGCGGCGCCGAGCCGGTCGAGCAGCAGGGCGCCCGCGCCTGCGAGCACGAGGAGCGCGAGCGTCTGGTCGAGCAGCACCGTGCGGCTCATCACGATCGCCTGCCCGTCGACGGCGAGCAGCAGGCCGGCGAGCGCGCCCCACGTCCACGAGCGGGTGAGCCCGCGCGCGACGAGCAGCGTGAGCGCGACGACGAGGATGCCGACGACCGCGGCGGGCCACCGCCAGGCGACGGGATCCTCGATGCCGCCGAGGCCCATGCCGATGCCGAGGATCCACTTGCCGAGCGGCGGGTGCACGACGAACGACGCCGTCGACTCGAGGGTCGACGAGCCGGCGACGAACGCGGCGTTCGCGTCCTCCGGCCAGCGGCCCTCGTACCCGAGCTGCCACAGCGAGTAGGCGTCCTTCACGTAGTACGTCTCGTCGAAGACGAGCTCGTGCGGTTCGCCGAGGTTCGTCAGCCGCAGCACGGCGGCGAGCGCGACGACGCCGATGGGCGAGGCGAGGTCGATGACGCGGCGCGCGGTCGGCGTCTGCAGCGGTGCGAGCATGCTGCGTCGCGGCGCGGGCTGCGAGGGTGTCGACGGATGCTCGGGGGCGGCATCCGTCGGCGTCACCCGGCGATCCTCCCACGGGCGCCCTCCGTGCGTGCGCACGCGCGTGCGCTTGGATGGACGACATGCTCCTCGTCGCCGCCACGCCCATCGGCAACCTCGGCGACGCGACGACGCGGCTGCGCGAGGCGCTCGCCTCCGCTCCCGTCATCGCGGCGGAGGACACCCGCTCGGCGCAGCGGCTGCTCGCGGCGCTCGACGTGCGGCGCGACGAGCGCCCGAGGCTCGTCGCCGTGCACGAGCACACCGAGGATGCGCTTGCGCCCGAGCTCGCCGAGCAGGCGCGCGACGTCGACGTGCTGCTGCTCACCGACGCGGGGATGCCGACGGTGAGCGACCCCGGCTACCGGCTCGTGCAGGCCGCCATCGCAGCCGGCGTGCCCGTGACGGTGCTGCCCGGCCCCTCCGCCGTGCTCACGGCCCTCGCGCTCTCCGGCCTGCCGACCGACCGGTTCGCGTTCGACGGGTTCCTGCCGCGCAAGCAGGGCGAGCGTCGCGCAGCCCTGCGGGGCCTCGCCGACGAGCGCCGCACCGTCGTGCTCTTCGAGTCGCCCCACCGCATCGCCGACGCGCTCGCCGACGTCGCCCACGTGCTGGGCGACCGGCCCGTCGCCGTCGCGCGCGAGCTCACGAAGCGCTTCGAGGAGGTGCGCCGCGGCACGGCTGCCGAGCTCGAGCCGTGGGCGCGCGAGGGCGTGAAGGGCGAGATCGTGCTCGTCATCGGCGGTGCGCAGCCGGCGCCCGCATCCCTCGAGGACGCGGTCGCCGACGTGCTCGCACGCGTCGCAGCCGGCGAGCGTCTCAAGGAGGCCGCGGGCGCGGTCGCCGAGCGCACGGGTCGAGGCCGCAGCGAGCTGTACGACGCAGCGCTCGCCGTCCGCCGCGGCTGACGACCGCGGCCCGGCGCCGCCCACCGCCTGCGACGCGGCGTCACGCGCCTCGCATCCTTCGTAGGATGGAGGGCATGCCTGAGCGGTTCACGGTCACGACGCCGATCTACTACGTCAACGACGTGCCGCACATCGGCCACGCCTACAACGAGGTCGCCACCGACGTGCTCGCACGCTGGCACCGGATGCGGGGCGACGACACCTTCATGCTCACGGGCACCGACGAGCACGGCCAGAAGATCATGCGCACGGCGATCGCGCACGACACGACGCCGCAGGAGTGGACGGATCGGCTCGTCGAGTCGGCGTGGAAGCCGCAGCTCGAGCTGCTCGACATCGCGAACGACGACTTCATCCGCACGACGGAGGAGCGTCACGCGCGCGGCGTGCGGATCTTCCTGCAGCGCCTCTACGACGCGGGCTGGATCTACCACGGCGAGTTCGAGGCCGAGTACTGCGTCGGCTGCGAGGAGTACAAGACCGCGAACGACCTCGTGCCGGGCACGGGCGAGTACGAGGGTCAGCTCGTCTGCGCCATCCACTCGCGTCCCGTCGAGACGGTGCGCGAGGCGAACTACTTCTTCAAGCTCTCCGAGTTCCAGCAGCCGCTGCTCGACCTCTACGCCGACCGCCCCGACTACGTGCAGCCCGAGCACGTGCGCAACGAGGTGCGCTCGTTCGTGGCGCAGGGGCTCACCGACCTGTCGATCAGCCGGTCGACCTTCGACTGGGGCATCGAGATCCCGTGGGACGACACGCACGTCGTGTACGTCTGGTTCGAGGCGCTGCTCAACTACGTCACCGCCATCGGCTACGGCGTCGACGAGGAGCAGTTCGCGCGCCGCTGGCCCGCGACGCACATCGTCGGCAAGGACATCGCACGCTTCCACGCGGTCATCTGGCCCGCGATGCAGATGGCTGCGGGCATCCCCGTCTCTGACCACGTCTTCGGGCACGGCTGGCTGCTCGTCGGCGGCGAGAAGATGTCGAAGTCGAAGGCGACGGGCATCGAGCCGAGGCAGATCACCGACGTGTTCGGCGTCGACGCCTTCCGCTACTACTTCATGCGCGCCATCGCGTTCGGCTCGGACGGGTCGTTCTCGTGGGAGGACCTCGACGCGCGGTACCACGCGGAGCTCGCGAACGGCCTCGGCAACCTCGCCAGCCGCACGATCGCGATGGTGCAGAGGTACCGCGACGGCGTCGTGCCCGACGTCGCACCCGTGCCGGAGGTCGCCGAGCTGCTCGAGGCGTCGGTGGCGCGTGCGGACGCCGCCATCGACCGGTTCCAGATCCACGAGGCCATCGACCAGGCGATGCGCATCGTCGACCGCCTCAACGGCTTCGTCACCGAGCAGGCACCGTGGGTGCTCGCGAAGGACGATGCGCAGCAGGAGCGGCTCGATGCGGTGCTCGCGACGCTCGTGCAGGGCATCGGCACCGCCGCGATCCTGCTGGCGCCCGTCATGACGCGCGCGACGCAGCAGCTGTGGGCCGCGGTCGGCGGCGAGGGCGCCGTGCTCGAGCAGGACATCCGCTCGGCGCATGCGTGGCGCGGCACGGGCCGCGTCGACACGATCCCGCCCCTGTTCCCGCGGATCGAGGCGCAGTGAGCTCGGTCGACGGCTTCGACCGCGGCGTGCCGGGCGCCGACGGGCCGCTGCTCGACGACCCGTCGATCGCCGACGCGCCGCGTCCGACGCCCGCGTCGCACGCCGTGTTCTCGTTCGGCACCCTGCGGCAGGCCTCGGTGCAGCAGGCGCTCTACGGCGGCACGGTGCCGACGGTGCCCGACTCGCTCGTCGGCTGGCGCCTCACGACCGTGCGCATCACCGATCCGGCAGTCATCGCGGCGTCGGGCAGCGACGAGCACCCGGGCATCGAGCGCTCCGGCGACCTCGCCGACCGCGTCGACGGCGGCGTGCTCACCCTCGACGACGCCGGCCTCGCCGCCACGGACCGCTACGAGTCGGTCGGCTACGAGCGCACGACGGTCGCGCTCGCGTCCGGCCGCGAGGCGTGGATCTACGTGCCGCGCGTCGCCGCCGCCGACTGACCCTCGCGCGCGTCGGGGGAGCGGGCTAGCGTCGACGGGCGACGGCATCCGCCGCACGACCGAGGAGGCACCATGGCGACGACGACCCACGAGCGCGTCGGCGAGCAGAGCATCGTGCATCGCCGCACGTTCCGCGCGACCGTCGAGCAGCTGCAACGCGTGCACACGACCGCCGACCTCCTCGTGCGGTGGATGGGTCCGCGCGGCTCTCGCGTGCGCCTCGACCGCTTCGACGCCGTCACGGGCGGGGCCTTCGACTACACGGTCGAGGTGGGCGAGGGGCGCTACCGCTTCTGGGGGTCGTACCACGAGGTGCTGCCGACGCGGATCACGCACACCTGGCAGTTCGAGGGCGAGCACGGCCTGACGCTCGAGGTGCTCGAGCTCGTCGAGGTCGCACCCGGCCTCGTCGACCTCGTCGTCACGTCGACGTACGGCTCGAAGGCGGCGTGCGACCGCATGGTGGAGTCGGGGCTCGACGAGTCCGGCATGGACTCCGACTTCGAGCGCATCGACGAGCTGCTGGCGCAGCTGGCCTGAGCGAGCGGCGCCGCACGCCTCATCCCGCTGGCTGCGCCACGACCTCCACGTCGTCGCCGAGCCCGCGGATGCGCACGGCGAGCGCCGCTGCGGCATCCACCGGCTCGGGCAGCCGCAGCACGCAGTGCCATGGCACGTCGTCGCCGCGGGCGCCCTTCGCGATCGTCGGCTGCAGCACCGCATCCACGCCCTCGCCGTCGCGCCGGCGGCGTGCGGCGATGGCGACGGGTGGCGCATCGGAGGGCGCGAGCACGGCGACGACGAGCCGGTCGGCGCCCATGCGGCGCGCGACCGGCCCGGCGGCGAGGTCGTGCAGCGCGACGTCGTCCGGCAGGCCGCGCCGCGCGCCGCGCTCGAGCCGGACGCCCTCGACGATGCGCGGCTGACGCTCGTCGACCACTACGGCGCGAGCGGCACGACGGTCGGCTCGGCGCCCTCCTGCAGGCCGGCGACCGTCACCTCGATGGTCTGCGTCGCGTCGACCTCGCCGGAGAGCGGGAACTCCCAGCCGTAGACGCGGAAGTCGGCGGTGCACATGACCTCGCCCAGCGGCGGGGCGAACTCGACGTCGATCGCCGTCTCGCTCTCGACCGTCGCCCCGATCGGTGCCGCGACGCACGCCGAGGAGCCCGAGCCGCCGACCATGACGGTGAGGACCGTGCCCTCCTCCGCCCACTCGACGATCGGGAACGTCTGCGACCCTATGGCGTCGGACAGGCGCGGGTCGTCGTCGGGGATGGGCGTCGGGTCGCCGGCGGCGGGCGGGGCAGAGTCGATCGGGCTCGGGCTCGCAGACGTCGTGGGCTCGTCGCTCGGCTCGCCGGATGCACCGGGGCTCGTGGTCGTCGAGCATGCGGCGGTGCACGCGAGCGCGGTCGCCGCGAGCAGGGCGAGCGCCGTGCGGGTGGTGCGCGTGATGGTGGTCATGTCGGCCTCCTTCGACTGGTTCGAGCATGGCGCAGCGCCGTCGCCGACACCACACAACCGAGCGGGCGAGTCGTTCGTCGCGCCGTCGGCGCGCGGCACCGCCCCGGGTGCGGCGGGCGCGGCATCCGCGCGAGCGGACGGCCCGGCGCGCCTAGGCTTGACGGGTGACGCTGCCCGAAGAGCCCGGACCCCACTCGCTGCCAGGCGGCGAGTACGTGCGCGAGCGAGCCGCGAGCCCCGGCCGCGACATGACGCGCCCGCCCGAGCCGGCACCGCTCGCCGTGCCCGTCTACGACAACCACACGCACCTCGAGATCAAGGACGGCGAGGCCTTCGGACATCGCGAGGCACTCGATGCCGCCGAGCGCGCCGGCGTCGCCGGCGTCATCCAGGTCGGTGGCGACGTGCCGTCGTCGGAGTGGTCGGCAGCGCTCGCCGCCGCCGACCCGCGCGTGCTCGCGGCCGTCGCGCTGCATCCCAACGAGGCGCCCGGCTACGCCGACGCCGGCACGCTGCTCGAGGCGCTCGCGCGCATCGACGAGCTCGCGGCCGAGCCGCGCGTGCGCGCCGTCGGCGAGACGGGGCTCGACTTCTTCCGCACCGGCGAGGAGGGCAGGCGCGCGCAGCACGAGTCGTTCGAGGCGCACATCGACATCGCGAAGCGCCACGGCATCGCGCTGCAGATCCACGATCGCGACGCGCACGACGCCGTCGTCGAGACGCTGCTGCGCGTCGGCGCCCCCGAGCGCACGGTCTTCCACTGCTTCTCGGGCGACGAGGATCTCGCGCGCATCGCCAACGAGCACGGCTGGTACATGTCGTTCGCGGGCACCGTGACGTTCGGCAACGCGAGGAACCTGCACCGCGCCGTCACGGTCGCCGATCCCGAGCTGCTGCTCGTCGAGACCGACGCGCCCTTCCTCACGCCCGCGCCGCACCGCGGACGGCCGAACAGCCCGTACCTCGTCCCCGTCACGGTGCGCGCGATGGCCGAGCGTCGCGGCGTCGACGCCGACGCGCTCGCGGCGCAGCTCACCGAGAACACCCATCGCGCGTACGGGACGTGGGCATGAGCCTGCTGGGCGCCACCGAGATCCGCCGCCTCGCGGCCGAGCTCGACCTCACCCCCACGAAGCGCTGGGGGCAGAACTTCGTGCACGACGCCAACACGGTGCGCCGCATCGTGCGCACCGCCGACGTCGAGGGCCGCTCGGTGCTCGAGGTGGGGCCGGGGCTCGGCTCGCTGACGCTCGGGCTCACCGAGGTCGGCTGCGCCGTGACGGCCGTCGAGATCGACCCGCGCCTCGCGGCACGGCTGCCCCGTACGCTCGTCGAGCAGCAGCCGGGCGCATCGCTCACGGTGGTGCAGCAGGATGCGCTGCTCGTGACGGCGGCCGACGTCGCGGTGGCGCCCGAGGCGGTCGTCGCGAACCTGCCGTACAACGTGTCGGTGCCCGTGCTCATCCACCTGCTCGAGACGTTCGACTCGATCGACCGGATCCTCGTGATGGTGCAGGCGGAGGTGGGGCATCGGCTCGCCGCGCCTCCCGGGTCGAAGACGTACGGCGTGCCGAGCGCGAAGGTCGCGTGGTGGGGGTCGTGGGCGCTCGAGGCCGAGGTGTCGCGCCAGGTGTTCTGGCCGGTGCCGAACGTCGACAGCGTGCTCGTGGGCTTCCGTCGCGGCGAGACGCCGGGCGACGACGTGCTGCGCCGCGCGACGTTCCGCGTGATCGACGCGGCGTTCGGGCAGCGGCGCAAGATGCTGCGGCAGGCGCTCTCGAGCGTGTTCGGGTCGTCGGCCGCGGCATCGAGCGCGCTCGAGTCGATCGGCATCGATCCGACCCTGCGCGGCGAGCAGCTCGACCTCGCCGCGTTCACGCGCGCGGGGGCGCTGCTCGTCTGACGCCTTCCGGCCGTCGGCCGCGACGCGTCGCTCGCGGCGGGGCCCGGGCGGCGCGAGCCTGGGGATGCGTGCAGGCTGCGTGCGCGCGGCGCGGATAGGGTCGGATCGTGGAGTCGAGCGTCGTCAGAGCGAAGGCGCCCGGGAAGATCAACGTCTACCTCGGCGTCGGGTCGCTGCAGGACGACGGCTACCACGAGATCGCCACGGCCTACCACGCGGTGAGCCTCCTCGAGTTCGTCGAGGCCCGCGAGGCCGACGACTTCTCCGTCGCCTTCACGGGGCCGATCGACGCATCCGGGCTCTCCACGGGTGCCGACAACCTCGCGGTGCGCGCCGCGATGCTGCTCGCGCGCCACGCGAAGGTCTCGTCGGGCGTCGCCCTCACGATCGAGAAGCACGTGCCCATCGCCGGCGGCATGGGCGGCGGGTCGGCGGATGCGGCGGCGACGCTCGTCGCGTGCGCCGAGCTGTGGGGGCTGCGCGTCGGTCGCGACGAGCTGCACCGGCTCGCCGCGCGCCTCGGCGCCGACGTGCCGTTCGCGCTGCAGGGCGGCACGGCCGTGGGCACGGGTCGCGGCGACGAGCTGAGCCCCGCGCTCGCGCAGGGGCAGCTGCACTGGGTGCTCGCGTTCTCGGGCGAGGGCCTCGCGACGCCGGAGGTGTACGCCGAGCTCGACGCCCATCGGCTGCGCCACAAGGCCGACATCATGCCCGCCGTGCACCGGCCCGAGGTCGACGCGCGCGTGCTGCAGGCGCTGCGGCTCGGCGACGCGCACATGCTCGCCGAGGTGCTCTCGAACGACCTGCAGCCGGCGGCGCTGCACCTCGTCCCGCGGCTCGCGGGCACCCTCGAGCTCGGCGAGCGCAGCGGCGCCCTCGCCGGCATCGTCTCGGGCTCGGGGCCCACGTGCGCGTTCCTGTGCGCCGACCTCGACTCGGCGCTCGAGGTGCAGGTCGCGCTGTCGGCGGCGCGCATCCCGTCGGTCAAGGTCACGGGTCCCGTCTCGGGTGCGCGACTCATCGACTGACGGCGGCACCTGCGGGATGCTGTCGGCATGACGGATCAGCCCGCGATCAGGTTGCACGTGCCCGAGTCGGCGGCGGGCGGCGTGCTCGCCGACTTCGTCGCCGTCGGCCAGAACGGCACGTACTTCACCCTCGACTTCGCCGCGATCACCGCGCGGCGACCGGATGGCATCGACGCGCAGGTGGTGAGCCGCGTGAAGGTGCTGCCCGACCAGGTGTTCCAGCTCATGCGCGCGCTCAACGAGCAGCTCGCGCACCACGAGGAGGCGACGGGCACGGCGGCGGGGGAGCAGCCGGGCTGACGCGGGCGCCGCTGCGCGGGGAGGCCGCGCCCGGCAGCCGCCGCCAGCCGCCTACCCTGGAGTGACATGGCACATCTCCTCGGCGCCGAGCGCATCCGGCTCGCGCATCCCAACCGCATCGTCTTCGACTCCGTCTCGCTCGGTCTCGACGACGGCGACCGCATCGGCGTCGTCGGCCGCAACGGCGACGGCAAGTCCACCCTGCTGCGCCTGCTCGCAGGCACGCTGACGCCCGACGACGGGCGGGTGACGCATCGCGGCGGCCTGCGCGTCGGCATGCTCGACCAGCGCGACGTGCTCGACCATGAGGGCACGGTGGGCGCGACGATCGTCGGCGACCGCGAGGAGCACGAGTGGGCGGGCGACGCCCGCATCCGCGAGATCGTCGCGGGCCTCGCGGGCGACGTGCCGTGGGATGCGACGATCGGGTCGCTCTCGGGCGGTCAGCGCCGCCGCGTGGCGCTCGCGCGCCTGCTCGCGGGCGACTGGGACGTGCTGCTGCTCGACGAGCCCACGAACCACCTCGACGTGCAGGGCATCGCCTGGCTCGCCGACCACCTCGTGCGCAGGCTCGGCTCGGGCCGCGGCGCGCTCGCGGTGGTGACGCACGATCGCTGGTTCCTGGATGCGGTGTGCACCGACACGTGGGAGGTGCACGACGGCATCGTCGAGCCCTTCGAGGGCGGCTACGCCGCGTACGTGCTGCAGCGCGTCGAGCGCGACCGCATCTCGCGCGTCACCGAGGTGAAGCGGCAGAGCCTCATGCGCAAGGAGCTCGCGTGGCTGCGGCGCGGCGCTCCCGCGCGCACCGCGAAGCCGAAGTTCCGCATCGACGCGGCGACGCAGCTCATCGAGGACGTCCCCGAGCCCCGCGATCGCATCGCGCTCGCGCAGCTCGCCGTGACGCGGCTCGGCAAGGACGTCGTCGACCTGCGCGACGTCTCGGTGTCGTTCGGCGATCGCGAGGTGCTCGACGACGTCACGTGGCTCATCGCCCCCGGGGAGCGCACGGGCATCCTCGGCCGCAACGGCGCGGGCAAGTCGACGCTGCTGCAGCTGATCGCGGGCACGCTGCAGCCGACGAGCGGGCGCGTGAAGCGCGGCGTGACGGTGAAGGTCGCGCAGCTGAGCCAGGAGCTCGCCGAGCTGCGCGACGTCGAGCACGAGCCCGTGCGCACCGTCGTCGGCCGCCTGCGCACGTCGTACGGCTCGGGCGGCGAGGAGATGACGCCCGGGCAGCTGCTCGAGCGGCTCGGATTCCAGTCCGACGAGCTCTCGACGCCCATCCGCGACCTCTCGGGCGGGCAGCGACGACGGCTGCAGCTGCTGCTCATCATCCTCGACGAGCCCAACGTGCTCATCCTCGACGAGCCGACGAACGACCTCGACACCGACATGCTCGCCGCGCTCGAGGATCTGCTCGACTCGTGGGCGGGCTGCCTCATCGTCGTGAGCCACGACCGGTACCTCATCGAGCGCGTCACCGACCAGCAGCGCGCGGTCGTCGACGGCGGGCTGCGGCATCTGCCGGGCGGCGTCGACGAGTACCTGCGCATCGAGGCGGAGGCGGCGGCGCAGCGGGGGCGCACGGCCTCGCCGATGGATGCGCAGCGCGCGCAGCCCGCGACGGAGCGGCTCTCGGGCGCGGAGCGCAGGCAGCTCGAGCTCGAGGTGCGCAGCCTCGAGCGCCGGGTGCAGAAGGCGACGGAGCAGCGGGAGGCGCTGCTCGCCGACTTCGCCGTCGTCGACCAGGGCGACTACGACCGGCTGCTGGCGATGCAGCGCGAGCTCGCGGAGGTCGACGAGCGGCTCGCAGCGCTCGAGGAGTCGTGGCTCGAGGCGGCCGATCGCCTGGAGGGCTGACCCCCAGAGCCTGGGGGACTGGCGCTGCGTACGCATCGAGGTTAGGTTAGGCTTACCTAAGGTCGCGAGGATTCCTCGCGACGCCCTTCCCTCACCTCTACGGAGATCTCGCATGCCCTCAGCCATGCCCGTGCGCCGCCGTGCGCTCGCGACGATCCTCTCGGCGCTGCTCGTCGCAGCGGGCGCCGTCGGCGTCGTCGCAGCCCCGCCCGCGAGCGCAGCCGCCCAGGACATCATCGGCGCGACCCTCGACTGGGGCGTCAAGGCGTCGTTCCGGTCGTACGTCGCGAGCCCGGTCGCGAGCGGCTCGACGACCGTCGACGGCGGCGTCGTCGCCGGCGCGAACGGCCTCACGTGGTCGTCCGGCACGGGCACGGCCGACGCCGCGACCGCGACGGGCGCCGTGAGCATGCCGGGCAGCGTGCGCTTCCAAGGCCACGGCGGCCAGCTCGACCTCACGCTGTCGGATGCGCGCGTCGAGCTCGTCTCGGGCAGCGAGGGCTATCTCGTCTTCGACGTCGCCTCGCGGGGCCTGCAGTCGGGCGCCGTCGAGCAGCACCCCGACTCGCGCTTCGCGCGCATCGACCTGTCGACGCTCTCGGCCGGCGCCGACGCGATCGCGATCGCGAACGCCCCGGCGACGCTCACCGAGGCCGGCGCCGCCGCCTTCGCGGGCTTCTACGCCGCGGGCACCGCGCTCGACCCCGTCTCGTTCACGCTGCCGCTCGCCGCGATCGAGGAGCCCGTCGAGCCGACGGATCCGCCCGTCGAGCCGACGGACCCGCCGGTCGGGCCGACGGATCCGCCCACGGCCCCCGAGGCGCCAGCCGCCCCCGTCGTCACCGATCCGACCCACACCGTCGCCACGGCGACGTTCGACTGGACCTTCCACGCCGGGTGGCTGCGGTACCAGTCGGGCATGCGCGCCATCTCGGTGAGCGAGGGCGTCGTCTTCGGTGGCCCGACCGCGGGCCTCTCGTACGCGGACGGCGCAGGCGCGGTCGACGCCGACGCGCAGCGGGCCGTCGTCGCCTTCCCCGGGCAGGTCGACTTCGACGTGCCCGCCCACGGCATCGACATCGAGCTCGCGAATGCGCGCATCGAGCTCGTCTCGGCAACCGAGGGCTTCGTCGTGCTCGACGCGACGACCGCCGACGGCGCGTTCCCGAACGTCCGCTTCGCGACGATCGACCTGTCGGGTGCCGAGCTGGGTGACGACGCGATCACCGTGACGGGCGCGGCGACGGCGCTCACGGCGGAGGGTCGCGCGGCGTTCCAGTCCGCGTACCCTGCGGGCACCTCGTTCGGCACCGCGTCGTTCACCCTGCCGCTCGCCGTCGTCGAGCAGCCGATGGAGCCCGTCGACCCGACCGACCCGACGACGCCGACCGACCCGACGACCCCGACCGACCCCGGCACGCAGCCGTCGCAGCCCGGCCTCGGCATCTCGGGCGCCACGCTGCAGTGGGGCGTCAAGCAGTCCTTCCGCTCGTACGTCCTGAGCCCCACCGCACGCGGCGCGATCGAGCCGACGGGCGGCGTGACGATGGATGCGTCGGGCTTCTCGTGGGTCGACGGCATGGGCGTCGCGGACGCGGCGACCGGCACCGCGACCGTGGCCTACCCGGGCCAGATCCGCTTCACGGGTCACGGCGGCGTGCTCGACCTCACGATGGCGGACGTGCGCCTGCGCATCGACTCGGCGACGCAGGCGACGATCGTCGCCTCGACCGTCGCGCGCGACATGGCGTCGGGCGACTACGCGACGCAGACGGGCATCGACCTCGCGACCGTCGCGATTGCGACCCCCGTCGACGCTGCGGCCGCCGACGTCGCCGAGGGCACGCTCACGATCGCGAACGCGCCCGCGGTGCTCACCGAGGTCGGCGCGGCCGCCTTCGGCGGCTTCTACGCACCCGGCGCCGAGCTCGACCCGGTGTCGGCGACCCTGCCGATCTCCGCCGTCGCGCAGCCGCAGCAGCCGGGCACGCCCCAGCAGCCGCAGCAGCCGACCCCCATCCAGCCGCCGATCGTCGCCCCGACGGCCCCGGTGCAGCAGCCGCAGCCGACGGCGGCAGCGGGCGGCGTGCAGGAGCAGTGCTCCGCGACGGCCGTGTCCGGCGCGACCATGACGTGGGGCGTGCGCTCGTCGTTCCGCTCGTACATCTCGGGCGGCATCGCGAACGGCGGCTGGCAGCTCGGCGGCGGCGTGACCGACGTCGACGGCGGCTGGCAGTGGTCGGGCGGCTCGGGTGCCATCCAGCTCGACGACCGCACGGGCCTCGTGTCGCTGCCGGGCAGCATCCACTTCACCGGCCACTCGGGCGCGCTCGACCTCACGCTGAGCGACGTGCGCATCCGCATGACGGGTGCCACGACGGGCACGCTCGTCGTCGACGTCGCATCGAAGGGCCTCGACGACGGCGAGCTGCGCACGCACGCCGACGTCGCGTTCGCGACCCTGTCGTTCGCATCCGAGGTCTCCGGCGGCGCGCTGCGCGTGCAGGGCGCATCGGCGGCGCTCACGGCCGCGGGCGCCGAGGGCTTCGCGGGCTTCTACGCCGCGGGCGAGGCGCTCGACGCCGTGTCGTTCGTCCTGCCCCTCGGCGGCGACGTCGAGTGCTCCGCCGCGACCGGCACGTTGCCGCGGACGGGCGCCGAGGGCGCCGACGTGCTGCTGCCCACGGCGCTGCTCGCCTCGCTCCTCATGGCGGGCGGCCTCGTGCTGCGTCGGAGGATCGCCCGCCCATGAGGCGCCTCGCCGCAGGCGCCGCCCTGCTCGCCGTCCTGCTCTCCGGCTGCGCCGCAGCCGGAGGGCAGGGCGCCGCCCCCGCATCCTCCACGGCCGCGCCTGCGACGTCGGCCGCCGCCGAGCCGCAGCCGACCACGGTCGATCCGCGCACGCTCACGGGCCCGTCGACGGCGCACGCCGTCGCCGAGCCCGCGCCGATCGCCGATCCCGAGCCGCAGCTGCCCGTGACCGCGACGGGCGTCGACGGCGTCACGGTCGAGGTCGCCGACGTCTCGCGCACCCTCGCGCTCGACCTGCACGGCACCCTCACCGAGACCGTCATCGCCCTCGGGCTCGCCGACGTGCTCGTCGGCCGCGCGAACACGAGCACCGAGGCGGCCGTCGCGAGCCTGCCGGTCGTGACCCAGAACGGTCACGAGCTGCAGGCCGAGGCGATCCTCGGCCTCGCGCCGACCTTCGTCATCATGGACGACACCATGGGGCCTCCCGAGGTGCCCGAGCAGCTGCGCGCATCCGGCGTGCCCGTGCTCGTCGTGTCGTCCGAGCGGGGCGTCGACCGCATCGCCGAGCAGATCCTCGTCGTCGCCGGCGCCTTCGGCGTGCCCGACGCCGGCCAGGCGCTCGTCGACGACTTCCAGGAGCGCCTCGGCGCGGCCGAGCGTCGCGTGTCGGCGCTCGCGGGCGAGTGGGAGCCGCTGCGCATGGCCTTCCTCTACGTGCGCGGCACGGGATCCGTGTTCTTCGTCATGGGCGAGGGGTCGGGCGCCGACGACCTCATCGCCGCGATCGGCGGCGTCGATGCCGCGACGGGCGCGGGCGTGCAGGACATCGCGCCCGCGACGGCGGAGGCCGTGCTGTCGATCGACCCGGAGGTCATCCTCACGATGACGGGCGGGCTCGCCTCGACGGGTGGCGTCGAGGGCTTCGTCGGCCGCCCGGGCGTCTCCGACACCGTCGCGGGGCAGGCGCAGCGCATCGTCGACATGGCCGACGGCGACGTGCTGTCGTTCGGCCCGTCGTACCCCGAGGTGCTCGTCGCGCTCGCCGAGGCGGTGTACGCGCCGTGACGACCCACGCGACGACGGATGCCGTGCGCCGCACGGGGCAGGCGGGCGCACCGCTCGGGCGCTACGGGCACGTGGCGGCCGAGCCGCGCGCCGCACGCGTGCCGCGCTCGCGCGCCGCGATCACGGCGGTCGCGCTCGTGGTGCTCCTCGTCGTCGCGGTCGTCGCCTCGATGCTCCTCGGCCAGTTCTCGATGAGCCCCGCCGAGGTCGCGGGCTCGTTCGCCCGCCGCGTCGGCGCGCTGCTCGGCGGCGCGCCCGACGCATCCGCCGCCCGCACCGACGGTGCGCTGTGGAACGTGCGGCTGCCGCGCATCGCCGCGGCCCTCGTCGTCGGCGCGGCCCTCGCGACGGCGGGCGCCATCACGCAGGGGCTCTTCGGCAACCCGCTCGCCGAGCCCGGCGTCATCGGCATCACGTCGGGCGCCGCCGTCGGCGCCGCGACCGCGATCATCGCGTCGAGCGCCGCCGTCGTCGCGTGGACGGTGCCCGCCGCGGCCTTCGCGAGCGGCATCCTCACGACGCTGCTCGTGCTCGCGCTCTCGTCGCGGCTCGGGGGCTCTGCGACGCTCGTGCTCGTGCTCGTCGGCATCGCCGTCAACGCCGTCGCGGGCGCCGCATCCGCCCTCATGATCTTCCTCGCCGAGACCACGAGCCGCGAGGCGATCGTCTTCTGGCAGATGGGCTCGCTCAACGGCACGACGTGGGCGGGGCTCGCACCCGCCGCGGTCGTCGTCGCGCTCGGCCTCCTCGTGGCGCAGCCCCTCGCGCACGGGCTCGACGCGCTCGCCCTCGGCGAGACGGATGCGCGGCGCTCGGGCCTCGACCTGCGTGCGTTCCGCGCCGTGGCCGTGCTGTGCGCGGCGCTGCTCGCTGCGGGAGCCGTCGCCATCGGGGGCATCATCGGCTTCGTCGGGCTCATCGTGCCGCACGTGCTGCGGCTCGTCGTCGGGCCACGGCAACGCGTCGTGCTGCCGCTGTCGGCCGCCGCGGGCGCCCTGCTGCTCGTCGGCGCCGACCTCGGCGCCCGCACGCTCGTGCCGTTCGTCGACCTGCCGATCGGCGTGCTCACCGCGGTCGTCGGCGGCCCGCTCTTCCTCGTGCTCGTCCGCGCACGCCTGCGCACGGCGGTGCCCGCATGAGCGTCGTCGTGCAGGGGGTGCGCGTCGAGCTCGCGGGGCGCGCGGTGCTCGACGACGTGTCGATGGTCGCCGAGCCCGGTGCGGTCACGGTGCTCGTCGGCCCGAACGGCTCGGGCAAGTCGACGCTGCTCGCCGCCATCGCGGGCGACGTCCCCGTCGCAGCCGGCAGCATCCGCATCGGCGGTGCCGAGGCGTCGTCGCTCCCGCCGTCCGCTGCCGCGCGAGCCCGCGCCGTGCTCTCGCAGCACCACGGCGTCGCGTTCGACTACCCGGCGCGCGAGGTCGTCGCGCTCGGCAGGCACGCGTGGCGCGGCGAGGAGACGTCGGCGACCCGCGACGCCGTCGCGCTCGCGGCGCTCGCGGACACCGAGGCGCACGCGTACGCCGACCAGGGCGTGCTCTCGCTCTCGGGCGGGGAGCGCTCGCGCGTGCAGCTCGCGCGCGTCCTCGCGCAGGACGCGCCCGCGCTGCTGCTCGACGAGCCCACGGCCGCGCTCGACCTGCGCCACCAGGACGCCGCGCTGCGCCTCGCACGCGACGTCGCGGCGCACGGTGGCACCGTCGTGCTCGTGCTGCACGACCTCGACGCGGCGCTCGCGATCGGCGACGCCGTCGTGCTGCTCGAGGCCGGGCGCGTGCGCCGCGCCGGCCATCCCCACGACATCGACGAGGGGGTGCTCAGCGACGTCTACCGGCATCCCGTCGAGATCGTCGAGCACCCTCGCAGCGGCAGGCGCATGGTCGTGCCGCTCAGGACGGGCGCCGACGCGCCCCGATCACGAAGGGAGGCGTCGGATGCACGCTGACCACGCCACCGAGACGCCGTCCACCCTCGCGACGCGTCTGCGCGAGGCGACCGCCGTCGTGCACGAGGAGGCGGAGCACCGCGGCTTCGTCACGGCGCTCATGAGCGGCGAGCTGAGCCTCGGCGACTACCGTCTCTACCTCGCGCAGCTCGAGCCCGTGTACCGGGCGATGGAGTCCCGCATGCCGCAGGCGGACGACCCCGCATTCCTCGCCGACCGGGCGCTCGACCGCGCGGACGCCATCCGCGCCGACCTCGACGCGCTCGGCGGCACGGCGGGCGTGCCGATCCTGCCTGCGACGCAGGCGTACGTCGCGCGCGTGCTCGCCGTGCGCGACGACGTGCCCGCCTTCACGGCGCACCACTACACGCGCTACCTCGGCGACGTCTCGGGCGGGCAGGTCATCGCGACGATGCTCAAGCGGCACTACGGCGCCGGGGACGAGCACGTGTCGTTCTACGACTTCGCGTCGGCGGGCGGACCCGTGCCCATCCGCCGCGCGTACCGCGCCGCGCTCGACGCGATGCCGTGGGGAGCGGAGGCCGAGGCGCGGCTCGTCGACGAGGCGAGGGCGGCGTTCGCGCTCAACGCGGGCATCTTCGACGCCCTGTGGGCGGTCACGTCGGCGCGCGACGCGGCGTAGCGCGTCGAGATGCGCACGGGCGCGGGCCGGCGCGGCGCATGCGTGCCCGCCGCCGCGCTCAGGCGTGCGGCTCGCCGTGTCGGTCGGACGGTCCGTCCTGCTGGCGATCGGGGTGCACCGCGAGGAAGACGCCCCACGAGGAGCGCTCGACGTGGGGCTCGGCCTCGCGCCGCGCCATGAGGTCGCGCACGATCTCCTCGGTGCGCGCCCAGTACTCGTGCAGCTCGTCCTGCGAGAGGCGCAGGCCCGCGCGCATGATGCCGACCTCGTCGGGTCGCAGCCCCTCGATCTCGTCGAGGAAGGTGCGCACGAGCACGTCCGACGTCGACGTCTGCTCGTCCTCCTCCCACGTGAGCCGCGTCGCGAGGTAGGGGATCTCGCGCGCGCCTCGCGTGCCGCGGCGCGCCTCCTGCGGAGCGAGGTAGCCCGCGTCGACGAGCGTGCGCACGTGGTGCAGCATCGTCGCGGGGTTGCGGTCGAGGAGCGCCGCGAGCTCGCGGTTCGTGCGCGGCTCGTGCAGGCACAGGCGCAGGATGCGCCAGCGGATGGGGGAGCCGAGCGCCTTCGCGCGCGCCTCGAGGCTCGCGGCCGCGCCGCGTGCTCCCTGGGTGGTCACCGGCTCGCTCACCCGCCCATCGTCGCACGCGACGGCGAGTCATTGGGAGAAGCCAATCGGTGTGCCATCATCGACGGCATGGGACGAAGCGTGTGGGGGCAGCCGGGATTCGCGCGGCTGTGGGTGGGCGAGGGCACGAGCCAGCTCGGCGCGCAGCTCGCGGGGCTCGCGATGCCGATCGTCGCCGTCACGCTGCTGCAGGCCACCGACGCCGAGATGGGCTACCTCGCCGCGGCGCAGACCGCGGCGTTCCTCGTCGTCGGCCTGCCGGCGGGCGCGTGGCTCGACCGCATGCGCAAGCGGCACGTCATGATCGCCGCCGACCTCGTGCGCGCCGCCGCCGTCGCCGTCATCCCGCTGCTCGCCATCCTCGGCCATCTCGAGCTGTGGCACCTCGTCGTCGTCGGCGCGGTCGTGGGCGTCGCGACCGTGTTCTTCGACGTCGGCTACCAGTCGTTCGTGCCCGTGCTGGTCGACGACGAGCACGTCGGCGACGCGAACGGCGTGCTCGAGGCGACGGCGCAGACGATGCGCCTCGGCGGCCCGGCGCTCGCGGGCGTGCTGCTCTCGGTGCTCTCGGCGCCCTTCGTGCTGCTCGCGAACGTCGCAGGCTTCCTCGTGAGCGTGCTCGCGCTCTCGGGCATCCGCGACCGCGAGGTCGTGCGCCCTCGCGCCGAGCGCAGGCACCTCCTCGTCGAGATCGGCGAGGGCCTGCGCTTCGTCGCCGCGAGCGACCTGCTGCGCCGCATCGTCGCGACCGTGGCGCTGTCGAACCTCGGCTCGACCATCGTCTTCACGCTGCTGCCCATCGCGATCCTCCGCATCCTCGAGATCGACCCCGCGGTGTACGGCGTCATCCTCTCCATCGGCGCCGTCGGGGGACTTCTCGGCTCGCTCGCTGCGTCGCGCATCGCACGATGGATCGGCGAGGGCCCCGCGATCACGTGGTCGACCGTCGTCTTCGCCGTGTCGGCCGTGCTGCTGCCGCTCGCGGTGCTCGTGCCCGAGGCGTCGGTCGCGCTCCTGATCGCCGGCGAGGCGATCTTCGGCTTCACGGTGCTCGTGTTCAACATCGTGCAGGTCACCGCCCGTCAGCGGCTCTGCCCGAAGCCGCTGCTCGGGCGCATGAACGCATCCATCCGCACCGTCGTGTGGGGCGTCATGCCCATCGGCGCGCTCGTGGCGGGAGCGCTCGGCACGGCCTTCGGCACCGTCGCCGCCATGTGGGTGGGCGTCGCGATCGGCGCGCTCGCCGTGCCGCCGTTCCTGCTCAGTCGCTTCCGCACCATGCGAGCGCTGCCCACCCGGCCGCAGGACGCGGATGCGGAGGCGGCCCCGGTCTGAGCGAGCGCTGAGGTGCGCTCGGGTATCGTGGCGGCGGCGAGAGGAGCCCGATGCCCACGATCCTGGTCGTCGACGACGACACCGCCCTGGCGGAGATGATCGGCATCGTGCTGCGCGCCGAGGGCTTCGACCTCGAGTTCTGCCCCGATGGCTCCGACGCGCTCGACCGCTTCCACGCGGTGCAGCCCGACCTCGTGCTGCTCGACCTCATGCTCCCCGGCATGGACGGCATCCAGATCTGCCAGCTCATCCGCGCCGAGTCGGGCACGCCCATCATCATGCTCACGGCGAAGGGCGAGACGACCGACGTCGTGCGCGGCCTCGAGTCCGGCGCCGACGACTACATCGTGAAGCCCTTCAACCCGAAGGAGCTCGTCGCACGCATCCGCACGCGCCTGCGCCCCGGCCGCGAGCCCGACCAGTCGATGCTGCAGGTCGCCGACATCACGATCGACGTGCCCGGCCACGAGGTGCGGCGCGGCGAGGCCCGCATCCAGCTCACCCCGCTCGAGTTCGACCTGCTCGTGACGCTCGCGTCGAAGCCCGCGCAGGTCTTCAGCCGCGAGATGCTCCTCGAGCAGGTGTGGGGCTACCAGTACAAGGCCGACACGCGGCTCGTCAACGTGCACGTGCAGCGCCTCCGCTCGAAGATCGAGCTCGATCCCGACGAGCCGCGCGTCGTCACGACCGTGCGCGGCGTCGGCTACCGCGCCGGCGCGGTCGCAGCCTAGGGCGTCGGGATGCAGGCGGTGGGGCAGTCGCTGCCGCAGCGCCTCGCCGGCACGTGGCGGCGGTCGCTGCAGCTGCGCATCGTCGCGACGAGCGTGCTGCTGTCGCTGCTCGCGATGGCGATCGTCGGCGGGTACATGTCGATCTCGATCGGCGCGAGCATCTTCGAGCAGCGCCGCGACGAGGCCGTGCTCGAGTCGGTGCGAGCCACCGAGGCGGCGCAGCAGGTGTTCACGGATGCCGCCGGCTCGTCGACCACGGGCGAGCTCGCCCAGCTGCAGGAGAGCGCGCTGCGCGCCGCATCCGGCTTCATCTCGAACCCGGCGCTCGCCGCCTACGCCATGCTGCGCACGACCGACCAGGCGCAGTCGGCCGTCGACCTCGGCGACACGCGCGTGCAGGGCTTCGACGACACGCTGCTGACCGACGACCTCGTCGCGCGCGTCGCGGCGTCGGAGGGCACGCCGTTCTACCAGTCGGTGCAGCTCGCCACCGTCGACGGCACCGCGCCCGGCCTCATCGTGGGCACGCTGCTCGAGGTGCCGAGCGCCGGGCAGTACGAGTTCTACATCGTGCACAGCCTCGAGGAGGCGCAGGTCACGCTGCAGCGCATGCAGACGACGATGGTCATCGGCGGCGTCGCGCTGCTCGCCCTCGTGGCGCTCGTGACGCTCGTCGTCGTGCGCATGGTGGTCGCGCCGGTCGAGCAGGCGGCGGCGACGAGCGCGCTGCTCGCGAGCGGCAGGCTCGACGAGCGCATGGCGGTCCGCGGCGACGACGTGCTCGCCCGGCTGGGGCGCTCGTTCAACGACATGGCCGACTCGATCTCGACCCAGATCACGCGCCTCGCCGCGCTGTCCAACCTGCAGCAGCGCTTCGTGTCCGACGTGAGCCACGAGCTGCGCACGCCGCTCACGACGATCCGGCTCGCCGGCGACGTGCTCTACGACCGGCGCGCGAGCCTCGACCCCGTCGCGGCGCGCACCGCCGAGCTGCTGCACACGCAGATCGACCGCTTCGAGGTCATGCTCGCCGACCTGCTCGAGATGTCGCGCTTCGACGCGGGCGCCGCGACGCTCGAGATCGAGCCGACGAACGTCGTGCGCCTCGCCGAGACCGAGATCGAGTCGGTGCGGCTGCTCGCCGAGGAGCGCGGCTCGGCGGTGCGGCTCGTCGCGCCCGGCGGCCACTTCGACGCCGAGGTCGACCCTCGCCGCATCCGCCGCATCCTGCAGAACCTGCTCGGCAACGCCATCGACCACGGTGAGGGCCGCCCGATCGTCGTGACGGTCGACTCGAACCGCGACGCCGTGGGCTTCGCGGTGCGCGACCACGGCGTCGGCATGAGCGAGGAGGAGACGAGCCGCGTGTTCGACCGCTTCTGGCGCGCCGACCCGTCGCGGCAGCGGCGCACGGGCGGCACGGGGCTCGGCCTCGCCATCAGCCAGGAGGACGCGGCGCTGCACGGCGGCGTGCTCGACGTGTGGTCGAGGCAGGGCGAGGGCACGGCGGTGAGGCTCACGATCCCGCGCGGCGGGGCGATCGACGTGACGCCGCCCATCGAGCTGCCCCCCGTCGACACGGGCGCCATCGAGATCGTGGAGGGTCGGGCATGAGGATGCGCATGGCCGTCGTCGCCGTCGTCGCGGCGCTGGGCCTCGTGGGGTGCGTGGGCCTGCCCACGTCCGGGCCCGTGTCCGCTGGCGAGGTCGAGGAGGGCGTCGACCTCGGCGACGTCGAGTTCATCGCGGAGGGACCGACGCCCGGTGCGTCGCAGGAGGAGATCGTGCAGGGCTTCCTGCAGGCGGCGCTGAGCCCGGCCGACGACTTCTCGATCGCCCGCGACTACCTCGCGGACGGCGCCGAGTGGGATCCCTCCGCAGGCGTGACGCTGCGCTCGGGGCAGCCGCAGCTCACGTCTGCCGACCAGGCCACGGTGGAGGCCGCGGTCGACGTCGTCGGCTCGGTCGACGAGCACGGCGCGTTCTCCTCGGTGGCAGGCGAGGCCGCGAGGCGCACGTACGTGCTCATCGAGCAGCGCGGCGAGTGGCGCATCGCCGACGCCCCGGACGGCCTCGTGCTGAGCAGGTACTCGTTCGAGCGCCTGTTCGACTCGCAGACGCTCGCCTGGTACACCGAGGACCGCGCGGGGTTCGTGCCCGAGGTGCGCTGGTTCCAGCGCACGACGGAGGCGCTGCCGGGGTCGATCGTCGACGCCGTGCTCGCGGGACCCGTCGCGTGGCTCGCGCCCGCGGTGTGGTCGGCTGCCGACGCCGATGCCGAGCGCGTCGGCGACGTCGCCCTCGACGATGCGGTCGCCGAGGTCACGGTGTCGTTCGAGCAGGTGCAGGAGTCGTCGAGCGTCGAGCTGAGCATGCTCGCGATGCAGGTGCAGCAGTCGATGTCGCGGCTCGGCGTCACCGAGGTCGTCATCGGCATCGACGGCGTCGACGGCTACTCGGCGTCGTCGCGCGACGCGCCCGACACGACGCCACCGTCGGTCGACGCCCGCCCCATCGTGGTCGCGGATGGCGAGCTGACCTACGTGGGGCAGGGCGCGGCGCTCGACGTCGACCTCGGCCTCGACCTCGAGGCGGCCGACGCCACGTCGCTCACGATCCGCGAGGACGACGGGCTCGCCGTCGCGCTCGCCGCAGGTCAGGTGCTGCGGCTCGTGCCCGGCATCGCGCCCACGGTGCTCGACGCCGGCGTGACGGTGGCGCCCTCGCTCGATCGCGCGGGCTGGGCCTGGTGGGTGCCGGATCCGGCGACGCAGGCGATCGTGGCTTCCGACGGCCAGCGCGAGGTCGTGCTGGGGCTGCCCGACCTGCAGGGCTCCATCCGCGACGTCGAGGTCTCGCGCGACGGCGCCCGCATCGCGATCGTCACCGAGACCGCGGGCGGCACGGCGGCGTGGGTCGCGGGCATCGTGCGCGAGGGCGGCGCCCCGGTCGCGGT
This sequence comes from Agrococcus sp. GCM10030265, assembly GCF_042666675.1. NCBI lineage: Bacteria > Bacillati > Actinomycetota > Actinomycetes > Micrococcales > Microbacteriaceae > Agrococcus > Agrococcus sp. GCM10030265. The sequence continues at coordinate 288,682 of NZ_JBHTCZ010000004.1, forward strand.
CGCGCCGCCGCAGCGCATGCCGCAGGTGACGGGCACGCCGACCGACGTGGCGTGGGCGAGCCCCACGTCGGTCGCGGTGCTCACGACCGCGGGCGACGGGCAGCAGCTCGTGCTGCTGACAGTCGGCGGCGCGACGCAGCAGCTGCCCACGCCGCAGGATGCCATCACGCAGCTCGCGGGTGGCATCGGCGGGTCGGCGGTGCTGCGGGCGCGCTCGGCCGTCGGCGACCTGCTCGTGCTGCGTGGCACGCAGTGGCAGCCCGCGAGCGGCGTCGACGACGTGCGGCTCGTCGCCGTGCAGCTCTGACGCGGCGCCCCGATCCCTCCCAGGCCGCCTCACTCCCCAGGCGGTCTCGTGGGTCGCGGAGGCACGGGGCCGATGCGGCAGCCTCGCGCTCGTGCATCCCACGATCCGCGAGGCCCTCGGCGTGCTGTGGCCGCGCGAGTGCGCCGGCTGCGGCAGGCCCGACCACGGCGTGTGCGCGCGATGCGCCGCAGCGTTCGCGACGAGCAGCGCGGGCGTGCTCGGTCGAGACGACGACACGCCGGTCGTGTGGGCCGCGACGTACGAGGGGGTCGCGCGCGACGTCGTGCTCGCCGCGAAGGAGCACGGGCGCCGCTGTGCGCTGCGCGTGCTGGGCTCCGCGCTGCGACGACTCGTCGACGAGACGTGGGCGTGCGAGGCGGCGCCCGTGCTCGCCGTGCTCGTGCCCGCGAGCCGCGAGGGCACGCGCCGCAGGGGCTTCGTGCCCCTGCGCGTGCTGGCTCGACGGGCGCGCCTGCCGTGCGTCGAGCTCGTGCAGACGGGTGGTGGGCAGCAGAAGCGGCGGGGCCGCGGCGAGCGGATGCGCCGCGCGGCGCTGCGCACGCGACCCGGCGACGCGGGCAGGCTCGTGGGGGCCCGCGTCGTCGTGCTCGACGACGTCGCCACGACGGGTGCGACGCTGCGAGAGGCGGTGCGGGCGACGCGCGCGGGCGGCGCGCACGTCGTGGCGGCCGTCGTCGTCGCACGAGTGCCGCGACATGCCCGAGCCGCGGGCGGGGCCTGGACATGAGCCGCCCGAGGGCCGCTAGGCTGGCCCGCACCCAAGGCGCCGTCCGCCACCGACCGGGGGCGGATCGCCGGATCAGGTTGGAGGTCACCGTGGACATCGAGATCACCGCCCGAGGGGCACGCATCACCGATCGCTTCGAGTCGTACGCCGAGGAGAAGCTCGAGAAGATCGGGCTGCTGCTGCCCCGTGCCACCGCGATCGCGATGCGAGTCTCGCGTCATGCCGATCCCAACGCGACCGCAGGCGGTCGCGTCGAGATCACCGTGCTGGTGCCGGGGAGCGTGATCCGGTCGGAGTCCGAGGGCCCCGACAAGTACATGGCCTTCGACGCCGCGTTCCACAAGCTCATGGAGCGCGCGCGCCGCATGCACGACAAGCGCACCGACCGCACGACGAAGCGCGCCTCGGTGCGCGAGGTCGCGGCGGGTGCGGGCGGGCTCGACGTGACGCCCGCGGACGCCTCCGTGCTCACGGCCGTCGCGACGGGCGAGGTGCCGATCGCCGACGACGAGCAGGAGTGGTCGCCGGTCGTCATCCGGCGCAAGCAGTTCCCGTCGAAGCGCATGTCGACCCGCGAGGCCGTCGACCAGATGGAGCTCGTCGGCCACCCGTTCTACCTCTTCGTCGACGCCGAGACCGACCAGTGCGCCGTCGTGTACCGCCGCAAGGGGTGGTCGTACGGCGTCATCACGCTCGACGGCGAGGACGACTCGAGCGACTGAGCCCAGCAGCATCGGCGCCGGCGTTCCGCCCATGGCGGACGCCGGCGCCGGTGCGTGCAGCACGACCGGGGTAGCATGGACCCTCGGTTATCGAACCGTTACATCGATCGAACGGGAGAGACATCCGTGGCCAACGTCTTCGAGCGAGTCCTGCGCGCAGGCGAGGGGAAGATCCTGCGACGGCTCACGAGGCTCGCGCGGGACGTCGACGCCCTCGAGTCCGGGTTCGCCGACCTCACCGACGAGGAGCTCGCGGAGGAGACCGTCGAGTTCCGCGCCCGCTACGAGATGGGCGAGTCGCTCGACTCGATGCTGCCCGAGGCGTTCGCCGCGGTGCGCGAGGCGGCGAGCCGCACGCTCGGCATGCGCCCCTACCCGGTGCAGATCATGGGTGCGGCGGCGCTGCACCTCGGCAACATCGCCGAGATGAAGACGGGTGAGGGCAAGACGCTCGTCGCCGTCGTCGCCGCGTACCTCAACGCGATCCCCGGCAAGGGCGTGCACGTCGTCACCGTCAACGACTACCTCGCGAGCTACCAGGCCGAGCTCATGGGTCGCGTGCTGCGCGCCCTCGGCATGACGACGGGATGCATCGTCGCGGGGCAGACGCCCGACGTGCGCCGCGAGCAGTACGCCGCCGACGTCACCTACGGCACGAACAACGAGTTCGGCTTCGACTACCTGCGCGACAACATGGCCCACCAGAAGGAGGCCATGGTGCAGCGCGGGCACCACTTCGTCGTCGTCGACGAGGTCGACTCGATCCTCATCGACGAGGCGCGCACGCCGCTCATCATCTCCGGCCCCGCCGCGGGCGAGGCCAACAAGTGGTTCGGCGAGTTCGCCCGCATCGTCAAGCGCCTGAAGCCCGACGTCGACTACGAGGTCGACGAGAAGAAGCGCACGGTGGGCGTGCTCGAGCCCGGCATCGAGAGGGTCGAGGACACCCTCGGCATCGAGAGCCTGTACGAGTCGGCGAACACGCCGCTCATCTCGTTCCTCAACACCGCCCTCAAGGCGAAGGCGCTGTTCAAGAAGGACACCGACTACGTCGTGCTGAACGGCGAGGTGCTCATCGTCGACGAGCACACGGGCCGCATCATGCAGGGCCGCCGCTTCAACGAGGGCATCCACCAGGCGATCGAGGCGAAGGAGGGCGTGCAGATCAAGGCCGAGAACCAGACGGTCGCGACGGTCACGCTGCAGAACTACTTCCGCCTCTACGAGAAGCTCTCGGGCATGACGGGCACGGCCGAGACCGAGGCCGCCGAGTTCATGTCGACCTACAGGCTCGGCGTCGTCCCGATCCCGACGAACAAGCCCATGCTCCGCAAGGACAACCCGGACCTCGTGTACGCGACGGTCGAGGGCAAGTTCCGGCACGTCGTCGACGACATCGTCGAGCGGCACGAGAAGGGGCAGCCGGTGCTCGTCGGCACGACGAGCGTCGAGAAGAGCGAGTACCTCTCGACCCAGCTGAAGAAGCGGGGCGTGCGGCACGAGGTGCTGAACGCCAAGAACCACGCGCGCGAGGCTGCGATCGTCGCGCAGGCCGGCCGCGTCGGCGCCGTGACGGTCGCGACGAACATGGCGGGCCGAGGCACCGACATCATGCTCGGCGGCAACGCCGAGCACCTCGCGGTGCAGGCGATGGACGAGCGCGGGCTCAGCCCCGTCGACACCCCCGACGAGTACGAGGCCGTCTGGGACGAGGTCTTCGAGCAGGTCAAGGCCGAGGTCGCCGAGGAGGCCGCGAAGGTCCTCGAGGTCGGCGGTCTCTACGTGCTCGGCACCGAGCGTCACGAGTCGCGCCGCATCGACAACCAGCTGCGCGGTCGCTCCGGCCGTCAGGGAGACCCCGGCGAGTCGCGCTTCTACCTGTCGATGCAGGACGACCTCATGCGCCTGTTCGGCGGCCCCGTCGCGCAGCGCTTCCTCTCGATCGGTGCCGACGAGGACGACGACGTGCCCCTCGAGTCGAAGGTGTTCTCGCGGGCGATCCGCTCGGCGCAGGGCCAGATCGAGGCGCGCAACGCCGAGATGCGCAAGAACGTCCTCAAGTACGACGACGTCATGAACCGCCAGCGCGAGTCGATCTACGCCGACCGCCGCCACATCCTCGACGGCGACGACCTGCAGGGACGGGTGCAGGGGTTCCTCGAGGTCGCCATCAAGGAGCTCGTCGACGAGCACACGGCCGCCGGCCACTCGGACGACTGGGATCTCGAGGCGCTCTGGACCGAGCTGCGCACCATGTACCCGGTGGGCATCACGATCGACGAGGTCATCGCCGAGGCCGGTCCGCGCCTCACGTCGTCGTTCATCGCCGACGAGCTGCTGGCCGACGCCCGCCTGGCCTACGCACGTCGCGAGGAGGCCCTCACCCCGGCAGCCATGCGCATGCTCGAGCGCCGCGTCGTGCTGAGCGTCATCGACCGCAAGTGGCGCGACCACCTGTACGAGATGGACTACCTCCGCGAGGGCATCGGCCTGCGCTCGATGGCGCAGCGCGACCCGGTCATCGAGTACCAGAACGAGGGCTACTCGCTGTACCAGCAGATGATGGCCGCGATCCGCGAGGAGTCGGTCGGCTTCCTGTTCAACCTCGACGTCAAGGTGCAGCAGGGCACGGGCGGCACGCCGGCCGCCGTCGAGGGCGGCGGTCTCGACGAGGCCGAGGACGACCAGTCGAGCCTGACCTACTCGGCGCCCGACGAGGGCGGCGAGGTGGCCGTCTCCGACGAGCGCGGTCGCACGCTGCAGGGCGCCACGAACCTCGCGAAGCAGAAGTCCGGCAACCCGGCGACGGCTGCGGCCGCGCAGGCGCAGGGGCAGTCGCGGCAGCAGCGCAGGCAGGCCCCGCGGCCCGCTCCCACGCGGCCGCAGCAGCCCGCGCAGAAGGGCGCGTTCGGGCAGGCCGAGGCTGCGGATGCGGCGACGCAGCAGGCGTCGGCCAACCGCGAGCAGCGACGGAAGCAGAAGAAGCGCTGACGTGCGGCCGCTGACCGAGGAGCAGATCCGCTCGTCCTTCGTCAACGCGACCGAGCAGCAGCTCGCCCAGCTGACGATGCCGGGCCTCCACGAGACGATCTGGGAGGAGCGCGAGTACCTGGGGTGGCGCAGCCCGCACTCCGCCAGGCTCGGGTACATCGTGCAGTGGCTCGGCGACGAGCCCGTCGGCATCGTGGTGCGCTCGTCGACCGCGACGCTGCGGCCGGGCATCGCGGCGATGTGCACCCTGTGCCACTCGACGCAGCCCGCGACGCAGGTGCGCCTGTTCACGGCGCCGCGCGCGGGCGACGCCGGTCGCGCGGGCGACTCGCTGGGCACCTACATCTGCGAGTCGCTGTCGTGCTCGCACTCGATCCGCATCGTGCCGCCGTACCTCGCGAGCCCTGCGCGCATCCAGGAGCGCGGCGCCGCGATGCTCGAGCGGCTCGGCGCCTTCACGCGCCGCGTGATGGCCTGAGCGGCGCCTGGGGCGCCTAGCCCTGGATGGCCAGGAGGCCGTTGTAGGCGGTGACGCCGAGCGGCGGTCCGTACGCGTCGACGGTGCCGCCGTTCGAGTAGATGGCCGTCACGAGCCCGGCCCCCGTGGCGGGGTCGACGTTCGACACCCATCCGCTGCCCGAGGCGCCGCCGCCCATCGTGCAGTCGACGCCGAGGTTCGGGTCGCCGCCGTCGCCGTACGTCACGCTCGAGTCCGAGCACCAGCGCTGCAGCTCGCCGTCCATCGGCTCGGGCTCGGCGGGGTAGCCGACGAGCACGACGCCGTTCGTCTCGGCCTGGAAGCTGATGCCCTGGCCGCCGACGACGTCCTCGATCTCGCGCCCGTCGGCGTCGGGCGCGAGGCGCAGGTAGCCGAAGTCGAAGCCCATCCAGCCGTCGTCGTCGAGCCCGTCGAGCCAGCGGTCGTTGGCGGTGACGTACTGCTCGGGGTACCACCAGTCCTCGGCCTCCCACACCCCGAAGGGGGCGGCGCCGTCGTCGTAGGCGGGTGTGAAGGTGATGGACGTCATCTCGCTGCGGGTGTCGTCGCTGAACACGCAGTGCGCGGCGGTGATGACGACGTCCTGCGTGGCGGAGTTGATGACGGTGCCCGAGCACGTGTACTGGCCGCCGTCCTCGTCGGTCATCTCGAGGCGTCCGACCGTCGACTGCAGCAGGTCGCCGGAGGGCGATGGCGCGACGTCGGTCAGGTACTCGTCGCCCGCGTCCGACTCGGGCAGGCCGGCGGCGGGCTGCACGAGGGGCGTGCCGCGGGTCGGCTGCAGCACGACGTCGGTCGCGGCGTCGGGGGAGTAGCCGTCGCTCGTGATGGGGCTCTCGCCCGCGTAGTACTCGCCGACGTCCTCGGGCGTGGGGTCGGTGGGCGCGACGGGCTCGTCGGGCTGCACGAACTGGGCGGGATCGACGGTCTCGGTGGGCTGCGCCGTCTGCGTCGGCTGCGGCTGCGGCTGCGCGGTGGGCGGCGGGGCGGGCTGCGCGAGCGGCGGCGGCAGGATGACGCAGCCTCCGAGGGCGAGCGCGGCGAGGCTCGCGATCACGGCGACGCGGGCGCGACGAGCGTTCGACATCCTGGGGCTCCCATCCGAGACGGACGGATGCATCGTACGTCCGTGCGGTCGGGAGTCGGCCGGGTGCCTCGCGGCGTCGCGCCGCACGTCACCCGTCCGAGCGCGCGTCAGATCGCGACGAGCAGGATCGCCGTCCAGTGGCAGAGGAAGGCGATGACGGTGCACGCGTGGAAGAGCTCGTGGAAGCCGAAGTGGCCGGGGATGGGGTTCGGTCGCTTGAGGCCGTAGAAGACGGCGCCGACCGTGTAGGCGAGGCCGCCGACGCCGATGAGGATCGCGGTGGCGGGGCTCACGGCCCAGATGGCGGGCAGGTACATGACGGCAGCCCAGCCGAGGGCGATGTACAGCGGCACGTAGAGCCAGCGCGGCGCCGTCACCCAGAGCACGCGGAACGCGATGCCGAGCGCCGCGCCGCCCCACACGATCGACAGCAGGATGGTCGCCTGCTCGGTCGAGAGCGTCAGCACCGCGAGCGGCGTGTAGGTGCCTGCGATGAGCAGGAAGATGTTGGAGTGGTCGAGGCGCTTCAGCGTGATGCGCACGCGGTCGCTCCAGTGGAAGCGGTGGTACGTCGCCGAGATGCCGAAGAGCAGCAGGCTCGAGGCCATGAAGACGGCCGACGAGACCCGGCCCGCCGTCGTGTCGGCGAGCGTGAGGAGCACGACGCCCGCGATGAGCGCGAGCGGCGCCATGACGAGGTGGATCCAGCCGCGCCAGGAGGGCTTCTCGTCGTGGGCCGACGCCGAGGCGGCGTCGCCTGCGGCTGCGACGAACGGCAGGTGGGGGAGCGCCTCCGCGTCGGCGTCCGCCTCGGCGGTCGCCGGATCCCGGCGCGAGGAGTCGGTCTGCATGCTCTTAGCGTACGACGTACGCAATGCGGGGGCCAGCATGGATGCGGGGCACGAGGGTCGTACATTGGAGGGATGGCGATCAGGCGAGGCGGCACCGGCATCCTCTACCGGGCCTACGAACGCCAGCTGCGACGCGAGCTGGCCGGCCAGCCCGTGCCGACCCACATCGCCATGATCATCGACGGCAACCGCCGGTGGGCTCGGCTCAACGCGCTCGACTCCGTCGGGCACGGCCACCGCGCGGGCGCGGCGAAGATGCACGAGTTCCTCGAGTGGTGCGACGAGCTCGGGGTCGAGGTCGTCACGCTGTACCTGCTCTCGAACGACAACCTCGCCGGCCGCGACGCCGACGAGCTCGTCGAGCTCTGCGCCATCATCGCCGACCTCGCCGACGCGCTCTCGACGGGCACGGGGTGGCGCATCCGCCACGTCGGCTCGGCGAAGGCCCTGCCGGATGCGCTCGCCGACGCCGTCGCCGGAGCCGTCGAGCGATCGCGCGACGCGCCGGGGATGCAGGTGAACCTCGCCGTCGGCTACGGCGGCCGCCACGAGGTCGTCGAGGCCATCCGCCGCATCCTCGAGAGCCACGAGGGCACCACGCAGGAGCTCGCCGAGCGCCTGAGCCCCGAGCTCATCGGCGAGCACCTCTACACGACGGGCCAGCCCGACCCCGACCTCGTCATCCGCACCTCCGGCGAGCAGCGGCTCAGCGACTTCATGCTGTGGCAGTCGGCACGCAGCGAGCTGTACTTCATGGAGGCGCTCGGGCCCGACATGCGCGAGGTCGACTTCCTGCGGGCCGTGCGCGACTACGGCCAGCGCTCGCGGCGCTTCGGCCGCTGAGGCCCCGGCGCGCGCCGTCGCAGCGCCGTGCGATCCGCAGGGCGATGGGGCGTCCTGCGGCATCCGCATGACGCTCGTGTGAACACGCCGAACGCGCCGCGTGTCGTTGCGCGCCCTCTCGGAGGCCGGGCGTAGCGTCAGCCTCAGTCGGGCACATGCCCGACGACCCACCGCGGCCGCGACGCCGTGAAGGGAGGCGGCCGCCTGAGTTCCCGACCGAGTCGGTGAGGAGCCCACGTGCCCGAGGCCATCCACGCCCCCGAGATCGACGACCGGCTGCAGACCGCGCAGCGCACCTACGTGCTCGACACGTCCGTGCTGCTGTCCGATCCCGGCGCGATCCATCGGTTCGCCGAGCATGCCGTCGTCATCCCGGTCGTCGTCATCGCAGAGCTCGAGAAGAAGCGCCACGATCCCGAGATCGGGTACTTCGCTCGCACGGCGCTCCGCAACCTCGACGACCTGCGCGTCGCGCACGAGCGACTCGACTTCCCCGTGCCCACCGAGGGCGGCGGCTCGCTGCGCGTCGAGCTCAACCACTCGAACCAGCAGGTGCTGCCCTCCGGCCTGCAGCTCGGCGACAACGACTCGCGCATCCTCGCGGTCGCGTGCAACCTCGCGGGCGACGGCCTCGACGTGTGCGTCGTCTCGAAGGACATGCCGATGCGCGTGAAGGCCGCGTCGATCGGCCTCGCCGCCGAGGAGTACCTCGCCGAGCAGGCCGTGGAGTCGGGGTGGACGGGCACGGCCGAGATCGCGCTCTCGGGCGAGGAGATGGCCGCGCTCTACGAGTCCGAGCGGCTGACGACGCAGCTCGTCGACGGCCTGCCGATCAACACGGGCCTCGTCATCACCTCCGAGCGCGGCTCGGCGCTCGGCCGCGTCACCGCGCCCGGCGTGCTGACGCTCGTGCGCGGCGACCGCGACGTGTTCGGCGTGCACGGGCGCTCGGCCGAGCAGCGGCTCGCGATCGACCTCCTGCTCGACGACGAGGTCGGCATCGTCTCGCTCGGCGGCTCGGCGGGCACGGGCAAGTCGGCGCTCGCGCTCGCCGCGGGCCTCGAGGCCGTGCTCGAGCGCCGCCTGCACAAGAAGGTCATCGTCTTCCGCCCCCTGTACGCCGTGGGCGGCCAGGAGCTCGGCTACCTGCCGGGCGACAAGGACGAGAAGATGAACCCCTGGGGCCAGGCGATCTACGACACGCTCGGCGCCCTCGTGAGCGACAACGTGCTCGAGGAGGTCGCAGCGCGCGGCATGCTCGAGATCCTGCCGCTCACGCACATCCGCGGGCGATCGCTGCACGACGCGTTCGTGATCGTCGACGAGGCGCAGTCGCTCGAGCGGGGCGTGCTGCTCACCGTGCTCAGCCGCATCGGGCAGAACTCGCGCGTCGTGCTCACGCACGACGTCGCGCAGCGCGACAACCTGCGCGTCGGCCGCCACGACGGCGTCGCGAGCGTCATCGAGACGCTGAAGGGCAACGCGCTGTTCGGCCACGTCACGCTCATGCGCAGCGAGCGCAGCCGCATCGCCGCGCTCGTCACGAGCCTGCTCGACCGCTAGGTCGCGCGTCCGAGCCGTCCGCCACCGCCGACCTCACGCACGGGAGCCCGCATCCGCCACGGATGCGGGCTCCCGCGCGTCGGCCCGTGGATGCGCGCCAGCCCGTGGATGCGCACCGGCCTGTGGATGCGCGTCGGCCTGTGGATGCGCGTCGGCCTGTGGACGCGCGCCGGCCCGTGGATGCGCGTCGGCCCGTGGATGCGCGCCGGCCTGTGGACGCTCGCGGCCGCCGGGGGATGGCGCGCGGCTAGCGTCTCCGCGTGCTCGTCGACGCCCGCATCCCCGCCCCGCCACCGCGGGCACGCCCGTCGGATGCCGTGCTGGGGGCGGTGCTCGCCGCGGGCGTCGTCGCGCTCGCGCTCGGGGAGGGGTGGCACGAGTCGCTCGGCGCTGCCTGCCTCGGCGTCGTCGCGGCGGCGCTCACGGCACCTGCCCTGCGTCGCATCGACGTCGCCGAGCATCGCCTGCCGAACGCGCTCACGGTGCCGCTGCTCGCGATCGGCCTGGTCTGCGCGGCGCTCGCAGCAGCCCGCGGCGCGTGGCTCGGTGCGGGGCTCGCGCTCGTCGTCGCGGTGCTGCTCGGGAGCCTGTGGTGGCTCGGCGGCATGGGCGCGGGCGACGTCAAGCTCGGCACGGCGCTCGCGCTCGCCGCCGCACCCATCGCATGGTGGCTGCCGCTCGCGGGCCTCGCGGCGGCATTCGTGCTCGGCGGCATCGCCGGGCTCGTCGCGCGTGCCGGTGGCGCCCGCTCGGTGCCGTTCGGGCCGTGGCTCCTCGCCGGGGCGGGTGTCGCGCTCGTGCTCGCCGCCGCGTGACGCCGTGCGTTGCGTCATGTGACGACGCGATTCGTCGCGCGGGGACCGCGCTTCCTAGCGTGAGGTGCACACCCACGGATCCCTCTCCAGGAGCACCAGCATGTCGACCCTCGCTCGATCCCTCGCAGCGGCCGCAGCCGCATCCACCCTCCTGCTCGCCGGCTGCGCCTCGGGCGGCTCCGGCAGCGACGCCGAGGCCGAGCTCGGCACCGAGGGCAACCCCGTGCGCCTCGGCGTCGTCGGCGAGTCCGACCCGTACTGGGCGGTGTACGCCGACGCGGTCGCCGAGGCCGGCATCGAGCTCGAGATCGTCGACTTCACCGAGTACACGCAGCCGAACCCGGCGCTCAGCGCCGGCGACCTCGACCTCAACCAGTTCCAGCACATCCAGTACCTCGCCGACTACAACGTGTCGTCGGACGACGACCTGCAGCCGATCGGCGCGACGGCGATCTACCCGCTGGGCCTGTACTCGACGCAGTACGACTCGGCCGACGACATCCCCGACGGCGAGACGGTCATCGTGCCGAACGACACCGTGAACCAGGCGCGCGGCCTGCTCGTGCTGCAGTCGGCGGGCCTCATCGAGCTCGAGGACGGCGGCTCGCCCTTCTCGACCCTCGAGGACATCGTCGAGGACGGCTCGCGCGTCGAGGTGCAGGCGGTCGACGCCGCCATCACGGCCGGCTCGCTCGGCGAGGCAGCCGCGGCGATCGTCAACAACGACTTCCTCGAGGCCGCGAACCTCACGGAGGACGAGGAGATCGCCGCCGACGACCCGTCGGACCCCTCTGCGCTGCCCTACGTCAACATCTTCGCCGCGCGCGCCGACGACGCCGACGACGAGGTGCTGCAGCAGCTCGTCGAGATCTACCAGACGACGCAGGACGTCACCGACGGCGTCGTCGAGCACTCGGGCGGCACGGCCGTGCTCGCCACCACCCCCGCCGACGAGCTGCAGGCGTCGCTCGCCGACGTCGAGCAGTCGATCCGCGATCAGCAGTAGCGACCCACGCGTGCGCGGGCGTCGAGATCCGACGCCCGCGCTCACGCGTGTCGAGAGGAGCAGCATGCCGCACATCGCGATCCGCGACGTGACGAAGACCTATCCGGGCAGGCGACGAACGGATGCGCCCATCACGGCCGTCGACGGCGTGAGCCTCGACGTCGAGCGCGGCGACGTGTTCGGCGTCATCGGCTACTCCGGCGCCGGCAAGTCGACGCTCGTGCGGCTCGTCAACGGCCTCGAGCCCGTGACGAGCGGCGCGATCGAGATCGACGGCGTCGACGTCACGCGGCTCGACGCGAAGTCGCTGCGCGAGGTGCGGCAGGGGATCGGCATGATCTTCCAGCGCTTCAACCTGCTGCGGTCGCGCACGGTGCGCGCCAACGTGGCCTACCCGCTCGAGGTCACGGGCACGCCTCGCGCCGAGCGGCGAGCGCGCGTCGACGAGCTGCTGCGCTTCGTCGGCCTCGACGACAAGGCCGACGCCTACCCCGAGCAGCTCTCCGGCGGCCAGCAGCAGCGCGTGGGCATCGCCCGCGCGCTCGCGGCGAACCCCGGCATCCTGCTCGCGGACGAGGCGACGAGCGCCCTCGACCCCGAGACGACCGACGAGGTGCTCGACCTCCTCGCGCGCGTGAATCGCGAGCTCGGCGTGACGATCGTCGTCATCACGCACGAGATGGACGTCATCGCCCGCATCGCGACGAAGGTCGCCGTCATGGAGCGCGGCCGGGTCGTGGAGTCGGGGCCGACGTACGACGTCTTCACCCGCCCGCAGACGGACACGGCGCGCCGCTTCGTGCGCACCGTGGTGCGCGCGCTGCCGGACGGGGATGCGCTGACGGCGCTCCGCGCGCAGCACGATGGCCGCCTGCTCACGATCTCGTTCACCGACGAGGGTGCGAGCGAGGCGCGCGTGTTCGGCTCGCTCGCCCGCGCCGGCGTCGACTTCCACCTCGTGCACGGCGGCGTCGACGACATCCAGGGCCGCGTCTACGGCCTGCTCACCATCGCGGTGCGCGGCGACGACGCGGCCGTCGCCGACGCGCTCGCCGGCATCGGCCCGGGCGTGACGATCACGGAGGTGACGGCATGAGCGACCTCGTCCAGCAGATCCAGCAGCTGCTGCCCGCGCTGCTCGAGCAGACGGGCATCACGCTGTGGCTCGTCGCGGCGTCGCTCGTCATCGGCGGGTTCGCGGGACTCGTGCTCGGCACGGCCGTCTACGTCACGCGTCGCGGCGGCGTCCTCGAGCAGCCCCTCGTGTACTGGGTGCTCAACATCGTGGTGAACACGTTCCGACCGGTGCCGTTCATCATCCTGCTGGCAGCGCTGCAGCCCGTGGCGCGAGCGACGATCGGCACGGGCCTCGGCAACGACATGGCGATCTTCGCCATCTCGATCGCCGCGACGTTCGGCATCGCCCGCATCGTCGAGCAGAACCTCGTGTCGGTCGACCCCGGCGTCGTCGAGGCTGCGCGCGCGATGGGCGCGGGCCCGTGGCGCATCATCGCGACCGTCATCCTGCCCGAGGCGTTCGGGCCGCTCGTCCTCGGCTACACGTTCGCGGTCGTCGCGATCATCGACATGTCGGCCGTCGCCGGCATCATCGGTGGCGAGGGCGTCGGCAACTACGCGATCGCGTACGGCTTCCGGCAGTTCGACCCCGTCGTCACGTGGAGCGCGCTGGTCATCATCGTCATCGTCGTGCAGATCGTGCAGGCGCTCGGCAACCTGCTGGCTCGCCGCATCCTGCGGCGCTGACGCAGGATGCCGCGCGAGGCGCTCGCGCACGCGACGAGGCCCGGCCGTGCGATGCACGACCGGGCCTCGTCGCGTGGAGCGCTACGCGCGGCGGCCGCGGCGCCGCGTCAGCAGCCCGCCGCCGATCGCGGCGAGGGCCGCAGCCGCGAGCGCGACGAGCCACGCGACGTCGGCACCCGTGCGCGGCAGCGAGCCGGACGAGCCGCCTGCCGCATCCGCCTCGTCGACCGGCGTCGGGGTCGACGTCGGCTGCGGCTGGTCGGAGGGCGCGGGCTCGTCGGTCGGCTGCGGGTCGACCGGAGGCTCCGGCGACGGCACGACGTCGGCGACCTGCTCGTCGAACGGCACGAGCGGGTTCGGGATCGTCACCTGCTGCAGCTGGGCATCGGCGGCGAAGTCGTACGCCGTGACGACGAGGCGGTCGTCGTGCACCTCGAGCACGCTGCCGCGGTTGACGTCGCCCGTCGTGACCTCGGTGCGCGTCGCGGTGTCCTCGCCGACGGCATCCCACTCGACGTGCATCGCCATGGTGTTGATCGACCAGAAGCCGTCGGCGTGGCCGTCGTCGGTGCGACGCTGCATCGCCCAGTCGCCCTGCTCGGCCGGGTAGTGCGTGTGGCCGGAGAGGACGACGGCGTTCGGGTGGTTGCCGAGGATGCTCGTGAGGCGGTCGTCCATCTGGTGATGCTCCGAGTAGTTCGGCGCCCACGTGCCCGACGTCGTCTCGCCGAGCGGGAAGTGGGTGAGGACGACGACCTGGCGGTCGAGCGCGGTCCAGTGCGCGAGGCGCTCCTCGAGGAACGCGACCTGCGCGTCGCTCATCGCGACGTCGGTCGGCTCCGCCAGCTCCTGGCCGAGCACGATGACGGGCACCTGCCCGCCCGCTCCCTCGAGCACGTACTCGTCGTAGACGCGGTCGCGCTCGGCGAATGCGAGGAAGCGGTCGCGGTTGGCCTCGAAGCCGCCCGCGGCATACCGCTCGTGGTTGCCGATCGCGGCGATCGTCTGCTCGGGTCGCACGGCGGCCGTCGCATCCATGACGTCGTGCACCTCCTGCCACTCGGCGACGGTGCCCGAGTGCACGATGTCGCCGACCATGAGCAGCCCCTCGGCGCCGGGCGCGAGCTGCGCGAGGTCGCCGATGCCGTGCTGCAGGTCGGCGGGGTGCCCCTGGATGTCCGAGACCACCCACGCCTGCGTCGGCGCGCCCTGCACCTCCTGCTGCACCTGGTGCACCGTCGCCGAGTCGATCGCCCAGTAGCGACCGCCCTCGCCCGCCGTGAGCGTCCATGTGAACGCGACCTCGCTCGCACCGGCGGGCACGTCGAGCACGACGTCCTGACGCGCGTTCATCTGCGTCTCGTCGTAGCCGCTGACGACCGTGGTCTCGTCGAGGCGCAGCACCTCGGTCGGCTCGCCGCCGTCGAAGCTCGCGAGCACGACGCCCGCCTGGCCGGCCGCGCCGCGGTAGTGGCTGTCGAACGTGAGGCGCACGGCTGCGAGCCCCGAGACGTCGACGGGAGCGAGGCCGAGCGTCGCCGAGAAGGCGATGCCGCCGGCCTGCTGCGCGTCGGCGACGGCGATGTCGCCGTGCGCGCGCGAGAAGCGCCCGCGCATCTGGTCGACCTCCGCCGTCCACTCGCCGCGGGTCATCGTGGCCCAGCCGTCGGCGAGCGCGGCCGTGGCGTCGGATGCGGGCGCGTCGAAGCCCTCGCGTGCGAGCACGCCGTCGGTCGACACGTCGGTCGCGACGGGATCGATCGTCACGGGCGCGTTCGGATCGCCCGCGACGGGCGCCGCGGGGTCTGCGACGACGGAGATCGCGACGGGGCCGGCGAGGACGTCGTAGCCGTCCTGCGCCAGGTAGAAGAGCTCGTAGTCGCCGGGCGCGAGGTCGAGCACGAGCGCGAGCGTGCCGCTCGCACCCGGCGCGTAGTCCCAGACGCGCGACGGCACGGGGCCGGGCGTCTGGCCGGCGACGTAGACGCCGATCCAGTTCCGCTCGTGCGGGGCGTCCGTCGAGTACGCGACCGAGAGCGTCTCGCCTGCCTGCACCGCGTCGGCGCTCGGCGCGAGCGCCGACTCGGTCACCCCCTCGGCCTCCTCGATCGTGAACGCGACGGGGGCCGCCAGCTGCTCGTAGCCGCCTGCGTGCAGGTAGTGCAGCTCGTAGTCGCCGGGTGCGAGGCGCGCGTCGCTCGCGAGGTCGAAGACGTGCTCGCCGGTCGCGCCGGGGGTCGTCGACCAGATGATCGACGGCGTGCCGCCCGCGCCGCCGCTCGGGGTCTGTCCGGGCCGGTAGATGCCGATCCAGTTCTCGGCGTGGTCGCGATCGGTCGCGTACTGCACGGCGAGCGAGCCGCCGTGCGTCACGGCGGGCTGCGCGACGGCGAGCGACGATCCGGCGGCGGCGACGTCGACGGCCGCGAGGGGCGCGGGGGCAGCGGATGCGGGGGTCGTCGCGACCGTCGGCACGGCGACGAGGGCGGCGAGCAGCGCGCCCACCCCGAGGAGCCTGCCGGCGCGACGCGCGCCGGGGGTGCTCTGATGCATGGGGGATTCCTCTCTCGCGCACGCCCCACGGCGCGCGCATGCCGAGCGTCGCCGGTGCCGGCCAACCGCAGGTGAACGGTGGGCGACGCGACGGCGCCCGGGCATCCGCTCGCCGCGACTCGAGGCGGACGGCTGCGCGCACCTGTCCACGCGCCGGCGCTCGGGTGCGTGCAGCGCGCCCGCCGTGGGCAGCCCGAGCGCGTCAGCGCTGGGATGCGTCGGCGTGCGCCTGCACCTCGAAGACGACGGTGCCCGGCACGTAGCGGTCCTCGCTGACGTCGAGCGTGCGGCCGTCGCGGGCGAGCGCGTGCCGGTCGACGAGCAGCAACGGGCTGGAGCGGGGGACGCCCAGCAGGCGTGCGTCGTCGCTCGACGCGGCGACGGCGTCGAGCCGGTGCGTCCCCGAGGCCTCGCGGTGGCCGGCGTCGGCGAGCACCGCGGCGATCGACGGCACGTCGTCGGGCAGGTCGCGCAGCAGGGGCGCGACCCACGACGGGTAGATGGAGCGCTCGACCATGACGCGTTGTCCGTCGAGCGTGCGCACGCGCGTGAGGCGCAGCACGACGTCGCCCGCCGGGATGCGCATGCGGCGTGCCAGGGGAGCCTCCGCGGGCCCCTCGGCGCGGGCGACGACGAGCCCACCCGGCTCCATGCCGCGAGCCCGCGCCCACTGCGCGAACGTGCGGAATCCGACGAGCCCCTGCGCACGCACGGGCGACTGCACGATCCAGCCCGATCCGCGCTGCGGTGCGACGACGCCGCGGCGATGGAGCGTGGCGAGCGCACGGCGCACCGTGCCGCGCGCGGCGCGGTACCGAGTCGCGAGCGACTGCTCCGACGGCAGGCGGACGCCGGCGGGGAACTCGCCGGCCGCGATGCGGCGATCCAGGTCGGCGGCGACCTCGCGGTAGCGCAGCCTGCTCGTCTCGGAGCCGGCGATCGGCGGCGTCGTCGCCCTCGCGTCCGCCTCGCCCACGGCCCCCATCCTCCCATCGCGACGTGCCGCCTCGAGCGTGGGCGCACGCCCATGACGTCCCCCGGTCCCGATGCGTAGGCTGTGCATCGGCCAACGACGTCATAGGAGACCTCGCATGAGCACCGACGCCTCGCACACCAAGGACCGCCAGCTGCCACCGGTCGCCGCACCCGTGACGCGCACGCGGTGGACGCCCGCGACGATCGCGCTGTGGGCGGGCATCGCCCTGCTGGGCGGCGTGGCCTGGGTCATGCTCGCCGTGGTGCGCGGCGAGACGGTGAATGCGATCTGGTTCGTGTTCGCGGCGGTGTGCACGTACCTGATCGGGTATCGGTTCTACTCGAAGGTGATCGAGCGGCGCATCGCGAGGCCGGACGATCTGCGGGCGACGCCTGCGGAGCATCTGGCGAACGGGAAGGACTTCGTGCCGACCGACCGTCGGGTGCTGTTCGGGCATCACTTCGCGGCGATCGCGGGTGCCGGTCCGCTCGTGGGCCCCGTGCTCGCGGCGCAGATGGGGTACCTGCCCGGCACGATCTGGATCATCGTGGGCGTCGTGCTCGCCGGTGCGGTGCAGGACTACCTGGTGATGTTCTTCTCGATGCGTCGCGGCGGCAGGTCGCTGGGGCAGATGGCGCGCGACGAGCTCGGCCGCGTCGGCGGGACGGCTGCGATCGTGGCGACGCTGCTCATCATGATCATCATCACCGCGATCCTCGCGCTCGTGGTGGTGAACGCGTTGGGCGAGAGCCCGTGGGGCGTGTTCTCGGTGGCGATGACGATCCCGATCGCGCTGTTCATGGGCGCGTACCTGCGGTGGATCCGGCCGGGCCGGATCACCGAGGTGTCGATCATCGGGTTCGTGCTGCTCATGGCCGCGATCATCGGCGGCGGCGCCGTCGCCGAGACCCAGTGGGGCCAGGACGTCTTCACCCTCGACCGCACGACGCTCGCGTGGGCGATCATCGTCTACGGGTTCATCGCCGCGGTCCTCCCGGTCTGGGTGCTGCTGGCGCCGCGCGACTACCTGTCGACGTTCATGAAGATCGGCGTCATCGGCATGCTCGCCGTCGCGATCGTCTTCGTGCGGCCCGAGATCGAGGTGCCGGCCTTCACGGCGTTCGCGGGCGGCGAGACGGGTCCCGTGTGGGCGGGGAGCCTGTTCCCGTTCCTGTTCGTGACGATCGCGTGCGGCGCCCTGTCGGGGTTCCACGCGCTCATCTCCTCGGGCACGACGCCGAAGATGGTCGAGAAGGAGCGCCAGACGCGGTTCATCGGCTACGGCGGCATGCTCATGGAGTCGTTCGTCGCGATCATGGCCCTCGTCGCCGCGGTGTCGATCGACCAGGGCATCTACTACGCGATGAACGCCTCCGCGGCCGCGACGGGCGGCACGCCCGAGGGGGCCGCCGAGTTCGTGAACGGCCTCATGCTCGCGGGCGTGCAGACGAGCCCGGAGGCGCTCGCGCAGGCCGCGCAGGACGTGGGGGAGGAGTCGATCGTGTCGCGCACGGGCGGTGCGCCGACGCTGGCCTTCGGCCTCGCGCACATCCTGCAGCAGTGGATCGGCGGGGCGTCGATGATGTCGTTCTGGTACCACTTCGCGATCATGTTCGAGGCGCTGTTCATCCTCACCGCCGTCGACGCGGGCACCCGCGTCGCGCGCTTCATGCTGCAGGACTCCATCGGCAACGTCGCGAAGCGCTTCAAGGACACCTCCTGGAGGCTCGGCGCCTGGATCTGCACCGCCATCATGGTCGCAGGCTGGGGCGCCGTCCTCCTCATGGGCGTCACCGACCCCCTCGGCGGCATCAACACCCTCTTCCCCCTCTTCGGCATCGCCAACCAGCTGCTCGCCGCCATCGCCCTCGCCATCGTCCTCACCATCGTCGCCCGCCGCGGCACCTGGCGATGGCTCTGGATCGTCGCCCTGCCGTTGGCGTTCGTGACCGTCATCACCGTCACGGCGTCGATGCTGAAGATCTTCTCCCCGGTGCCCGCCGTCGGCTACTGGGCCAACCACATGGCCTTCCGCGACGCCCTCGCAGCCGGCGAGGAGTCGTTCGGCACCGCAGGCACCGTCGAGGCCATGGAGGCCGTCGTCCGCAACACCGCCGTGCAGGGCACCCTCTCCATCATCTTCGTGACCCTCTCGATCGTCGTCATCACGACGAGCGTCCTCGCCGTGCTCCGAGCGTGGCGATCGCGCGAGATCGTCGACCACGAGGACGCACCCGTGCCCTCCCGGCGCTTCGCACCCGCAGGCGTCCTCGCGACGAAGGAGGAGCGGGCGATCGAGCGCGAGTGGGCGGCGCTGCCCGAGGATCAGCGGCCCGCGAGGGGGCACTGATGCCCGAGCTCGCCGGCTCGGCAGCGCGTGCCCTGGGGCGCGCGTGGAGGGCGACGGCCTGGTACGCGCGAGGGCTCACGGGGGAGTCGCGCTACGAGTCGTACCTCGAGCACGAGCTCGCCGCGCATCCGGAGCGCGAGCCGCTCGATCGGCGCGCGTTCTGGCGCGACTACCACCGGTGGCAGGACTCCAACCCGCAGGGGCGCTGCTGCTGACCGCGCCACTCGCCGGGCGCGTGCGGCCGTAGCGGCCGTGACCGCTCGGGCGAGGGGCGGTGGATGCGCAGAGGCCCGCAGGCGCAGCGCCTGCGGGCCTCTCGGCGTGGGGGTGCGTGCGAGGGTCTACGCCTCGCCGGATCCCGCGTCGGCGTCGGAGCCCGTGCCGCGCATCCGCGCCACGAGGCCCGCGCCGACCGCCAGCGCCGCAGAGGCGCCCGCGACGAGCGGTGCGACGAGGCCGGCACCGGTCTGCGGCAGCGAGCCGCCCGATCCACCGGTGCCGCCCGTCGGGGCCGGCACCGCGGAGCCCGAGGGGCTCGCGCCGTCGCTCGGCGAGGGCACGACGGGCGGCGCGCTCGGCGAGCCCGACGGCGGCGCCGAGGGGCCGGGCTGCGACGGCGTGGGCTCCGACGGCCCAGGGCTCGGCGCGACGGGCACCGGCAGCACCTGCACGACCGAGGGGCGGGCGCCGTGGAACACGCCCTCGACGCCGCTCGCACCGGCGGGGGCGTAGTCGGGCCACAGCGACGACGGCGTCTCGAACAGGCCGTCCTCGCCGGGGTGCTGCACCGCGACGAACACGTGCCACTCGTCGTCGTGGATGACGGGGCCGCAGGTCTCGGACTCCACCGGCACCGACAGGAACTGCTCGACGAGGCCGCGCTGCGCACCCTCGAGGCGCACGCGGAAGAGACCGTCGTTGTAGCCGATGCCGTCGGGTGCGCCGTCGGTCGAGACCCAGAGGTTGCCCTCCGAGTCGAACGCGAGGTTGTCGGGGCACGAGATCGGCGACACCTGGTCGACGGGGAAGCCGGCGAAGTACGTCTGGTCGCCCTGCGCCGGATCGCCGCACAGCATGAGGATGCTCCAGCGGAACGTGGTGCCCGAGTGGTCGCCGCCGTCCTCGGCGATCTCGATGACGTGGCCGTCGCGGTTCTGCGTGCGGGGGTTCGCCTCGTCGGCGGGCGCGTTCGTGCCCGTGCCGCGGTTCGAGTTGTTCGTGCAGGCCACGTAGACGAGCCCGGTGCGCGGGTTGGGCTCGACGTCCTCGCAGCGGTCCATCTTCGTCGCGCCCACGAGGTCGGCGGCGCCGCGCGTGTTCACGAGCACCTCGTCGACCGCCCATCCGGCGACCTGCGACGCGCCGCCGACCACGAGCGGCAGCCAGCGGCCGACGCCGTCGAAGGCACCGTCGCTCGGCACCGTGCCCGAGCCGTCGATCTCGACGGTCGAGTTGCCCTCGAGCTGCGCGACGTACAGGTCGCCCGTCTCGAGCAGCGTCATGTTCGCGGCGCGGTCGCCCTCGACGTAGGTGCCGGCCGAGACGAACTTGTAGAGGTAGTCGAAGCGCTCGTCGTCGCCCATGTACGCGGCGACGCGGCCGTTCGTGCCGACGTGCACGTTCGCGCCCTCGTGCTTCATGCGGCCCATCGCGGTGTGCTTGCGCGGCGTCGACGTGGGGTCGAAGGGGTCGATCTCGACGATCCAGCCGAAGCGGTTCGCCTCGTTCTCGTAGCCGGGGTTGCGGGTGTCGAAGCGCGGGTCGTCGAGCTCCCAGCCGCGCGCCGTCGCAGGCGCGGTGAGGCCGTAGCGGCGGTCGGCGGCCGTGGCGCCGGCGGCGGCGAAGTAGCCGTTGAAGTTCTCCTCGCCCGAGAGGATCGTGCCCCACGGCGTCGTGCCGCCTGCGCAGTTGCCGAGGGTGCCGAGCGCGACGGTGCCCGTGGGGTCGGCGACGGTCCGCAGCAGCGGCGAGCCCGCGGCCGGGCCCGTGATGGCGTACGGGGTGTCGTCGAGGAACCGGCGGTTGCGCCGCCCGCCGACGACGGGCTCCCACGCCTCGGCGTCGTTCGCGCGCGTGAGCTCGACGACCGACAGGCCGTGCGCAGCCCGGGCGACGGCGCGCACGCGAGCCGGATCCTCGGCGATCTGCGCCGCGGGGAACATGATCGTCTCGTTCGTGTACTCGTGGTTCACGAACAGCAGCGCGGTGGTCGCGTCGATGCGCAGGATGTCGGTGTAGTCGCAGTTGTAGCCGAACTGCAGCCGCTGCTTCGCCTCCGTCTGGTCGAAGGCGTCGAACGCGGGGGAGTCGAGGAAGAGGGGGTCGCCCCAGCGCAGGATCGGCTGGTACGTGAAGCCCTCGGGCACGGTGAGCTCGTCGACCGTCGCGGCGACGGGTGCGATGGGCGTGAAGCCGAAGGCGGCGCCGGGCACGGGCGCGGCGGCCTGCGCGGGCGCGGCGGCGCCGATGGCCTGCGTCGTCAGCAGCGCCACGGTGCCCGCGACGCCGGCGCCGAGCAGCGCGCGGCGCGAGAGCTCGGCGTCGACGATGTCGCGCAGGTAGGCGTTCCTCGACGTGTTGCACACGTCGCCGAGGCATGCGTTCGCGCACTTCAGCTGGCACGTGACCGCGCTGCGCTTGCCGCGCACGTGCGCAGCCATCGGCAGCAGTGGACGGCGTCGGACATCGACCATCAGGAGCCCCCTCCTCGAGCGCCGACCCGAGCGGAGGGCGCACCCGCATCACGGAACCGTCAGGAGGTGGACGGCAGGTGTCGTGTCGGTTGCGTGGCGAGGGCTCGGTCGAGGCGCGCGGACGAACGTCCTGTGCGACCGCGCGGGGGACACCGCGCGCGCGGCACGTCGGCCGTGGCGAGGCCGAGCAGCGGCGGCGCTACGCGCGGTGTCGCGGCGGCTCGGGCAGGTCGGCCGCGTAGGCGCGCACCGAGCGCCGGTACGACGGCAACGAGGGCTCGAGCGCCTCGACGAGCAGCCGCACGGCCTCGCCGCTGCGACCGGCGTCATGCAGCGCGAGAGCGAGGAAGATGGCGCGAGCGTCGCCGACGGCCTCGTGGTCGGGTGCGTGCGCGAGCACCTCGATCGCCTCGTCGACGCGGCGCAGGGTGCGCAGGGTGGAGCCGTGCTGGATCGCCAGTCGAGCGGCGCGCTCGTCGTCGAGCCCCATCTCGAGCGCGCGCCGGTAGTGTGCGGCCGCGACCTCCTCCATGCCGAGCGCGTCGAAGACGCCGCCGAGCTCGAACGGACCGCGCGCGTCGTCGGGTCCCAGCTCGGCGACGAGGCGCCGCATCTGCTGGATCATCGCCTGCGGGCGCTCCTCGTCGAGCGCCGCCCAGAACGCGTCGATGCGCTCCTGCCAGTCGCTCACCGGCCCACCGCGGCCTCGGCGAGCCCCGTGTGATGCGCTGCGAAGGCCAGCTGGTCGGCGAACTCGAGCGCCGCGGCGTCCTTGGGCTTGCCCATGCCGTGGCCCGCCCGCGTGTCGACCGACAGCAGGATGGGTGCGTCGGCGCCCGTCGCAGCCTGCGCGCGCTGCAGCTCGGCGGCGAACTTGAACGAGTGCGCGGGCACGACGCGGTCGTCGTGATCGCCCGTCGTCACGAGCGTCGGCGGGTAGGCGACGCCCTCCCGGATGCGGTGCAGCGGCGAGTAGGCGAGCAGCGCCGCGAAGTCGTCGGCGTCGTCGGGATCGCCGTAGTCGCTCGTCCACGCCCACCCGATCGTGAATCGGTGGAAGCGCAGCATGTCGAGCACGCCGACGCCCGGCAGCACGGCGGCCCACAGCTCGGGCCGCTGCGTGAGCGCCGCGCCTGCGAGCAGGCCGCCGTTCGATCGGCCGTGCAGCGCGAGCTGCGCGCTCGTCGTGATGCCCGTGGCGACGAGATGCTCGGCGACGGCGTACAGGTCGTCGAACACCTGCTGCTTCGCGCCCTTCGTGCCCTGCTTGTGCCAGTCGGAGCCGAACTCGCCGCCGCCGCGCAGGTTGGGCACCACGAGCACGCCGCCCGCATCCACCCAGGCGGCGAGCACGGCTCGGAACCCCGGGTTCATGGGGATGTTGAAGCCGCCGTAGCCCCACAGGAGCGTCGGCCGCGGAGCCGTGCCGTCGTCGCCCGCGGGGCGCACGACGAAGGCGGGCACCTCGGCGCCGTCGGTGCTCGTGGCACGGATGCGCGTCGTCGTCGCCGCAGGGGCTGCCGGGCCGGGCGTCGGCAGCGTGCGATGCGACACGAGTCGTGCGCCGTCGGTCTCGACGACGTGGCGCGTGCCGCGGTCGACGAACGACGACGTCGTGACGAAGACCGACGACGACGTCGCGCGCGTCGCCGCGCCCGTGATGCTCACGCCGTCGCCGAGCGGCACGTCGTCGCCGAGCGCGCCGTCGTCGGTCGCGAGCTGCATGCGGTGCGCGGCGTCGTGCGAGTACTCGAGCACGAGGCCGCGCTCGGTGAGGGATGCGTCGAGGAGCACGTCGGTCGGATGCTCGGGCACGATGGTCGTGCGCGCACCGGTCGCGAGGTCGAACGCGTCGAGCCGGTAGCGGGGTGCGCCGTCGTCGGTGACGACGAAGAGCCGGTCGCCGCGCGTGCCGATCGCGTTCCACTCGTGCTCGTGACCGTCGACGAGGCGCACCCATGCGTCGTCGCCGTGGCGCCTGGCAGCGAGGTCGTTGCCGCTCGACGAGCCGGTGTCGGTCGACAGCACGAACCAGCGGTCGTCGCGCGGCCAGTGGCGCGCGAACGTCCGAGGCTCCTCGGGCCGCTCCCACAGCACGGCGTCGGCGTCGGCGGGCTCGCCCACGACGTGGGCCATGAGGCGCCCCGCGCCCATCTCGTCGGTGAGGCCGTTGCCGCCGGGGGCGTCGTAGCGCCAGTACGTGAACGAGCGGCCATCCGGCAGCCACACGGGCGAGTTCCACTTCGTCCACGGGATCTCGTCGGCGAGGTCGAGGCCCGTCACGACGTCGCGCACCCTGAGCGTGCGCCAGTCGGAGCCGCCGTCGGCGACGCCGTACGCCAGCAGCTGGCCGTCCGGGCTCACGGAGGCAGCGGTCACCGACACCGTGCCGTCGTCGGAGAGCGCGTTGGCGTCGAGCAGCACCCGCGCATCCTCGAGCTCGTCGACCGAGTCGGCGACCGTGAGGACGTCCTGGTTCTGGCCGTCGTTGCGCCAGGCGAACACACGGCCGCCGCGCTCGAAGGGGCACCCCCGCGTCGGTGCCGACAGCAGCGTCGCGACGCGGGCGCGGAAGGCCTCGCGCGCAGGGAGGGCCGAGAGGATCGGCTCGGCGAACGCGTTCTGCGCCGCGACGAACGCCGCGGTCTCGGCCGAGTCCGCGTCCTCGAGCCAGCGATACGGGTCGGCGACGCGCGTCCCGTGCAGCTCGTCGACCGTCTCGTCTCGCCTCACCGCGGGGTACGCAACCATGGCGTCCACCCTGCCAGAAGACCGATCGAGGTTCTCGGCCGCATCCCGCGCCGGATGCGGCCGAGGACCTCCGTGCACCGGCGGTGCTAGCGGGCGACGCCCGGGTGCGTCATCGACAGCAGGTCGAGCGCCGTGTCGAGGTCGGTCTCGGTCAGCTCGCCGCGCTCGACGTAGCCGAGGTCGACGACCGCCTCGCGCACCGTGATGCCGGCCGCGACCGAGTGCTTGGCGATCTTCGCCGCCGCCTCGTAGCCGATGAGGCGGTTGAGCGGCGTCACGATCGAGGGGCTCATGCCCGCGAGCGCCGCCGCGCGCTCGACGTTGGCCTCGAGGCCGTCGATCGTCTTGTCGGCGAGGACGCGCGACGCGTTCGACAGCAGGCGGATCGACTCGAGCAGCGCGGTGCCCATCACGGGGATCTGCACGTTGAGCTCGAACGAGCCGGACGCGCCGGACCACGCGACGGTCGCGTCGTTGCCGATGACGCGCGCGCAGACCATGAGCACGGCCTCCGGCACGACGGGGTTCACCTTGCCGGGCATGATCGACGAGCCGGGCTGCAGGTCGGGGATCGCGAGCTCGCCGAGCCCCGTGTTCGGGCCCGAGCCCATCCAGCGCAGGTCGTTGCAGATCTTCGTGAGCGACACGGCGATCGTGCGCAGCGCGCCGGACGCCTCGACGAGCCCGTCGCGGTTCGCCTGCGCCTCGAAGTGGTCGCGCGCCTCGGTGATGGGCAGGCCCGAGGATGCAGCGAGCTCGGCGATGACCTGCTCGGGGAAGCCGAGCGGCGTGTTGATGCCGGTGCCGACGGCCGTGCCGCCCTGCGGCACCTCGGCGACGCGGGGGAGCGCGGCCTGGATGCGCTCGATGCCGTAGCGCACCTGGGCGGCGTAGCCGCCGAACTCCTGGCCGAGCGTGACGGGCGTCGCATCCATGAGGTGCGTGCGGCCGGGCTTCACGGCGTCCTTCCAGAGGGCGGCCTTCGCCTCGAGCGCCGCCGCGAGGTGCTCGAGCGCCGGGATGGCCTGCTCGAACAGGGCACCGGTGACGGCGACGTGCACCGACGTCGGGAAGACGTCGTTCGACGACTGCGACGCGTTCACGTGGTCGTTCGGGTGCACGGCCGCGCCGCGGTGGCGCGTCGCGAGCGTCGCGAGCACCTCGTTCATGTTCATGTTCGACGACGTGCCGGAGCCCGTCTGGTACGTGTCGACGGGGAACTGGTCGTGGTGGTGGCCAGCGACGATCTCGTCGGCGGCGGCGACGATCGCGTCGGCGACGTCGGCCTCGAGGATGCCGAGGCTCTCGTTCGCGATGGCCGCGGCCCGCTTGATGCGGGCGAGGGCGACGATCTGCGCAGGCTCGAGGCCCGAGCCCGAGATCGGGAAGTTCTCGACGGCGCGCTGCGTCTGCGCGGCGTACAGCGCGTCGACGGGCACGCGCACCTCGCCCATCGTGTCGTGCTCGATCCGGTACTCGGTCATGCTCATCGGCCTCTCTGCTCGGTGGGTGCTGCTGATCGCTCAGCGAATGGTTCGAAGGGGTGGCTCAGTCGAGCTCGGCCGTGGTGGCCTCGACGAGCGCGCGCATCTCGTCGTCGTCGGCCGTGCCCGCGACGACGATCGTCGACGCGTCGGTCGTCGTCCACGCGACGTACTCGAGGTTGCCCGCGCCGTCGAGGTCGCGCTGGTCGGCCAGCGTCCACTCGACGCCGTCGACGTCGAGCGTGCCCGTCTCGACCGCCTCGCGCGTCGTCGCCGCGAGCCACGTGCCGTCGGCGCCGATCCCCTGCGTCACCGACGCGAACTGGTCGTCGGCCGTGATCCATCCCACGAACCACTGCGAGATGCCCGCGGGGCCGTCGCGCAGCTCGGCGACGTTCGCGGCCCAGCCCTCGGGCACGTCGGGGTCGACGACCGGCACATCGAGCGCGGCCGCGGCGTCGGAGGCGGCGCTCGTGACGTCGACGGGCTCGTCGGCGGGCGGATCGGGGCGCATGACGAAGACGACGATGACGACGACGAGCGCGACGGAGGCGAGGAGCGACAGGACGAGGTTCACGGCCGTCTGGTTCGCGTAGTGCTTCGCGCGGTTCGCCGCCTTGCGCGCCGCCGTCTCGTCGGGCGTCTCCGGCCGGCCGAGCTCGGCGACGACGCGGGGCTCCTTGCGCGCCATCAGGCGTCGCCCTCGGTGCCGCGCGCGGCATCCAGCCGGGCGCGCGCGCCCTGCAGCCACTGCTCGCAGCGCTCGGCGAGCGCGTTGCCGCGCTCCCACAGGGCGAGCGACTGCTCGAGCGTGGAGTCGCCGGACTCGAGCGCCTGCACGACGCGCACGAGCTCGTCGCGCGCGGCCTCGTAGCCGAGGTCGTCGGCGGGCGTCTGCCCGATGGGCGCAGCGGTCTCGCTCACAGGGGTCGATCCTACCGGCGCCCCACCGACATCGGGGTGCTCCCGACGATGCCAGGATGGACGGATCCCCATGCTGTGACCGAGAGGATCCGCCGTGCCCGCACCATCCGACGCCGCCATGGAGGAGATCCGCACCCTCGTCGCCTTCGACACGACGAGCCGCGACTCGAACCTCGAGCTCGTCGCGCACGTCGAGCAGCGACTCGAGGCGCTCGGCATCTCGTCGACCCGCATCCCGAACGCCGAGGGCACGAAGGCCAACCTGCTCGCGACGATCCCCGCCGCCGACGGCTCGACCGAGGGCGGCATCGTGCTCTCCGGCCACACCGACGTCGTGCCCGTCGACGGCCAGGCGTGGTCGAGCGAGCCCTTCGCGCCCGAGGTGCGCGACGGCCGCCTCTACGCGCGCGGCTCCGCCGACATGAAGTCGTTCCTCGGCGTCGTGCTCGTGCAGGCTGCCGACATGGTCGCTCAGCCGCTCGCCGAGCCCATCCACCTCGCGCTCTCCTACGACGAGGAGGTCGGATGCGTCGGCGCCGTCGACCTCGTCGACGAGCTCGCGAGTCGTGGCTCGCTGCCGCGCGGGTGCGTCGTGGGCGAGCCGACGAGCATGCGCATCGTGCGCGGCCACAAGTCGATGAACGTCTTCCGCATCGACGTGCGCGGCGTCGCCGCCCACTCGTCGCTCACGCCGCAGGGCGAGAACGCGATCGTCGCCGCCGCCGAGCTCGTGCGCTTCGTGCAGTCGGTCGCCGACGAGATGCGCGTCGACGGGCCGTTCGACGACGGCTACGTCGTGCCGTACACGTCGGTGAGCGTCAACCGCATCGACGGCGGCATCGCCGTGAACACCATCCCCGCCGAGTGCTCGATCCACTTCGAGTTCCGCGCGCTGACGACCGTCGACCACGAGGCGCTCGTCGCGCGCTTCGCCGACGAGTGCGCTCGCGTCGAGGCCGACATGCGCTCGCGCTTCCCCGAGGCGTCGGTGACCCTCGTCACGACGGCCGCGGCACCGGGCGTCGACACGCCCGCCGACGCCGAGATCGTGTCGCTCGCGGCGCAGTGGGGCGCCGTGCCGAGCGACGACAAGGTCACGTACGGCACCGAGGCCGGGCTCTTCGCGAACGCGGGCATCCCCACGATCGTGTGCGGCCCCGGCGACATCGCGCAGGCGCACGCGCCCGACGAGTTCATCGAGCTCGAGCAGATCGCGGCGTGCGAGGCGTTCGTCGCCCGGCTCGTCGCCGACCTGCGCGCCTGACGACCACGACCCATCCCAGGAGCACCATGAGCACCAGCACGTCCCAGCAGGCCCGCGAGGTGACGCCCGAGCGGCTCGCCGCAGCGCGCAAGGCCGTCATCTCGTCGTCGATCGGCGCGGCCCTCGAGTGGTTCGACATCATCGTCTACGCCTCGTTCGCCGTCGTCATCACGCGCATCTTCTTCCCCGACGCCGGCGAGTACGGCCTGCTGTACACGTTCGCGACCTTCGCGACGACGTACCTCGTCCGCCCGCTCGGCGGATGGCTGCTCGGGTCGTACGCCGACCGCAAGGGCCGCAAGAACGCGCTGACGCTCACGCTGCTCATCATGATGGTCGGCACGCTGCTCATGGCCGTCGCGCCGACGTACGCGATGGTGGGCGTGTGGGGCGGCGCGGTCATCCTGCTCTCGCGCCTGCTGCAGGGGTTCTCGGCAGGTGGCGAGTTCGGCACCGCCACGACGTTCCTCATCGAGACGGCGCCGCACAAGAAGATGTTCTACGCGTCGTGGCAGATCGCGGCGCAGGGCGCCTCGATGCTGCTGGCGTCGGCGTTCGGCTTCGCGCTCAACACGTACCTCACCACCGAGCAGCTCGACTCGTGGGGCTGGCGCGTGCCGTTCTTCGTCGGCCTCCTCATCGGCCCCGTCGGCCTCTACATCCGCGCCCGCCTCGCCGAGCCCGACGAGCTCGGCGACCACGAGCGCGCGACGTCGCCCATGACGACGCTGCTCACGCAGCACCTGGGCCGGATGCTCGCGGGCTCGGCCGTCATCGGCGTCGCGACGATCTCGGTCTACATGATCCTGTTCATGCCGACCTTCGCGATCACGAACCTCGACATCGCGCCGGAGGCCGCGTACCTCGGCGGCGTCGTCGCGGGTGCGATCGCGCTCTTCGGCTCGCCGCTCGTCGGCAGGCTCGCCGATCGCGTGGGCCCCGCGCGCGTCATGACGTGGGCCGCGATCGCGGCGCTCGTGCTCGCGTGGCCGATCTTCCAGCTCATCGTGACGCTGCGCTCGGTGCCCGCGCTCATCGGCTCGATCGCGATGCTCGGCCTCATCATGGCCTTCTACTTCGCGCCGCTGCCCGGCCTGCTGTCGACGATGTTCCCCGCCGAGATCCGCGGCACGGGCCTGTCGATCACGTACAACGTCGGTGTGACGCTGCTCGGCGGCATCGCGCCGCTCGTGCTCACGTGGCTGCTGCAGGTCACGGGCAACCTCAACGCGCCGAGCTTCTACTACATGGCGATCGCGGCGCTGTCGCTCGTGGGCCTCTTCTTCGTGCGGAGGACGTTCCAGCAGCGCTGACGCGCGCGCTCTGCGCGCGGCGTCTCGCGCCTCCCGCTTCGCGTCTCGCATCCTCGCAGGCGATCCGGGTGGGCGGAGGGAAGATGCCCCTCTGCCACCCGGGATCGCCTGCGAGACGCGACCGCGCCGCAGCCGTTCGCGCGGGCGGGGAGGGCGCGGGTCAGGAGGCGGCGGGACGCGGCTCGGTGACCTCGGCGGCGACCGCGCCCGACGCGAGGGTCACGAGCAGCGCGTCGCCGGCGGCCGCATCGGCCGCGGAGCGCAGCACGCCGCCCGACGCCGTCTGCACGACGGCGTAGCCGCGGTCGAGCGTCGCCTGCGGGCTGAGCGCGCGCAGTCGGTCGGCGAGGCGGTGGATGCCGTGCTCGGAACGCTCGACGACGCGGGCCGTGAGGTCGTCGGCGCGCACCGCGAGCTGCCGCACCTCGGCCAGGTGGGCGTCGAGCAGCGACTCGGGTCGCGCGAGCGAGGGCCGCGAGCGCACGGCGGCGAGGCGCTCGACCTCGTGGGCGACCCGCTGCGTGATGCGCGAGCGCATGCGGGCTCGTGCCTGCGAGACCATGTCGAGCTGCTCGGCGACGTCGGGCACGACGCGCTTCGCGGCGTCGGTGGGGGTGGATGCCCGCAGGTCGGCCACGAGGTCGAGCAGCGGGCGGTCGGCCTCGTGACCGATGGCCGACACGATCGGCGTGGTGGCGGCCGCGGCGGCACGCAGCACGCGCTCGTCGCTGAAGGCGAGCAGCGCCTGGAAGTCGCCACCGCCGCGCGCGACGACGATGACCTCGACCTCGGGGTCGGCGTCGAGCCGTTCGATGGCGCGCACGACGTCGCGCGGCGCGGCGTCGCCCTGCACGGCTGCGTACGCGATCTCGAAGCGCACGCCCGGCCACCGCAGCCGCGCGTTGCGCAGCACGTCCTGCTCGGCGTCGGAGTCCTTGCCGGTCACGAGGCCCACGCCATGCGGCAGGAAGGGGAGCCGGCGCTTGCGCGAGGGGTCGAAGAGCCCCTCGGCCGCGAGTCGCTGCCGCAGCTCCTCGATGCGGGCGAGCAGCTCGCCGAGGCCCACGTGCCGCATCGCGCGCACCTGCATCGACAGCGTGCCGCCCTTCGCCCAGTACTCGGGCTGCACGAGCGCGACGACGCGATCGCCCTGCGCGAAGGGCTCGCGCAGGCTCGAGGTGAAGGCCTTCGCGTCGATCGTGAACTCGCCGTCGACGTCCTTCACCTTGCCGAAGACCATGCCGCGCCGCACGTTCCACTGCGTGAGCTCGCCCTCGACCCACACGGCGCCGAGGCGCGCGACGTACGACTGCAGCTCGGTCGCGAGACGCTGCACGCTCCAGGGCTCGTCGGGCGTGCCCGTGACGCGGTCGCTCATGCGCCTCCGAACGTAGAATCCCTCGCGTGACGATCTCGAACGGCCGGATCCCGCTGGCCGCGCCTCGCGCGCCCATCGTCCGCAACAGGCTAGTCGACCCCGGCGACACGGGCCCGAGGCGCCTGCTGCTCGCGAGCCCGCGCGGGTACTGCGCCGGCGTCGATCGCGCCGTCGTCACGGTCGAGCAGGCGCTCGCGACGCACGGCGCGCCCGTCTACGTGCGCAAGCAGATCGTGCACAACCACCACGTCGTCGCCGAGCTCGAGCGCGCAGGGGCCGTGTTCGTCGACGAGGTGGATGCCGTGCCCGAGGGCGCGCTCGTCGTCTTCAGCGCGCACGGCGTGAGCCCCGCGGTCGTCGCGCACGCCGCCGAGCGCGGCCTCGCCGCGATCGACGCGACGTGCCCGCTCGTGACGAAGGTGCATCGCGAGGCGCAGCGCTTCGCGCGGGACGGCGCGCACATGCTGCTCGTCGGGCATGCGGGCCACGAGGAGGTCGAGGGCACGATGGGGGAGGCGCCGGACCGCATGACGCTCGTGCAGTCGCCGCAGGAGGCCGACGTCGTCGAGGTGCCCGCGCACGAGCGGCTCGTGTGGCTCAGCCAGACGACGCTGTCGGTCGACGAGACCATGGAGACGGTGCGTCGCCTCCGCATCCGCTTCCCGCACCTCGAGGATCCGCCGAGCGACGACATCTGCTACGCGACGCAGAACCGGCAGGTGGCGATGAAGAAGATCGCGCCCGCGTGCGACCTCCTCGTCGTCGTGGGCAGCGCGAACTCGTCGAACACCGTGCGGCTCGTCGACGTCGCGCTCGAGGCGGGCGCGCGAGCGGCGCATCGGGTGGATGCGTCGACCGAGATCCGCCAGGAGTGGCTCGAGGGCGTGTCGACCATCGGCGTCTCGAGCGGCGCGAGCGTGCCGGAGGTGCTCGTCGACGAGGTGCTCGCCGAGCTCGCGGACGCCGGCTGGCGCGAGGTCGAGCACGTGCGCACCGCCGAGGAGGATCTCGTCTTCTCGCTGCCGAAGGAGCTGCGCCCGTCTCGCCGGTGACGCGGCGCGCGGACCCTACCCCCTTCGCGAGCCGACGCGCATGCGGCTGCGATCGCCGCCCGCCGAGGTGCATGGTGGATGCACGGCGCCGATCGGCGGCGCCACCGACGCTGGAGGGGACCATGAGCGACGAGACCGTGCAGGACGCCGGAGTCGAGAGCACCGAGGACTGGAGCGACGAGGTCGCGACGGGCGAGGACTTCGACGAGACCGTGGGCGACGCCGTCGAGGATCCCGCACCCGTCGGCGTCGACGACTCCGACTCGATCACGGCGGAGGACGTGCCCGACGGCTTCGAGGACCGCGACGAGGACGGCGCGGACGACGACCCCGCCGACATCCCCGACGAGCACGGCGGCTCGTCGTGGGCGATCGACACCGACGGCAATGGCGTCGACGACACCGTGCTGCCCGAGGGCACCGACTCGATCGTCGACGAGAACGCCGACTGGGAGTAGGCGCACGTGCCGCCCGGTCCGGGCGGCTGCCGGCGGAGAGCCGCCGAGCGCACCGGCTCGGCACGGCGGGCCGGGATGCGCGCTCGCACGTCGAGCGCGCATCCAGGTTCGCGGGTGCACGATGACGCGATGCGACGTCAGCCACTCCTCCTCCGCCTCGGCATCGCGAGCCTCGTCATCGGCGGCTTCGCGCTCGTGCGCAACCTGCTCTCGACGTGGCAGACGCTCGAGGACTACCCGAACGCCCGGTTCCTGCCCGTCTTCCTCTCGACGCAGGGCTCGACCGGCGGCGAGACCTTCCTCTTCACGTTCTTCGTCTGGGGACCGCTCGTCTTCGGCGGCCTCGGCATGGCCCTCGTCGTGGCGCACCTCGTGACGCGTGCGGCGCGTGCAGGCGCGGGTGCCGCGCTCGTGGGCGGCGCAGCGGGGGCGGCAGAGCACGCGTGGCAGCAGCCGCTGCAGCAGGCGCAGGGATGGCAGCCGCAGGGCCACGGTCCTCAGCAGCCTCAGCAGCCTCAGCAGCCTCAGCAGGGGTGGCAGCCGCAGCCGCAACCGCAGCCGCAGCCGCATCCGTGGGGGCCGCAGCAGCAGGCCGGCCCCGTGCAGCCGCTCGGCGGCACGCAGCCGCCGCCGCCGAACGCGGGCGACCGCATCCAGCCCTGACGCGCGCAGGTCAGGCGACGACGGCCGCTGCGGCTCGGCCGCGCCGCACGCCGCGCAGCAGCACGACGGCCGCGCTCGTCACCGTCGCGACGCCGAGCGCGACGCCTGCGGCGAGGATGCCGCCGGCCGGCGCGACGATCGACTGCCCGGCGAGCGCCTGCACCGTCAGGAGGCACAGCAGCAGCGCGAACGCCGCCGTCGCGACCGCCACGAGCTCGAGGCGCGCGCGAGGGTCGCGCAGCACGCGGATGCGGTGCGCGGCGAGCTCGAGCCCGAGCGCGAGCAGCGGCAGCAGCTGCAGGGCGTGCATGCCCACGAAGTGGGGCACGCGGAGGTCGCCGCCCTCGGTGCTCCAGCCGACGAGCGGCAGGCCTGCGCCGCCGTCCGGCACGCCCACGGCATGCGCGCCCGCGACGCCCTCGAAGTCCTGCAGCTGCGCCGACGTCGGCCCGGTCATGAGGAAGGCGAGCGCCATCCCGACGAGGCCGAGGGCGACCCCCGCCCGCAGCGAGCGCGTGCGCGCGGCATCGGGCATGCGCGCGATCGCGAGGGCGATGCCCACGAGGAGGGCCGCGATCCACAGCACGACGATCGAGACCGCCATCGCACCCCAGAGGGCGGTGGCGAGCGGCGTGGACACGTTGAAGTGGCTCGTCGTGCCCGCGGTGGCGGCGCCGACGATGATCGCCATCTCGACGACGACGGCGATCGCCGTGACGGTGCCCGCGGCGTCGGCGATCCGACGCCAGCGGCGCAGCTGCCCGATCATCCAGGCGAGCGTGAGGGCGTAGAGGCCGAACGAGAGCGCGAACTTCAGCGGCTTGAGCCAGGCGACCTGGCCCAGGATCTCGCGCGGGTCGACGAGCGCGAGCACGGATGCCAGGAGCGCGAGCACGCCCATCGCGGCGGCGAGCAGCATGAGGGGCCGATGCCAGCGGTCGGGCGCCGGGAGGCTCGCGAGCGGCGGGCGGACGGGCGTCTGCGCGGTGGTCATGCGGGGTCCCGCGGGTCGGCGCCGGGTCCGGCGCTGCGTGAGACGTGCTCCTGGGCGATGCGGCGAAGGCCGGCGAGCAGCGCGTCGCCGAGCGCCGTGCCGACCACGACGGTCTCGGCCATGCGGTCTCGGTCGCCGTCGTCGGCGGCGACGGCGGCGAGGTCGCCGCGCGCGATGTCGAGCACGGGTGGCGCGGAGCGCTCGAGCATGTCGCCGAGATCGTCGCGGCCCATGTCGGCGAAGCGGTCGAGCACCTCCGCGCACTGCACGATGCCGGGGTTGTCGTCGCACACGCGCCAGCCTCGATCGCGGACGAGGCGGCGCACGCGTGCGAGCGCATCCATCGACGGGGTCGCGTCGGCGCGGGAGACGGCCCGCTGCGATGCCGACAGCACGTGCGCGACGGGGAGGGCGCGGTCGTCGATCGCGGCGAGCACCGACCGCGTCGCGGCGACCGAGAGGCCGCCCGTGTCGAGGAGCGCGCGGATGAGGTGCAGCCTGCTCTCGTGGGCGTCGCCGTAGGCGGTCTGGTTGTAGCCGACGCGCTCGCCCGCTGGCAGGAGCCCTTCGCGGACGTAGTGCTTGATGGATGCGGAGGTGACGCCGGTGCGGCGACTGAGCTCGGCGATGCGCATGTCGGTATCATCACTATCGATAGTTCCGATGTCAATGAAGAGTAGTCATGGATCGTCGTGACGGCATGACGAGGGACCGGCACCGCGCGCTCGCGGTCGCGTGCTTCGCGCTGAGCGCCATCGGCCTCGTCGGCACCTGGGCGTGCAACATCGCCTTCCTCGTCGACCCCGGCGGGCTCGGCTACCTCGAGGGATGGTTCGCGAACGCCGCCTCGGCGTCCGCTTCCATCGACCTCCTCGTCACGGCGGCAGCCGCGGGGATCGTCATGCTCGTCGAGGGTGCGCGCCTGGGCTGGCGGCGCTGGGTGTGGGTGCTCGTGCCGCTCAGCCTCGTGACGGCCGTCGCCTGCGTCTTCCCGC
Source organism: Agrococcus sp. GCM10030265 (assembly GCF_042666675.1). Lineage (NCBI taxonomy): Bacteria > Bacillati > Actinomycetota > Actinomycetes > Micrococcales > Microbacteriaceae > Agrococcus > Agrococcus sp. GCM10030265. The sequence continues at coordinate 323,726 of NZ_JBHTCZ010000004.1, forward strand.
TCTTCCTGGGGCTCCGCGAGCTCGCGCTCGCTCGCCGCGAGGCCGCCGCAGCCGCCTCCGCATGACGAACGGCCCCCTGCCGCGTGGCAGGGGGCCGTCGGTCAGCGGGTCAGCGCCTCAGCGACCCGACCAGCCGGCCGAGCCGAGCTGCTTCGTGGCCTCGACGACGCGCGCCGCCATCGCCTTCTCGGCCGCCTTGCCCCACGCGCGGGGGTCGTAGACCTTCTTGTTGCCGACCTCGCCGTCGACCTTCAGGAAGCCCGCGTAGTTCGAGAGCACCGAGTCGGCGACGGAGCGCGAGTACGCGTACTGCGTGTCGGTGTCGATGTTCATCTTGATGACGCCGTTCGCGACGGCCTCGGCGATCTCGGCGTCGGTCGAGCCCGATCCGCCGTGGAAGACGAGGTCGAGGGGCTTCTCGCCCGTGCCGTGCTTCGCCGCGATGCCAGCCTGGATCTCGCCGAGCAGCTCGGGGCGCAGCTTGACGTTGCCCGGCTTGTAGACGCCGTGCACGTTGCCGAAGGTGAGCGCCGCGATGTAGCGGCCCTGCTCGCCGAGCCCGAGGGCGTCGACGGCCTGCTCGACGTCGCCGAGCGTCGTGTACAGGGCCTCGTTCGAGCCCTCGTGGCTCACGCCGTCCTCCTCGCCGCCGACGACGCCGATCTCGACCTCGAGGATGATGTCGAGGGCCTTGAGGCGGGGGAGGAGCTCCTTCGCGATCTCGAGGTTCTCGTCGAGCGGCACGGCCGAGCCGTCCCACATGTGCGACTGGAAGAGGGCGGGGCGACCGGCGGCCACCTCCTCCTCGCTCGCCGCGATCAGCGGGAGGAGGAACGAGTCGAGCGCGTCCTTCGGGCAGTGGTCGGTGTGCAGCGCCACCGTGATGGGGTACGCCTTCGCGACCTCGGTGACGTACTTCGCGAAGGCGATGGCGCCGCCCGCGCGGTTCTTCACCGACTGACCCGCGAAGAAGTCCGCGCCGCCCGTCGTCACCTGGATGATGCCGTCCGAGCCTGCCTCGGTGAGGCCCTGCAGGACCGCGTTGATCGTCGACGACGACGACACGTTGATCGCGGGGTAGGCGAAGCCGTTCGACTTGGCCTTCTCGAGCATCTCGGCGTACTGGGCTGGGGTGGCGACGGGCATGGGCATCTCCTTCGAGCGGACGGCGTCGTGCCGAGTCTAGGAGCGTCGGGATGCCCGGCGCAGGGGCTGCCGCGCACCCCGGGGCCGCTCGGGGCTGTCCTATAGGGTCGACAGCGTCGCATCGAACCGAGAGGGGACGCGATGACGCGCCTGTTCAACGAGCCGTCGGCATTCGCCGACGAGATGATCGAGGGCTTCGCAGCCGCATCCGCGCGATGGGTCACGGCCGTGCCGGGCGGCGTCGTCCGCTCCACGCGTGCCGCAGAGGACACCGTGGCGCTCGTGATCGGCGGCGGCAGCGGCCACTACCCGGCGTTCGGCGGGCTCGTCGGCCCCGGCATCGCGCACGGCGCCGCGATGGGCAACCTCTTCGCCTCGCCGTCGACGCAGCAGGTCTACGCCGTCGCGAAGACCGCCGACCAGGGCAGGGGCGTGCTGCTGTCGTACGGCAACTACGCCGGCGACGTGCTGAACTTCACCGAGGCGCAGGAGCGCCTGCGGGCGGAGGGCATCGACGTGCGCACGGTGCTCGTCACCGACGACATCTGGAGCGCGCCCGCCGATCGCAGGCACGAGCGCCGCGGCATCGCGGGCGACCTCGCGGTCTTCAAGGTCGCGGGCGCCGCCGCCGAGTCGCGCGCGTCGCTCGACGACGTCGAGCGCGTCGCCATCCTGGCCAACGAGCGCACGCGATCGTTCGGCGTCGCCTTCGGCGGCTGCACCTTCCCCGGCGCCGACGCGCCGCTCTTCACGGTGCCCGAGGGCAAGATGGCCGTCGGCCTCGGCATCCACGGCGAGCCCGGCATCGACGAGGTCGACGTGCCGACGGCTGCCGAGCTCGCCGAGCTGTTCGTGGCGAGGCTGCTCGAGGAGGTGCCCGAGGGCGTCGAGGTCTCCGGCGCGCACGTCGTGCCCCTGCTCAACGGCCTCGGGTCGGTGAAGTACGAGGAGCTCTTCGTCGTCTACCGCACCGTGCACCGCCTGCTCGAGGAGCGCGGCATCGTCGTGATCGAGCCCGAGGTCGGCGAGCTGTGCACGTCGCTCGACATGGCGGGCTGCTCGCTCACGCTCGTGTGGCTCGATGACGAGCTCGAGGAGCTGTGGACGGCGCCGGCGGACACGCCCGCCTACCGCAAGGGCTCGGTCGCGCCGCAGGAGCGCGCGGAGGTCGTCGTCGCAGGCGTCGCCGCCCAGGACATCCCCGAGGCGTCGCATGCATCGAGGGCGGTCGCACGCACGCTCGGCACCGTGCTCGTCGAGATGGCGAACGCCATCGACGGCGCCGCCGACGAGCTCGGCCGCCTCGACGCCGTCGCAGGCGACGGCGACCACGGCATCGGCATGCAGCGCGGCGTCCACGCGGGGCGCGACGCCGCCCTCGCAGCCGTCGACTCGGGTGCGGGCGCCGAGACGACGCTGCGCCACGCGGCCGAGGCGTGGGGCGACCGCGCAGGCGGCACGTCCGGCGTCATCTGGGCGACGATGCTGCGCTCGGTCGCCGCCTCGCTGGGCGACGCGGCCGACGTGACGCGCACCGAGGTCGCCGCCGGCGTGGATGCCGCGCGCGACGCCGTGACCGCCTTCGGCAAGGCCAAGGTCGGCGACAAGACGATGATCGACGCGATCGTGCCCTTCGCCGACGAGCTGCGCGATCGCGTCGCGGCGGGCGACTCGCTCGTCGACGCGTGGTCGCACGCCGCCGGCGTCGCCGAGGAGGCCGCGCAGGAGACGGCGGCGCTGCAGGCGACGCTCGGCCGCGCGAAGTCGCACGGCGATCGTTCGATCGGCACGCCCGACCCGGGCGCCGTGTCGTTCGCGCTCATCTGCACGACCATCGCGGACGTGCTCGGACAGACCCTCGAGGAGGATGCATCGTGACGCTTCGGCTCATCGTCGGCTCGGACAAGGCCGGCTTCGACTACAAGGAGATCCTGAAGGCCGACCTCGAGGCGAACGACCTCGTCGCGAGCGTCGTCGACGTGGGCGTCGCGTCGGACGCCGACGGCACGAGCTACCCGAACGTCGCGATCGAGGCCGCCGAGCGCATCGCGCGCGGCGAGGCCGACCGGGCCCTCCTGCTGTGCGGCACGGGCCTCGGCGTCGCCATCTCGGCGAACAAGGTCGCGGGCATCCGCGCCGTCACCGCGCACGACTCGTTCTCGGTCGAGCGCTCGATCCTGTCGAACGACGCGCAGGTGCTGTGCATGGGCCAGCGCGTCGTGGGCATCGAGCTCGCGCGTCGCCTCGCGAGGGAGTGGCTCACGTACACCTTCGACCCGACGAGCCACTCGCAGGCCAACGTCGACGACATCGTCGCCTACGAGGGCGCGTGATGGCCGCGAGGTTCGTCATCGGCTCGAGCCTCAAGATGTACTTCGGCAAGGCGGCGACGGAGCGCTGGACGCGCGAGGTCGCCGCCATCTGCCGCGGGCATGAGGCGGTGGCGCGCGGCGTCGTCGAGCCGTTCGTCATCCCGACGTTCCCCTCGATCCCGGCCGTCGTCGCGCTCGCGGCGCCCGCGGGCATGACGGTCGGCGCGCAGGACGTCCATTGGGAGCCATCCGGCGCCTACACGGGCGAGGTCGGCGCACCCGAGCTCGTCGAGCACGGCGTGCGCATGGTCGAGATCGGCCACGCCGAGCGCCGGGCGATGTTCGGCGAGACCGACGAGACGGTGGCGCGGAAGGTCGTCGCCTCCCTCGACGCTGGCCTCGCGCCCGTGCTGTGCATCGGCGAGCCCGTGCACGACGACCCCTCCGCCGCCGCCGCGGCGTGCGTGCGGCAGCTCGAGGCATCCCTGCGGCTCGCCCGCGAGCGCGGCGTCGGCGGCAGGCTCGTCGTCGCCTACGAGCCCGTGTGGGCCATCGGGGCACCCGAGCCGGCGGGGGAGTCGCACATCCGCGGCGTGACGAGCGTGCTGCGCGACCACCTCGCTGGCGACGCGCTCCTGCCGGATGCGCAGGTGATCTACGGCGGATCGGCCGGGCCGGGCCTGCTGCCGCGCATCGCGCCCGACGTCGACGGCATGTTCCTCGGCCGCTTCGCGCACGATCCGAGCGCCTTCGGGCGCATCCTCGACGAGGCGCTCGCCGCATGAGCGAGGCCGGGCGGCCGCTCGACGTGCAGCGCACCGCGCTGCGCGACCAGGTGCACGACCGCATCCTCGCCGCGCTGCTCGACGGCAGGGTGCAGGCGGGGGAGCGGCTGTCGATCGACACGCTCGCGCGCGACCTCGCCGTGTCGCCGACGCCCGTGCGGGAGGCGCTCGTGCAGCTCGAGCGCACGGGCCTCGTCACGCGCGAGGCGCTCAAGGGCTACCGCGTCGCGCCGCCGCTCGATCGCACGCAGCTCGCGGAGCTCTTCGACGCGCGCATGCTGCTCGAGGAGCGCGCCGCCGAGCTCGCGGCGCCCCATGCGAGCGTGCTGCTGCCCGCGCTGCGCGCCGCCCACGACGCGCACGAGGCGGCGAGCCACGACGTCGTGCACGCGCACGCGATCGGCGAGGTGCCCCTCGAGGTCACGCAGCGGTACTTCGAGGCCGACGGCGCCTTCCACGCCGTGATCTTCGAGCACGCCGGCAACCGCTACCTGCAGCAGATGCACGCCTCGCTCGGCGCGCTCACCCACCGGCTGCGGCAGGCCGCCCTGCGAGGTCCGAGCGACGTCATCGACGCCATCGCCGAGCACCGCGCGGTGCTCGACGCGTTCGCGGTGGATCCCGCGACGGCGCGCGGGCGCATGCGCGACCACATCGCGGGCGTGCGCGACCGGTCGCTCTCCGGCCGCTGAGGCCACGCGTCCGACCGGACGCATCGCGGACGCGGCGCTCGCGATCGCGCCTCGGCCACGTCGCGCCATGCTCGCCGCCGTGCCGCCGTGCCGCGGTGCCGCCGTGCCGCCGTGCCGCCGTGCCGCCGTGCCGCGGTGCCGCCGTGCCGCCGTGCCGCCGTGCCACCACGCGGATGCGCCCGGCCCCGGCCTCGGGCGCTTGACGGGATTCCTAGATCCTATAGGATTCTGACGACCGACCCCGAGCGATGGAGCCCACCGGTGCCGACGACGACGCCCCCCTTCACGGCCGAGACCTGGCCGATCGCCACGTGCCTCCACGGCTTCCCCACGGTCGACGCCGCAGGCGTCGCGCTGCACGACGCGACGCCCGAGACGTGGGACGACATGCTCGCCCAGGTGCAGGACGCCGGGTTCGCGATGATCGAGCTCGCCGACAGCCACATCCGCCCCGCCGACCTCGAGGCGTCGCGTCGCGACGAGCTGCTCTCGATCGCTCGTGCTCGAGGCATCGCCATCCCGAGCGTGCACCTGCAGCGGCAGAGCGTCATCATGCCGGGGCACGAGGAGCGCAACCTCGCCTACGCGCACCGCACCATCGACGCCGCGGCCGAGTGGGGCATGCAGGTCTTCTCGACCGGCCTGCACCAGCCGTTCTCCGAGGCGCAGCGCCGCGCCCTGTGGTTCTGGACGGCACCGGGCCCGAAGGACCCCGACGACCCCGAGGTGTGGGACGCCGCCGTCACGCGCCTGCGCGAGCTCGGTGCCCACGCGGCCGACGTGGGCCTGCGGATGTCGCTCGAGATGTACGAGGACACCTACCTCGGCACCGCCGACTCCGCCGTGCGCCTCGTCGAGGAGATCGGGCTCGACAACGTCGGCCTCAACCCCGACGTCGCGAACCTCATCCGCCTCCACCGCCCCATCGAGGACTGGCGAGAGATGCACGCGAAGACGCTGCCCTACGCCAACTACTGGCACGTGAAGAACTACCAGCGCGACGAGGCCGCCGACGGCTCGTGGGCGACGAGCGTGCCGACCTCGATGGAGGCCGGCCTCATCAACTACCGCCAGGTCGTGCGCGACGCGCTCGCGCTCGGCTTCGACGGCATCTTCCTCATGGAGCACTACGGCGGCGACAGCCTCGGCAACTGCTCCACGAACCAGCGCTACCTGCGCTCGCTCCTCCCGAAGGGACACGCATGACCACCTACGACATCGCCGTCGTCGGCTCCGGCTACATGGGCGGCGGCATCGCCCAGGTGCTCGCGCTCGCCGGCCACCGCGTCCGCATCGCCGACGTCTCGGCCGAGATCGCCGAGCAGAGCCTCGCCCGGCTGCTCGACGAGGCCGAGCGCTTCGTCGCCGACGGGCTCCTCCCCGACGATGCGGTCGAGCGTCTGCGCTCGACCCTGAGCGCCGCCGCGTCGATCGAGGAGGCCGTCGCCGACGCCGACTTCATCGAGGAGGCCGTGCCCGAGCGCATCGAGGTCAAGCACGAGACGCTGCGGCGCATCGCGGCCGCGGCGCGCCCCGACGCCGTCATCGGATCCAACACGTCGACGATCCTCATCGGCTCGCTCGCCGAGGCCGTCGAGCACCCCGAGCGCTTCCTCGGCGTGCACTTCTCGAACCCCGCGCCGTTCATCCCCGGCGTCGAGCTCATCTCGCACGACGCGACGAGCGAGGATGCCGTCGCGCTCGCCGAGGCCATCGTCTCGTCGACGGGCAAGGTGGCCGCGCGCGTGGGCGACGCCACGGGGTTCGTGCTCAACCGCCTGCAGTACGCGCTCTTCCACGAGGCGACGCAGCTCGTCGAGGAGGGCGTGGCGACGCCGACCGACATCGACACGATCGTGCGCACGACGTTCGGCTTCCGCCTGCCGTTCTTCGGGCCCTTCGCGATCGCCGACATGGCAGGCCTCGACGTCTACGCCTTCTGCTACGCCTCGCTGCAGACGCGGTGGCCCGAGCGCTTCGCCACCCCGGCATCGCTCGCCGAGCACGTTGACGCGGGACGCTTCGGCACCAAGTCGGGGGCCGGCTACCTCGACGTGCCCGCCGAGCGCACCCCCGAGCTCGTCGCGTACCGCAACAAGGCCTACGTCGCGATGCAGCGCCTGCTCGACGAGCTCGGCCCCGCGCCCATCGCAGGCGCGGCAGCGGGGGAGGAGCGCGCATGACCGCCTTCCCCGACGACCGCACCGTCATCCTCACGGGTGCCGCGTCGCCGCGCGGCATCGGCCGCGCCACGGCGCACCACCTCGCGGAGCGCGGCTGGCACGTGGGCATCGTCGACCTCGACGACGCGGCGGCGAGGGCCGTCGCCGCCGAGGTCGCCGAGCAGCACGGCGTGCGCGCCGCCGGCGCGGGTGCGAACGTCGCCGACGCCGCGCAGGTGCGAGCCTCGATCGACGAGCTCGAGGCCGCGCTGCCGCAGCTCGTGGCGCTCGTCAACCTCGCGGGCGTCTCGAGCCCCGTGCCCTACCTCGAGGTCGACGACGACGAGTGGCGTCGAGTGCTGTCGATCAACCTCGACGGCGTCCACCACGCCACGCGACGCGCGGTCGAGTCGATGGTGCGCCACGGCGTCGGCCGCGTCGTGAGCCTGTCGTCGGTGTCGGCGCAGCGCGGCGGCGGCACGTTCTCGAAGACGGCGTACTCGGCGGCGAAGGCCGGGGTCATCGGCTTCTCCCGCTCGGTCGCGCGCGAGCTCGGCCCCCACGGCGTGACGGTCAACGTCGTCTCGCCCGGACCCATCGACACCGACATCATGGGCGGCACCCTCACCGAGGAGCGCAAGACGGCCATGGCGGCCGACGGCGTGCTCCCGCGCATCGGCACGCCTCGCGACATCGCCGCCGCCATCCACTACCTGATCTCCGAGGACGCCGGATTCGTGACGGGCCAGACCCTGAACGTCGACGGCGGCCTCTACATGCACTAGGAGCGCACATGGCCGGCTGGTCGAAGTCCCGCATCGCCTTCCTGCTGCTCGGCATCGCGCTCGTCGTGCTCGCCGGCATCTTCCTCGTCACGTCCCTCTAGCACCGCCCCACCACCCAAGGCGGCTCGCCGCCGGTCCGCAAAGGAGCGCACCATGTCCGACCTCGCGAAGGCGATCGACTCGACGGCGGATGCGCCGGCGCTGGCGTCCGCCATCAAGAAGGCAGCCAGGCATCTCATGCCGATGCTGATCATCCTGTACTTCGTCGCCTTCCTCGACCGCACGAACGTGGGGTTCGCGGAGGAGGCGCTCGAGATGGATCGCGGCATCTCGGCAGCCGCGTTCGCGTTCGGCGCCGGCGTGTTCTTCATCGGCTACGCGATCTTCGAGATCCCCTCGAACCTGCTGCTGAAGCGCTTCGGCGCCCGCTTCTGGCTCGCACGCATCGCCGTCACGTGGGGCATCGTCGCGTCGGCGTTCGCCTTCACCACGAACGACACGATGTTCATCGTGCTGCGCTTCCTGCTCGGCGTGACCGAGGCGGGGCTCTTCCCGGGCGTCATCATGTTCCTGTCGGAGTGGTTCCCCAACAAGGTGCGCGTGCAGATGTTCGCGCTGTTCTACCTCGCGCAGCCCTTCTCGCAGATGCTCGGCGCGCCGCTGTCCGGCGGCCTCATCTCGTTCGGCGACCAGGTCACGCCGTGGCACGGATGGCAGGTGATGTTCTTCGTCGAGGGCATGATGGCCGTCGTCGCCGGCATCGCGGCCCTGTTCCTCCTCACGAACTCGCCGCAGCAGGCGAAGTGGCTCACCTCCGAGGAGAAGGGCGCCTTGACGAGGGTGATGGCCGCGGAGGACGAGGTGCGCAGCGCAGACGGGCCATCCGGCATCTGGAAGGCGATGGCCAGCTGGAAGGTCTGGTACTTCACGGTCATCTACTTCTGCCTGCAGATCGCGGTGTACGGCACGACCTTCTACCTCCCGCAGCAGGTCGCGGGGCTGCTCGGCCAGTCCGTCGGCTGGCAGGTGGGGCTCGTCTCGGCGATCCCGTGGCTCGTCGGGCTCTTCGCCTGCTACTTCTTCGGGCGGCGCGCCAACACCGTCGGGCGACGGCGACGCTACGGCACGCTGTTCTTCGCCCTCACGGGCATCTTCATCCTGGGCTCCGCGCTCGCCGGTGCGATGCAGCAGCCGATCATCGGCATCCTGTGCATCACGATCGCCGTGGCGAGCTTCCTCTCGGTGGGCCCCATCACGTGGTCGTTCCCGACGGCGTTCCTCACGGGCGCCGCGGCTGCCGCGGGCATCGGCCTCATCAACTCGCTCGGCAACCTCGGCGGCTTCGTCGCGCCCATCATGCGCACGGCGGTCAACGAGGCGGCGCCGACGGACAGCGGGGCATGGGGCGTCGTATCGCTCGGCGTCTTCGCATTCGTCGCCGCCGCGATGTTCGCCGCCACGCGGCTCTTCAAGGCGAAGTCCGACTCGCTCCTCGAGGAGTCGGCGCCGCAGCACTGAGCCGAGGCGCCCCGCGCCTCCCACGAGCCTCGACGCCGAGCGGGTCCAGCGACACCCCGCTCGGCGTCGAGCACGTCCGCGCCCGATAGCCTGTGGTCAGCTGGCCCCTGCCACCCTGCCGAAGGAGCCATCGATGGCCGACACCGTCTTCCAGCATCCCGATCGCAACCTCGCGATGGAGCTCGTGCGCGCGACGGAGGCAGCAGCCATCCGCGCCGTGCCCTTCATCGGTCGCGGCGACAAGAACGCAGCCGACAAGGCGGCCGTCGACGCGATGCGCACCTTCCTCGGCACCGTCGCATTCGACGGCGTCGTCGTGATCGGCGAGGGCGAGAAGGACGAGGCGCCGATGCTCTTCAACGGCGAGCACGTCGGCAACGGCCGCGGCCCGTCGTGCGACATCGCCGTCGACCCCATCGACGGCACGTCGCTGACGGCTGCCGGTCGACAGAACGCGCTGAGCGTCATCGCCGTCGCCGATCGCGGCACGATGTACGACCCGGTGGATGCGTTCTACATGGACAAGCTCGTGTGCGGCCCCGAGGGCAAGGGCGTCGTGTCGCTCGGCCAGTCGATGGGCGACAACGTGCGCGAGCTCGCCCGCGCCAAGGGCAAGGACGTCGCCGACATGGTGGTCGCCGTGCTCGACAGGCCGCGCCACGCGGCGCTCATCGACGAGATCCGCGCCGCCGGCGCAGGCACGCGGCTCATGCTCGACGGCGACGTGGCCGGCGGCATCAACGCCGCACGATGGGAGTCACGCATCGACATGTGCGTCGGCGTGGGCGGCACCCCCGAGGGCGTCATCACCGCGTGCGCCATCAAGGCGCTCGACGGCTTCATCGAGGGTCGCCTGAACCCGCAGTCGGCCGACGAGCACGCCAAGGTCGTCGCCGCCGGGCACGACCTCGAGCGCATCCTGTCGGTCGACGACCTCGTCACGAGCGACAACACCTACTTCGTGGCGACGGGCGTCACCGACGGCGGCCTCCTCGACGGCGTGCGTCGCAAGGGTCCGCTCATCCGCACGGAGTCGCTCGTGCTGCGCTCGAAGACCGGCACGGCGCGCCGCGTGATCGCGGAGCATCTCGCGTCGAAGTGGCTCGATCGCGACGCCGAGCGCGTGCGCTGACGCCGCGATCGTCGCATCGCATCCGGACCCCGGATCGCCTCGAGCGATCCGGGGTCCGTCGTGTCGTGCGCGGTGCGACACGCGCATCGCACGGGCCCGTGAGCATCCGATGCTTGACGAATGGGGTACAGGCACAGGACACTTGAAACGTCCTCATCTATCCCTCGCCCCTCGGGAGTGCACCCATGTCCATCAACGACGTCGAGGCCGTGGCCTCGCCCGGCCGCTCGAGCCGCGGACGCAAGGTCCGCGCCATGCTCGCCGGCGGTCTCGTCCTCGGCGTCGGCGCCGCGATCACCCTCGCCGCCTGGACCGACAGCGAGTTCGCGACCGGCACGTTCACCGCCGGCGCCTTCAACCTCGAGGGGTCGACGACCGCCGCGGACAGCGGCTACGACGACCACAACGTCGAGGACGGCGACGCAGCCGCCAGCCTCGAGTTCACGCTCGACCTCAACGCGAACCTCACCCCGGACGACGTCACGTACGCACCGTTCTGGGTGCGCCTCGACGCCACCACGACGACGGCGGCCACGCTCGACCTCACCTCGATCGTCGCCGTCGACGGCACGCCCGGCAACGCCGCGAACCTCGCGTGGACCGTCGTCTCGCTCGACGACGGCGACGCGTGCGACGCAGCAGGCGTCGCAGGCGGCACCGTGATGGGCTCGGGCGGCACGCTCACGACCGACGCGGCCGTCGCAGGCGCGACCGAGCCGCTCGCGATCGGCACGACGCCCGGCACGGCCGGCGCACCCGTGCCGCTGTGCTTCGCCGTGACGGCCGGCCCCGACCTCGTGCAGACGGGCTCGGCGACGGGCACGTGGCAGCTCCTCGCCACCTCGATCTGATCGGACCGACGTTGGCACTGCACCGCGCGCCGAGGGCGAACCGCCGCCTCGGCCTCAAGATCCGCGCCATCCTCGCCGGCGGCCTCGCCCTCGGCGTCGGCGCCACCGTGACCCTCGCGGCATGGAACGACTCCGAGTACGCCACGACGACCGTCACGGCGTCGACGTTCAACATCGTCGGCAACATGTCCGGCCAGACGGGCGGCACGGCCTTCACCGAGCACGACACGACCGCCTCCGCGGGCGTCGTGACCTACTCGCCGGCCGTCACCGGCATGTCGCCGAACACCGTGTCGTACGGCACGGTGCAGATCCAGACCACGGCCGCGACGAACGTCGGTGGATCGGTCATCGTGCAGCAGTCCGGCGCGGCACCCGCCACGCCGCTCGCCGGCGCGCTGCGGTACGCGATCCGCGTCGCGCCGAACCAGGCTGCGTGCGCCGAGGCGCTCTTCACCTCGACGACGCCACCGGCGGGCTCGGTCATCGTGCCGAACGCGACGCCGTTCTCGACGGGCATCGTGACCGCCGGTCAGACGACGCAGTCGTTGAGCGCCGCCGCGGGCAACACCGTGACGTACTGCGTGCGCATCGAGCTGCCCGCCGGGGCGCCCTCGACGCTGCAGGGCGGCACGGCGACCGCGACCTGGCAGTTCCTGGCGACCTCGTCGTCATGAGGCGAGCCGCCGCGTCGATCGGGGCAGCAGCGGTGCTGCTGACCTGGTCGGCGTCGGCGGCATCCGCCGCGGTGGAGGAGACCGTGATCGAAGGCGAGGTGCTGCGGCTCGTGTCGGTGCAGGACGCGCAGGCGATGGCCGCGATGCTCCCCGGCGAGCCCGTGACGTGGGACGTCGGGGTCGGCTCGTCGGAGCCCGCCGGCACCATCGACGTGTCGCTCGACGTCGTCGACGCCGCGACGGGCGCCTACCGTGCCGTCGTGCAGGTCTGCGACGAGCGCTGGTCGGCCTCCGGATGCGCGCTCGGCGCCACGCCCCTGCTCGACGAGACGCTCGTCGAGGGGGAGAGGGCGCAGCTCGCCCGGCAGGACGCCGCGGCGTCGGCCTGGTACCGCATCGAGGTCGAGCTGCTCGCGCCGCGCGGCGGCGCGACGGTCGACCTGCGGCTCACGGCCGACGGCTTCGGCGAGGTGCTCGGCGACGGCGGCGAGGCCGGGACGCCCGGCGCCCAGCCCGGCACCCAGCCGCCGGTCGGGGCCATCCCCGGGCTGCCGCAGACCGGCGGGCACGTCGCCTGGTACGGGCTGCTCGCCGTGCTCGCGGTCGCCGCGGGCGTGCTCGTCGCCCGCATCCCCTCGCGTCCGCGGGAGGACGGGCGATGATCCGGCTGCGCTCGACCCCGCGGATGCGCCGCGTCGCCGCCGCGTCCGTCGCGCTCGCGACGCTCGCGCTCGTGCCCGCCGTCGCATCCGTCGGCCAGACGGAGGCGGCGTGGGTGAACTCGGAGCACGCGACGACGACGGCGACCGCGCCGACGGTGCGGATCACGAAGGGCACGTGCACGCTGTCGGGCGGCTCGCTCCTCACGCAGCCCACGACGGCGACCTTCGCGTGGTCCTACCCGCCGGCGAGCCAGACGGTCATCGTGCCGTCGTCCGTCACGTACCAGATCACGAACTCGACGAACGCCGTCGTCTTCGGTCCGACGACGGCCGCCGTCGCGGGCACGCCGCTCGGACCGACGTCCTTCCAGGTCGGCGTGGGCCAGGGAGCCGTGGGCACGTACACGGCCACCGTCGTGCCGAGTCGCACGTGGGCGGGCAACGCGACGCCGTGGACGGGTCCTGCCATCACCTACACGCTCGTCGTCTCGCAGGACCTGCTCGGCACCCGCTACTTCTCCTCCTGCACATGAGCCGCAGCATCGCACGCAGCCCGCACGGCATCGTCGGGCGCATCCTGCTCGACGTGCTCGCGCTCGGCGGGCTCGTCTGCATCCTGCTCGTCGTCGCATCCTTCGTCTTCAAGGTCTCGATCGTGATGTTCGCGACCGGGTCGATGACGCCCACGATCCCCGCGGGGTCGATCGCCCTCGTGCGCGAGATCCCCGCGACCGAGATCGAGGTGGGCGACGTCGTCACGGTCGACCGCGACCCCGACCTGCCCGTCACGCACCGCGTGCTCGAGATCCAGGGCGTCGACGGCGAGCTCGTGACCTTCACGATGCAGGGCGACGACAACGTCGATCCGGATCCGTTCCCCTACGTCGAGACCACGGTGCGCGAGGTGCTGTGGTCGGCGCCGGGGCTCGCGAACGCCGTGGTGCAGCTGCAGAGCCCGTTCGTGCTCGGCGGGATCACCCTCGGCGCGACCGTGCTCGTGACGTGGGCGTTCTGGCCTCGGCGCCGCGACGAGGAGCCCGAGGTCGAGCCGCACGAGCCCGCGCCGCTCGGCGACGAGGTGCGAGCGCCCGCGCGCGAGGAGGCGGAGTCGCCGTCGGAGGACGGGCGGCCGCCCGCACGGCGGGACGGCCGTGGCTGACGCGGCCGCGCACCCCGCCCGGCCGATGCGGGCGCGACGACTCGCCCGGCGCGCGCTCGTGCTCGGTGCAGGGCTGCTCGCCGCGACGGTGACGCTCGGCGGGGTGCAGCCGACCGAGGCGGCATGGAGCGACGCCGAGCACGCACGCACCACGGTCGCAGCCGTCACGCTCGCGCCGCCGGTCGTCTCGTCGTGCGCCTACTCCGGCGCCCTCGCGGCCTGGACGGCGACCTTCAGCCTGTCCGGGCTCACGCCGGGTACCACGGTCCGCTACCGCATCTACCAGCCGGGCACGACGACGCTCGCCGCGAGCGGCTCCGTCGCCGTCACGGGCGCGACGCTCGCGGTGCCGCTCGCAGGCGGGCAGCTGCTCGGGCGATGGCCGGTCGAGTTCGACGTCGTGCGCGGCGGATGGGCGAGCACGCCCGCGCCCGCGCACGTCGTCACCGTGCTCGGGCTGCTCGGGTCCTGCGGCGCCGGCGCGTGAGCGCGCCGGCGCTCCTTGACACGCGCGCTCGCCCCGGTGCATCCTCGGACGAGACCTGAATCACCCGTCAGGTCGAGCGACGGAGCCCGCTGACGCGCTCCGCGCACCTCGACGACGAGAGGCGACCGATGCGCGAGCCCGCGACGCTGCGTCACGGCTGCGCCTGTGAGCCTGCCGCGTGAGCGAGCCGAGGACGCCGCGCGGCGCCGACACGAAGCGTCGCATCCTCGCGGCCGCCGAGGAGGTGCTCGACGAGCAGGGCTACCCGCAGGCGTCGGTCGCCCGCATCACCGACCGCGCCGGCGTGGGCCAGGGCACGTTCTACCTCTACTTCGCCTCGAAGCCCGAGCTGCTCGAGCGGCTGGTCGACGAGCTCGGCGAGGACGTGCGACGCGCCGTCGTGGAGGGCGCCGCGGGCGCCGCGACGACGGCGGAGGCGGGGGAGGGAGCGCTGCGCGCGCACCTCGCCGCGATGGCTCGGCGCCCCGCGCTGCACCGCGTCGTGCGCGAGGCCGAGCACGTCGCACCCGACGCGATGCGGCGGCACCGTGCGCGCCTCGTCGACGGCTACGTCGAGGCGCTCGCACGAACGCGGGCCGCGAGCGGCGGCGACGTCGACCCGGAGGTCGCCGCATGGGCGCTCCTCGGCATCGGCGAGCTCGTCGGCATGCGGTGGGTCCTGCGCCGCGACGACGGCCAGCAGGCTCCGCGGCTGCCGGGCGCCGTGCTCGACCAGACGACGCGCCTCATCCGCAGGGCGCTCGACGCGAAGGAGGAGCGATGACCGAGCTCGAAGGACGCCGGGCGATCGTCACCGGCGGCGCGAGCGGCATCGGCGCCGCGATCGCGCATGCGTTCGCGGAGGCCGGCGCGCACGTCGTCGTCGCCGACCGCGACGGCGACGCCGCCGACGCCCTCGCCGCCCGCATCGGCGGCGAGGCATGGCACGTCGACCTCTCGGACGTCGCCACGCTCGAGACGCTGCGACTCGACGCCGACATCCTCGTGAACAACGCGGGCATCCAACGCGTCAGCCCCATCGTCGACTTCGAGCCCGCCGACTTCCGCCGCATCCTGCAGCTCATGCTCGAGGCGCCGTTCCTGCTCGTGCGCGCCGTCATGCCCGGCATGGTCGAGCGCGGCTTCGGCCGCATCGTCAACGTCTCGAGCATCCACGGCATCCGCGCCTCGCCGTTCAAGTCGGCGTACGTCGCAGCGAAGCACGGGCTCGAGGGGCTCTCGAAGGTGACGGCGCTCGAGGGCGCCGAGCACGGCATCACGAGCAACTGCATCGACCCCGGGTACGTGCGCACCGCCCTCGTCGAGCGGCAGATCGCCGACCAGGCGCGCACCCACGGCATCCCGGAGTCGGAGGTCGTCGAGCGCATCATGCTCACCGAGATGGCGATCAAGCGCATGGTCGAGCCCGAGGAGGTCGCGTCGCTCGCGACCTGGCTCGCCGGTCCCCACGCGGGCATGGTGACGGGCGCGTCGTACACGATGGACGGTGGATGGAGCGCGCGATGACGGGCGAGGCCGGCACGGCTGCGGCCATCGAGCGCGCCCTCGACGTGCCCGTGGCAGGCGGCAGCCTCCACGGCAGCGACTGGCGGCCGGACGCCCCGGGCCCCGTCGTCGTCGGGGTCCATGGGATCACGGCGAACCATCGCTCGTTCCACGGGCTCGCCGACCGGCTCGGCATGCGCCTCGTCGCCCTCGACCTGCGCGGGCGCGGCCGATCCCGCGCGCTGCCGGGGCCCTACGACCTCGACGCGCTCGCCGCCGACGTCGCCGCGGCGCTCGACGCGCTCGCGATCTCGCGCGCGATCGTCGTCGGGCACTCGATGGGCGCCTTCGTCGCCGCCCGCCTCGCAGCCTCGCGGCCCGACCTCGTCGCATCCCTCGTGCTCGTCGACGGCGGGCTGCCGCTCGCATCCGTCGCCGACCCCGCCGCGGTGCTCGGCCCCGCGATCGAGCGCCTCTCGCGCACGTTCGGCTCGCGCGAGGAGTACCGCGACCTCTGGCGGCAGCACCCCGCGTTCGTCGAGTGGTCGACGCTCGCCGAGAAGCACGTCGACCACGACCTCGCCCTCATCGACGGCGCGTTGCGGCCATCCGCGCTGCCGGAGGCCGTGCGCGTCGCGATGCTCGCGCTCGGCGATGCCGACGCCGCGCTCGCAGCCCTCGACGCCGTGCGCGCGCCCATCCGCCTGCTCACGAGCCCGCTCGGGCTGCTCGCCGAGCCGCCCGGGCTCTACGGGGGCGGACGGCTGCAGGGCCTCCTCGAGCGGCTGCCCGCCGTGCGTGCGAGCGACGTGCCCGGCACGAACCACTACACGATCCTGCTCGGCGCCGGCATCGACGCCGTCGCCCGAGCCACCGAGGACGCCGCCCACGAGGCGGCAGGAGGGGAGATGCCATGAGCATCGACAAGACCGTGGCGACGGCGGCGGAGGCCGTCGCCGACATCGGCGACGGCGCCACGCTCGCCGTCGGCGGATTCGGCCTGTGCGGCAACCCGATGGCGCTCATCGAGGCGCTCGTCGAGCGCGGCGTCACCGGGCTGCAGGTCGCATCGAACAACTGCGGCGTCGACGACTGGGGCCTCGGGCTGCTGCTGCGCAACGGGCAGATCGACAAGATGACGTCGTCGTACGTCGGCGAGAACAAGGAGTTCGAGCGCCGCTACCTCTCGGGCGAGCTCGAGCTCGAGCTCACGCCCCAGGGCACCCTCGCCGAGCGTCTGCGCGCGGGTGGCTCGGGCATCGCGGCGTTCTTCACGCAGACGGGCGTCGGCACGCAGGTCGCCGAGGGCGGCCTGCCGCGCCGGTACAACGAGGACGGCACGATCGCCGTGGCCTCCGAGCCGAAGCAGGTGCAGCAGTTCGCCGTCGACGGCGAGCTGCGCGACTTCGTGCTCGAGGAGGCCATCGCCACCGACTTCGCGCTCGTGCACGCCGAGGTGGGCGACCGCCACGGCAACCTGATCTTCGCGAAGTCCGCCCGCAACTTCTCGCCGCTCGCCGCGATGGCGGGTCGCGTCTGCATCGCGCAGGTCGAGCGCCTCGTCGAGCCCGGCGAGCTCGACCCCGACCGCATCCACCTGCCCGGCGTCTTCGTGCACCGGGTGCTCGAGGTGGGCACCGACATCGAGAAGCGCGTCGAGCGACGCACCGTCCGGGAGGCATGACCATGGCGCTCACCCGCAACGAGATGGCCGCACGCGCAGCGCAGGAGCTGCAGGACGGCGCGTACGTCAACCTCGGCATCGGACTGCCGACGCTCGTGCCGAACCACGTGCCGGAGGGCCGCACGGTCGTGCTGCAGAGCGAGAACGGCATCCTCGGCGTCGGCCCCTACCCGACGGAGAATGCGCTCGATCCCGACCTCATCAACGCTGGCAAGGAGACCGTCACCACGCTGCCCGGCACGTCGTTCTTCGACTCGGCGACGTCGTTCGGCATGATCCGCGGCGGCAAGATCGACGCGGCGATCCTCGGCGCCATGCAGGTGTCGGTCGCCGGCGACCTCGCCAACTGGATGATCCCCGGCAAGATGGTGAAGGGGCCGGGCGGCGCGATGGACCTCGTGCACGGCGCGAAGCGCGTCATCGTGCTCATGGAGCACGTCGCGAAGGACGGCTCGCCGAAGATCGTCGCCGAGTGCTCGCTGCCGCTCACCGGCCGCGGCGTCGTCGATCGCATCATCACCGACCTCGCCGTGCTCGACGTCACCGACGATGGGCTGCGGCTCGTCGAGCTCGCACCCGGCGTCACGCTCGACGAGGTGCGCGCCGCCACCGAGCCGGAGATCCTCGCGTGAGCGACGGCGGCGGGGCGGCGGCGGGGGAGTCGACGGTGGCGGACGCGCGCCGACCGTGGCTGCTCGACGGCGTGACGGCGCGGCAGGTGACGACGCCGCGACTGCGGGCGAACGTGCTCGCTGCCCGCTCCGGCGCCGGGCTCCCCGTGGTGCTCGTGCACGGCAACGTGTCGTCGTCGCACCTGTACCAGCAGACGATGCTCGCGCTCGCCGGCCCGTCGATCGCGATCGACCTGCGCGGGTTCGGCGACTCCGAGCCGCTGCCGGTCGACGCGACGCGCGGACTCGGCGACTACGCCGACGACGTCGCCTCCGTGCTCGACGCGCTCGACATCGCACGGGCGGTGCTCGTCGGCTGGAGCATGGGCGGCGGCGTCGTGCTGCGCCTGCTGCTCGACCGACCGGACCTCGTCGCCGGCGTCGTGCTCGAGTCGCCCGTCTCGCCGTATGGCTTCGGCGGCACGCGCCTCGACGGCTCGCTCGCGCATCCCGACGCCCCCGGCACGGGCGGCGGGGGAGCGAACCCCGACTTCGTCGCCCGGCTCGCCGCCGGCGACGCCTCGGCCGACGCGCCGACGAGCCCGCGGTCGGTCTTCCGGGCGGCGTACGTCGCGCCCGGGTACGAGAGCGACCTCGAGGACCTGTGGGTGGCGTCGATGCTCACGACGTCGACGGCGCCGGGCTCGTATCCGGGCGATGCGTCGGCGACCGATGCGTGGCCCGGCTTCGAGCCGGGTGGCGTCGGCGTGCTCAACACGATGGCGCCGACGGTGTGCGACCTCACCGGCATCGTCGACGGCCCGCATCGGCCGCCGATCGCCTGGGTGCGCGGCGCGCTCGACGCCATCGTGGGCGACGCCTCCTCCTTCGACCTCAACGTGCTCGGCTCGCTGGGCGTCGTGCCGGGCTGGCCGGGCGACGACGTCGCGCCGCCGCAGCCGATGGTGGCGCAGACGCGCGCGGTGCTCGCGCGCTACGCGGATGCGGGCGGATGGGTCGAGGAGCACGCGTGGGAGGGCGTCGGCCACGCGCCGCACCTCGAGCGCGTCGAGGAGTTCGCGTCGGTCGTGGAGGCGATGCGCGCCCGCGTGTCCTGACGCGCGCCCCTCGCCCCGGCGCTCGTCGGCGCGTCAGCCGGCGCGCGACTCCGTCGCCTCGTCGCGAGCGACGGTGCGCGTCGTCTCGTCGCGCAGCAGCTCGTCGATCGCGAGGTCGGCGTGGGTGGGATGCGCGCCTGAGGCGTCGGCGTCGGCCTCGGCGCGCTCGCCCTCGACGCCCGCATCGTCGCGCGCGGCGCTGGGAGCCTCGATCGCGAGGTCGGTGAACTCGGCGGCCGTGAGGGGCCTGGGCGCCTGCTCGATCTCGTTGGGCTCGACGATCTGCTTCGGTGCGTCGAGTCGTGCGAGCTTGCGCGCCGACACGAGCACGCGCGACTCGAGCGAGGAGGTGAACGCGTTGAAGTGCTTCACCGACGACTCCAGCGACGAGCGCACCTTCTCGACGTGCCCGGCCATCGTGGCGATGCGGTCGTAGAGCTCCTGGCTGAGGTCGTGGATGCGCGCGGCGTCCTCGGCGACGGCGGCCTGGCTCCACGTGATCGCGACCGACTTCAGCAGCGACCACAGCGACACGGGGCTCGCGAGCGCGACGCGCTTGCCGAACGCGTACTCCATGATCGACGGATCGGCCTCGAGCGCCGCCGACACGAGCGACTCCGACGGGATGAACGCGACGACGAACTCCGGGCTGTTGGCGATGCCGGCCCAGTACGCCTTGCTCGCGAGCTGGTCGACGTGGGCGCGCAGCGCCTTCACGTGCTCCTGCATGAGCGACGCGCGACGTGCGAGCTCCTCGTCGGAGGCCGTGAGCGGGATGCGCGACGCCTCGAGGTAGGCGCGGAACGGCACCTTGGCGTCGAGCGCGAGGTGCTTGCCGCCGGGCAGGTGCACGATCATGTCGGGGCGCTGGCGGCGGTCGTCGCTCGTGAACGACGTCTGCGTGTCGAAGTCGACGCGCTCGACGAGCCCCGATGCCTCGACGACGCGTCGCAGCTGCGTCTCGCCCCACACGCCGCGCGTCGAGTTCGACGACAGCGCGCTCGCGAGCGAGTCGGCCGTGGCGCGCAGACGCTCCTCGGACTGCAGCGACTGCTGCAGCTGCTGCGCGATCGAGCCGTGCTGCTCGCTGCGCTGACGCTCGAGCTCGACGAGCTGCGTCTGCAGCTTGGTCACCGCCTCCTTCATGGGGGCGATCTGCTCGGCCACGCGCGACTCGCGGCGCTCGCGCTCGGTGGACTCGTCGGCCGCCGACCTGGCGACCTCGAGCTGCTCGCGGAGGGCCTGGACGGTGGCGGCGAGGCTCGCGCGCTCGCGCTGCGCGGCGTCGCGAGCGTCGATCGCGTCGCGGTGCTGCCCCGCGAGCGACTCGTGCGCCGAGCGGAGGCCCGCGAGCTCGGCGTCGACGCGCTCGCGCTCATGCAGCTCCTGCTGGCGGACGAACTCCCGCTGCTGCGCCTCCTGCTGCTCGGCGAGCGCTCGCGCCTGCGCCGCCTGCTGCTCGGCGACCGTCGCCTCGCTCGCCTTCGCGCGAGCGACGAGCAGCGACGCGAACCAGCCCGCAGCACCTCCGACGAGGAGGGCGACGAGCAGTGCGAGGGCGATGCCGAGGTCCATGGCTCCAGTGTGTCGAGCACCTCCGACAGGGCGTCGCTGCCGCGCCGCACGGGCGCGACCCGCGGCCCGTCCGGGCCTCGCCGCATCCCATCGCCCGCTCGCCGGAGGCGCGCCGGAGGCAGCGCACGTCAGTGCGCTACGGCCGCCACCAGGCGTCGGCGGGCTCGCGCTCGAGCGTGCGCTGCTGGGCGAGGGGGCCGAGCCACTCGATGCGGGTGGCGCAGATGCGCGCGAGGTGCTCGAGGTCGCTCGCGCCGTGGCGAGCGGCGGCGTGCGTGACGATCGTCGCGCAGGCCTCGGCGTCGGCGGCGGCGTCGTGGTGCGTGAAGTCCTCGAAGCCCGCGGCCATCGCCGCGACCGGCAGCCGGTACGAGTCGAGGTGGTACGTCTTGCGGGCGATGCGCAGCGAGCACGTCCACCGCGTGTCGGGCACCGCGAGGCCGCTCGCGACCGACGCGGCCTTCAGCACGCCCTTGTCGAAGCCGACGTTGTGCGCCACGAGCACGTCGCCGCCCACGAACGCCAGCAGCCGGTCGTGCTGCTCGTGCCAGCGCGGCGCGTCGGCGACGTCGTGCTCCTGGATGCCGTGGATCCGCACGTTCCAGTGCGAGAACGCATCGTGCCCGAGCGGGGGCCGGATGAGCCAGGAGGCGCGGTCGACGATGCGCGAGTCGCGCACCTTCACGAGCCCGACGGAGCAGGCGGATGCGGGCGAGCCGTTCGCGGTCTCGAAGTCGATCGCGGTGAAGTCGATCGCCATGCCGTCAGCCTCGCACCGACCGCAGACACCGACGGCCGCGCCCCGCGGCGCGGCGAGCGCGAGGGGTCACGGCGCCTCGTCGGGCGAGATGCAGCCGCCGACGCGCTCCGTGACGGAGACCTGCTGCGAGAGCTCGCCGAGCACCGTGCCGCCCGAGATGACCTCGGCGTCGATGACGACCTCCACGGCGGGCTCGCGCCCGTACGAGACGAAGGTCTGCGCATCCTCGCCCTCGACGCCCGTGACGGCGATCCAGTCGACGCCCTCGAACGTGAGGCACTGCGCCGTCGACGGCGCGGGCACCGGCACGCCGCAGCGCAGCGTCACGGCGGTGGGCTCGCCCCAGGCGGCGGTCGCCTGCGCATCGGTGTCGCGCGCGTCGAGCGGGCCGCCGACCTGTCCCTCGGCGAGCACGTCGGGCAGCGCCACGATCACGGAGGCGCACGCCGGGTCGGTCGCGTCCTCCGCGACGTCGAGCGAGACGGTCGGCGCGCACGCGGTGAGCGCGGTCGCCGCGAGCCCTGCGAGGGCGAGGGCGATCGAGGTGCGGCGCATCGCCTCCAGGCTATCGTCGTGGCGTGCCAGCGCCCGACCAGCCCACCCCCTCCGCGCAGCACGCCGCGGCGGATGCGACGGTCGCCGAGGTGGGGGAGCGCGGTGCGCTCGCACGCATCATCCCTCGCCTGCCGCTCGGCGCCGACACCCTCGTGGGCCCCGGCGACGACGCCGCGATCGTGCGCGCCGACGGCGCGTTCGTCGTCACGACCGACACGATGCTCGAGGGCCCCGACTTCCGCGCCGCATGGTCGACGTGGCGCGACCTCGGCGCGAAGGCGGCCGCGTCGAACCTCGCCGACGTCGCGGCCATGGGTGCGCGTCCGACCGCGCTCGTCGTCGCGCTCGCGGTGCCGGGAGCGACGCGCGTCGCCGACCTCGAGGCGTTCGCCGACGGTCTCGCGGATGCCGTCGAGGCGCTCGCGCCCGGATGCGGCGTCGTGGGCGGCGACCTCACGACGTCGCGCTCGACCGTCATCGCCGTCACGGCGTTCGGCGCGCTCGACGGCCGCGCCGCCGTGCTGCGCTCCGGTGCGCGCGTGGGCGACCGCGTCGTCGTGAGCGGCGACCTCGGCTCGGCGGGCGAGGGCGTCGCGCTGCTCTTCGCGCACGCGATCGTCGACGGCGTCGAGTCGGCGGAGGCCGCGGCGCGGCTGCGTGTCGAGCATCCGCGCGCCGTGGAGGCGCAGCTCGCGCCCGTGCCTCCCGTCGCGATGGGGGTCGTGCTCGCGGAGGCGGGCGCCACGGCGATGCTCGACGTCTCGGACGCGCTCGCGCTCGACGCATCCCGCATCGCGCAGGCGTCGGGCGTGCGCCTCGCGCTCACGTCGGCGCCGCTGCGCACCTTCCCCGCGCCGCTCGAGAGCGTGGTGCACGGCGGCGAGGACCATGCGCTGCTCGCCACGCTCCCCGCCGACGCGCCGCTGCCCCACGGGGTGCTCGAGATCGGCGTCGTCGAGGAGGGCGAGGGCGTGACGCTCGACGGCGCGACCCTCGATGCGCGCGGCTGGGATCCGTTCGCCGTCTCGTAGCTGCCGCGGGTCGCGCGGCAAGCGCTGGACCGCGGGCGCGCGGCGTGGTCGAGTGGCGTGCATGGACGCACGGTCCTGGCAGCGGCGACGCCGCGTCGCCATCGCGGTGGCTGCCGGCGTCGTGGTCGTCGGCATCGCCCTCGCGTTCGCCGCCTGGGCCCTCGCGCCGCAGTGGGGTGCCGGGTGGGCGCTGCTGTGGCTCGTGCCCTCCCTCGGCCAGCTCGCGCTCGTGCTGGCCCGGCGGCCCAGGCGGCTGCGCGCGCGCCTCGACGCGGTCGCCGCCACGATCGACGGCGACGCGACCGCGACGCTCGTGCTCGTCGACGGTCGACACGCGACCGCGTGGCTCGGGTCCGCGGCCTCGTGACGGAGTGGCTCGTGCTCGTCGACGACGAGAGGGGCTACGCGCTGTGGGATGCGCGCAGACGCGGCCCCGTCGAGGTCCTGCGACGCTCGTGGTCGCAGGTCGAGACGGCCGTGGTGCGCACCGACGGCGCCGGCGTCGACCTCGTCTCAGCCGACCCCGCGCATCCCACGATCCGCGTGAGCGCCGCCGAGCTCCGCGACGAGCCGCCGCAGGTCATGTCGACGCCCACGCGGCAGCGGGCCCTCGCCGCTCGCGTGCGCGCACGCGTGCGCGCCGTGCGGCCGGACGCGGCGCCCGAGCCGCCCGAGGCCGGGCGCGACGTCGACTGGCTGGCGCCGCCGGATCGGACGCGGCCCGAGGCCTAGCGCTCGTCGCCAGCGGGCCGCCCGCCGGCCCCGTCGGCGCCGCCCGCATCCGCCCGCGGCGACAGCCAGTGCACCGCGGTGTCGCCATGCCGCCTCGTGCGCTCGAGCTCGAGTCCCGTGGGAACCTGCGGAGCACCCGCCCGCGACGATTGCTCGAGCACGACGACCGCGTCGTCGGCGAGCGCGCGCACGAGCGCGTCGAGCACGTCCGTGACCTGGCCGGGCGCCAGGTCGTACGGAGGGTCGATGAAGACGAGGTCGAACGTGCGGGTCGTCTGCGCGAGGAAGGCGAGGGCGGACTGCGCCACGACGAGCGCGCGCGGCGCGCCGGCCTTCGCGACCGCGTCGGCGTTGCGCTGGGCGACGAGCGCCGCGGGCTTCGCCGAGTCGACGAGCACGACGGATGCCGCGCCCCGGCTGGCCGCCTCGAGCCCGAGCGCGCCGGATCCTGCGAAGAGGTCGAGCACGTGCGCGCCCTCGCAGAGGTCGCGTGCGTCGAGGGCGGAGAAGATCGACTCGCGCACGCGATCCGACGTCGGCCGCGTGCCGCTGCCTGGCACCCTGAGGGTCAGCGAGCCCGCGAGTCCGGCGATGATGCGCGTCACGCATCCATCCTCGCGCACGCCGGCCCTTCGACCAGGCACCGCACGCCCCCACCCGGCAATCCGGCGTCGCACGCGTCGCCTACGCTGGCTGCCGTGACCGACCGCTCCGCCGACGCGACGCCGGGCGGCGTGCCGGACGGCGCGGTGCCCGACGGCCTCGAGCGCTCGCTGCGCATCGCCGTGGGGCAGAAGACGGCCGATCGGCTCAAGCGCGCCTTCGGGTACGAGCGCGTCGGCGACCTCGTGATGCACGTGCCGCGCCGCTACGTGCAGCGCGGCCAGCTCACCGACCTCTCGGCGCTGCAGATCGGCGATCACGTCACCGTCGTCGCCGAGGTGCGCGCGGTGGGCACCCGCGAGACGGGCAGGCGCGATCGCCGCGGCCGACCGCTCGTCGTGACGACCGTCGACATCTCCGACGGCGCGCGCGACACCCTGCAGCTCACGTTCTTCAACCAGCGCTGGATCGAGGGGCAGCTGCGCAAGGGCGTCACGGCGATGTTCTCGGGCACCGTCGGCGCGTATCGCGACCAGCGGCAGCTCACGCATCCCGAGTTCGAGCCCTTCGAGGACGAGGGGGCCGACCCGGCGGCGTGGGCGGACGAGGTCATCCCCGTGTACCCGGCCACGGCGACGCTGCCGTCGAAGGATCTGCGCGCCCTCATCCAGCAGGTGCTCGCCGACCTCGGCCCCATCGACGATCCCGTGCCCGACGACGTGCGCGCCGCCCACCGCCTGCTGCCGCTGCGCACCGCCCTCGAGCGCATCCACGCCCCCGAGTCGGAGGCGGCGGGCCACGCGGCCATGCACACGCTGCGGTGGCACGAGGCCTTCCTGCTCGAGACGTACCTGCTGGCGACGCGGGCGTGGATGCAGTCGCTGCCGTCGACGCCGCGCGTCGCGGGCGCGCTGCTCGAGCGCCTCGACGCGTCGCTGCCGTACGAGCTCACCCCCGATCAGCAGGCCGTGGGCGACGAGGTGCAGGCCGACCTCGCGGCGCGCACGTCGATGCATCGGCTCGTGCAGGGCGAGGTGGGATCGGGCAAGACGCTCGTCGCGATCCGGGCGATGCTCGCCGTCGCCGAGTCGGGCGGGCAGTCGGCCCTGCTCGCGCCGACGGAGGTGCTCGCGAGCCAGCACCTGCGCTCGATCGTCGCGACCCTGGGCCCGGACCTCGCCGCCGAGCTGCACCCCGTGCTGCTCACGGGGCAGATGCCCGCCGCCGAGCAGCGTCGGGCGCTGCTCGCCATCGCCGCGGGGCAGTCGCGCATCGTCGTCGGCACGCACGCCCTGCTCTCCGATCGGGTGCAGTTCGTCGACCTCGGGCTCGTCGTCATCGACGAGCAGCACCGGTTCGGCGTCGAGCAGCGCGAGACGCTGCGGCAGAAGGGCGTCGCACCCCACACGCTCGTGCTCACGGCGACGCCCATCCCGCGCACCATCGCGATGACGGCGTTCGGCGACCTCGACGTCTCGACCATCCGCACGCTCCCGCCCGGCCGCTCGCCCATCCAGACCCACGTCGTCGGCCCCGAGGCGTCGCGCGCCGTCGACCAGCGCATCTGGCATCGCGTCGCCGAGGAGGTCGCGAAGGGGCGGCAGGCGTTCGTCGTGTGCCCGGCGATCGCGCCCGGCGACGTCGAGGGCGGGATGCCCGAGGACGACGAGGGCGAGGGCCGCCCGCCGCTCGCCGACGTCGAGACGTGGACGCGGATGCTGCGCACGCATCCCGGGCTGCAGGGCACGCGGGTCGAGTCGCTCACGGGCGCGATGGCGTCGGACGAGAAGGATGCCGTCATGCGCGCCGTCGTCGCCAACGAGGTGGGCGTCGTCGTGGCGACGACCGTGATCGAGGTCGGCGTCGACGTGCCGAACGCCACCACGATGGTCGTGCTCGACGCCGATCGCTTCGGCGTCTCGCAGCTGCATCAGCTGCGCGGTCGCGTGGGCCGCGGCGCGCACGCCGGCCTGTGCCTGCTGCGCACGGCGGCGCAGCCCGAGACGCCGGCGCGCGAGCGGGTGGATGCGGTGGCGGCGACGCTCGACGGCTTCGCGCTCGCCGAGATCGACCTCGAGCATCGCCGCGAGGGCGACGTGCTCGGCACGACGCAGTCGGGCGGGCGCTCGAGCCTGCGCCTGCTGCGCGTCACGCGCGACCGCGGCGTGATCGAGGCGGCGCGCGAGGCGGCGCTCGCGGTGCTCGCCGACGATCCGCGGCTCGAGCGGCGTCGCGCGCTGCGCCTCGCCGTGCATCGCCGCCTCGACCCGGATGCACGAGCGGCGCTCACGTCGGCGTAGCGCGTCGGCGGGGGAGCCGCGCGTGGCGGCGCGCCGGGCGCACGCGTCCACCTCCGCGCCCTCGGCACGCGCGGCCGGCCCTGGCGCCGCCCCTCGCGGCGACACGCGTCGGCGGCGCAACATGCCGGACACATGAGCCTGGATAGACTCGATCCCATGCCCCGCATCGCCGTCGTGCCCGGCTCCTACGACCCCGTCACCCTGGGTCATCTGGACGTCATCTCGCGCGCAGCGCGCATCTTCGACGAGGTCCACGTGCTGGTGGTGCACAACCCCGACAAGAACGCGTTCCTGCCTGCGCCCGATCGTCAGCTGCTCATCGAGCGTGCGCTCGAGGAGGCGCGCGTCGAGGGCCGCTTCACGGTCGCGACGTGGTCGATGGGCCTGCTCGTCGACTACTGCCAGCAGGTGGGGGCCGACGTGCTCGTGAAGGGCATCCGGTCGCAGATCGACCTCGCGTACGAGACGCCGATGTCGATCGTGAACCGCGACCTCGCGGGCATCGAGACGCTCTTCCTGCTGCCGAACCCCGAGAACGCGCACGTGTCGTCGAGCCTCGTGCGGCAGGTCGCCGAGCTCGGCGGCGACGTGAGCCCGTACGTGCCGCGTGCCGTGGCCACGTTCCTGCAGCGCGCGTGACGCGACCGCGAGCACGCGCGTGACGCGCCTCGAGGCGTGGTCGGTCGACGGCATCGGCGAGATCGCCGCCGGCGACGACCTCGCCCGCATCGTGGGCGATGCGATCGCACCGCACGCACCGGCCGCGGGCGACGTCGTCGTCGTGACGAGCAAGGTCGTGTCGAAGGCGGAGGGGCGGATGCGGCATGCGGCCGACCGCGAGGAGGCCATCACCGAGGAGACGGTGCGGATCGTCGCGAGCCGCGCGCATCCCGGCGGGGTGACGCGCATCGTGCAGGACCGCAACGGCTTCGTCATGGCGGCTGCGGGCGTCGACGCCTCCAACACGCCCGAGGGCACGATCCTGCTGCTGCCCGTCGATCCCGACGGGTCGGCGCTCGCGCTCGCGTCGGCGCTGCGCGAGCGGTTCGGGGTGCCGTTGGGCGTCGTCGTGAGCGACACGTTCGGCCGCCCGTGGCGCGCAGGGCAGACCGACGTCGCGATCGGCGCTGCGGGGATCCGCGTCATCGAGCCGCTCGCGGGCAGCGTCGACACGCACGGGCGGCCGCTCGTGGTGAGCGCCCCCGCGCTCGCCGACGAGATCGCCTCCACCGCCGAGCTCGTGGCGGGGAAGACGAGCGGAAGACCGGTCACGATGGTGCGCGGCCTCGCACGCCACGTCACGGCGCTCGACGAGCCGGGCGCGCGACGCCTCGTGCGCGACGCCGACAGCGACATGTTCCGGCTCGGCTCGGCCGAGGCGCACGCGGAGGGCTTCGCCGAGGGCCGCGCCGCCGGCTACGCCGAGGGCCTCGCGGCAGGCCGTGCCGAGCGCGATGCGCGCCACGACCGCGACACGACCATCCGTGCGGCGGTCGGCACCGAATCCCCACAGGACGGCGTGCCAGACTCCGCGCGGGGGGTGCGATGACGAAGCTCGCAGAGGCCATCGAGGGTGCCGTGGGCACCGTCATCGACGGCAAGCCCGACGAGATCCGCACCGTGCTCACCGTGCTGCTCGCCGAGGGTCACATCCTGCTCGAGGACGTGCCCGGCGTCGGCAAGACGCAGCTCGCGCGCGCGTTCGCCGCGGCGATCGGCGGCAGCGTGCACCGCATCCAGTTCACGCCCGACCTGCTGCCGAGCGACATCACGGGCGTGTCGATCTACGACCAGCGCGAGGGCCGCTTCGAGTTCACCCCGGGGCCCGTCTTCTCGAACGTCGTCATCGCCGACGAGATCAACCGCGCGAGCCCGAAGACGCAGTCGGCGCTGCTCGAGTGCATGGAGGAGGGGCAGGTCACGGTCGACGGCGTCACGCACCGGCTGCCGCGGCCGTTCATGGTCATCGCGACGCAGAATCCCATCGACATGGACGGCACCTACGCGCTGCCCGAGGCGCAGCGCGACCGCTTCATGGTGCGCCTGCAGCTCGGCTACCCCGACGAGGCCGCCGAGCTGCGGATGGTGCAGGCGCGCAAGACGCACACGCCGCTCACCGACCTCGACACCGTCGTCTCGAGCGGCGAGTTCCAGCGCGAGATCGACGCGGCGCACGCCGTGCGCGCCCACGAGCTCGTCGAGCAGTACGCCGTGCGCATCGTGCGCGCCACCCGCGAGCAGCAGGTCGTGCGCGTCGGTGCGAGCCCCCGCGCCACGCTGCAGCTGCTGCGCGCCGCGAAGGCGCGCGCGCACCTCGAGGGCCGCGACTGGCTCTCGCCCGACGACGTCAAGCTGCTCGCCCGCCGCGTGCTGCCGCACCGCATCCTGCTGCACGACCAGGCGGCGACGATCGACGACGCCCTCCACGTCGTCGACCGGGTGCTCGACACGACGCCGGCGCCCCGGGCGCGGTGATGCGGCTGCGGCTCACGGTGCGCGGGTTCGCGCTCGCGTGCGCCGCCGTCGCCCTCGGCATCGCCGCGTACTGGACGCTGCAGAGCGCGCTGCTCGTGCCCGCGGTGCTCGCGGGCGGCGTGGTCGTGGCAGGGCTCGTGCTGCTGCTCGTCGCACCCGCGGGCCGCGACGTCGAGTGGTCGCCTCCCGCCGTCGCGGCCGAGGGCGTCGACCTCGACGTGCCCGTGCGGCTGCCGAGCGCCTACGTCGGCGGCTGGTGGCGGCCGCAGACGTCGCTCGACCCCGTGACGTTCTCGTGGGATCGGCTCGAGGATGCGCAGACGGCGCTGCGCGTGTTCGCGCCGCACCGCGGCGTGCACCGGCTGGGGCCCGTCCGCGTCCGTCGCCGCGACCCGCTCGGCGCGTGGCTGTCCACGCGTCGCCTCGACGCCCTCGGCGAGCTCGTCGTCGGCCCTCGCGTCACGCCGCTCGCGGCATCGGCCGTGCTGGGCCATGGCATCGACGCGTCGTCGAGTCGCATCGGGCAGGGCGACCTCGTCGACCAGATCGTGCGCGACTACCGCGCAGGCGACCCCGTGCGCCGCATCCACTGGCGGCAGACGGCACGGCACGGCAGCCTCATGGTGCGTCAGGAGCAGCCGCCCGCGACGCCGCGCGTCGTCATCGTGCTCGACACGCTCGCCGAGGGCTGGCGCGACGACGACGAGCTCGACGAGGGCGTGCGCGCCTTCGCGTCGCTGTGCCTCGCCGTCGCGGGCCAGGGGCTGCAGGTCGAGGTGCGCGAGACGGGCGCCGCCCAGCTCGACGAGGACCGCATCCAGGGCCGCACGGCGCTGCTCGACGCGTGCGCCCGCCTCGAGCCCACGCGGGTCCTCGCCGACCGCGGCGGCGTCGGCATCGGCGTGCAGGGCCCCGCCCTCGTCGTCGCGGGGCTGGGCAGCCCGTCGCTGCGACGCCTCGTCGCCGACCTCGCACCCGGATCCACCGTGTGGAGCGTCACCGACGACGAGCGCACGGTGCCGAGGCAGGTGCGCCACATGCGCTGGGACGGCGGCCACCCGTACGAGGTGCGGAGGTCGCGATGAGCGTCGCCCCCATCATCGAGCCGGCGCTCGACCCCGCACCGCAGCAGCCGCGGGAGAGCGCCGAGCGATCGCCGGCGCGACGCGGCACGTCCGCGGGGCGGATCTGGCTGCACGGCCTCCTCGTCGCGGTCGCCGTGCCCGTGTCGCTCGCGCCGCTGACGACGGCGATCTCGGGCGGCTGGACGAGCATGGCGGTGGCGTTCGCCTGCGCCCTCGCCCTCGTCGCGGTGCTCGCTCGGCTGCTCGGCGCCCGCGCGCTCTCGCCGGTGCTCGTCCTCGTCGTCGGCGTGCTGTGGATCACGAACGCCTCGGCGGCTGCGGAGGCCGTGCTGGGGGTCGTGCCGACGCGCGAGTCGATCGCCGAGACGGGTCGCGTGCTCGTCGACGGCTTCGTGCAGGTGCTCTACGCCCCGTCGACGCCGTTCGAGTCGACTGCCGAGATCACGGCGCTCGCGCTCGTGGCCGTGCTGCTGCTCGTGCTGCTCGTCGACGCCATGCTCGCGCTCGGCGCGCCCGCGCTCGCAGCGGCGCCGCTCATCGCGCCCGCGCTCGTGCCGATGGCGTTCCGCATCGAGCTCGACCCGGTGGCGCTCGTGCCCGTGGCCGCGGCGATGGTGGGCGTGCTCGTGCTGGGCCAGCCCGGCCGCATCCGCCGCCGCGCCGTCGTCGCCGGTGCCGTCGTGGCGATGGCGGCGGTGGTCGCCCCCGCCCTGCTGCCCGCGCCGAGCGAGGCCGACATCGCGTGGCCCCGCTGGCTCGAGGGCCCCGCGACGGGCCCTGGCGTCGCGGCCGGGCCGCCGCGGCTGTCGACGGGCATCGACCTCGCCGCCGACCTCCAGCGCGGCTCGCCCGTGCGCATCTTCGACTATGCGCCGAGCGACGGCCTGCCCCTGCGGATGCGCCTCACCTCGCTGCAGGGCATCGGCCCCGACGGGTTCGTCGAGCAGCGCGGCGAGCTCGACACGTCGTTCGACGACCTGGGGGGCACGGGCCCCGGATCGCCGATCTCGACCCGGATCACCCTCGGCCGCGCCTTCATCGGCAACGTGCCGATCCCGGTGCAGTCGACGGCGACGGGCGACTTCTCCGGCACCTGGCGGTGGGATCCGGCGTCGCAATCGATCGGCTTCACGGATCCCGACCGCATCGTGTCGCTCAACGACCAGACGTACTCGGTCGCGAGCGTGCGGCCCGCGCCCATCCCGGAGGGGGAGTCGCCGACGTCGACGGGCGAGCAGGGCGCGCTCGAGGTGCCCAGCGAGGCCGCCGCGTTCGCCGACGTCGCCGCCGAGGTCGTCGACGAGGCGGCCCCGCCCCTCGTGCGGGCGCAGCAGCTCTTCGACCACTTCACCGACGACTCGTGGGCGTACTCGGAGGACGTGCCCCTCGACGGCTTCGGCACCGACGACGGCGGCCAGTGGTCGGCGCTCGAGTCGTTCATGGATGCGCGCTCCGGCTACTGCGTGCACTACGCCTCGTCGATGGCGATCACGGCGCGCGCCGCAGGCATCCCCGCGCGCGTCTCGATCGGGTTCCTGCCAGGCACCGATCCGCAGGCCGACGGCACGTACACCGTGACGACGAACGACATGCACGCGTGGGCCGAGCTGTGGTTCGACGGCTACGGATGGGTGCCGTTCGACACGACGCCCGCGATCGCGACGGGCGGCACCGTGGCGTCGGCGGACGACGACGACGACGCCGGCGCGACCGAGCAGCCCGCGCTGCCCTCGCCGACCGCCGCCGCGCCGTCGGCCGCCGCCCCCGCGCCGTCGGATGCCGCCGCCTCGCCGTCGGCGTCGAGCGAGCCCGGTGCGGCGCCGACCCCCACGGTGGGGCCGGAGGCGCTCGCGGGCCCACGGCTCGACCTCGTGGTGCGCCCGCTGCTCGTGGCGCTCGCGATCGTCGCGCTGCTGCTGGCACCCGCCGGCGTGCGCGAGGTGCTGCGCAGGCGCCGCATCGCCGAGGGTGCGGGCGGAGCGCTGTGGGAGGTGCAGGCGACGCTCGCCGACGCAGGCAGGCGCATGCCGACGTCGAGCACGCCGGGTGAGATCGCCGCCGCCGTCGCGGCGCTGACGCTCCGGGAGCCCGAGCGGCATGCGCTCGACCGGCTGCGCGACGCCGCCGAGCGCGAGCGCTTCGCCGACGAGCCGTCGACGACGCATGCCGAGGATGCGCGGGCGGTGATCGCGGGCATCCGCCGCACGATCCCGCGCCGCGAGCGACTACTGCGCACGCTCGCGCCGCCGAGCCTCGTGCGCGTGTGGGGGAGGCAGCGCGAGCCGGAGGACGTGGTCGGCTAGCGCCTCGGGTGCCTGCGAGCGCACGCCGACGTGGGTCGCCGCGGGCGCCTAGGGCAGCGCGACGGTCACCGCGGGGCGGCCCGTGAGCGGATCCGGCCCGACGTGGGCGCGCACGTCGTAGACCGCGGCGATGCGCTCGGCCGTCAGCACCTCTGCGACGGGCCCGGCCGCGGCGAGCCGCCCGTCGGCGAGCAGCGCCACGTGGTCGGCCCACCCGGCGAGCGTGAGGTCGTGCAGCGCCGCGACGACCGTGACGCCGTCGTCGGCGAGCGAGCGCAGCAGCGCGATGGTCTCGAGCGAGGCGCGCACGTCGAGGTGGTTCGTCGGCTCGTCGAGCACGAGGATGCGCGGCTCCTGCGCGAGGGCGGCAGCGAGCCGCACGCGCTGCCGCTCGCCGCCCGAGAGGGTCGCGAACGAGCGGTCGGCCCACGCCGCCGCGCCCGCGCGAGCGAGCGCATCCGCCGCGATCGCGCGGTCCTCGCGGCTCGTGGCCCCGAGGAGGCTCTGGTGCGGCATGCGACCGAGCATCGCGACCTCGAGGCACGTGAGCGCGAGCTCGCTCGCCGCCTCCTGCTCGACGACCGCGATGCGCCGCGCGCGCTCGCGGCGGCCGAGCGTGCGCAGGCTCGTCCCGTCGAGCAGCACGTCTCCGCCGGTGGGCGTCTCGACGCCCGTGAGCTGTCGCAGCAGCGTCGACTTGCCCGAG
Source organism: Agrococcus sp. GCM10030265 (assembly GCF_042666675.1). Lineage (NCBI taxonomy): Bacteria > Bacillati > Actinomycetota > Actinomycetes > Micrococcales > Microbacteriaceae > Agrococcus > Agrococcus sp. GCM10030265. The sequence continues at coordinate 357,138 of NZ_JBHTCZ010000004.1, forward strand.
CCGTTCGGCCCGACGAGCGCCGTGAGGCCCCAGGCGGGCACGACGAGGTCGATGCCGTGCAGGATGCGTGTGCCGTCGACCTCGACGACGAGCCCGCGCACCTCGAGCGTCACGCCGACCTCCGCTGCCGCAGCAGGATGGCCGCGAACGCAGGGGCGCCGACGAGCGCCGTGACGATGCCGACGGGCAGCTCGCGCGGCTCGAACGCCGTGCGGGCGATCGTGTCGGCCGCGAGCAGCACGAGGCCGCCGGCGAGGGCCGACAGCGGCAGCAGCGCGCGGTGCCCGGGCCCCGTGAGCAGGCGCACGGCGTGCGGCACGATGAGCCCGACGAAGCCGATGGAGCCCGAGACCGACACGAGGATGCCCGTGAGCAGGGCCGTCGCGCCGAGCAGCAGCAGGCGCGTGCGCCCGGGATGGATGCCGAGCGACGCCGCGTGCCGATCGCCGAACGCGAAGGCGTCGAGTCGCCTGGCGACGAGCACGATGGGTACGACGATCGCGACGAGCCCCGCCCACGTGAGCCACACGGCCTCCCAGCGCGCGGCGGCGAGCGTGCCCATGAGCCAGCCGAGGATCTCGCGGTAGGAGTCGCCCGTCACGACCCAGAAGATGACGAGGCTCGTGACGGCGCCGAGCATCGACGACACCGCGAGGCCCGCGAGCACCGTGCGGGTGGGCGTGACCTGCCCGATGGCGGTCGCGAGGCCCACGGTCATCGCCAGCGCGAGCGCCGCGCCGCCGAACGCGGCGACGGGCAGGGGGATGGCGATGCCGAGCAGCAGCGCGCACACGGCGCCGAGGGATGCGCCCGACGACAGACCGAGCAGGTAGGGGTCGGCGAGCGGGTTGCGCGTGACCGACTGCATGACGGCGCCGCACACGGCGAGCCCCGCGCCGACCGCGATCGCGACGAGCACGCGCGGCACGCGCCGCTGCCACACGATGCCGTCCTCGATCGTCGACAGCACGGGCTCGCCGAGGCCGAGGCGCGCGCCGATCGTCGCCCACACGTCGCCGAACGAGAGGTCGGCGGCGCCGAGCACGACCGCGAGGGTCGCGAGGATCGGCGTGGCGACGGCGAGCGCGACGGCGCCGACGACGACGCGTCGTCGCCGCCTCGCCGCCGCCGCCGTCATCGCACGCCCTCGACCTGCTCCGCGCGTCGCGTCAGAGCGCGATCTCGGAGACCTGCAGCGCCACCGACTGCGCCGCCTCCGCCGTGCGCACGCCCGCCTCCGATGCCGCGAACGGCACGATGACGTAGCGGTGCTGCTGCACGGCGGTGAGCTGCGAGAGCGTCGGGTCGGCCTCGAGGTACTCGATCTTGTGCTCGGCGGTGTTCCAGTCGCTGTCGACGATCACGAGGACGTCGGGGTCGGCGGCGAGCACCGACTCCCAGCCGTAGGGCGACCATCCGCCCTCGAGGTCGGCCGCGACGTTCGTGAGGCCCGCGGTGTCCATGATGAGCTGCGGTGCGCCCTGACCGGCGCCCACGTACGGCGTCTCGGTGCCCGACGACCACCACAGCGTCGTGAGGTCGCGGTCGTCGGCCACGATCGCGTCGACCGTCTCCCGCTGGTCGGCGAGCACCTCGGAGGCGTCGACGTCGAAGACGTCGGCGAGCTGCTCGACCTCGGCGGCGATGTCGTCGAACGTCACCTCGGTGGGTGCGTCGGCGCTCATGCACGCCGTCGGCCACACGTACGTGCCGACCCCGAGCTCCGCGAGCTCGTCGCGCGTGCCCACGGCGTCGGCTGCGAACGCCGACTCCCATCCGGAGAACACGAGGTCGGGCTCGAGCGCGAGCACCGACTCCGCGCCGGGCATGCGCTCGTCGATGACGGGCAGGTCGGCGTCGGTCGAGAGCGTGTCGGGCAGCGGGCCGTCCTGGAAGGCCGTGCCGACGATGCGGTCCTCGAGGCCGAGGGCGACGAGCGCCTCCGTCGTCGACGACTTGATCGTGACGACGCGCTCGGGGGCGGCGTCGAACGTCGCCTCGAAGCCGCAGTTGTCGACGGTGGCGCCTGCGGCGGCCGACTCGGAGGCGGATGCGGCGGGCGCCTCGGACGATCCGGGGGATGCCGTGGATGCGCAGCCGGCGAGTGCGAGCGCGGTGACGAGGGAGACGGCGGTGAGGGATCGACGCATGGAGGGCCTTCCGGGCATGCTGACGCGAACTTCGACGAGGGTTCGCGCGCGGTGATAGTGCCCGGCGCATCCGTCAGCCTAGCCGCGTGCGGCGGCTTCGAGCGCCAGATCGTGGAGCGGTGCGTCGACGTGCGTGTGCGTCCGTCGGGCGGCTCGTCGACCCGATCGTCGATCCGCTCCTCGCTGCAGCCGCCGCCGCGACGTGGTCGGACCCGACGGCGCGGCGCGGTCAGGCCGTGGCCACGGCTGGCCGGCGGCCCGGTGCCGATGCCCAGCGTCGGCGCCGGCCGCGGGCGCGCGCTGGTCGCGCCGCCGTGACGCGCCACCGCAGCCCGCTGCCCGATGGCGCACGCTCGATCACGAGCGCCTCGCGGTGCACCTCGTGGTGGTGGAAGGAGCAGAGCAGCATGCCGTTGTCGACGTCGGTCGGACCGTCGAGGCTCCAGGGCGTGACGTGGTGCGCCTCGCACCAGCCGGGCGGCGCCGTGCATCCCGGCGCTCAACAGCGGCGGTCGCGAGCGGCGATGGCGCGGCGCTGCGCGGGCGAGAACAGCCTGCGCGTACGGCCGAGGCGGAGGGGCTCGCCGTCGTCGTCTCCGACGAGCACGGGGTGCACGAGGCCGTCGCAGACGATGCGCGCGACGAGGGCGGCGGTCGCCGGTGCGCCGGAGCGCTGCACGTGCGCGCGATCGGCAGGGCGCACGGCGCGGCCCTCGAGATCGGCGAGGGTCGTCGTCACGACGAGCGTGGGCGCACCGCCGCCGGTGCGCGGCGCAGTGGTCGCGGCGTGGGAGGCCACGATCGCGACGAGGGCGTCGATGCGGCGCTGCTCGATGGATCTGCCGTCGCACGCGGCCTCCGACCCGTCGGGATCGCTGCCATCGTCGGCGCAGTCGAAGCGCACCCTGCGGGGTGCGACGTGCGCGTCGAGGGCGGTCTGCAGCACCTCGCCCTGCTCGGGCGTGCACAGCATGCGAGCCACGAGCATGCCGTCGCGCCGCGAGGAGAAGGAGAGCGAGCGCAGCTCGCGCTGCCGCTCCTCGTTCGGCTCGGTGCCGTCGGGATCGAGGAAGTCGACCCACGTGGCGACCTGGCAGCGCAGCAGCGCCGGCGGGACCGGCGTGTCGCCGCCGGCTCCCGTGGCCGCGGCGACGAGCTCGATCTCGGCGCGCTCGAGGTCGCAGGAGGCGACACGGCCGCCCGTCGCCGCGAGCCCGGCCACGATCTGCTCGGCCTGGGACACCGTGATGGTCGCGGCGTCGAGCGCTGCGGCCACGTGCGGCATCCGCACGGGGATGGGCGCGCCCGTGAGGCCTACGCGGTCTCGCGTCGCCTGCGCGACCTCGCAGATCGAGCGCGCCTCGGCGCGGCGCAGACCGAGCCGATGCTCGACGGCCTCGACGAGCGACCGATGCCCGCCCGTCCGCACGAGGGACTCGCCGGCCGGCACCTGCTCGCATCGGGCTGCCGCCTCGCCGACGAGCTCGACGATCGCCGCATCGATCTCGCGGCGCCGCGCGGCGAGCTCGTCGAGCGCGGCGAGCACCTCGGCATCGAGCAGCGACGCCGCCCGCACGGAGCCCGCGACGAGCGCATCGACCACCGCCGTCTGGGCCGCCACCTGCTCCGCTCGCATGCCACGAGGATACCGCCGAATCGAACGTACGTTCGAACGAGGCTGGGCCTGTGGAGAAGTCGCCAGCCCGCATCCGAAGATCACGATCAAGCCTGCAACCCTGGCGCAACACCATGGAAACGTCGGAGGATCAGAGTTCACGCAACGGAGCGGAGCCCAGGATGACCATCGTCACGGCAGCGATCACGCAGACCACGTGGACCGGCGACAAGGAGTCGATGCTCGATCGCCACGAGGCGTTCCAGCGGGAGGCCGCGGCGCAGGGCGCCCAGGTCATCTGCTTCCAGGAGCTCTTCTACGGCCCCTACTTCGGCATCACGCAGGACAAGCGGTACTACCGCTACGCCGAGCCCGTCGACGGCCCCATCGTGCAGCGCTTCGCGGCGCTCGCGAAGGAGCTGGGCATGGTCTCGATCCTGCCGATCTACGAGGAGGAGCAGACGGGCGTGTACTACAACACGACCGTCGTCGTCGACGCCGACGGCTCGATCCTCGGCACGTACCGCAAGCATCACCTGCCGCATCTCGACCGGTTCTGGGAGAAGTTCTACTTCCGCCCCGGCAACCTGGGCTACCCGGTGTTCGACACCGCGGTCGGCAAGGTCGGCACGTACATCTGCTACGACCGCCACTTCCCGGAGGGCTGGCGAGAGCTCGGCCTGAACGGCGCCCACATGGTCTTCAACCCGAACGCGACGAAGCCCGGGCTGTCGAACCGGCTGTGGGAGGTCGAGGGGCCCGCCGCGGCGGTCGCGAACGGCTACTTCGTGCTGCAGCCGAACCGCGTGGGCCGCGAGGACGACGAGTACGGCGACCTCGCGGTCGACTTCTACGGCACGAGCCAGGTCATCGACCCGCGGGGGAACTTCGTCGGCGAGCGGGGCTCGAGCGAGCACGAGGAGCTGCTCGTGCGCGACCTCGACCTCGCGATGGTGCAGGAGATGCGCGACGACTGGCAGTTCTATCGCGACCGCCGGCCCGACTCGTACACGCGGATCGCGCAGCCGTAGGGGAGGGTGACCATGACCACCACGCTCATCGCAGGCGGCACCGTCGTCTCGTCCACCGGCCGATCGGCGGCCGACGTGCTCGTCGACGGCGAGACCATCCGAGCCGTGCTCGAGCCCGGCTCGACGCTGCTCGGCCACGACCTCGCCGCATCCGTCGACCGCGTGATCGACGCGACGGGCCGCTACGTCATCCCCGGCGGCATCGACGCCCACACGCACATGCAGCTGCCCTTCGGCGGCACCTTCGCCTCCGACACGTTCGAGACGGGCACGCGGGCGGCGGCGTGGGGCGGCACGACGACGATCGTCGACTTCGCGGTGCAGCGCACGGGCGAGCGCCTGCAGGACGGCCTCGCCGCCTGGCACGAGCTCGCGGCCGGCGAGTGCGCCATCGACTACGGGTTCCATCAGATCGTCGGCGGCGTCGACGACGAGTCGCTGCGCGCGATGCGCGGCCTCGTCGACGAGGGCATCTCGAGCTTCAAGCTCTTCATGGCCTACCCGGGCGTCTTCTACTCCGACGACGCGCAGATCCTGAAGGCGATGCAGGTGTCGGCCGAGACGGGCCTCATGACGATGATGCACGCCGAGAACGGCCCGGCGATCGACGTCATCGCCGAGCAGCTCGTCGCGCAGGGGAGGACGGGCCCGTACTTCCACGGCATCGCGCGCGCCTGGCAGATGGAGGAGGAGGCGACGCACCGCGCGATCATGCTCGCGAACTACACGGGAGCGCCCCTCTACGTCGTGCACGTGAGCGCGAAGCAGGCGGTGCAGCAGCTCGCGTGGGCGCGCGACCAGGGCCAGCAGGTGTTCGGCGAGACGTGCCCGCAGTACCTGTACCTGTCGCTCGAGGAGCAGCTCGGCGCGACGAGCGCCGAGTGGGGCGAGCTCGAGGGCGCGAAGTGGGTGTGCTCGACGCCGCTGCGGAGCCGCGAGGAGGGCCATCAGGACCACATGTGGCAGGCGCTGCGCACGAACGACATCCAGATGGTCTCGACCGACCACTGCCCGTTCTGCATGAAGGACCAGAAGGAGCTCGGCCGCGGCGACTTCCGCGCCATCCCCAACGGCATCGGGTCGATCGAGCACCGCATGGACCTCATGTACCAGGGCGTCGTGACCGGCAGGATCACGCTCGAGCGGTGGGTCGAGCTCACGTCGACGACGCCGGCGCGCATGTTCGGCATGCACGGTCGCAAGGGCGTCATCCAGCCCGGTGCCGACGCCGACATCGTGCTCTACGACCCGAACGGGCACACCTCGATCGGCATGGGGAAGACGCATCACATGAACATGGACCACTCGGCGTGGGAGGGCTACGAGATCGACGGGCACGTCGACACCGTCATGGCCCGCGGCAAGGTCGTCGTCGACGACGGCGCCTACCGCGGCTCCAAGGGCGACGGGCGCTTCGTGAAGCGCGGCCTGTCGCAGTACTTGGCCTGAGCCATGGACTTCGGCGCCGTCTTCCAGACCAACCCGCCCTCGGCGCGGGTCGTGCAGCTCTCGCAGCTCGCCGAGGCCCACGGCTTCAGCCACGTGTGGACCTTCGACAGCCACCTGCTGTGGCAGGAGCCGTACGTCATCCACTCGGCGATCCTCGGCGCGACGCGCAGGGTCACCGTCGGCCCGTTCGTCACGAATCCCGCGACCCGCGACTGGACGGTCACGGCGAGCGTGTTCGCGACGCTCAACGAGATGCACGGCAACCGCACGGTGTGCGGCATCGGCCGCGGCGACTCGGCCGTGCGCGTCACGAACGGGGCGCCCACGACGCTCGCGACGCTGCGCGAGGCCGTGCACGTCATCCGCGAGCTCGGCTCGTCGCGCGCCGTCGAGCACAACGGCGCCACCCTGCGGCTGCCGTGGTCGCGCGGCTCCGAGCTCGAGGTGTGGGTCGCGGCGTACGGACCGAAGGCGCTCCAGCTCGCGGGCGAGGTGGCGGACGGCTTCATCCTGCAGCTCGCCGACGTCGACGTCGCCAGGTGGATGATCCAGGCGGTGCGGGATGCGGCGGCGAACGTCGGGCGCGACCCCGACGACGTCACGATCTGCGTCGCGGCGCCCGCGTACGTCGGCGACGACGTCGCGCACCAGCGGGAGCAGTCGCGCTGGTTCGGCGGCATGGTCGGCAACCACGTCGCCGACATCGTCGCGCGCTACGGCGACTCCGGCGCGGTGCCGCAGGCCCTCACCGACTACATCGCAGGGCGCACGGGCTACGACTACAACACGCACGGCCGCGCCGACAACGACCACGTCGACTTCGTGCCCGACGACATCGTCGACCGCTTCTGCCTGCTCGGTCCCGTCGAGGCGCATGTCGCGCGGCTGCGCGAGCTCGCCGACCTCGGCGTCGACCAGTTCGCCGCCTACGTCATGCACGACGACAAGGAGGAGACGCTGCGGCTGTACGGCGAGCACGTCATCCCCGCGCTCGCCGAGCACGTCGCGGCGAGGTCGTGACGCGGCGCACCCGAGCGGCCGACGCCGGATGACCTAGCGTGGGAGGCGCGCAGCCCGGCTGCGCGCCTCCCGCATGGCCCTCGAAGGAGCAACCATGACCGACACGGTGCTGAACGACGCGGCGCCCGCACCGCAGCCCGACCCGGCTGCCGGCGACCGCGCCCGAGCGCTCGACGCCCACGTCTTCCACTCCTGGTCCGTGCAGGGGCAGACGAACCCGTTCGCCATCGCGGGCGGCCGCGGCACGACGGTGTGGGACCACGACGGGCGCGAGTACCTCGACTTCTCGAGCCAGCTCGTCAACACGAACATCGGGCACCAGCATCCGACGGTCGTGGCAGCCATCAAGGCCCAGGCCGACGTGCTCACGACCGTCGCGCCCGCGACGACGAACCTCGTGCGCGGCGAGGCCGCCGCCGCCGTGCTCGCGCACGCCCCCGGCTTCCAGAGCGTGTTCTTCACGAACGGCGGCGCCGACGCCATCGAGAACGCCATCCGCATGGCACGGCTCCACACGGGCCGCGACAAGGTCGTGTCGCTGTACCGCTCGTACCACGGCAACACCGGCGCCGCCGTCGTCGCCACGGGCGACTGGCGCCGCGTGCCCAACGAGTTCGCACGCGGGCACGTGCACGCCTTCGGGCCCTTCCTGTACCGCTCGGAGTTCTGGTCCGAGACGCTCGAGCAGGAGTGCGAGCGCGCACTGCACCACATGCGCCGCGTCATCGAGGCCGAGGGCCCCGAGTCGGTCGCCGCGATCCTCGTCGAGGCCATCCCCGGCACCGCAGGCGTCATCGTGCCGCCGCCGGGCTACCTCGCGGGCCTGCGCGCACTCGCCGACCGCTTCGGCGCGATGCTGATCATGGACGAGGTCATGGCCGGGTTCGGCCGCGCGGGCGAGTGGTTCGCGCACGACGCGCACGACGTGCGGCCCGACCTCATCGCCTTCGCGAAGGGCGTGAACTCGGGCTACGTGCCCGTCGGCGGCGTCATCGTGAGCCCCGAGATCCACGAGACGTTCTCGCGGCGCGTCTTCCCGGGCGGCCTCACCTACTCCGGGCACCCGCTCGCCGCGGCATCCATCGTGGCGACGCTCGGCGCCATGGCCGACGAGGGCATCGTCGACAACGCCAGGCGCATCGGCACCGACGTGCTGGGACCGGGCCTCGCCGAGCTCGCCGAGCGTCACGCCATGATCGGCGAGGCGCGCGGCGCGGGCGTGTTCTGGGCGCTCGACCTCGTCGCCGACCCCGAGACGCGCGAGCCCGTCGGCGCCGACGTGATCGGTGCGCTCAAGGGCGCCCTCCTGCGCCGCGGCCTCCTGCCGTTCGCGGCCGACAACCGCATCCACGTCGTGCCCCCGTGCGTCGTCACCGACGACGAGGTGCGCCAGGCGCTCGCGATCTACGACGAGGCCTTCGCAGAGGTCTCGGGCGCGGAGGTCGCAGCATGAGCGTGCATCTCATCGGCGGCGGCTGGGCCGAGGACGAGACGGCGTGGACGGGCCGCTTCGTCGAGGAGGCGCGACAGCGCGCAGGTGGACGCCCCACGATCGCGGTCGTGCTGTGGGCGCCGACGGTCGCCGAGGGCGAGGGCTGGCACGACGAGTACCGCGCCGACCTCTCGAAGCACGACTGCGAGGTGCGGTTCGTGCAGCTGAGCGCCGACCGCGTGCTCGACGCAGCCGACCTCGCGGGCGCCGACGGCATCTTCGTCGGCGGCGGGCTCACGCCCGGCTACCACGAGGCGATCATGCCGGCCGCGCAGGCCATCCGCGAGCTCGTCGCCGACGGCACGCCCTACGCGGGCTTCTCCGCAGGCGCGATGATCGCCGGCGACGTCGCGCTGCTGGGCGGCTGGCGCATCGGCGGCGTCGAGGTCACCCAGGAGCGCTCGAGCGAGGGCCTCGACGACGTGACGCTCGCCGAGGGGATCGGGCTCGTCGACGTCGTCGTCGACGTGCACGCCGCGCAGTACGGCAACCTCGGCCGCGCCGTAGCGATCGTCGACGCCGAGCTCGCCGAGCGCACCGTCGCGATCGACGAGCGCACGTCGCTCGTCGTCGGCGCGCAGGCGCTCGTCGCCGCGGGCGAGGGCAACGTCTACGTCTGCACGAAGGACGGCCCCCACGTGCAGGTCGCGGTGCTGGGCGGGCGATGACGCAGCCGCTGTCGGCGCTCGTCGACCCGGGATGGGCCGAGGCGCTCGCGCCCGTCGAGCCCACCATCCGGCAGCTCGGGGAGCGGCTGCGCGAAGAGGTCGCCGCCGGCCACCGCTACGTGCCCGACGGCCCGCGCGTGCTGCGCGCGTTCGAGCGGCCGCTCGCCGACGTGCGCGTGCTCATCGTCGGTCAGGACCCGTACCCGACGCCCGGCCACGCCGTCGGGCTCTCGTTCTCGGCCGACCCCGCCGTGCGCCCCGTGCCTCGCTCGCTGCAGAACGTGTACCGCGAGCTCGAGTCCGACCTCGGCATCCCGCCGGCATCCACGGGCGACCTCACGCCGTGGGCCGACCAGGGCGTCCTGCTGCTGAACCGCGTGCTCACGACGCGCGAGGGCGTGTCGGACGCGCACAAGGGCTGGGGATGGGAGGCCGTGACCGAGGCCGCCATCACGGCCCTCGCACGCCGGCCCGAGCCCCTCGTCGCCGTGCTGTGGGGTGCGAAGGCCGGAGCGCTCGCGCCGCTGCTCGCAGGCACCCCCACCGTGGCGAGCGCGCATCCGTCGCCGCTGTCGGCGTCGCGCGGCTTCTTCGGCTCGCGGCCCTTCTCGCGCGTGGACGCGCTGCTGCAGCAGCAGGGCGCACCGCCCATCGACTGGCGACTGGAGCGGTAGATGCTGCCCGAGGAGTACGACCGGCGCCGCGTGCTGCCGCGCCACCTGCGCGTCGTGCGCGCCGAGCCGGAGTTCTCCTACGTCATCCGCCCCGCGACGATCCGCGACCTGCCGGCCGTGCGATCCATCCACGCGCACTACGTGCTGAACTCGTCGGTGACGCTCGAGGATCGGCCCAAGACGCCGCAGGAGTGGCGCAGGCTCTTCGACTGGCTCGAGCGGCTGCGACTGCCGTTCCTCGTCGCCGAGTCGGGCACGCGCACCATCCTGGGATACGCGCTCGCGGAGCCGTGGAAGCCGCGCAGCGCGTACCGCAAGGTCGTCGAGCACTCGATCTTCCTCGCGCCCGCATCCACGGGCCGCGGGCTCGGGCGTGCGCTGCTCGTCGCGCTCGTCGACGCGGCCGCCGCGACGGGCTGCAAGGAGATGATCGCCGTCATCGCCGACGAGAAGGCGGAGGCATCGATCGCGCTGCACGAGCGGCTCGGCTTCCGCGAGACGGGCCGCATGGGCAAGGTCGGCCGCAAGTTCGGCCGATGGCTCGGCACGATCACGATGGTGCGCAAGCTGAGGCGCTCGGGCCGCTGACCCTTCTTCCTGAGGTTCTCGGCCGCTTGTGAGGTCGAGAGCGGCCGAGAACCTCAGAGGGGTCGCGGGGATGCCCGAGTCGTCCTAGCGTGCAGGGGGACGACGAGCGGGGGATGCGGTGCGAGCGACGGGACGCGACGGGGCTCCAGCGTGGCCGGGGCTGCCCGAGCTGCGGCCCGCATCCGTCGTGCCGCGGTGGCGCGCATGGGTGGCATGGCTGCTCGTCGCGGTGCCCGTGCTCGTGTGCATCGTGGCCGACACGACGGCGAGCGTGCGCGGCGAGGTCGCGCCGAACGCCCTGTCGCCGTGGACGGGGCTCGCGCTGTGCGCCGCGTGGGTGCCGCTGCTCGCGCGGGCCGTGCTGCCGCTCGCGCGCCTCGCGCCGTGGATCGAGGCGGCATGCGCGGCGCTCGCGGTCGTCGCGATGGTGCAGCGCATCGAGGTCGCGTTCGGCTGGCTGCTCGCAGGCCTCGGGGCCGTGCTCGCCGGGGCCCTCGTGCTCGGGCTGCACCGGCGCCCGCCGCGCATCGCCCGCATCCCGGCGCCCGACGCGGCCGCCCGGCCCGCGCATCCCTCGACGGGCGACCTCGCGTTCTCGGAGACGTCGAGCGACCCCGCGCGGGCCGCGCTCGTCGTCGTCGGATGCGCCGTCTTCGCCGCCATCGGGCTCTGGCAGGTCGTGTCGATCGGCGCGTTCGGCTGGTGGTACGTCGTCGCGGCCGTCGTCTGGCTCACGGGCAGCGTGCCGTGGATGCTGCGCGTCACGCTCGACCGCGCGGGGCTCGTCGTGCGCTCGCTCGTGCTGCCCTTCGCGCTCCTGCGGGTGCCGTTCGCGAGCATCGCGGATGCGTCCGCCGGCATCGTGCATCCGCGGCACTGGGGCGGCACGGGGCTCGTCGCCGACGAGCGCCTGACGACGATCCTGCGCACCGAGGGCGCCGCGCTCGTCGTGACCCGCACCGACGGCACGCAGGTGGTCGTGAACGTCGAGCGACCCGACGTCGCGGTCGCGACGCTCGACGCGCTCCGCGCCGCAGACTCCTGAGGTCCGCGGCCGCTGCTCACCTCAGCAGCGGCCGAGCACCTCGGAGGGAGAGGGTCAGCGGCCGACGAGGCCCAGGTCGTAGCCGAGGATCACGAGCTGCACGCGGTCGCGCGCGTCGAGCTTGCGCAGCAGCCGGCCCACATGGGTCTTCACCGTCGACTCCGACAGCACGAACCGCGCCGCCAGCTCGTCGTTCGTCAGCCCCTCCGCGATCGCGACGAGGAACTCGCGCTCGCGCGGCGTCAGCACCTCGAGGGCGGATGCGTCGCCCGGCTCGGGCGCCGACGACGCGAAGTGGTCGAGCATCCGCCGCGTCACGGTGGGCGCGAGCACCGCGTCGCCGCCGTGCACCGCGCGGATGGCGGCGACGAGCTCGGCCGGCCGTGCATCCTTCAGCAGGAAGCCGCTCGCGCCGGCGCGCAGCGCGGCGTAGGCGTACTCGTCGAGGTCGAACGTCGTGAGCACGAGCACCTTCGGCGTGGGTCCGGATGCGGTGATGCGCTCGGTCGCGGCGATGCCGTCGACGCCGGGCATCCGCACGTCCATGAGCACCACGTCGACGCCGCCGCGCGCCGCGAGCTCGACGGCGCCCGCCCCGTCGGCGGCCTCGGCGACGACCTCGACGTCGTCCTCCGCCTCGAGCACCATGCGGAAGCCGACGCGCACGAGCGCCTGGTCGTCGACGAGCAGGATGCGGATGGTCATGGGTGCTCCGGTGCGGATGGGCGGGCGGGGGACGGCGCTGGGCTCGGGGTGGGCGGCGCGTGCGGGGCGGGCGGCGCGGGCGGCACGGGCGGCGCGACCGGCGTCGGCGGCACGGCCGTCGCCGGCTCGGCCGTCGCCGGCTCGGCCGTCGCCGGCTCGCTCGATGCCGGCATCACGGGCGCCGCCGCCGCGAGGCTCGATGCGACGGGTGCGCGCAGCGTCGCGACGACGCGCCACCCGTGGGGCGACCGCGGCCCGGCCTCGACCGAGCCCGCGAACATCGCGACGCGCTCGCGGATGCCGACGAGCCCGCGCCCGGCGCCCGTGGTCGTCGCGGGGGCGCCCGTGCCGTCGTCGACGACCTCGACGCGCACGTCGTCGCCCTCGTGCCGCACCGTCACCTCGACGCGGGCGGCGTCGGATGCGTGGCGCATGACGTTCGTGAGCGACTCCTGCACGATGCGGTGCACCGTGAGCGCGAGCGCCTGGTCTGCGATGGCGGCGCCCGACGTCGTCAGCCGCACGGGCATCCCGACGTCGCGGAACGACGCGACGAGCGCCTGCAGGTCGCCGGCGGCGGGCTGCGGCGCGCGGTCGGCGCCGTCGCCGGGCTCGCGCAGCACGCCGAGCAGCCTGCGCATCTCGGCGAGGGAGTCACGGCCCGTGTCCGCGACGCGACGCATCGTCGCCTCGGCGCGCTCGGGATCGCGCGAGGCCTGCGCCGCCGAGCCCTCGGCGAGGGTCACCATGACGGTGAGGCCGTGGCTGACGACGTCGTGCATCTCGCGCGCGATGCGGGCGCGCTCGGCGGCGACCGCGAGCTGCGACTGCTGGTCGCGCTCGCGGGCGGCGTCGTCGGCGCGCGCGATGAGCGCCGCCACGTACGCGCGTCGCCCCCGCACCGAGGTGCCGAGCAGCACGGCGACGACGTAGGAGGCGAGGGTGACGAGGTTCACCGACACGACGGGGCCGACGCCCATGGGCTCGATCGTCGGGATGACGAGCGACGCGACGAGCGAGGTGAGACCAGCAGCCGCGACGCCGATCCACACGTGCAGCGGCCTGCCGTACGCGCCGATCGAGTACAGCGCGACGTAGATCGCGACGAAGCCGCCCGCGGCGGCCTCCGACGGGATCGCGAGCAGCGCCGCGACGATCAGCACGACGACGAGCGGCCTGCGTCGCCGCCACAGCAGCGCACCGCCGCCGACGATCGACGTGCCGAGCATGAGCAGGCCCTGCCAGCGCTGCGACGCGTCGAAGGTCGCGAGCAGGACGGCGATGAGCGCGACGGGCAGCTGCGAGCCGACCGCGAGCGTCCAGTCGACGAGCCGCGGATGCCGGGCCGTGAAGCGCCGCAGGACGCCGGGCGGGCGGGGGAGCGGCAGGGAGCCCCCGACGCGCACGTCGGGGGCTCCCTGCTGGGTCGTCATGCCTGAAGACCCTACGCGTCGCGCCGCACGAGGGCCGCGGCGGCGCCGACGAGCGCGACCGCGGGCCATGCGATGGTCACGGCGAGCGCACGCCAGAAGTCGCCGCCGGGCTCGGCGCCGGGCATCGACATCGTCATGCCCGAGTTCGGCAGCAGGTACGGCGACGCCTCCTGCACCCACTCGAACGGGATGAGGCCGACGATCGTGGGCAGCACCAGCAGGATGCCGAGCGCGATGGCGATGGCGCCGGCCCCCGAGCGCACGAGCGTGCCGATCGCGAGCGAGAACACGGTGAGCAGCGCGAGGTACACCGCGCCGCCGAGCACGGCGAAGGGCACGGATGCGTCGATCTCGATCGTCGACGCCTCGACGCCGAACGCGAGCGCGATGCCCACGGTCGACAGCATCCCGACGGTGAGCGCGATGGCGCTCGCCACGAAGGCGATGAGGCCGAGCACGAGCGCCTTCGCGCCGAGCACGGGGGTGCGGGCGGGCACGGCGGTCAGCGACGAGCGGATCTGCCCCGAGCCGTACTCGCCGGTGATGGCGATGACGCCGAGCACCGCGAAGACGAGCTGCGACATCAGCAGGCCGGATGCGCCGAGCGACGCGAGCGGGATCTGCTGGAAGAGGCCCTGCTCGATCGCACCCTCGGGTGCGGTCGCGAGGGTCGCGAGCGTGGCGAGCGCGCCGAGGCCGGCGGTGATGACGACGGCGATCGCGATCGCCCATCCGATGGATCGGACGCTCGTGAGCTTGATCCACTCGGCGCGCATCGCACCTGCGAACGTGACGCGGTGCTGGGTCTCGCGGTAGGTGGCGCGGCGCGCCTCGGGGGCGTCCGCCGTGGGGGTCGCGGTGGTCATCGGGTGCCTTCCGTCCTGTACTCGACGGCGTCGCTCGTGAGCGCCATGTAGCGCTCCTCGAGCGTCGCCTTGCGGGGCGCGAGCTCCTCGATGCCGATGCCGGCGCCCACGGCGACCTCGGCGATGCGCGGCGCGGGCACGCCCGACACCTCGACGGCGTCGGGGGCGACCTGCGTCGTCGTGACGTCGTCGGCGGCGAGCAGGTGCGAGAGCCGGTCGACGCCGGCGCCACGCACGAGCACGACCTGCTGGGCGCCCTGCGCGCCGAGCATCTCGTCGATCGACTGGTCGGCGAGCACGCGTCCCTTGCCGAGCACGACGACGCGGTCGGCGACCTGCGCCATCTCGCTCATGAGGTGCGACGAGAGCAGCACGGCTCGGCCCTCGGAGGCGAGCGAGCGCAGCAGGCGGCGCACCCATGCGACGCCCTCGGGGTCGAGGCCGTTCACGGGCTCGTCGAGGATGAGCGTGTGCGGGTCGCCGAGCAGCGCCGACGCGATGCCGAGTCGCTGGCCCATGCCGAGCGAGAAGCCGCCGACGCGCTTGCGGGCGACCGACTCGAGGCCGGTGATCTCGAGCACCTCGCGGACGCGGGCCTTGCCGATGCCGTGCGTGGCCGCGAGGCCCAGCAGGTGGCGCTCGGCGGTGCGGCCGGGGTGCCATGCCTTCGCGTCGAGCAGCGCGCCGACCTCGGTGAGCGGCGAGCGCAGCTCCCGGTAGGGCACGCCGGAGACGGTGACGGATCCGGCATCGGGGCGGTCGAGGCCGACGATCATGCGCATCGTCGTCGACTTGCCCGCGCCGTTGGGGCCGAGGAAGCCGGTGACGAGGCCCGGGCGGACCTCGAATCCGACGTCGTCGACCGCGACCTTGGCGCCGTAGCGCTTCGTGAGGTGCTGTGCAGCGATCATGCATCCAGCGTGGCGGCGGGGCCCGCGTCGCCGCATCGGCGGAAGGGGGGAGATGCGGGCGGATGCGGTCGTACCGGGGTAGGACGCGGCCCGGCACCCGGGTGCTCGCCGGGGCCCGCACGCGGCATCCGAGGCCGTGTCGGTGCCTGATGCGATGCTCGCCGCATGTCGACGTACGACGAGTGGAAGGCGGCCCGCATCGAGGCCGAGGCGAAGGCCGCCGCAGCGGCCGAGGCCGCCGGAGCGCAGGCCACGGTCACGCCGCTCGGCGACGGGCTGTGGATGGTGTCGGTCGCGGGGGTCAACCGCGGCACGGTCACCCGCATCCTCGTGCGCGGCGAGCAGCGCTACGAGGCGAGGCTGCGCCATGTCGACCCAGGTCGCGGCACGCGCATCGGCGAGTACTGGGCGCTCGCGAAGGCCGTCGCGGCGCTGCGCGCCGAGGTGCCGAGGTTCGTGGGGCGCGACCCGTTCAAGGAGCTCACGAACTACGTCTCGCGCGACCAGATGCGCGAGCGCACCGAGCAGATGCGGCAGCGGCGGCGAGCGGGCAGGTACCAGTAGCGCTGGCGCCGGCCGCGCGGCCGGTCTCGTGCTGGTCGCGGCGCGTGCGAGCGCGGCACGCGTCGCGAGACCGCGTGGTTCGGATGGGGCGGTGCACGGTCGCGCCGCGAGCCGCCGAGATGCGCACGCAGCGGCATCTCGATCGCCCATGGCGGCCCACGTGCCGCTCCGCGCGCATCGCGGCGCGCCGACCGACCGGTCAGGCCGGGTCGCGCCCCCGTAGGCTCGATGCGTGACGGCGCTGCACGAGCTCTCGGCCATCGACCTGTGGGACGCGATCCACCGCCGCCGGGTGTCGGCGGGAGAGGTCGCCGAGCACTTCCTCGCCCGCATCGATCGCGACGAGACGAACGCGTTCGTCACCGTCACGCCCGACGCGGCGCTCGCGCGCGCCGACGCGATCGACGCCGCCGACGACCGCACGCCCGTCATCCTCGGCCTGCCGTTCGCCGACAAGGATCTCGTGCAGCGCGCGGGCGTGCCCACGCAGTTCGGGTCGCGGGCGCGCGAGGGCTTCGTGCCGACGGTCTCCGACCCGATCGTCGACGTGCTCGACGCCGCGGGCGGCGTGAGCCTCGGCAAGACGGCGACGCCCGAGTTCGGCTTCTCGGGCCACACGTCGAGCGCGCTCACGGGCCACACGACCCTGCCAGGGCATCCGACGCTCGGCGCTGGCGGCTCGTCGGGCGGCGCGGCCGCGGCGGTCGCGGCGGGCCTGCTGCCGTTCGCGCCGGGCAGCGACGGTGGCGGCTCCATCCGCATCCCCGCGTCGGTGTGCGGGCTCGTGGGCCTCAAGCCGTCGCGGGGGCGCGTGCCCGCGCACTCGGGCCTCGGGCAGATCGGCGGCCTCTCGGTCGCCGGCCCCATCGCGCGCTCGGTCGTCGACGCTGCGCTGCTCATGGAGGCGATGCTCGGCCGCGTCAACGGCGTCGTGCCGCATCGCACGACGCTGCGCTCGCCCGAGCTCGACGGCGGATCGCTGCTCGCGGCCGCGACGCGCGGCGAGGGCCGCTTCCGCATCGCGGTGCTCGAGGGCACGCCGTGGGACGACGCCGTCGACGTCGCCATCTCGCAGGATGCGCGGGACGCCGTCGCCGTGGCGGTGCGCGAGCTGGGGGAGGCGGGGCACGCGCTCGACGAGCTCGCGATGCCGGCGCTGCCCGGCTACGCCGACACCTTCGCGACCCTCTGGCGCTACGGCGCCGCGGGCATCCCGTTCACCGACGAGCAGCGTGCGCGCGTCGAGCCCCTCACGCGGTGGCTCGCGGATGCGGGCAGGCTGCTGACGCCCGGCGAGGTCGGGCAGGCGGTCGCCCTGTTCACGGCGTACGAGCGCACCGTCGTCGGAGCCTTCGCACCGTTCGACGCCGTGCTGACGCCGACGACGGCGCTGCCCGCGCGTCCGCTCGACTGGTACGGCGACGACCCCGAGGAGTCGTTCCGGCAGCAGGTGCGGCACACGCCGCACACGTCGTTCGTGAACGTCTCGGGGCTGCCCGCCATCACGCTGCCCGTGCACGAGACCGCCGAGGGCCTGCCGATGGGCGCGCAGCTCATCGGGCGCCCGGGCGAGGAGGCGACGCTGCTCGCGATCGGTCGCCAGCTCGAGCGACGGCTGCACTGGCAGCACCGCACGGTGGCGCGCTTCGCCGCCTGACGCCCCGCGCCGTCGCGGCCGGTGGCGGCGCCGCGCTACGACGCCTCGGGGGTGCGCTGCGTGCGTCGCCTCGGCAGGTAGCCGCCGAGCTCGAGGCCGGCCTCGACCTCGAACCGGTTCGTGGTCGCCTCGATCCCCGCGGCGTAGTAGAGCGGCACGAACGCGAGCCCGTAGCGCAGCCACTGCTGCCGGTGCACCTCCTCGTGCGCGAGGATGCCGGGCGACGCGTTCGTGCTCGTGAGGAAGGTGGCGCCGACGGTCGTGCCACCGCGGCCGAACGCCCACGAGGGCAGGCCCGTGACCACGTGCAGCTCGCCGTCGCGTCGCACCTCGCCGCCGAGGAGGCGACCCCATGCGAGCGCCGCCTGGGTCGCGAGGTGGTAGCCGGGCACCGCGACCGGGCGAGACAGCAGCACCCGCCGCACGGGTCGCAGCGCCGCGTGCGCCACGCGGCCCGTGGCGTGGCCGATGGCGCGCAGTCGCATGGCAGCGACGCTACCCGCAGCCGCGGGATCCCTCCAGCGCCCGCCGCCGCCCGCGCACGGCGTGCGGCGCAGCGGCTACGCTGACGCGCATGCGGATCGCGATGGTGTCGATGCACACGTCGCCCGCAGACCGGCCGGGGTCGGGCGACGCGGGGGGCATGAACGTCTACGTGCTCGAGACTGCGCGCGCGCTCGCGGCTCGTGGCCATCGGGTCGACCTCTTCACGCGCGCCACGGGCACGCGGTGGACGAAGCGGCTCGCGCCCGGCGTCACGCTCTTCGCGCTCGAGACCGGTGGCGGCGCCGTGCGCAAGCACGACCTGCCGAACCTCGCCGACGACTTCGGCGAGCAGCTGCAGCGCGTCGCGGTCGACGCCGACGAGCCCTACGACGTCATCCATGCCCACTACTGGCTCTCGGGGCTCGCAGCGCTGCCGGTCGGGCTCGCGCTCGGCGTGCCGCTCGTGCAGACGTTCCACACGCTCGCGGTGCAGAAGGCGGCGGGCGGCGCGGCCGAGCCCGAGCGCCGACGCCTCACCGAGCGCTACCTGGCGCTCGAGGCCGACGCCGTCGTCGCCGTGTCGAACGCCGAGGCCGACACCGTCATCGACGACCTGCGCGTCGAGGCGTCGCGCATCTGGCTCGTGCGACCGGGCGTCGACCCGGATGCGTTCGCCCCGCCGGGCTTCGACGTGCGCGACGACGTGCGCGCGCGCCTCGGGGTGCGCGACCACGAGGCGCTCGTCGTCGTCGCGGGGCGCGTGCAGCCGACGAAGGGGCAGGACCTCGCGGTGCGGATGCTCGAGCACCTCGACGACGCGGTGCTCGCGATCGCGGGCGAGGCTCCTCCTGGCGACGAGGGCTTCGTCGACGAGCTCGTCGCGATCGCCTCCGAGCTGGGCGTCGCCGATCGCGTGCGCCGCATCGGCGCGCTCGACCGGCCGGAGCTCGCGAGGCTGCTGGGGGCGGCGAGCCTCGTGGTCGTGCCGAGCCGAGCCGAGTCGTTCGGCATCGTGGCGCTCGAGGCGGCCGCATGCGGCACGCCCGTCGTCGCCGCCGACGTCGGCGGGCTGCCGGAGTCGGTCGTCGACGGCGCGACGGGCGTGCTCGTCGGCGGTCGCGACCCCGAGGCGTGGGCTGCGGCGTGCCGCAGGCTCATCGACGATCCCGTGCGGCTGTCCGAGCTGTCGGCCTCCGCCCGCATCGAGGTCGAGCGGCGCACGTGGCAGGCCTCGGCCGAGCGGCTCGACCAGGTCTACCGGGCGCTCGGCGCCGACGTCTGACGAGCGCGCGCGCGGCGCGCATCCGATCATCGCCGGCTGCACGACGAAGGGGGCGAGCCCGCAGGCCCGCCCCCTCGCATCCGTGCCGCGCGTCAGCGGTCGACGACCTCCGCGTCGACCGTGCCGTCGGTGACGGCCGACTGCTGCGAGCCCGACGTGACGGCCTGCTGCTGGCCGCGCTTCATCTCGGCGAGGCGCGCCTCGATCTCGATGTCGCGGTCGTGGTTCTCGAGCGCCTCGAACTGCGCGTCGAGGCTCGATGCCGACAGCTCCTGCTGGCCGAGCACCTTCGCCTCCTCGCGGCGGATCTTCTCCTCGAAGCGGCCGATCTCGCTCGTGGGATCCATGATGTCGATCGACTTGATCGCGTCGTGCACCTGCGACTGCGCCTGCGCGGTCTTCTGGCGGGCGATGAGCTCCGAGCGCTTCGACTTCAGCTCGTCGAGCTTCTGCTTCATGGTGTCGAGGCCGGTCTTCAGCTTGTCGACGACCTGCGTCTGCGACTGGATCGACGGCTCGGCGGCGCGCGCCTCGGACTCCGACTGCATCTGCTTCGACAGGGCGACCTTCGCGAGGTTGTCGAACTTGTCGGCGTCGGAGGAGCCCTCGCTGCGCAGCTGGTCGGCCTTCTGGCTCGCGGCGAGCGCCTTGCGGCCCCAGTCCTGGGCGGCGCGGACGTCCTCCTGGTAGTCCTGCTCCTGCATGCGCAGGTTGCCGATGGTCTGCGCGATGGCCTGCTCGGCCTCGGCGATGGAGTTCGTGTAGTCGCGCACGAGCTGATCGAGCATCTTCGCCGGGTCCTCGGCCTGGTCGAGGAGGGCGTTGATGTTCGCTCGGGTGAGCTGGGCGATGCGACCGAAGATGGACTGCTTGGACATGGTCTCCCTTTCGAGTGCCGTGTGGTCTGGATGCTGGATGGATGAGTGGGTGGGCGTGCGCGGCGGCGTCAGAAGTCGCCGCCCCCGCCGTCGAAGCCGCCGAAGTCGCCGCCGCCGCCGAAGAAGCCGCCGAAGTCGCCGCCGCCGCTCGAGAAGCCGCCGCCGTCGCCACCGAAGAAGCCACCGCCGTCGCCGCCGGACGCGGACGCGCCCCAGTCGCCGCCGCCGTGATGCGAGCCGCCGACGAGGATGTTGCCGAGCACCGAGCCGAGGACGCCGCCCATGACGGCGCCGCCGATGTTGCCCATGCCGCCACCCACGTCGCCGGCGTCGAAGCCGCCGCGTCCGCGGCGTCGGCCGCCGTAGTAGGGGTTGCGGGAGCCGCCGAACCCGCCGCCGAACCCGCCGCCGAAGCCGCCACCCGAACCGTAGCCGTCGACGTCGCCCTGCGCGTCGCGCAGCGCCTGGTCCGCACGCTCGGAGGCGCGACGCGCTGCGTCGGTCGCAGCCTCGACGTCGGAGGACTGCATGCGCAGCGCCTGCGCCAGGTCGTCCTGCGCGAGGGCGAGCATCTGCCGTGCGTGCGAGCCGACGGCGATGCGGCGAGTGGTGACGAACTGCTCGGCGGCGTCGATGCTCTGCCGTGCCGACGTGATCCATCCCTGCAGCGACGATGCGGCGCGCGCCCCGCGCTCGGACTCCTCGCGCGAGTGCCCCGTCGCCTGCTCGAGGGTGTCGTTGGCGCGCTGCAGCCTCGGCAGCACGTCGGCGACGTCGACGGGCGATCGTCGGGCGTCGGCGATCGCCTGCTCGGCGAGCTGGATGATGGGGCCGAGGTCGGTCGCGCCCCTCGGCAGCGACCGCGCGACGGCGACGTCGTTCACCGTGTCGTCGACGAGCACGCGCACCTGCTCCTCCGTGGCCGCGAGGTCGTCGCCCGCGCGCTCGACGCCGGCGAGCAGCGACTGCGCCTGCGCGAGCGCCGCCTCGGCGGCGTGCACGGCGACGGCTGCCTGGCCGGGCTCGGCACCGCGACCACGGGCGATGGCCTCGTCGATCGCGGGCAGCAGCCGCTCGGCGCCCGCGATGTTCTGCTGCACGGGTGCGATGGAGTGCCCCGTGTAGCGGTCGTCGAGGCGGTCGAGGATCTGCTTCGCGGCGGCGATGCGCGGCTCGAGCTCGCTGCGCGCACGCGCCGCCGCCTCGAGGGCCTGCGGCGCCGTGTGCTCGAGGTCGCGCAGCTGCTCGAATCCCTTCGCCTGGCCGGCGAGCTCGGCCGTGGCGCCCTCCGCGATCTGGAGGATGCGGCTCGACCAGTCGTGGCGCTCCTGGTCGGTGTCCGGGTAGGCGTCGTCGAGCTGCTGCTGCAGCTGGAAGGCCTCCTTCAGCCCGCCCTTCGCACGCTCGACGGCCTGCGTGTACTGGGCGACGGGCTCGGCGCCGAACTGCGCGAGCGCGAACTGCAGCTCCTGCTCGGACTGCTGCACGGTGTCGTCGAGCTGCACGAGCGCGATGTCGGCGCGCTGCCTCAGCTGCTCGAGGCTCTGCTGGTGCTGCTCGACCTCCTGCTGCGCCGCACGTCGCTTGCGACGTCGGCGGGCGAGCACGGTGCCGACCGCGACGCCGCCGCCCACGACGGCGAGGCCGCCGACGACGGCCGCGCCGGTGCCGAGCGCCGTCTCGCCAGGCGTCGCGGCATCCTCGGCGATGCGGTCGGCGAACGCGGCGATGCCGCCCTCGAGGTCGCCCTGGTTGAGCGCCGGCTCGAGGAAGCCCGTCTGGGCGTCCTGGATCTGCTCGGCGGAGCGGTCGACGCCGGAGCCCGTCGACGTGCCGTACTGCCCGTCGTCGATCGCGATGGACAGCAGGATGGAGTCGGCGGGCAGCCCGGAGTCGATGGCGGTCTGGTTCGACCACTCGCCGCGGTCCATGCCGTCGAACGACGACACGACGACCGCGTGGACCTGCACGTCGGAGCCCTCGTTCGCGGCCTCGAGGGCCTCGGTGACCTCCGCCACGTCGAACTGGCCGGTCTCGTCGACGAACACGTCGCCGCCGAGGTCGACGGGAGCCTCGGTGACGAGCGCCCCCGCGCTCAGGCCGAGCATCGCGGCCGCCGCGATGCCGGCTGCCACGATCCCTCTGACGATGCTGGGCATCCATCCCCCCTCGGGTGGTCGCTTCGGCGCGAGCCTACCCGGCGGCCCTCTGGCCGAGCCTGGGATTCCCCGGGTCTCGCGCCCGCTGAGAGCGAACGCGGCTCAGGGCGTCGCGGTGCCGAGCGCGGCACCCTGCGCGACGGCGCTCGCGCCCGTCGCGATCGCGACGACGGGGGCGACGGCGCCCGTCGCGGCGGGGTCGCCGCCGCGACACGGCAGGAGGTCGCTCGCGACGTCGACGTCGAGGCGCTGGACGTCACCGGGCGCGAGCGTCAGCGCCACTCCCGCGAGCGCCGAGGCGGGGTCGACGGACGCTGCCGCCGCCACGGTCGCGCCGTCGAGCGTCGCGATGCCGACGTCGCCGATCCGCACGGCGAGCGTCGCGTCGCCGAGGTTCTCGACGACGAGCGTCGCCGTCCCCTCGCTCGGCGCACCTGCGAACGCGAGGGCGAGTCCGGGCTGCAGCGATCCGGCGGGTGCGAGCGCGCACGTTCCCGCGTCGACGGACGGCGCCGCGGTCGTCGCCTCCTCGCCCGGCGCGCCCAGCACGCCCGGCTCGTCGGCGCTGTCGCCGCCGCTCGCATCGGTCGCCTCGGGCGCCGACCCGGCGGGCGCCTGCTCGGCGACGCCCTGCTCCTGCAGCGTCGCCGTCACGGGGTCGGGGCCGAGGAGGCCCGGCACGACGACGGGTGCGAGGAATGCGAGGCAGCCGGCCGCCGCCGCGACGCCGACGCCCACGACCTTCGGGCGTCGCCGTCGGCGGGCTGCGGCGACGACCGCGTCGACGTCGACCGTCGTCGTCGGCTCGGGCATCGCCTGCAGGCGCTCGCGCAGCTCGTCGTCGTTCATCGCGCACCCTCCGCATCCTCGGCGGCGATGCGCTCGCGCAGCTTCGCCATGCCGTCGCTCACGTAGCGCTTCACCGAGCCGGGCGCGATGCCGAGCTCCTTCGCCGTCTCGTCGACCGAGCGGTCCTCGTAGTAGCGCAGCACGATGCAGGCGCGCTCGCGCGGGCTCAGCCGTTCCAGGCGCGCCGCCATGTCGAGGTGCGCGCCCGTGAGGGTCGAGCCCGAGTCGACGCGCTCGTGCGGCACGACGAGGGGGCGGATGCGCTGCCATCGCTGACGCCGCCGCGCGCGATCGAGGAAGCGATTCGCGATGGCGCGCCGCACGTACGCCTCGGCCTGCTCGACCTCGAAGCCGTTCCGCAGCCGACCGAACGTCGCCGCGAGCGCATCCTGCACCAGGTCCCTCGCCTCCTCGTCGTCGCCGCACAGCAGCGCGGCGTACCTCGTGAGGGCATGCCCGCGCTCCGCGACCAGTCGGGTCACGACCGTCTCCCAGTGCGCAGCCATCCCTACCCCCTACGACGCTGCGGAGCCCTGCTCGGTTGGGGTGGGGGCGAGATCGGCGTCGAGCGCGGCCTGCATCCGGGCGGCGAGGTGCGGATGCGTGCCGCGCAGATGCTCGATGACGCTCATGCGGGTCTCGGGCGACTTGCTCTGCGACAGCTTCGACTTCGCCGTCCACGTGCGCACCGTGAGGCGCAGCCCCGACGTGCCCATCGCGAGGCCCTGGTTCGTCTCGTCGTCGACGTCGAGCCGCTTCGCACCCGGCCGATCGCCCTCGAAGTGCGCGACGAGACGCTCGAGCGTCGCCATGTTCTCCTCGTGCGGCACGACCTCGACGTCGCACACGGCGTGCACGGCCTCGAAGTTCCACGTGGGCACCTGGCCGTCGTCGGCCCCGAGGTACCAGGTGGGGGAGACGTACTCGTGGTCGCCCTGCACGACGACGAGCATCGTGCCGCGGCCCGTCGCCGCACCGCCGACGAGGCCGTGCAGGCGGGCGTCGGCGCGACCCAGGTGCGTCACGAGCACGATCGCATCGTCGTCGTTCGCGCCGGGGGCGTCGTCGAGCAGCAGCGGGGTGTGGGATGCGACGGGCGCGCCGTCGACGTGGCTGACGAGCGTCGCCCAGGGATGCGTCTCCACGAGGCCGCGCACGAACGCCGGGTCGTCGACGCGGTACTGGGGGTTCGGCTGCATGGGCACGATCCTCGCATCCGTCGGCGCATGCCGCGCCGGTCCGCGCGCCGGTCGCTGGTCGCGCCGCGTGCGGGCGGTGGGGGGCATGCGGCGCAGGGCCCGGACGCCGTCGGCGGCGTCGCTCGCCACCACGGCCCGCGCGCATGACGGAGCCCCGACCGCACGACGCGGTCGGGGCTCCGATGGGCGAGCGATCAGGCGGCGGCGAGCGCCGTCTCGGGCGCTGCAGCCGTCTGCTGCTCGAGGCGCCACCGCACGTGGTTCAGCTGGCGACGCAGGCCGAACGGCAGGCGCTCGAACTGGCCGAAGAACGCGTCGACGTCGACGAGCTCGGCGAGCCATGCGGGTGCATCCACGGCGAGCAGCTCGTCGAGCGCACCCTCGGGCAGGTCGAGGCCGGACACGTCGAGCGCGCCCTCGGCGGGAAGCACGCCGATCGCGGTGTCGACGCCCTGCGCCGTGCCGGCGACGCGTCCTGCGATCCAGTCGAGCACGCGCGCGTTCTCGCTGAAGCCGGGCCACAGGAACCCGCCGTCCTCGTCGCGCCGGAACCAGTTGACGCTGAAGATCGCGGGCGCGTCGCGGCCGAGGCGCTGGCCGACGTCGAGCCAGTGGCGGAAGTAGTCGCCCATGTCGTAGCCGCAGAACGGCAGCATCGCGAACGGATCGCGACGGATCGCTCCGACGGGGCCCTCGGCGGCTGCCGTCTGCTGGCTCGAGATCGTGGCGCCCACGTAGACGCCGTGCTCCCAGTCGCGCGCCTGCATCACGAGCGGCACCTGCGACGGGCGACGCCCGCCGAAGACGATCGCGTCGATCGGCACGCCCTCGGGCGCATCCCAGTCGTCGGCGAGCGAGGGGCACTGGGTCGCGCGCACGGTGAAGCGCGCGTTCGGATGCGCCGCCGGCGTGCCCGACTCGGGCGTCCACGGCTGGCCGCGCCAGTCGGTCAGCGAGGCGGGGGCCTCCTTCGTCATGCCCTCCCACCACACGTCGCCGTCGTCGGTGAGCGCGACGTTCGTGAAGATGGTGTCGCGCTCGAGCATCGCCATCGCCGTCGAGTTCGTCGCCTCGGACGTGCCGGGGGCGACGCCGAAGAAGCCGTTCTCGGGGTTGATGGCGTGCAGGCGGCCGTCTGCGCCCGTGCGCATCCATGCGATGTCGTCGCCGATGGTCTCGACGTGCCAGCCGGGGATCGAGGGCTTCAGCATCGCGAGGTTCGTCTTGCCGCATGCGGAGGGGAACGCGGCGGCGAGGTGGATGCGCCGGCCGTCGTCGTGGGTCATGCGCACGATGAGCATGTGCTCGGCGAGCCAGCCCTCGTCGCGCGCCTGCACCGAGGCGATGCGCAGCGCGAAGCACTTCTTCGCGAGCAGCGCGTTGCCGCCGTACGCCGAGCCGAACGACCAGATCTCGCGCGTCTCGGGGAAGTGCGAGATGTACTTCGTCGTGTTGCAGGGCCATGCCGTGTCCGCCTGGCCGGGGGCGAGCGGCGCGCCGACGGAGTGCACGGCGGGCACCCACTCCTCGCCGCCCGCGATGGCCTCGAGCACGTCGGTGCCGACGCGCGTCATGGCGTGCATGCTCGCGACGACGTACGGCGAGTCGGTGAGCTCGATGCCGAGCTTCGAGATCGGCCCGCCCACGGGGCCCATCGAGAAGGGGATGACGTACATCGTGCGACCGCGCATCGCGCCCTGGAAGAGGCCGCCGAGGGTCTCGCGCATCGCCTCGGGGTCGCGCCAGTGGTTCGTGGGGCCCGCGTCCTCGTCGTCGACGGAGCAGATGAACGTGCGGTCCTCGACGCGCGCGACGTCGTCGGGGTTGCTGCGCGCGAGGTAGCTGCCCGGACGCTTCGGCACGGGCACGATCGTGCCGGCCTCGAGCATCGTGTCGACGAGCGAGGCGAACTCGGCCTCGGAGCCGTCGCACCACTCGACGCGTGCCGGCTCGGTGAGGCGAGCGACGCTCGCGACCCACTCGACGACCGAGGCGGCGGTGCCCTCGGGGGCGCCGATGAGGGTGCGCGCGGCCCTCGCGGGCGAGGCGCCGGACGTCGGAGGCGGGGGAAGGATCGTCATGTCTTCCACCATGCGCCGGATTTCGCCGTCGCGTGCCGAGATCCGGCCGGAAGGTTGTGCGGTTCTTTCGCTAAGGTGGCGGTGTGAGCGATCTTGCAGTCCTCGGCCACCGCATCCGGCACTTCCGCGGGCGGGCGGGCCTCACCCTCGACGGGCTCGGCGATGCCGTGGGCCTCGCGGGCAGCCAGCTCTCGCTCATGGAGAACGGCAAGCGCGAGCCGCGCCTGTCGCAGCTGCAGGCCATCGCCGCCGCGCTCGGCGTCACGACCACCGACCTGCTCTCGGAGGAGCCGCCCACCGAGCGCTCGCGTCTCGAGCTCGAGCTGCAGCGCCTGCAGGAGGGAGCCGTGTACTCGCGGCTCGGCCTGCCGCACGTGCGCGCGTCGAAGACGATGCCCGACGAGGTGCTTCGCTCGCTCGTGGGCCTGCAGCGCGAGCTCGACCGCCGCTCGCGCGAGGCGATCGCGACGCCCGAGCAGGCACGCCGCGACTCCACGGCCATCCGCCTGCAGATGCAGCAGCAGGACAACGCGATGCCCGAGCTGGATGCGCTGGCCGAGGAGCAGCTCGCCGCCGTCGGCCACGAGCGCGGCGCCCTCACGCACCGCGCCGTCGCCGACATGGCGCAGCGCATCGGCTTCGAGCTCGTCTACGTCACCGACCTGCCGCACTCGACGCGCTCGGTCACCGACCTCGAGCACGGCCGCATCTACCTGCCGCCCGCCTCCATCCCCGGCGGTCACGGGCTGCGCTCCATGGCGCTGCAGGCGATCGCGCACCGGCTGCTCGGCCACTCCGAGCCGACGTCGTACCGCGAGTTCCTGCAGCAGCGCCTCGAGATCAACTACTTCGCCGCCGCCACCCTCATGCCGCGCACCGCGTCGGTCGAGTACCTGCACCGCGCGAAGAAGGAGCGCAACATCGCCGTCGAGGACTTCCGCGACGCCTTCGGCGTCACGCACGAGTCGGCGGCCATGCGCTTCACGAACCTCGCGACCGTCGACCTCGGCCTCCAGGTGCACTTCCTGCGCGTCGGCGACGACGGCGCGCTCATGCGCGCCTACGAGAACGACGGCCTGCCGCTGCCGATGGACGCCTCGGGCGCCATCGAGGGGCAGGTCGTCTGCAGGCACATGGCGGCGCGCACGGCCTTCGACCGCGCGTCCCGCACGACGGAGTTCTACCAGTACACCGACACGCCCTCCGGCACGTTCTGGTGCTCGTCGCAGACCGGCACCGGCACCGACGGCGAGTTCTCGATCACGGTCGGCGTGCCCTTCGACACGGCGAAGTGGTTCCGCGGCGCGTCGACGCAGCGCCGCGAGCAGTCGCGCTGCCCCGACAAGACGTGCTGCTCGCAGCCCGCGCCCGACATCGCCGAACGCTGGCGCACGAAGGCGTGGGCGAGCGCGCGCATGCATCAGCACACGCTCGCGCCGCTGCCGTCCGGCACCTATCCCGGCGTCGACGACGCAGAGCTGTACGACTTCCTCGAGCGCCACGCGCCCGACGAGGCCGATGCCGACGCCGCACGGATGGGCTGAGGCATGCTGGGGAGCATGCGCACGAGGCGGGGCAGGCGGGCCGAGGAGCCCGCGACGTTCGACGAGGCCGCCGCGGCGCTCGCGACGGCCCATCCGACGCTCGACGCGGGCGTCGTGGCCACGCTCGCCCACCATTCGCGCGACCTGCTCGCCGCCATCGACGCCGGCCACGAGCAGCTCGACGAGCGCGCCATCGACCTCGCGTCGCAGCGCCTCGACGCGCTCGACGCGACCGTCGCGCCAGGCGTGCCGCGCGTGCTGTTCCTGTCGACGCGCAACGACGGCATGTCGATCCTCGCGGAGGCGCTCGTGCGCGCCTCCGACGCGGGGGTCGTCGCCGCGTCCGCGGGCGTGCGCCCCGTGGCGTCGGTGCTGCGGTCGGTCGCCGACGCCCTCGTCGAGGTGGGCGTCGCGCATCCCGGCTTCCCGAAGCCGCTCACGAGCGAGGTGCTCTCGCGCGCCGACCTCGTCGTGACGATGCTGTGCGACGCGCCGCCGCTGCATGACGGGCAGCGCACCGAGTCGTGGGACCTCGAGGATCCCGCCGGCCTCGGATCGAGCGCCGTGCGGTCGCTGCGCGACCAGATCCGCATCCGCGTCGACGCGCTGCTCGACGACCTGCGGGCGTAGCCGGCCGCGCCGCGTCGGTCAGCGACGCGGGCGATGGAGCCGCAGGGTGAGCGACGACCCGACGACGAGCACGCTCGACAGCGCCATCGCGAGCCCGGCGAGCATCGGCGTCAGCAGGCCGGCCATCGCCACGGGGATCGCGACGGCGTTGTACGCGAACGCCCACACGAGGTTGAGGCGGATGGTCGCGAGGGTGCGCCGCGACAGCGCGATGGCGTCGGCGGCGGCGTCGAGGTCGCCGCGCACGAGCGTGACGTCGGCCGCGTGCTGCGCGGCATCCGTGCCCGTGCCCATCGCGATGCCCAGGTCGGCCGCGGCGAGCGCCGCGGCGTCGTTGACGCCGTCGCCCACCATGGCGACGGATCCG
Organism: Agrococcus sp. GCM10030265; assembly: GCF_042666675.1. NCBI lineage: Bacteria > Bacillati > Actinomycetota > Actinomycetes > Micrococcales > Microbacteriaceae > Agrococcus > Agrococcus sp. GCM10030265. Next base: position 386,481 of record NZ_JBHTCZ010000004.1, read on the forward strand.
CCCGCCTGCGCGGCACGCACGGCGGCGACCTTGTCGGCGGGCGTCGCGGCCGCCGTCACGTCGGCGATGCCCACCTCCCGCGCCACGGCGTGCGCCGCCCGCGGGTTGTCGCCCGACACCATCGCGACGCGCACGCCCATGCGTGCGAGGCGCGCGACGGCTGCTGCGCTCGTGGGCCGCACCTCGTCGCGCACGGCCAGCACGCCGCGCGCGGCGCCGTCCCACGCGACGACGACGGTCGTCGCACCGCGGGACTGCGCCTCGTCGAGCGCCGCCTGCAGCCGTGCGGGCAGGGGAGCCGACCACGCGCTCGCGATCCACTCGGCCGAGCCCGCCTGCGCGGCACGGTCGCCGACGACGCCGTGGATGCCCATGCCCGCCGCCGCCTGCACGCGCGACGCCGCCCGCGCATCCGGCGCCGCGGCGACGATCGCGCGTGCGATGGGATGCTCGCTGCCGCGCTCGAGCGCCGCGGCGACGCGCCGCACCTCGTCGGCGTCCTCGTCGTCGGCGGCGACGGTCGCATCGAGGCGCATGCGCCCCGCGGTGATGGTGCCGGTCTTGTCGGCGAGCAGCACGCGCACGCGCCGCGCGGCCTCGAGCACGCGCGCGTCGCGGATGAGGATGCCGAGCTCGGCTCCCGTCGTCGTCCCCGCGAGCAGCGCCGTGGGGGTGGCGAGGCCGAGCGCGCACGGGCACGCGATGATGAGCGTCGCGATCGCCGCGGTGAACGCGCGCTGCACGTCGCCCGTGGCGACGAGCCAGCCGACGAGCGTCAGCACCGACAGGCCCACCACGACGGGCACGAACACCGAGGAGATGCGGTCGGCGATGCGCTGCACCGCCGTCTTGCCCTCCTGCGCCTGCTCGAGCAGGCGGGCGATGCGGGCGAGCTCCGTGTCGCCGCCCACGGCGGTGGCGCGCACGACGAGCACGCCGGCGCCGTTGATGGTCGCGCCGACGACCGCCGAGCCCTCGGTGACCTCGACGGGCATCGACTCGCCCGTCACGAGCGACGCGTCCACGGTCGAGACGCCATCGACGACGACGCCGTCGGCGGCGATCTTCTCGCCGGGCACGACGCGGATGCGGTCGCCGACCGCGAGCGACTCGACCGGCACGCGCTCCTCGCCCGCGCCCGTGAGGCGCGTGGCCTCGCGGGCGCCGAGGCGTGCGACGGAGCGCAGCGCGTCGACCGAGCCGCGCCGCGCGCGATGCTCGATGAGCCGCCCGGCGAGCAGGAACGCCGTGACGGCCGCGACGACCTCGAGGTAGAGGCCCGCGTGCTCGCCCGTCGACAGCAGCCCGTCCATGTGCATGCCTGGCGCGCCGGCGCCGCCCCACACGAGCGCCCACAGCGACCAGAGGAAGGCGGCGGCGACGCCCATCGACACGAGGGTGTCCATCGTCGTCGCGCGATGCCGCAGGGCGGCGACGGCCGCGCGGTGGAAGGGCCACGCCGAGTAGAGGGCGATGGGGGTGGCGAGCGCGAGCGACAGCCACTGCCAGCCCGCGACCTGCAGCGCGGGCACCATGCCCATCGCCACGACGGGCGTGCCGAGCACGGCGGCGACGAGCAGGCGTCGCACGAGCGGCGCGTCCGAGCGCTGCCGCTCGGGCTCGGGCAGGGATGCGCCGTACCCCGTGGCCTCGACGGTCGCGATGGCGTCGGCGACGGTGGTGCCCTCGGGCAGCGTGACGTGGGCGACCTCGGTCGCGTAGTTCACGGTCGCCTCGACGCCGGGCATGCGGCCGAGGCGCCGCTCGATGCGAGCGGCGCACGACGCGCAGGTCATGCCCTCGATCTCGAGGTCGACGACCTCGGCTGCCATCAGTCGACGAGCGCGTAGCCGGCCTCGTCGACCGCGGCGCGCACGGCCGCGAGGTCGAGGGGGCCGTCGGCGTCGACGCGCACGGTGGAGGTGCCGCCCGCGACGAGGTCGACCTCGACGCCGCGCACGCCCTCGATGGCACCGAGCTCCTCGCGCACCGCCGAGACGCAGTGCCCGCACGTCATGCCGGCGACGGCGAAGTCCTGCGTCCGGGCGGGTGCCTCGTCGGCGCCGCCGCCGCCGCAGCATCCGCCGCCGCAGCATCCGCCCGACTGCTCGGGGGCCCGGGGGGTCGTGGTGATCTCGACGTCCTGCTGCATGGGGATGCTCCCTCTCGTCACGAGCGGACGAGCCGGCCGATGGCCTGGCTCGCCTCGCGGATCTTCTCGTCGGCGACGGTGCCGCCGGACCTCGCGGCCTCGGCGACGCAGTGCGCCAGGTGGTCGTCGAGCAGCTGCAGCGCGACGGTCTCGAGCGCCTTGGTCGCCGCGGAGACCTGGGTGAGGACGTCGATGCAGTACGTGTCCTCCTCGACCATGCGCGCGATGCCGCGCACCTGACCCTCTGCTCGCTTGAGCCTGCGGAGGATCGCCTGCTTGTCGTCGGCGTAGCCGTGCGCGTGCTGCTCCATGCGAGTCAGCATACCCCAAGGGGGTATGGGTATGCGAGCCCCGACCCGTGGCACGCGCGTCGCGGCGTCATGGCAACGGCCGGCGTGCGGCATCCCGGCTCTAGAGTGACCGCGTGACCACCGACGAACGCGCCACCGCCGAGGCGAGGCTCGCCAAGCGCGACCTCACGCTCGACCTCGCGCGCGTCGTGTGCGTGCTGCTCGTCATCGTCGTGCACCTGCTCTTCGCGGGCGTCTCGGTCACCGACGACGGCATCGCGCTCGAGCGCACCCTCGAGCTGCAGCCGTGGTTCCCCGTCGCGACGTGGTTCGGCCTCATCATGCCGCTGTTCTTCGTCGTCGGCGGCTTCGCGTCGTCCGTGGGGCTCCAGAGCGGTCGCCGGCGCGGCGACGATCCCGAGGACTTCGCGCGCGTGCGCCTCGCGCGCCTCGCGCGGCCGTCGCTGCCGCTCTTCGTCTTCCTCGCGGTCGTGCTGGGCATCGCTGCGCTGCTGCCCGTCGACCCCGCCTTCGTCGACGGCGTCGCCGTCGGCGTCGGGTCGCCGCTGTGGTTCCTCGCGTCGTACATGCTCGCGCAGGCGCTCGCGCCGTTCCTCCTCGAGTGGCACGAGCGCCGCCCGGCCGCGACGCTCGCGACGCTCGTCGCGCTCGCGTGCGCGACGGATGCCGTGCGCATCGCCGTCGACGAGCCGCTCGCGGGCCTGCCGAACGTCGCGTTCGTGTGGCTCGCGGTGCAGCAGCTGGGCTTCTGGATGCACGACGGATGGTTCGCCGCCCGCCGCTGGTGGCAGCTCGCGGCGATCGTGGTCGCGACGTACGGCGTGCTCGCGGTCGTCGTGCGGGTGGGCGACTACTCGACGAACATGCTCTCGAACCAGTTCCCGCCGACGGTGCCGCTGCTGCTCCTCGGCATCGCGCAGGCCTGCCTCCTGCAGCTGCTGCATCGACCGCTCACGGCGCTCATGCGGCTGCGGCCCGCCCAGGGCGTCGTGCTGCTGCTCGGCTCGCGCCTCATGACGGTGTACCTGTGGCACCTGCCGCTCATCATGGTGATGATCGGCGTGCAGCTCGTGCTGCCCTTCCCGCTGTCGACGCCCGGCACGGCGCAGTGGTGGCTCGAGCGCATCCCCGCCTTCCTGCTCGTGCTCGCCGTCGTGTCCCTCCTGTCGATCCCGCTCGTGCGCTTCGAGCGCGTGCAGGCGCTGCCGGATGCCCCGTCGGCGTGGCGCACGGTCGTCGCGCTCGTGCTGTTCATCGCGCCGCCGTTCGCGATCATGACGTTCGGCCTCGACCTGCTGCTCGCAGCGCTCGCCGTCGCCGGCACCGTCTCGGCGCTGCTGCTCGCCCGCATCCCGCTCGCCCCCGCGCCGCGGGCGCGCCTCCTGCCGTGATCGCCGCCCACCGCGGAGCCCGCCGCGGAGGGCTGCCGCTGCCCTAGGCTCCGCTCATGGAGACCACGTTCGACGCAGCCGTCGACCCGGCGCTCGTCGCCCGAGCGCTCGCCCCCGCGCAGGAGGGCTCGGTGTGGCTCGACATGCCCGCCCCGCGGCATCCGCGACTCACGGCGCACGTGCGCGCTGACCTCGTCGTCGTCGGCGGCGGCTACCTCGGGCTGTGGACGGCGCTCAAGGCCGTCGAGCGCGAGCCCGGCACGAAGGTCGTGGTCGTCGAGGCGCACCGGCTCGGATGGGCCGCGTCGGGCCGCAACGGCGGCTTCTGCGACGCGTCGCTGACGCACGGGCGGTCGAACGGCGAGTCGCGCTGGCCCGCCGAGCTCGACGAGCTCGAGCGCCTCGGCATGGAGAACCTCGACGGCATGCAGGCCGACGTCGAGCGCCTCGCGCTCGACGTCGAGTGGGAGCGCACGGGCTCGCTCACGGTCGCGACCGAGCCGCACCAGCTCGAGTGGCTGCGCACCGAGGCGGTCGAGGAGCGCGGCGTGTTCCTCTCGGCTGCGCAGACGCGCGCCGAGCTCGACTCGCCCACGTACCTCGGCGGCTACCTCGACCGCACGGGCACGGCGCTCGTGCACCCCGGTCGGCTCGTGCACGAGCTCGCTCGCGCGTGCGCCGACCGCGGCGTCGAGCTCTTCGAGCGCTCGAAGGCCGTCTCGATCGACACGGATGCCGATGGCGTCACGGTGCGCACGGGCGGCGGCAGCGTGCGCGCGCCGCGCGCGATGCTCGCGACGAACGCGTTTCCGAGCCTGCTGCGGCGCGATCGCCTCTCGACGGTGCCGGTCTACGACTACGTGCTCGCGACCGAGCCGCTCACCGCCGAGCAGAAGGCGGCGATCGGGTGGGACTCCCGTCGGGGCATCTCGGATGCGGCGAACCAGTTCCACTACTACCGGCTCACGGCCGACGACCGCATCGTGTGGGGCGGCTACGACGCCGTCTACTTCTACGGCGGCCGCATCCGCCCGCACCACGAGCGCAGGCAGGCGTCGTACGACCGGCTCGCTGCGCACTTCCTCACCACCTTCCCGCAGCTGGAGGACGTGCGCTTCGCCTACCGCTGGGCGGGCGTCATCGACACGTCGACGCGTTTCTGCGCCCAGTACGGCCTCGCCCGCGGCGGGAGGGTCGCCTACGCGAACGGCTTCACGGGGCTCGGCGTCGCGGCGACGCGCTTCGCCGCCGACGTGTGCCTCGACCGGCTCGCGGGCATCGAGACCGAGCGCACCGAGCTGCAGATGGTGCGGCAGCCGGCGATCCCGTTCCCGCCGGAGCCGTTCGCGTCCGCGGGCATCCAGGCGACGCGCTGGTCGCTCGATCGCGCCGACCACCAGTCCGGTCGTCGCAACGCGCTGCTGCAGACGCTCGACGCGCTCGGGCTGGGCTTCGACTCGTGAGCCGGGTCGTGCGCCTCGCCGACGTGCCCGTGCCGCTGCAGCCGCTCCCGGCGACGGAGGTCGTGGCGGGCTCGCCGGAGGCCGGCGCCGTCGCGCTCGCGACGGCGGGCGAGGTCGAGGTGGGCGTGTGGCGCATGACGGTGGGCGTCGCGACCGACGTGGAGGTCGACGAGGCCTTCGTCGTGCTCTCGGGCCGCGCGAGCATCCGCGTGGGCGGCGGCGAGACGTTCGACGTCGCCCCGGGCGACCTCGTGACGCTCGGCGCCGGCGAGCGCACCGAGTGGACGGTGCACGAGACGCTCACGAAGGTCTACGTCGCCTGACGGGGCCTGCGCGGCGCGGCCGCGCGGTAGGCCGACACGCTCGGCTCGCCGGGCAGCCAGCACCGCCACGGGAAGCGCTCGGCGTCGCCGCCGACCCCCGAGACGCCCACGCGCGGGCCCGTGCGGTGGGGGAGCGGATGCGTCGGCAGGCTCGCGCCGACGTCGAGCGACCACGGCCCGCCTCCCAGCAGGTCGGCGCCGTCGTCGGCGAGCGTCGCGCCGAGCGCCTGCGCCAGGTTCCCCGGCCCGCGCGCGAGCTCGACGATGGGGGAGCGTCTGGGCCTCGCCTCGCGCCGCGCCCTCGCGAGCGGCTCGCCGTCGACGACGCTGCCCGCCCGCACCAGCACCCCGAAGCCCTCGTGGTCGCCAGCGACGACGTTGATGGCGTGATGCATGCCGTAGGTGAAGTAGGCGTAGAGGTGGCCCGCCTCGCCGAACATCGTCGCGTTGCGCGCGGTGCGGCCGCGGAACGAGTGCGCGCCAGGGTCGTCGGCGCCGCGGTAGGCCTCGACCTCGGTGATGCGCACGACGACGCGGCCCTCGCTCGTCTCGTGCGCGATCGTCGCGCCGAGCAGCAGCGGTGCGATGACGACGGGGTCGCGCGCGAGCCATGCCCGCACGGCGCGCGCATCCGGCATCCGCGTCAGCGGCCCGGCCGATCGGTGGGCCAGCCGCGCGCGTGCAGGCTCTCGAGCCCGGCGATCGTCGTCTCGAGGATGAAGGAGAAGTACGCGTCGTCCGCCGCGGCGACGTCCTCCGCCTCGCCGAGGAACGGCTCGACGAGGGTCGCGGCGATGAGCGCGATCGCCTCGCTCGTGCTCGACTCCATGCTCGCGAGCATCGCCGCGTGGTCGCGGGGCCCGTCGTCCTCGACGAGGCGGCGGTCGTCGCCCATCGCGATGGCGGCGAGCGTGTTGTTGACGAGCGTCGCGTAGGCGAGCGCCGCATGGTCGCCGAGGCCGGCGCGCTGCAGCGCCGCGACGCCCGACTCGACCGTCGGCACGGTGAGCGTGAGCGTGGGGCCGTGCAGCAGCAGCCACTTCGCGACGCCGGGATGCGCGCCGATCACGGCGCGCGCCGGCAGGATGAGCCCGCGGAACCAGTCCTGCCACGAGAGGTCGTCGCTCGGCAGGTCGATGGCGCCGAGCACGCGCTCGACGACGCGACGCACGATGAGGTCCTTGCTGCCGACGTGGTGGTAGAGCACGGATGCGGCGACGTCGAGCCTGCGGGCGAGGTCGCGCACCGACCATCCGAGCAGGTGCGTCTCGCGGGTCAGGGCGACGGCCACGTCGACGACGCGCTCGGGCGTCAGCCCCACGTGGAATGGTGCCTCGTCGGGCATGCCCGCCTCCGTCCGTCGTGGTCAGTCTGGACCATGGCGGGCGCTCGGCCATGACGGCGCGCACGCTCGAGGGGTGACGACGCCTCGCTTTCGCGGTACCGTGCAATCGAACGACGTTCTACCACCGATCGAGAGTCGCAGGCTCCATGGCCGCCGAGAGTCCCGTGCGCGTTCCCGCACCGGTCGTCGCCGTGCTCGCCGCCGTGCTGCTGTCGGCGTTCGCGCAGATGTCGGTGCAGCCGACGTCGGCCCCCATGGCGAGCGAGCTCGGGCTCGCGCCGTGGCAGGTCGGCCTCGCGGTCGCGCTCTCGGCGGTCATGATGCTGCTCGCCGCACCCGCATGGATGCGCCGCATGGCGAGACACGGCGCGCGCGGTCCCATGGTGCTGGCGCTCGCGCTCGCGGCGGTCGCCATGGCGGCGTTCGGCACGCTCGCGATGCTCGGCGCCCGCGGGCTCGTCGAGGGGTGGATGCTCGTCGCGGCCATCCTCGTCCTGCGCGGCATCGCGCTCGGCGCCTCGCTCGCCGCGATCGCGCCCGCCGCGCGCGTCGTCATCGCCGCGGCGGTCGACGGCGCCGCTCGCGCTCGTGCGCTCGCCGGCATCGCGACGGTGCAGGGCGTCGCGGTCGTCATGGGCGTCGCGCTCGGCGGGTTCCTCTCGGCGTTCGGGGCGCTCGTGCCGCTGCTCGCCGCCCCCGTGATCCTCGCGGCCGGGGCGCTCGCCGTGGCGCTCTGGGGGCCCGTCGCACCCGTCGCGCTGCCCACGGCGCCCGCCGAGCGAGCCCGCGTCGTCGACGCCCGCTCGTGGCCCTTCGCGGTCGTGGCGCTCGTCGTGCTCTCGAGCGTCGCGTGCGTGCAGGTCGTGCTGGGCTTCGTGCTGCAGGAGCGCCTCGCGCTCGACGCTGCGACCACGGGGTTCGCGACCGGTGGCATGCTGCTCGTCGGCAGCCTCGCCGCCGTCGTCGCGCAGTCGCTCATCGCCCGCGCGTCCGAGCGCCCTCGCGTGCTGCTGCGCGTGGGCGTGGCGCTGCTCGCCGGCTCGCTCGTGGTGCTCGTCCCCGCGATGGACGTCGTGACGATGCTCGTCGCCGTCGTCGCAGGCGGCATCGGCGCTGGGCTCGCGCTGTCGGGGGCGGCGCGCACCGCGACGCTCGTGCTCGGCGGCCGTGCGGCGTCGCAGCGCGTCATGGGCGTGGCGGGCGTGCTGGGGGCCGTCGCGGGGCCCGCCGCGGGCACGGCGCTGCTCGCCGCGTCGACGTCGGCGCCGTTCGTGGCGTGCGTCGCCGCGCTGGCGCTCGCGATCGCGCTCGTCGTCGCGCATCCCGCGTTCCACTCTGCGGTCGCGCCGGAGCCGCTGGCCGAGCCGGCCGCGGCCTGAGGCCGCGAGCGACGCGTCGACGTCGGGGACGGCGTCCGGCTGCCGGCCGCCTCGGCCGGTCGTGCCGCGACGACCTGGTGCCCTCGATAGGATTCGAACCTACGACCTTCTGCTCCGGAGGCAGACGCTCTATCCCCTGAGCTACGAGGGCAGGGGCTCGATCAGGCTAGCACCCGGGCACGCATCGCCTCGCCACCGGTCGAGGGGCGAGACGATGACCTCGACGTGAGGAGACCCCCCCCATGGTGCGCACCCTGCACGCCGAGTTCGCGATGGACGTCGACGAGCCGGCCGACTTCACGTTGCTCCTGCTGCCGTCGGCAGGGCACGACGGCGACGAGCGGCTCGCGATCGACGTCGACGGCGAGCCCGTGGAGGCCGCGGAGGTCGTCGGCAGGCACGGCACGCGCGAGCTGCGCTTCACGGCCGGTCCCGGCGCCCTCTCGTGCTCGATCGACGCGCGCATCGCCGGCCGCGCGCCGAGCGCCCCCGAGGGCGACGACGTCGACCGCTACCTCGCGCCGTCGCGCTACACCCAGGTGGATGCGCTGCGCGACTTCGCCTCCGAGCGCTTCGGCCGCGCCGAGGGCTGGGCGGCCGTCGACGCCATCGTGCGCCACGTCGCGCGCAGCCTCGACTACGACGCGCAGCGCTCGGCGCTCGACGACGGCGCCGTCGAGACCCTGCGCAAGGGCGGCGGGATGTGCCGCGACTACGCCCACGTCGTCATCGCGCTGTGCCGTGCGCTCGGCATCCCCGCCCGCTACGCGTCGGTCTTCGCGCCCGCGCTGCAGCCGCCGGACTTCCACGCCGTCGCCGAGGTGCGCATCGACGACGAGTGGTGGGTCGTCGACGCCACGCACCTCGCGCCGCGCGCGAGCATGGTGCGCATCGCGACGGGCGTCGACGCCGAGGAGACGGCGTGGGCGACGAACGCGGGCGGCTGGGTCACGCTGCGCTCGCTGTCGGTCTCGGCCGCCGACGACGCGCTCGACGCCGACGCCGCCGACGACCCGCGGGAGCGCATCCGCCTGTCGTGAGCGGGCGGATCCTCAGCCGAGGTTCGCGCCGATCTGCTGGATGAGCGCGTCGGCGGCGGGCGCGTCGCCCTCGAAGTACTCGGAGCCGACGGCGATCGCCCATGCGCCGACGACGGCGGCCCCGCCGGGCAGCGTCGAGACTGCGGGCGCGTCGCCCGCGGCCTCGAGCACCCCGACGAGCAGCACGTCGCCGCTCGTGACGTGCTGCCATGCGCACACGACGCCCGAGTCCGAGTAGGGCGCGAAGTCGGCGGGGATGCCAGCCGTGGGCGACGCCGTCGCGAGCAGCTCGGGGCTGATCTCGTACACCTGGTCCGGCGTCAGCACGTCGGGGCACGCGAGGTCGAGCGCGCCGTCGACCGGCGCCACGACGGGCGGCTCGCTCGGCGCCGGCTCGAAGTCGGAGGGGTTCGGGTCGGGCACGCTCGGCGAGGCGCTCGGGATGGGCGTCTCGGGCGCCGACGTGCTCGGGCTGGGGGAGGGCTCGCCGTCGAGCGCGCCGGGTGCGCAGGCGGCGAGCACGAGCGTGCCGGCGGCGGCGAGGGCGATGGCGAGGGCGCGAGGGCGAGGCATGCGGCCAGCATAGGATCGGGGGATGCATCCCGCCGCGCTCGCCGACGCCCTCCTGACCTCCGTGCAGGCCGTCGTCGCAGACCGAGCGGAGGTCTCGGCTGCCGACATCGTGCTCGAGCGGCCCCGCAGCCGAGAGCACGGCGACTGGACGACGAACGCGGCCATGCGCCTCGCGAAGCGCGTCGGCATGGCCCCCCGCGACCTCGCGGCCGAGCTGCAGGGGCACATCGCCGCCATCCCGGGCGTGGCTGGCGTCGAGGTCGCGGGTCCCGGCTTCCTCAACCTGCGGCTCGACGCGGCCGCGGCCGGCGAGCTCGCGCGCACGATCGTCGAGGCGGGCGGCGCGTACGGCCGAGGCGACACGATGCAGGGCATCGCGATGAACCTCGAGTTCGTGTCGGCGAACCCCACGGGTCCGCTGCACCTCGGCGGCACGCGCTGGGCGGCCGTCGGCGACTCGCTCGCCCGCATCCTCGAGTCGCAGGGTGCGCGCGTGACGCGCGAGTACTACTTCAACGACCACGGCGCGCAGATCGACCGCTTCGCCCGCAGCCTCGTCGCCGCGTGGCGCGGCGAGCCGACCCCGGAGGACGGCTACGGCGGCGACTACATCGCCGACATCGCGGCACGCGTCGAGGCCGCGAGCGAGGTCGACCTGCTCGACCTCGACGACGACGCGCTGCAGGAGCACTTCCGCGCACGCGGCGTGCAGCTGATGTTCGGCGAGATCAAGCAGTCGCTCGCCGACTTCGGCGTCGTGTTCGACGTCTTCTTCCACGAGCACGACGTGCAGGCCAACGGCGACGTCGAGCGCGCGATCGAGCGTCTGCGGGAGCGCGGCCACGTCTTCGTGGAGGACGGCGCGACCTGGTTGCGCACCACCGACTTCGGCGACGACAAGGATCGGGTGGTCGTGCGCTCGAACGGCGCGCCCGCGTACTTCTCGGGCGACCTGGCGTACTACCTCAACAAGCGCGAGCGCGGCTTCGAGCAGTGCTTCATCATGCTGGGCGCCGACCACCACGGCTACGTCGGCCGCATGATGGCGATGTGCGCCGCGTTCGGCGACGAGCCGCACGTGAACCTCGAGCTGCTCATCGGCCAGCTCGTCAACCTCATGCGCGACGGCAAGCCCGTGCGCATGTCGAAGCGCGCGGGCACCATCGTCACGATGGAGGATCTCGTCGAGGCCGTCGGCGTCGACGCCGCCCGCTACTCGCTCGCGCGCTCGAGCGTCGACACGCCGCTCGACATCGACCTCGAGCTGCTGCAGAAGCGATCGAACGACAACCCCGTCTTCTACGTGCAGTACGCCCATGCCCGCACGAGCGCCGTGGCCCGCAACGCCGCCGCCGCGGGCGTCGACCGCTCGGCGTTCGACGCGTCGACCCTCGCGCACGAGACCGAGTCGGCGCTGCTGGGCGCGCTCGCCGACTTCCCGCGCGTGCTGACGCAGTCGGCGCAGCTGCGCGAGCCGCACCGCGTGGCGCGCTTCGCCGAGGAGCTCGCGGGCCTGTACCACCGCTGGTACGACGCCTGCCGCGTCGTGCCCGTCGGCGACGAGCCCATCGGCGACCTGAACCGCTCGCGCCTGTGGCTCAACGACGCGACGGGCCAGGTGCTGCGCACCGCGCTCGGCCACCTCGGCGTGAGCGCTCCCGAGCGGATGTAGCAGCCGTGCCGCGCCGACTCCTCCGCGTGGGTGCGGGCCTGGCGGGCATCGCGGCGCTCGTCGGCGCAGGCGTCGTCGCCGACATGCTCGTGCGCGACGGCATGGAGCGCGTCGCGCGCGAGGAGATCGCCGTCGCGCTGCAGCTCGAGGACGCCGACCAGGTCGACGCGGAGGTCATCGGCGGCAGCGCCCTCGTGCAGCTGCTGCTCGGCTCGGTCGATCGGGTGTCGATCACGGTGCCGGAGCTCGACCTCGGCGTCGCGGACGGCACGTTCCACGCCGAGATCTATGACCTGCCGACGAACCCGCTCACGCCGATCCCCCGCGTCTACTCCTACGTCGCGCTCGACCACGACTCGGTCGTGCAGCTCACGGGCGACTTCGTCGACGCGCCCGTCGTCGACGTCGCGCTGCAGCCGCCGGCGCTCCGCGTCGAGCTCGAGGCGCGCCTGCCGTGGGGCGCGACGCCCGTGACGGTCGTCGTCGAGCCCGTGACGCGCGGCGGCCGCATCGTGCTCGTGCCGGAGACGGTCGAGCTCGGGGCCGCCGAGCTGAGCCCCGCCCAGTTCGAGGAGCGCACGGGCGTCTCGACGGGCTCGCTCTTCGACCAGACGGGCTTCTGCATCGCCGACTCGGTGCCGACGACGATGGAGACGACCGACGTGCGCGTCTCGAACGGCGCCGTCATCCTCGTCTTCGGCATCGAGCAGCGCTCGGTGCTGCAGCTGCAGGCCCCGCACGGCTCCTGCGCGGGCTGACGCCTGCGCCGCGACGCACGGCGTCACGGCGCGTCGAGCGGGCATCCTGCGCCCGCTAGGCTTGCCCCGTCAGGCTTCAGGGGCCAATCCAGGTCCGCTCGCCTGCTGTTCGCGGCCGCATCGCGCCCGCACCGCAGGCGATCCCACCCCTCACGGACCGACATGACCCACGCTTCCTCCGCCAACGCGCTCCAGGCCGCCATCTGGCCCGAGTCCGCGACGCGCGTCGACGGCGTCGTGCACGTCGCAGGCGCGAGCCTCGACGCGCTCGTCGCCGAGCACGGCACGCCGCTCATGCTGCTCGACGAGGCCGAGCTGCGGGGCCGGGCCGCGCGCATCCGCGCCGCGTTCGCCGCCGTGCTCGACGACCCGATGGTCTACTACGCGGGCAAGGCGCTGCTCACGGCCGACGTCGCCCGCTGGGTCGTCGCCGAGGGCCTCGGCGTCGACGTGTGCTCGGCGGGCGAGCTCGCGCTCGTGCGCGCCGCGGGCGTCGACCTGGCGCACGTCGGGTACCACGGGAGCAACAAGTCGGAGCACGAGCTGCGGCACGCGGTCGCAGCGGGCGTCGGCACCATCGTCGTCGACTCCACGCTCGAGGTCGAGCGCCTCACGCGCATCGCCGCGGAGGCCGGGGTGCGGCAGCGCGTCCGGCTGCGCATCAACGTGGGCGTGCACGCCTCGACGCACGAGTTCCTCGCCACGAGCCACGAGGATCAGAAGTTCGGCGTGCCCATCGCCGACGCACCCGCGATCGTCGCGCGCATCCGAGCGGACGACGTGCTCGAGCTGCGCGGCCTGCACACGCACATCGGCTCGCAGATCTTCGACGGGGCGGGCTTCGCCGCGGCGTTCGACCGCATGGTGGCGCTGCACGCGTCGCTGCTGCCGGGCGGCGACCTGCCCGAGCTCAACGTCGGCGGCGGCTTCGGCATCGCCTACACCGAGGCCGACGACCCGCAGCCGATCGAGGAGATCGCGCGCTCCTTCGCCGAGGCGCTCCGCGCGGCATGCGACCGCGAGGGCATCGCGATGCCGCGCGTCGCCATCGAGCCCGGCCGCTCGATCGCGGGCCCGTCGGGCGTCACGGTCTACCGCGTCGGCACCGTGAAGCGCATGGCGCTGGCCGACGGGGAGCGCGTCTACGTCTCGGTCGACGGCGGCATGAGCGACAACCCGCGCCACGTGCTCTACGGCGCACGCTACACCGCGCGCATCGCAGGCAGGGAGTCGGAGGCCGAGCCCGTGCGCGCCCGCGTCGTCGGCCTGCACTGCGAGTCGGGCGACATCGTCGTCGACGAGGTGAGCCTGCCCGGCGACGTGGGCCCCGGCGACCTGCTGGCCGTGCCCGCGACGGGCGCGTACTGCGCGAGCCTCGCCTCGAACTACAACATGACGCCGCGTCCGCCGATCGTCGCCGTCGCCGACGGCGCGTCGCGCGTGCTCGTGCGGCGAGAGACGATCGACGACCTGCTCGCACGCGATGCGGGCCTGGGAGGGAACCGATGACCGCCTACCGCAGCCTCAAGGTCGCGCTGCTCGGAGCCGGCTCCGTCGGCTCGCAGGTCGCGCGCCTGCTGCTCGAGCACGGCGACGAGCTCGCCGCGCGCGCAGGCGCCGGCCTCGAGCTCGTCGGCATCGGCGTGCGCGACGTCGACGCGCCGCGCGACGTCGAGCTCCCGCGCGAGCTGCTGACGACCGACCTGGCGCGCCTCGCCGCCTCCGCCGACATCGTCGTCGAGCTGCTCGGCGGCATCGAGCCCGCGCGCACGCTCGTGCTCGACGCGCTGAACGCCGGCGCCGACGTCGTCACCGCCAACAAGGCGCTCGTCGCCGCCCACGGCCCCGAGCTCTTCGACGCCGCCGAGCGCGTCGGCGGGCAGCTGGCCTTCGAGGCGGCCGTCGGTGGCGCCATCCCCATCATCCGGCCGCTCGAGGCGAGCCTCGCAGGCGACCGCATCACGCGCGTCATGGGCATCGTCAACGGCACGACGAACTACATCCTCGACCTCATGCACCGCGAGGGCGCGACGATGCAGGATGCGCTCGCCGAGGCGACGCGGCTCGGCTACGCCGAGGCCGACCCGACCGCCGACGTCGAGGGCTACGACGCCGCGTCGAAGGCGACGATCCTCGCGTCGCTCGCCTTCCACACCGTCGTCCCCGTCGATCGCGTGCACCGCGAGGGCATCACGGGCATCACGGCCGAGGTCGTGCGGCAGGCGGAGCGCGACGGCCGCGTCGTCAAGCTGCTCGCCATCTGCGAGCGCATCGACGGCCCGGGCGGCGAGCGCGTCTCCGCGCGCGTCCACCCGGCGCTCATCCCCGGCGACCATCCGCTCGCTGCGGTGCACGAGGCGAAGAACGCCATCTTCGTCACGGCCGAGGCCGCGGGCGACCTCATGTTCTACGGCGCGGGCGCGGGCGGTCCCGAGACGGCGTCCGCCGTGCTCGGCGATCTCGTGTCGATCGCGCGCCGCCACGTCATCGGCGGCCCCGGCCTCGCGGTGTCGAGCCACGCCAACCTGCCCATCGCGCCCCTCGAGGACGTCGCGACGCGGTACCAGCTGCGCCTCGCGGTCGCCGACCGGCCGGGCGTGCTCGCCGCGATCGCGTCGATCCTCTCCGGCCACGACGTGTCGATCGAGTCGATCGAGCAGCACGTGGCGGACGGGCCGACGGCTAGCCTGGTGCTCGGCACGCATGCCGCGCCCGAGGGCAGGCTGCGACAGGTCGTCGACGCGCTGCGCACGCATGAGGACGTCGCGGCGATCGAGCACGTCATCCGCATCGAGGCGCAGGCCTGAGCGGGGAAGAGGGACGCATGGCACATCAGTGGCGCGGAGTCATCCGCGAGTACGCAGACCGGCTCGACGTCACCGACGCGACGCCCATCGTGACGCTCGGCGAGGGCGGCACGCCGCTCATCGAGGCGTCGCACCTGTCGGCGCGCGTCGACGCGCGCGTGCTCGTGAAGTTCGAGGGCATGAACCCGACGGGATCCTTCAAGGACCGCGGCATGACGATGGCGGTCACGAAGGCCGTCGAGCAGGGCGCGAAGGCCATCGCCTGCGCCTCGACCGGCAACACGTCGGCGTCGGCGGCCGCCTACGCCGCGCACGCGGGCATCACCGCAGCGGTGCTCGTGCCCGACGGCAAGATCGCGATGGGCAAGCTCGCGCAGTCGGTCGTGCACGGTGCGCGCATCCTGCAGGTGCAGGGCAACTTCGACGACTGCCTGGAGATCACGAAGGAGCTGTCGCAGCACTACCCCGTGCACCTCGTGAACTCGGTGAACGACGACCGCATCGAGGGGCAGAAGACCGCCTCGTTCGAGATCGTCGACGTGCTGGGCGACGCGCCCGACCTGCACCTCATCCCGGTCGGCAACGCCGGCAACATCACGGCGTACTGGCGCGGCTACACGCAGGCCGCGCAGCACGGCGACGCCACGCGCACGCCGCGCATGCTCGGCTTCCAGGCGCTCGGCGCCGCGCCGATCGTGCGCGGCGAGGTCGTGCGCGAGCCCGACACGGTCGCGACGGCCATCCGCATCGGCAACCCCGCGTCGTGGGAGCAGGCGCTCGCCGTGCGCGACGAGTCGCGCGGCGGCTTCTGGGCGATCGACGACGAGCGCATCCTCGCGGCGCAGCGTCTGCTGGCGCGCGACGAGGGCATCTTCGTCGAGCCCGCATCCGCCATCTCGGTCGCGGGCCTGCTCGAGCAGCACGCCGCAGGCAACGTGCCGAAGGGCTCGACCGTCGTGCTCACCGTCACGGGCCACGGCCTGAAGGACGCCCAATGGGGGCTGAAGGGCGACGACGGGCAGGATGCCTCGCCGCAGGTCGTGCGGGCCGAGACGAGCGAGGTCGCGAGCCTGCTGGGGCTCGCGTGAGCCTCGTCGGGCGCCGCGTGCGCGTGCGCGTGCCCGCGACGAGCGCGAACCTCGGCCCCGGCTTCGACACCCTGGGCCTCGCGCTCAACGTGCACGACGAGCTCGAGGTCGAGGCCATCGCCTCCGGCGTCGAGATCACGGTCGAGGGCGTGGGTGCCGGCGAGGTGCCCACCGACGAGTCGCACCTCGTCGTGCGCGCAGCCCTCCACGCGTTCGACCGCCTCGGGGTCCCTGCGCCCGGCCTGCGCATCCACGCGCGCAACGCCATCCCGCATTCGCGCGGCATGGGCTCGTCGGGTGCGGCGATCGTCTCCGGCGTGCTCGCAGCCGTCGGCCTGATCGGCGACGACGCCGACGTCGACGACGCGACCGTCCTGCGGCTCGCGACCGAGCTCGAGGGCCACCCGGACAACGTCGCGCCCGCGATCTTCGGCGGCCTCACGATCGCGTGGGTCGACGACGACGGCCCCCATCACACGGAGCTCGCCGTGCACCGCGGCGTCTCGCTGCTCGTCGCGGTCCCCGAGGAGCGCATGTCGACGTCGCTCGCGCGCAGCCTGCAGCCGACCGACGTGCCGCATGCGGACGCGGTGTTCAACCTGTCCCGCGCGGCGCTGCTCATCGCGGCGCTCACGCAGACGCCGGACCTCCTGTCGGCGGCGACCGAGGATCGCCTGCACCAGCGCTATCGCGCCTCCGCGATGCCCTCGACGTCGCGGCTCGTCGCCGACCTCCGAGCCGCCGGCCATGCCGCCGTCGTGTCGGGGGCGGGGCCCAGCGTGCTCGTGCTCTCGAGCGACCCCGAGCAGCGGCTCGCGGCCGCCGAGATCGTCGCGGCGCAGCCCGACGGCTGGGAGGCGCTGCTGCTCGCCGTCGACATCAAGGGTGGTACAGTCGAGGGCAACCCCCGCTAGTCCCGGCCACGATCCGTGTCCGCTCGCGGAGGGGACACGAGACTCCAGTCGCAGCACCGCCCATCTTCGGCGATGTCCTCTCGAACGCCGCGCGATGGTGCCGCGCATCCTTCAGGCCGTGCAGTCACGGCCGTTCCCCCGGAAAGGGAGACGATGACCAACGAGACCCTCGACGTCGACGCTGCCGCGAACCAGGCCACCGAGCCTGCGCAGCCCGCCGACGCCGCACCCGCATCCGACGCCGTCGAGGCGCCCGCAGCGCCGCCGAAGGCGCGCCGCTCGCGCCGCGCGCAGAGCGCCGCCGCAGCGCCCGAGGCCGCGACGCTCGACCTGCCGGCCGCCGAGGCTGCGCCCGCCGAGGCGCCGGCCGCCGAGGCCGCACCCGCAGAGGCCCCCGCGGCGAGCGAGGACGCTCCCGCCGAGGCGCCGAAGCGCAAGCGCGCCCCGCGCAAGAAGAAGGAGGCGCCCGTCGAGGTCGCCGAGGCGCCCGCCGCCGAGCAGCAGGCCGACGCGCCCGCCGAGGAGGCAGCGCACGACGACCGCGAGCACGCCGAGCAGGCCGCACCGGCCGAGCAGGCCGCACCGGCCGAGCAGGCCGCACCGGCCGAGCAGTCCGCGCCGGTCGAGCAGGCCGCCGCCGAGAGCCCGGCCGAGCAGGGCGGGCAGCCCGCCGAGGGCGCCGACGAGGGCGAGCAGCGCCCCAGCCGCCGCCGCCGAGGGCGCGGCAAGGCCGCCGACCGCGGCGACGAGCAGCAGGCGAAGGACGGCCAGCAGCCGAGCCGCCAGCAGCAGCAGGGCGACGACGACGAGGCCGAGGGCGGCTCGCGCCGCGGCGGCCGCGGTCGCCAGAACGGCAACGGCGGCACCGCCAAGGACGGCAACGGCAACGGCGGCAACGGCAACGGCGGCAACGGCAACGGCAGCAACGGCCCCGAGGGCCGTCAGGGCGGTCGCGGTGGCGACGTCGAGCTCGAGACCTCGCGCCGGGGCCGCACGCGCGACCGCCGTCGCGGCTCGGGCCGCGGCGACGACATCGACCCCGAGATCCTCGAGGACGACGTCCTGCTGCCCGTCGCGGGCATCCTCGACGTGCTCGAGAACTACGCCTTCGTGCGCACCTCCGGCTACCTGCCCGGCCCGACCGACGTCTACGTCTCGCTCGGCCAGGTGCGCAAGCACCACCTCCGCAAGGGCGACGCGGTCGTCGGCGCCATCAAGCAGCCGCGCGAGGGCGAGCAGGCCGGCGCCCAGAGCCGCCAGAAGTTCAACGCGCTCGTGCGCGTCGACTCCATCAACGGACAGCCCGTCGAGGAGGCGGCGAACCGTCAGGAGTTCGCGAACCTCACGCCGCTCTACGCGCAGGACCGCCTGCGGCTCGAGACCGTGCCCGGCAAGCTCTCGACGCGGGTCATCGACCTCGTGTCGCCCATCGGCAAGGGCCAGCGCGGACTCATCGTCTCGCCGCCGAAGGCAGGCAAGACGCTCGTGATGCAGGCCATCGCGAACGCGATCGCCGAGAACAACCCCGAGGTCCACCTCATGATCGTCCTCGTCGACGAGCGCCCCGAGGAGGTCACCGACTTCCAGCGCACCGTCAAGGGCGAGGTCATCGCGTCGACGTTCGACCGCCCGGCCGAGGATCACACGACCCTCGCCGAGCTCGCGATCGAGCGCGCGAAGCGCCTCGTCGAGATGGGCAAGGACGTCGTGGTGCTGCTCGACGGCATCACGCGCCTGGGTCGCGCCTACAACCTCTCGACGCCCGCGTCGGGCCGCATCCTCTCGGGCGGCGTCGACTCGAGCGCGCTGTACCCGCCGAAGCGCTTCTTCGGTGCCGCGCGCAACATCGAGCACGGCGGCTCGCTCACGATCCTCGCGACCGCGCTCGTCGAGACCGGATCGAAGATGGACGAGGTGATCTTCGAGGAGTTCAAGGGCACCGGCAACATGGAGCTGCGCCTGTCGCGCGCGCTCGCCGACAAGCGCATCTTCCCGGCCGTCGACGTCAACGCGTCGGGCACGCGCCGCGAGGAGATGCTGCTCGGCACCGAGGAGACGAAGGTCATGTGGAAGCTGCGTCGCGCCCTCGCGGGCCTCGACCCGCAGCAGGCCACGGAGCTCGTCCTGAAGAACCTCAAGGACACGCAGTCGAACGTCGAGTTCCTCATGAAGGTCTCGAAGTCGACGCCGGGCGAGCAGGCCTGACCACGTGTTCGACTCCGTCGCGGCGCTGCTGAGCGAGCACGCGGACCTCGAGCAGCAGCTCGCGGATCCTGCGCTGCACGCCGACGCGGTGCGCGCCAAGCGCGTGAATCGCCGCTACGCGGAGCTCAGCCAGATCAAGGCCGCGCACGAGCGCTGGATGGCGGCGGGGGAGGACCTCGCCGCCGCCCGCGAGCTCGCGCGCGAGGACGAGGCCTTCGCCGACGAGGTGCCCGGGCTCGAGCAGGTCGCCTACGAGGCGGAGGAGCGGCTGCGCCGGCTGCTGATCCCGCGCGACCCCGACGACGGACGCGACGTGATCATGGAGATCAAGGGCGGCGAGGGCGGCGAGGAGTCGGCGCTCTTCGCGGCCGACCTCCTGCGCATGTACGAGCACTACGCCACGAGCCGCGGCTGGAAGACCGAGATGCTCGAGCACACGACGAGCGACATGGGCGGCTTCAAGGACGTCCAGGTCGCCATCAAGGGCTCGGCCTCGGATCCCGCGCAGGGCGTGTGGGCGTCGCTCAAGTACGAGGGCGGCGTGCACCGCGTGCAGCGGGTGCCGGCCACCGAGTCGCAGGGGCGCATCCACACCTCCACGACCGGCGTGCTCGTGTTCCCCGAGGTCGACGAGCCCGAGGAGGTGCAGATCGACCCGAACGACCTGAAGATCGACGTCTTCCGCTCGTCGGGCCCCGGCGGGCAGTCGGTCAACACCACCGACTCCGCCGTGCGCATCACGCACCTCCCGTCGGGCATCGTCGTGTCCATGCAGAACGAGAAGTCGCAGCTGCAGAACCGCGAGGCGGGCATGCGCGTGCTGCGTGCGCGCCTGCTCGCGAAGCAGCAGGAGGAGCTCGACGCCGCGGCGTCCGACGCCCGCCGCTCGCAGATCCGCGGCATGGACCGCTCCGAGCGCATCCGCACGTACAACTTCCCCGAGAACCGCATCGCCGACCACCGCACGGGGTTCAAGGCGTACAACCTCGACACCGTGATGGACGGCGCGCTGCAGCCCGTCATCGACTCGTGCATCCAGGCCGACGAGGAGGCGAGGCTCGCGGCGCTCGCCGACGAGTCCTGACGAGCGCCCTGCCACGGGTAGCCATCCTTGCTACCCTGGAGGCACGCCGAGGCAGGCGTGCGGACGAGGGCGCAGTACCCGCACAGCGACAAGACTGACCACATCGGAGGTCTGTCATGGACTGGGTCATCCTCGTCGTCTCGGGGCTGCTGGAGGCGGTCTGGGCCACGGCGCTCTCGCGCACGAAGGGCTTCCGGCGACTCGCCCCCACGGTCGTCTTCGCCGTCGGCCTCGTCGGCAGCATGGTGGGCCTCGCGATCGCGATGCTCACGATCCCGACCGGCACCGCGTATGCGGTCTGGGTGGGCATCGGGGCGGTGACGACCGCGGCGTGGGCGATGATCACGAGGGCGGAGCGCGCGACGGTGACGCGCGTCGTGCTGCTGGCCGTGCTCGTCGGCTGCGTCGTCGGCCTCAAGGTGGTGGCGTAGCCATGGCGTGGCTCGTGCTCGTCGTCTCGGCGGTGCTCGAGGCGGTGTGGGCCACGGCGCTCGGTGCGTCGGAGGGCTTCACGCGTCCCGTCGAGACCGTCGTCTTCGCCGTCGGCTGCATCCTGTCGATGGTGGGCCTCGAGCGGGCGGCGCGCTCGATCCCGATCGCGACGGCCTACGCGGTCTGGGTGGGCCTCGGCGCTGCGCTCACCGTGGGCTGGGCGATCGCGACGGGGTCGCAGCCGTTCTCCTGGTGGACGGTGCTGTTCGTCGCCGGCATCGTCGGCAGCGTCATCGGTCTGAAGGTCACGGCACCGCGCGACGCGCCGTCGCCGCGCGCGGACGCCTGAGTCCGAGCCGCCGAGCCGTGCGGGATGCGGCCGCCCGCATCCCTCCCGTTCACCGCGCGCGCGCCCATCGTTCACCTCTGCGGCGTACGGTGTGTGCGGACGCGCGACCGCACCTATGGATTTCGCGATCCGTTGTAGATACTCTCCATCAGGAGAGGTCATTCGACGAGGAGAGACCATGCAGGCAGGAACCAGGCGCGCGCTGCGCGCCACGGCAGGGCTCGCAGTGGCGGGCGTGGCGCTCGCCGGATGCGCGAGCGGCGGCGACGAGGGCGGATCCGGCGAGGCCGGCGGGCCGCTCATCGTCTACACGAACTCGAACGGCGACGGCCGCGGCGAGTGGCTGACGGAGCAGGCAGCCGAGAACGGCTTCGAGATCGAGATCGTCGGGCTCGGCGGCGCCGACCTCACGAACCGCATCGTCGCCGAGGCGAACAACCCCGTCGGCGACGTGGTGTTCGGGCTCAACACGATGTTCTTCGAGACGCTGAAGGCCGAGGAGGTCATCACGGCCTACGAGCCGTCGTGGTCCGACGAGGTGCCGCAGGACGCGGGCGACCCCGTCGACGGCGCCTACTGGCCGCTCGTCGACCAGGCGATCGTGACCGTCTACGACGCGAACGCCGTCACCGACCCGCCCGCCGACGTCAGCGAGCTCTGGAGCTCCGAGTACGAGGGCCAGTACGAGGTCAACACCGCGCTCGGCGAGGCGACCCCGCAGCTCGTCGTCGCCGGCATCCTCGCGCCCTACGCCGACGAGGACGGCGAGGTGTCCGACGAGGGCTGGGAGGCCGTCGACGCGTACTTCTCCAACGGCAGCCCCGCCGTCGAGGGCAGCGACCTCTACGCCCGCTTCGAGCAGGGCGACGTCTCCTACGGCGTGCTGCCCTCCGGCGGCATCATCGCCCGCGACGCCGAGTACGGCACCGAGACGGCGATCGTGCCCAACGAGGACGGCGTGCCGTTCGTGACCGAGCAGATCGGCGTCATCGCGGGCACCGACCGCGAGGAGCAGGCGCAGGAGTTCATCGACTGGTTCGGCAGCGCCGAGGTGCAGGGCGCCTTCGCGCAGGAGTTCAACGCCATGCCGGTCAACGAGATCGCGCTCGAGCAGGCGAACCCCGAGATCGTCGAGCTCATCGGCTCCGTCGAGCGCGCCGACATCGACTACGCCCTCGTGCGCGAGCACATCGGCGAGTGGGTCGAGCGCATCGAGCTCGAGTACCTGCCCTGATCCGAGGATGCGCGCCGCGCGCATCCGGTCGTCGGCTCCTCGCGGAGTCCCGACCGGGTGCGCGGGCGGCGCGCCGAGGGCCGGCGACGCCGGCCATGAGGAGCACCACATGATCCGCTTCGAAGGCGTCAGGGTCGCGTTCGGCGACCACGTCGCGCTCCACGGTCTCGACCTCGAGATCGCCGAGGGCGAGTTCTGCACGCTGCTGGGGCCCTCCGGCTGCGGGAAGACCACGGCGCTGCGGGCGCTCGCCGGGTTCGTCGAGCCGACGGCCGGCAGCGTCCACGTCGCCGGGCGCGACGTGACGCGCGTGCCGAGCGAGCAGCGCGGCGTCGGCATGGTGTTCCAGAGCTATGCGCTCTTCCCGAGCATGACCGTGCGCGACAACATCGCGTTCGGCCTCTCGGTGCAGCGCGTCGGCAAGGCCGAGCAGCGCGAGCGCGTCGACCGCGCCGCCGCGCAGGTCGGGCTCAAGCCCGAGCAGCTGGGGCGCGGCGTCTCGGCGCTCTCGGGCGGCCAGCAGCAGCGCGTCGCCATCGCGCGTGCGCTCGTGCTCGAGCCGAGCATCCTGCTCCTCGACGAGCCGCTGTCGAACCTCGACGCCAAGCTGCGCGTGCAGCTGCGCGGCGAGCTGCAGCGCCTGCAGCGCGAGGTGGGCATCACGACCGTCTACGTCACGCACGACCAGGAGGAGGCGCTCGCGCTCAGCGACCGCATCGCCGTGCTGTCGGAGGGCCGCCTCGAGCAGCTCGGATCGCCGCGCGAGATCTACGAGCAGCCCGCGAGCGCGTTCGTCTGCGACTTCGTCGGCGAGGCGACGCGCCTCACCGCCGCGCAGCGCGCCGCCCTCGCGCCCCAGGCGCTCGCCGGCGACGACGACGCATGGGTGCGACCCGAGCACGTCGCGCTCGTCGACGACGGCGGCGTCGAGGGCATCGTGCGCGAGCACGCCTACCGCGGCGCCTCGACGCTGCTCGAGCTCGAGCTCGCCGGCAGCGTCCTGCGGGTCGAGTCGACGAGCGGCGCCGCCGCAGCGCTGACGCTCGGCGACACGGTGCGCGTCGTGCTCGACGCCGACCGCGTGCACCGCTTCCCGGTGGCGGCATGAGCACCGCCGAGCGCGCGGCCGAGCCGCGCACGCCCGCGGAGGCGGGCGTCACGCCGCAGCCGCCCGCGCGCAGGCCGCGCGGTGCGACGGCGCGCATGCTGCGGTCGCCGCTCGGCATCGGCGTCGTCCTCGGCACGCTGTGGTTCTCGGTGGCCTTCCTCGTGATGCCGAACGTGACGCTGCTGCAGGCGACCTTCGCGCCCGACGGCGAGCTCTCGCTCTCGGCGATCGAGCGGCTGCTCTCGAGCGAGCGCGCGCTGCGCTCGCTGGGCAACAGCGTGCTGCTCGCCGGCACCCTCGCCGTCACCGTCAACGTCGTCGGCATCTTCATCGTCCTCGTGACGGGCTGGTTCAAGATGCGCGCCCGCCGCGTGCTGTGGCTCGGCTACGCGACGACGTTCATCTACGGCGGCATCGTGCTCGCCACCGGCTACGCCTTCATCTACGGCCGCTACGGCTTCCTCACGAATGCCGTCGCGAACGTGTGGCCCGAGATGGATCGCGACTGGTTCTCGGGGTTCATGGCCGTCGTGCTCGTCATGACGTTCGCCACGACGACGAACCACATGCTCTTCCTGTCGTCGGCGCTCGCGAAGATCGACCACCAGTCGATCGAGGCGGCGAGGCTCATGGGCGCCTCGAACTGGACGATCCTGCGGCGCATCGTGCTGCCGACCCTGCGGCCCATGATCTTCGCCGTGACGGTCCTCGTCTTCCTGACGGGCCTCGGCGCGCTCACCGCGCCGCTCGTGCTCGGCGGGCAGGACTTCCAGACCGTCGCGCCCATGATCCTGTCGTTCTCGCGCACCACGACGTCGCGCGACGTCGCGGCGCTGCTCGCGATCATCCTCGGCCTCGCGACGATCGCGCTGCTCGCGATCCTCAACCGCGTCGAGCGCGGCGGCACATACTTCGCCGTCGCGAAGGTCGCGGCGCCGCTCGAGCCGCAGGCGTTCCGCACACGGTGGGGCTCGATCGTCATGCACGTCCTCGCCTGGGCGCTGTGGGCCGTGTACGTCTTCCCCGTGCTCTGCGCCGTGCTCTTCTCGTTCGCCGACTCGCGCGCCGTGCAGGGCGGGTCGATCGGGCTCGACGACCTCACGCTGGAGCACTGGACGACGGTGCTGACGCAGCCGGATGCGCTGTCGCCGTTCGTCGTGTCGGTCGTGTACTCGGCTCTCGCCTCGATCGCCGTCGTGCTGGGTCTCGTGCTCGTGTCGCGGGCGCTCACGACGTGGCGGGGGCGCCTGTCGAGCGTCATCGAGTACGTGCTCCACATCCCGTGGATCCTGCCGACGATCCTCATCGCGCTGGGCCTCGTCATCACGTTCGACCGGCCGCAGTGGCTCGTCGGCGGCCAGGTCCTGCAGGGCACGGTCGTCATCCTCGGCCTCGCCTACGTCATCGTGAAGATCCCCTTCACGCTGCGGCTCCTCAAGGCGGCGTTCGCCGCGGTGCCCGACGAGCTCGAGGACGCCGCGCGCATCCTCGGCGCAGGACAGCTCACGACCATCCGACGCGTCGTCGTGCCGATCATCGCGCCGACGATGGCCGCCGTCACCGCCCTCAACTTCACGAGCCTCGTCGACGACTACGATGCCGCCGTGTTCCTCTACCACCCGCTCGCGGAGCCGCTCGGCATCGCGATCCGGCGGGCGACCGAGGGCGACGCCAACGTGCAGGCGATGTCGATCACGTTCGTCTACACCGTGCTGCTCATGATCGTGCAGGGGCTCGTGCTCTGGCTCGTGTACGGCAGGGGACTGCGGAGGCGGCGTGACTGAGCGGCAGCTCGGGGTCACGGTCGAGGACGTCGCGCGCGAGGCGGGCGTCTCGCGGTCGACCGCCGTGCGCGCGCTGCGCGGCCACGGCCGCGTCGCCGACGCGACCCGCGAGCGCGTCGAGGGGGTCGCGAACCGCCTCGGATACGTGCCGAACCTGGCCGCGACCGATCTCGCGGCCGGCGGCACCGGCGTCGTCGGCCTCATGCTGCGCGACGCCGCGAACCCCGTGTACGGCGCCCTCTTCTCGCGCATCGAGCTCGCGGCGCGCGACGCCGGGCTCGACCTCGTCACCGTCACGATCGGTGCCGACCCCGGTGGCGACCAGCAGGTGCAGGGGCTGCGCAGGCTGCTCGGCATGCGGGTCGCCGGTCTGCTCGTGGCGACGGGCGGCGTCGAGTCGAGGCGGCTCGAGCCGTTCGCGAGCGAGGTGCCGATCGTGCGCGTCGGGCGCGACGAGCCGAGCGACCGCATCCACGCCGAGGCGTACGACGAGGCATGGCACGGTGCGGCGCTCGCCGCACGCGTCCGCGAGCTCCGTCACGAGCGCGTCGTCGTGCTGGGCGCCGATGCCGCGACGTCGCTCGGCGAGCACGCCCGCGCCGACGAGCTCGTCGCCGGGCTCGACGGCCTCGACGTGCGGCGCATCGCGACGAGCGCCGCACCGCACGACGGCGTCGCGGATGCGCTCGCCGCCGTCGACGCCGGAGCGACCGCGGTGCTGTGCGCATCCGACACGCGCCAGCTCGCGGTGCTGCGCGCGCTGGCGGAACGAGGCGTCGAGTGCTCGACGACCGGATGGGACGGCGTGCTGCCCGGCGTCGACCTCCTGGGGCTCACCACGGTGCGCGTCCCCGTCGAGCGCGCCGCCGACGCCGCCGTCGGCCGCCTCGCCGCCCTGCTCGACGGCGACGTCGACCTGCCCGTCCACCGCCGCTGGCGCGGCGAGCTGCTGCCCGGCCGCACCCTGAGACCCGTGGAGCCCGCATGACCACCACCGAGTTCCCCGCGCCGAGCGTCGTGCTCGCGCACCTCACCGACCTGCACGTGACGGGAGACGGCTCGCCCCTGTACGGCGCCGTCGACTCCACCGCAGCGCTCGCGCACGCGCTCGAGCGGCTCGAGGCCTCGGGGGTGCGCCCCGACGCCCTCGTGCTCTCGGGCGACCTCGCCGACCGCGGCGAGCCGGAGGCGTACGTGCGGATGCGCGCGCTCGTCGCGCCCGCCGCCGAGCGGATGGGCGCGGCGCTCGTCGTCGCCACGGGCAACCACGACGACCGCGCGGCCCTGCGCGCGCACCTGCTCGGCGACGACTCCCAGCCCGCCGACCGCCCGCTGCACGCCGTGCACCGCGTCGGCGACCTGCGCATCGTCGTGCTCGACTCCAGCGTGCCCGGCGCGCACTGGGGGGCCGTCGACGACGAGCAGCTCGCCTGGCTCGCCGACGAGCTGCGCACGTCGGCGCCGCTCGGCACGATCCTCGTGCTGCACCATCCGCCGGCGCCGACGCTGCTCGACCTCGCGCTCACCGTCGAGCTGCGCGGGCAGGAGCGTCTCGCCGAGGTGCTGCGAGGGACCGACGTGCGCGCGATCCTCGCCGGCCACGTGCACCACGCGGTCTCGTCGACGTTCGCGGGCATCCCCGTGCACGTCTCGAGCGGCCTCGCGTACACGCAGGATCTGCTCGCTCCCGGCGGCGGCACGCGCGGCCAGGACGGCGAGCAGGCGCTCGCGATCGTGCACGTGCTGCCGGAGACCGTCGTGCACGCCGTGGCGCCCGTGCGGGCGCACGCGACCGTGGGGGAGCGGGTCGAGCAGCCCGAGGTCGACCGCAGGCTCGCCGCCGCGGGCATCGTGCGCCGCGACTGAGGCAGGGCGCCGCGCGCCCGAGGCAGGGCGGGCACGGCTCGCCGACGCGCGCGCCCTCAGCCCTCGACGACCCAGCCGAACGCCTCGGCGCCCGAGCGCGCGCCCGCCTGCGATCGCGCACGGTCGGGCTCGGCGAGCGTCGCCGTCACCTCCTCGCCGAGGCGCACGAGCGCGCCGAACGACTCGGGGCTCGCCCACGCCGGACGCAGGCCGAACACGAGGTCCTCGGTCGCGGTGTTGCCGGAGGCGCCGGGTGCGAACGGGCATCCGCCGAGGCCGCCGAGCGCGCCGTCGACGACCGTCGCGCCCCCGTCGACCGCGGCGAGGGCGTTCGCGACGCCGTTGCCCCAGGTGTCGTGGCCGTGGAAGACGACGCCGAGACCCGGGCGCAGCCGCGACGCCTCGGCGATGCGGCGCCGCACCTCGCCGGGATGGGCCTGGCCGAGGGTGTCGGCGATGACGACGTCGACCGCGCCGTCGGTGCGCGGGTCGTCGACGATCGCGGCGACGCGCTCGAGGGGCACCTCGCCCTCGAAGGGGCACGTGAAGGCGGTCGCCACGCACAGCTGCACCGTGCCGCCCACGGCCCGGGCTGCGGCGAGCGCGTCGGGGAAGGCCGCGACCGAGGCCTCGGCATCCCGCCCCACGTTCGCACGGTTGTGGCTGTCGGACGCCGAGAGGCAGTACTGGAAGCGGCGCACGCCGGCGGCGGCGGCGCGCTCGACGTGGCGCGGCGTCGCGACCCACACCCACGCGCGGTCGCGCTCCGCCTCGTCGAGCGCGGCGACGACGTCGAGCGTGTCGGCGAGCGTCGGCACGAGGTCGGGCCTCGCCATCGACCCCACCTCGACGTGCTCGACGCCGAGCGCGAGCAGCTCGCGCACGAGGCGCACCTTGCGCTCGGTCGGCAGGGGTCGCCCGACGAGCTGCAGCCCGTCGCGCAGCGTCACGTCCCTGATCTGCACGGTCATCGCATCCGCTCCTCGTAGTCGGCGACGCGCTCGTCGCTCCATCCCAGCTCCCGCAGCACCTCGGCGGTGTGCGCGCCGAGGTCGGGGCCCGCGTGCCGGATGGGCAGCGACCGCGGGCCCAGCACGGGCACGACGCCCGGGAAGGCGGTGCCGGGCAGGGCGCGCTCCCCGTCGTCGACGTCGAGATGCTGGATCATGCCGCGTGCGGCGAGCTGCTCGTCGGCGACGAGGTCCTCGGCCGTCGCGATGGGGCCGGACGGCACGCCGGCCTCGCCGAGGACGGCGAGGGCGTCGTCGCTCGTCCGCGCAGCCGCCCACGCGCCGATGGCGTCGTCGAGCGCATCGCGCGCGGCCCATCGGCCGTCGTTGGTCTGCAGCGCCGCGTCGTCGGCGAGGTCGGGCCGGTCGATCGCGTGCATGTAGCGCTGGTAGATGCCGTCGCCGTTGCCCGCGACGACGATGCTGCGCCCGTCGGCGCACAGGTAGGCGTTCGACGGCGCGATGCCCTCCATGCGACCTCCGGTGCGCTCGCGTCGCACGCCGTACGCCGACCACTCGGGCACGAGCGACTCGGTGACCGAGAGCATGGCCTCGTTGAGGGCGACGTCGATCGTGCGCCGGTCGATCGCGAGATGCGCCTCGCCGCGCACCGCGCGGGTCGTCTCGCGCTCGAGCAGCGCCATGACGGCACCGAACGCGCCGTAGAGGCCCGCGATGGTGTCGCCGATCGAGACGCCCGTGCGGCTGGGTGCGCGACCGGGTTCGCCGACGAGCTCGCGGAAGCCGCCCGCGGCCTCGGCGACGGCGGCGAAGCCGGGACGGGGAGCGAGCGGGCCCGTCTGGCCGAACGCCGAGATGCGCACGACGACGAGGTCGGGGTTCGCGGCCTCGAGCGCCGCGGCGTCGAGGCCCCACCGCTCGAGCGTGCCCGGGCGGAAGTTCTCGAGCAGCACGTCCGAGCGGCGCACGAGCCTCAGCACGAGGTCGCGCCCCTCGTCGGAGCGCAGATCGGCGACGATCGACCGCTTCGAGCGGTTGATCGTGCGGTGCAGCATCGACGTCGTGCCCGAGCGCAGCCGCCAGCGGCGCAGCTCGTCGCCCGTGCGCGGCCGCTCGACCTTCACGACGTCGGCGCCGAAGTCGGCCAGGAGCCTGCCGGTCGTGGGCGCGGCGATGTAGTTGCCGAGCTCGACCACCCGCACGCCCGCGAGCGGGCCGAGGGCATCCGCGCCGCTCATGCGATGAAGAGCGACAGCACGAGGGTCATGGCGAGCGCGATGACCGAGGCGACCGAGACGCCGAACGTGACCGACTTGAGCGCGCCGCGCACCGACTGGCCGAGGAACGACTGCAGGAGCCAGAACGTGTTCGACGTGACGTGGATGCAGAAGAGCGCCCCGGCCCCGGCAGCGAGGGCGATGAGCAGCGGGTTCAGGCCCAGCGTCGCGGCGACGGGGCCGAGGATGCCGGCGGCGGTGATGGCCGAGAGCGTCACCGACCCGACGGCGATGTGCAGGACGGCGGCCATGACCCACACGACGAGCAGCGGCGCGACGGTCGTCGCCTGGAAGTATCCCTGGAGGATGGCGCCGAGGTCGCCCTCGGCGATGACGGCGGCGAGCGCCCCGCCGACGCCCGTGAGGACGAAGATCTGGCCGCCGTCCTGGAAGCCGCGCACGAGCGAGCGCTCGACGCGCGGCGTGCCGATGGTCGCGCGACCCACGAGCCCCGTCGCGATGACGGCGAGCAGCAGCGCGATGACGGGGTTGCCGAGCAGCTGCATCGCGGGCACCTCGACCTCGAGCACCGTGAGCACCGCCTGCGCCGCGATGAGGGCGAGCGCGGCGAGCATGGGGCCGAAGAGCACGATGAGCGGCACGGTCGCGGGGTCGCGGGGCCCCTCGGGGCTCACCCCGCCCGGTGCGGTGGCGATCGACGTCGTCGACCGATCGCCGTGGTCGCCGCCGACGGAGCGCGACGAGCCCACCCCCTGGGCGGCGTCGAGCGCGAGCTCCTCGTCGCCGTCGCTGATGAGCCGCTGCTCGTCGCTCTCCGGCTTCCAGAGGCCGAGGCGGAAGAGGGTGCCGACGACGAGGATCGACAGCACGACGGTCGGCACGACGACGGCGAGCCCGCCGAGGAGCATGATGCCGAGCGGCACGCCGAGGAGGCCCGCGAGGGCGACGGCGGCGAAGCCGGGCACCATCATGACGATGCCGACCTCGAGGCTGATCGCGAAGGTCGCGGCCATGATGCCCGTGCCCGCCTTCCCGAGCCTCGGCGCGATGCGCCTCGCGAGCGGAGCGGCGATGACGATCATGGCGTCGACGAAGATCGTCTGCAGGTACGTCGCGAACGAGAGCCCCAGCGCGTAGGGCACGCCGCGTCTGCCGAAGACGCGCAGGAGCGACTCGACGAGGCGCGTGATCGCACCCATCTCGTTGAGCATCGCGCCGATCAGCACGCCCCAGGCGATGAGGAGGCCGGCCTCCATCATGACGTCGCCGAAGCCTCGCGTCATGGTCGAGACGGTGTCGACGGGGCCGAGGCCCGTGAGCAGCCCGATGGCCGCTGCGCCGAGCGCGAGCGCGATGACGGGGTTGATGCGGAAGCGGACGATGACGACCACCACCGCCAGGATCACGAGGCCGACCACCGTCAGCGTGTACCAGTCGGGCATCCGGCTCCTCCTCGTCGAGGGATGCGGTGCTCGCCGTCGAGCGCCGCCCATCGCGATGTCCACCATCGCGATTGCCACATCGTAGGACGCATCCCGCGATATGGGTACCCCGTCGGCGTGTTGCTGTGCGACGATCGGGCGCATGGCAGAGCAGCCGCTCCTCGTGCTGGGCAAGATCCGCAGCATCCTCGACGCGTTCACGCTCGCCGCGCCCGTGCGCACGTCGGCGCAGATCCGCCAGGCCACCGGCTTGCCGTCGTCGACGGCGCACCGCCTGCTCGCGAACCTCGTCGAGCACGGCTTCCTCGATCGCGAGGGCGACGCGTTCCGCATCGGCGCGCGCATGGCGTACTGGGCGGGGCCCGCGACGCGCGCTCGCGACCTCGTCGACCTGCTCGCGCCGCAGCTCGAGGCGCTGCGCGACGCGACGGGCGAGACGGCGTGCTGCTTCCGCGAGGAGCAGGGCGCGAGGGTCTGCATCGGCGTGGCCGAGACGCGCCACGGCCTCAAGCGCGAGATGTACGTCGGCCGCATCCAGCCCCTGCACGTCGGCAGCGCCGGCCGCGTGCTGCTCGCGTGGGATGCGTCGCTGCTCGACGAGGTCGCCGCCGGAGAGCTGCCCGCGCTCACCGACGCGACGGTCACCGATGCCGCGACGCTGCGTGCCAACGCGGCGCGGACGCGGGCGCAGGGCTACGCCATCACGATC
The DNA here is from genome assembly GCF_042666675.1 of Agrococcus sp. GCM10030265. Classification (NCBI taxonomy): domain Bacteria; kingdom Bacillati; phylum Actinomycetota; class Actinomycetes; order Micrococcales; family Microbacteriaceae; genus Agrococcus; species Agrococcus sp. GCM10030265. The sequence goes on from NZ_JBHTCZ010000004.1 coordinate 418,119, forward strand.
GGCGAGCGCGTCGAGGCGGCCTCCGGCGTCTCGGCGCCCGTGTTCGACGCGCACGCCCGCGTCGTCGGCGCGCTCACGGTCATGGGCCCGACGCTGCGCATGCCGTACGAGGCGTGCGCGGCGATGGTGGATGCCGTGGTCGCGGCAGCCGAGGGCGTGACGGCGTCGCTCGGCGGTCGAGCGCCCGCCTGAGCACGGCCGCGGTGGCGCTCGCGGCCTAGGCTCGACGCATGCCCACCGTGCTGCTCGTCCGCCATGGCCGCACGACGGCGAACGCATCCGGCGTGCTCGCGGGCCGCATGGCCGGCGTGCATCTCGACGACGTCGGCGTCGTGCAGGCCGCGGCGACGGGTGCGCGCCTCGCCGACGTGCCGCTCGTGCGCCTGGCGTCCAGCCCGCTCGATCGGTGCCGCGAGACGGCAGACGCCATCGCGGCGCTCCAGGCGCCCGCCGCGCCCGTGGTGCTCGAGCCCGGCCTCGTCGAGTGCGACTACGGCGAGTGGCAGGGCCGTCCGCTCGCGGAGCTCGCCCGAGAGGATCTGTGGCGCGTCGTGCAGGCCACGCCGTCGGCGGCCGTGTTCCCGGGCGGCGAGTCGATGCTCGCGATGCACGCGCGCGCCGTGGAGGCGATCCGTCGCATCGACGCGGAGGTGCTCGCCGAGCACGGGCCGGATGCGACGTGGGCCGCGGTGAGCCACGGCGACCTCGTGAAGGCGATCCTCGCCGACGCCCTCGGCATGCACCTCGACCTCTTCCAGCGCATCCACGTCGACCCCGGCTCGGTGTCGATCGTGCGCCTCGGGCCGGGAGGCTCGCGCGTCGTCGGCAGCAACACGCACGCGGGCGACCTGTCGTGGCTGCGCCCGCGACCTGCGGATGCCGCGCGTGCCGGCGCGCCCGGCGACGCGGCGGTGGGTGGCGGTGCGGGCCCGGAGGCCTCGCGCTCCTAGCATGGAGGCATGGCTCCTGAGGTCCACGCCTTCGACTGGCCCGACCGGTTCGTCGTCGGCACGGTCGGCGCGCCGGGTGCGCGCACGTTCTACCTGCAGGTCCGCAGCGGCCGCGAGGTCGTGAGCGTCGCGCTCGAGAAGCAGCAGTCGGCGCAGCTCGCGGCGGGGGTCGACCGCATCCTCGACGAGCTGCAGGCGATCGACGGCAACCCCTTCCACGTGCCCTCCGGCACGCCGGACGAGCTGCGCGACGACGAGCGGCTCGACGAGCCCGTGCTCGAGCGGTTCCGCGTGGGTCGCATGACGCTCGGATGGGATGCGTCGACGGCGCAGGTCGTCATCGAGGCGCTGCCGATCGACGTGGGCGACGACGACGACCCGCTCGCGGATGCGCTCGCCGACGACGAGCTGCTCGAGGTGCGCATCCCCGTGGGCGCCGCGAGGGCGTTCGCGCTGCGCACCCGCGAGGTCGTCGCCGCCGGCCGCGCGCTGTGCCCGTTGTGCGGCGAGCCGATGCAGGCCGACGCGCAGCACGTCTGCCGCCTGCTCGACGACCCGCTGTGATCGCCGAGCCGGAGCGCGTGGCGGATCGCCTCACGCTCACCGGCCGCGTGGCCTCCGCATCGAACGCGGTGCTCGTGGGCGAGCTCGACGGCGTCCGCGTCGTCTACAAGCCCGTCGCGGGCGAGCGCCCCCTGCACGACTTCCCCGACGGCACGCTCGCGCGTCGCGAGGTGGCGGCCTTCGCCGTGTCCGAGGCGACGGGGTGGGGCATCGTGCCCGACACGCGCCTCGTCGACGGCCCGTACGGCGTCGGGATGCTGCAGCGCTGGGTCGACGCCGACGACGCGCAGGAGGCGGTGACGCTCGTGCCGCCCGACGCGGTGCCCGCCGGCATGCTGCACGTGCTCGACGGCGTCGGCATCGACGACGCCCCGGTCGCGCTCGTGCACGAGGACACCGCGGCGCTGCGGCGCATCGCGGTGCTCGACCTCGTGGCGAACAACGCCGACCGCAAGGGCGGGCACGTGCTCGAGTGCGCGGACGGGCATCGTCACGGCATCGACCACGGCCTGACGATGCACGTCGAACCCAAGCTGCGCACGGTGCTGTGGGGCTGGATCGGGGAGCCCCTCGACGCGGAGGAGGTCGCAGGCGTGCGGCGGGTGCGCGCGGCGCTCGACCGCGACCTCGCAGCGGTGCTGCTCGAGCTCCTCGCGCCGAGCGAGGTCGACGCGCTCGTCGCGCGGTGCGACGCGCTCGTGGCGGCAGGCGCGTTCCCCGAGCCCCTCGCCGGGCTGCCTGCGGTGCCCTGGCCGCCGTTCTGAGCCTCAGCGGCGCGCGAGCGCCTGCAGGCGATGCCCGCGCCACTGCCACAGCGCCCACAGCGTCGGCCACATGGCGGGCGCGGCGGCGCCGCCGACGTCGAGGCGGTCGCGGAACCGGCTTCGCCCATCCGGCAGCGGCGACACGGCCATGCGGTGCCGCCACGACGTGAGCGCGGCGAGCGGGCCGGAGACCGGGCCGCCGCGGTCGTGCACGATGCGCACGTCGCCGCGCACCTCGTCGTGCAGCTCGACGACCATGCGCCCCGACGGCACGCCCAGCATGCGGGTCTCGAGCGCGACGGGCGTGGCGTCGGGCCAGACGGGAGGCCACGCGCCCTCCACGGGCGCGGGGGCGAGCACGGGTGCCATGGCGAAGCGCATGGCGGCGGGGGAGTGCAGCAGCGTCCACGCCCGCTCGGCGTCGCAGTCGAGCACGAGGTCGAGGACGATGCGCATGCTCCCAGCATGGCGTGCGCGTACCGTGGGCGCATGCCCCTCGTCACCCTGCTGAGCGGCCCGACGGCGACGGGCAAGACCACGATGGCGAAGGCGCTCGAGGCGGCGGGCGCCATGCGGCTGTCGATGGACGACGCGCAGTGGCAGGCCGGGTACCGCAGCGCCTTCGCGCCCATCGAGGTGCTCCAGCGGCTCGAGGCGGGCCTGAAGGAGCGCATGGCGCAGGCGGTCGGGGCCGGCCGCCCCGTCGTCGTCGACCTGTCGCTCACGACGAGGGCCGTGCGGGATGCGTGGCGGCGGGCCGCGCAGGATGCCGGGGCGAGCGTCGACCTCGTCGTGCTCACGGCGCCCACCGACGTGCTGTGGCAGCGCATCCGGGAGCGCGCCGGTCGCGGCGGGCCGGATGCGTTCACGCTCGACCGGGAGGCGCTCGACGCCTACGTCGCGTCGGTGGAGCCGCCGCATCCCGACGAGCGCGCACGCATCGTCGTCACGGGCTGAGCGGCCCGCGCCTCAGATCTGGTACTCGATCGACCCCGGGCGGGCGAGCATCGCGGGCACGCCGACGAGCGTCGCGCCGTTCGGCGCGTCGCGCACGACGACGGCGTTCGCGCCGACCTTCACGTCGTCGCCGAGGTGGATGGGGCCGAGCACCTTCGCGCCCGCGCCGACGATCACGCGGTCGCCCAGCGTCGGATGCCTGCGTCCGACGCCGACCCCGCGCCCGCCGAGCGTCACCTGGTGGTAGATGAGGCAGTCGTCGCCGACGACGGCCGTCTCGCCGATGACGACGCCCATGCCGTGGTCGATGAGCAGGCGCCTGCCGAGCGTCGCCCCCGGGTGGATCTCGACGCCGGTGACGAACCGCATCCACTGGCTGCCGGCGCGGGCCGCGAAGCGCAGCCCGCGCCGCCAGAGCCAGTGATGCCATCGGTGCGCCCACACGGCGTGCAGGGTCGAGTACGTCAGCCACACCTCGAGGGCGCCGCGAGCCGCCGGATCGCGCAGCTGCGCGTTCCGGATGTCCTCGCGGATCCCGAGCACGTCAGGCGAGGTCGGCGTAGACCGGGTTCGAGAGGTAGCGCTCGCCCGTGTCGCAGATGATGGCGACGACGGTCTTGCCGGCGTTCTCGGGGCGCCGTGCGACCTCGAGCGCCGCCCAGACGATGGCGCCCGACGAGATGCCCGAGAAGATGCCCTCCTTCGCGGAGAGCTCGCGCGCGACGCGCACGGCGTCGTCGAGTGCGACGTCGACGACCTCGTCGTACGCCTCGCGGTCGAGGATCGACGGCACGAAGTTCGCGCCGATGCCCTGGATCTTGTGCGGCCCGGCGGTGCCCTGCGTGAGCAGCGGGGAGTCGATGGGCTCGACGGCGACGACCTGCACGTCGGGCTTCAGCTCCTTGAGGCGGCTGCCCGCGCCCGTGATGGTGCCGCCCGTGCCGATGCCGGCGACGAAGATGTCGACGGCGCCATCGGTGTCGGCCCAGATCTCCTCGGCGGTCGTGTCGCGGTGGACCTTGGGGTTCGCGGGGTTGTCGAACTGGCGGGCGAGGATGGCGCCCGGCGTCTCCTCGACGATCTGGCTCGCGCGCTCGACGGCGCCGCGCATGCCCTCGGAGCCCGGCGTGAGCACGAGCTCGGCGCCGAGCGCCTTCAGCACGGCGCGACGCTCGACCGACATGGTCTCCGGCATGGAGAGGATGACGCGGTAGCCGCGTGCGGCGCCGACGAGCGCGAGCGCGATGCCCGTGTTGCCGCTCGTGCCCTCGACGATCGTGCCGCCGGGCTGCAGCTCGCCCGAGGCCTCGGCGGCGTCGATGATCGCCTTGCCGATGCGGTCCTTCACGCTCGCGCCCGGGTTGAAGAACTCGAGCTTCGCGAGGATGGTGGCGTGCGTGTCGTCGACGCGCTGGAGGCGCACGAGCGGCGTGCCTCCGATCGTCGCGGTCACGTCGTCGTAGATGCGAGCCATAGGTGGGCCTTTCACGGGTGAGAAGCAGTCGTGATGATGCTAGCCGTTCGACCCCGAGGCCGTGCCTGGATGGGGGCGCCCCCAGGGTACGGTGCCGAGGTGCCCGACCTCGAAGCCACCATCGCTGCCGCGCGCGCGGCGCTCGCACGCGTCGACGTCGTCGGCCCCGACGCCGAGATCCTCGCCGCGCACGTCGTCGGCACGTCGCTCGGCGAGCTGCGGATGCGCATGCTGCGCGGTGCGTCGCTCGACGATCCGCAGGCCAGGCGGCTCGGCGCGCTCGTCGCGCGCCGCGCCGAGCGCGAGCCGCTGCAGCACCTCACGGGCGAGGCGCACTTCCGCCACGCGACCCTCGCGGTCGGCCCCGGCGTCTTCGTGCCGAGGCCCGAGACCGAGGTGCTCGTCGACCACGCGCTCGCCGCGCTCGATGCGCTCGGCGTCGCGCATCCCGTCGTCGTCGACGCGTGCGCCGGCTCCGGCGCCATCGCGATCGCCATCGCGACCGAGCGTCCCGCCGCGCGCGTGCACGCCGTCGAGGTCGACGACGCCGCCATCGCCTGGACGCGCCGCAACGTCGCGGCGCTCGCGCCGCGCATCCGCCTCGTGCAGGGCGACGCCACCCGGCTCGACGCCCTGCTGCCGGACGTCGCGGGCTCGGTCGACGTGCTCGTGTCGAACCCGCCCTACGTGCCGAGCGCCGCGGTGCCGCGCGACGCCGAGGTGCGGCTGCACGACCCCGCGCTCGCCCTCTACTCCGGTGACGACGGGCTCGACGTCGTGCGTGGTCTCGCCGACGTGGGCGTGCGCGTGGTGCGCGAGGGCGGATGCATCGCGCTCGAGCACGGCGAGGAGCAGGGCGCCGCGGTGCGCGCCGTGCTCGACGCCGCCGGCTGGCGCGACGCGGCGACGCATCGCGACCTCACGGGCCGCGATCGCGTGACCACCGCGCGCCGCTGACGCGCACGGCGCGCACGAGCACGCGACCGTACGATGGTCGCGTGCCCGAGACCTTCGACTGCAGCGTGCCCGCGTCCCTCCTCGCCGGGGTGCGCGCCGCACGGCAGGCGCTGCAGACGGGCGGGCTCGTCGTCATGCCCACCGACACGGTCTACGGCATCGCCGCCGACGCGTTCGACGCCGACGCCGTCGCGGGCCTGCTCGCGGCGAAGGGTCGCGACCGACAGTCGCCGCCGCCCGTGCTCGTGCCCGACCTCGCGACGCTGTCGGCCCTCGCCGAGCAGGTGTCCGACGACGTCCGTGCGCTCGCCGAGGCGTTCTGGCCCGGCCCCCTCACGATCATCGTGCGCGCGCAGCCGAGCCTCAGCTGGGATCTGGGCGAGACGAGGGGCACCGTCGCGCTGCGCATGCCCGCGAACGACGTCGCCCTCGGCCTCCTCGCCGAGACCGGCCCCCTCGCCGTCTCGAGCGCCAACCTCCACGGCGAGCCCGCCTCCACGACGGCCGCGGAGCCCGCGGCGGCGCTCGCCTCCTCCGTCGCGGTCGTCCTCGACGCCGGCGAGGTCGGCGAGGGCTACGAGCCGCACGCCGACGGCGAGAGGGCCCAGAACGGCTCGACGATCGTCGACGCGACGGGGGAGCGCATCCGCATCGTGCGCCAGGGCGTGCTGGCCCGCGAGCGCATCGCCGAGATCGTGGGCGAGGCGCTCGAGCCATGACGATCTTCCTCGTCGTCGGGGTGCTCGCGGCGGTCGTGACCTGGCTCGTGAGCCTCGGCACGCTCCGCTTCGCGCTCGCCCACGGCATCCATCCGCCCGTGCGCGAGCGCGACGTGCATGCGAAGCCGACGCCGCGCCTCGGCGGCGTCGCGATGTTCGCAGGCGTCGTCGCGGCGGTGACAGCCGGCTCGTTCGTGCCGCAGTTCGACCCGGCGTACGCCGAGTGGCCCCGCATCGTCGCGCTGCTGTGCGCCACGGGCTTCATCGTCGTCGTGGGCGTGCTCGACGACCTGCTCGACCTCGACTGGATGGTGAAGCTCGGCGCGCAGCTCGTCACGGCGGGCGTCGTGGCCTTCTTCGTCGTGCGCATCACGAGCATCCCGAATCCGTTCGGCGGCATCGCCGTCGGGTCGCAGCAGATGTCGATCGTGCTGACGGTCGTCACGATCGTGCTCGTCATGAACGCCGTGAACTTCATCGACGGGCTCGACGCCCTCGTCGCGGGCACGACCATCATCGGCTCGGCGGCGTTCTTCGCCTACATCTGGATCATCAGCAACGCCCTCGGCCAGCAGGAGGCCTACTTCTCGCTCGCGAGCCTGCTGACCGCGATCGTCGTGGGCGCGTGCGTCGGCTTCCTGCCGCTCAACTGGCACCGCGCGAAGATGTTCATGGGCGATGCGGGCGCGCTCATGGTGGGGCTCCTCACGGCGACGGCCGCGATCTCGGTCACGGGCCAGATCGACCTGACGGTCGTCGGCGGCCGCTCGCAGCTGCTGCCCGCCTTCATCCCCGTGCTGCTGCCGTTCGCGATCCTCGCGCTGCCGCTGCTCGACTTCGTGCTCGCCGTCGTGCGCCGGCTGCTGAACGGCCAGAGCCCCTTCGCGGCCGACCGCAAGCACCTGCACCACCGCCTGCTCGACATGGGGCACACGCATCTGGGCGCCGTGCTGATCTTCTACTCGTGGACGATCGTGGTCGCGGGCGGCACGCTGCTGTTCCTGTTCATCGACGAGTGGCTCGCTGCCGGTATCATCGGGGTCGGCTTCCTCGTCTGCGCGATCCTCACCGCGCTGCCGGTGAGCAGGCGGGTCTGGCATTCCGCGCTGCGACTCGCGAGGGCGCGCTCGGCACAGCGTCGGGCGCGGAGGACGCCCACCACCGACACGGTCGATGCAGGGGAGCGACGATGACCATCCAGGACGTCATGCGCCGGGTGCTCGCATACGGCGGGCTGCTCGCAGCCGCCGTCGCGCTCGTCGGCGGGATCGTGGGATTCGCCGTCGCGGGGTGGACGGGCGTCGTCAGCGCCCTCGTCGGCACCGCGATCGCGATCGCGTTCCTCTCGCTCACGGCGCTCAGCGTGCTCGTGGGCTTCAAGGTCTCGCGCGGCGAGCTGCTGCATCCCGCCTTCTTCGGCGTGCTGCTGGGCGGCATGCTGCTGAAGTTCGTGGCGTTCCTCGTCATCATGCTCGCGCTGCAGGGCCAGGCGTGGCTCGCGGGCGGCGTCGTCTTCGGCACGATGCTCGCCGCGGTGCTCGGCTCGCTCGTCGTCGACGTGCTCGTCATCGGTCGCTCCAAGCAGCCGACGGTCGACGAGCCCGCCGAGGAGGAGACCCAGGGGCGCCCCGCGCGCCGCTGACGCCCCCGCTCTGCTAGGCTGAGAGCGATCCCCCAGGTTGGTCCCTCATCCTCCGCGCCCGCATGGTCGCACGGCGATGGAGGAGCGATCCGGGACACCGATCAGTACGACGACGACCTTGGCGCCGTGACGCGCCGTGACCGACGGAGACCCCGCTGAGCGCGCTTCCCCTGCTGGCCATTTCCGCCGCCGCTCCTGAGCCCGAGCCGTTCCATCCGCCGAGCCTCACGGAGTTCTTCCCGGAGGTGTTCCTCCTCACGGACCCGACGGCCGTCGGCCTCTCGGGTGCCGAGGAGCCGATCTTCGGACTGAACAGGATCATGCTGATCCGCTTCCTCGCGGTCGCGGTCATGATGCTCATCCTGTGGCTCGCCGTGCGCAACATGCGCATCGTGCCGACGCGCTTCCAGGCCGGCGCCGAGTTCCTGCTCGGCTTCGTGCGCCAGAACGTGATCATCGACACGCTCGGCGAGAAGGACGGCCGCCGGTTCATGCCGGTGCTCATGGCGATGTTCTTCGGCATCCTCGCGATGAACATCACGGGCATCATCCCGGGCCTCAACATCGCGGGCACCTCCGTGATCGGCATGCCGCTCGTGCTCGCGCTCGTCGCGTACGTGCTGTTCATCTACGCGGGCCTCAAGAAGCACCCGGGCACGTTCCTCAAGAACTCGCTGTTCCCGTCGGGCGTGCCGATCCCGATCTACGTGATCGTGACGCCGATCGAGTTCCTCTCGACGTTCGTGCTGCGCCCCGTGACGCTGGCGCTGCGACTCCTGATGAACATGGTCGCCGGCCACCTCCTGCTCGTGCTCTGCTTCGCGGCGACGCACTTCTTCTTCTTCTCGATGCTCGCCTACGGCGACTTCCTCGGGCTCCTCGGCATCGGCACGCTGGCCTTCGGCCTCGCGTTCACCCTCTTCGAGATCCTCGTGGCCGTCCTGCAGGCCTACGTCTTCACCTACCTCGCTGCCGTCTACATCCAGCTCGCGCTGGCAGACGAGCACTGATCGTCCGACCTCCCCAGGTCGTACAGCAACCTCCAGAAAGGAACCGCACCAATGAACATCGTCGGCTACCTCGCCCCGATCGCATTCGGCCTCGCGTCCATCGGCTCGGCCATCGGCGTGGGCATCATCGTCGGCAAGACGATCGAGTCGGTCGCGCGCCAGCCCGAGCTCCAGGGCCGCCTGACGGGCCTCATGTTCCTCGGCATCGCGTTCACCGAGGCCCTGGCGTTCATCGCCATCGCGACGGGCTTCATCCCGTTCACCGCCCCGGCCTGATCGCCGACCGCCTAGCGGTCTCCAAGGAGCAAAGGAGTAGGGATGCAGCTCGCATTCCCCGTCGTGATGGCGGATGAGGGGCACGGCGAGACCTCGCCGAACCCGCTGATCCCCGCCATCTACGACATCGTCTGGTCGCTGGTCGTCTTCGCGATCGTCCTCGCCTTCTTCTTCTGGCTGGTGCCGAAGCTGAACAAGGCGCTCGACGCACGTCGCGACGCGATCGAGGGTGCGCTCGAGCGCGCCGAGGCGGCGGAGGCGAAGGCGAAGGCCTCCGTCGAGGAGAACGCCGCGATCCTGGCCGAGGCACGTGCCGAGGCCGCGCAGATCCGCGAGAAGGCGCGCGCCGAGGGTGCGCAGATCCTCGCGGAGCTGAAGGCGGGCGCGCAGGAGGAGGCCGACCGCGTCGGCGCCACCGCTCGCGCGCAGATCGAGGCCGAGCGCCAGGCTGCCGTGCAGTCGCTGCGCCAGGAGGTCGGCGTGCTCGCGCTCGACCTCTCCGAGAAGGTCGTCGGCGAGGCGCTCGACGAGCAGCGCGCCGCAGGCATCGTGGACCGCTTCCTCGCGGACCTCGAGGCCGAGGAGGCTGGTCGCCGGTGAGGTCCGCCACGCGTGAGGCGCACGGCGCCCTGATCGACGCCGTCTCGGCGTCGTCGGGCGCCGGCGTCTCCGACGCCCGCGAGGTGCTGCAGGCCGCTCGTGCCATCGAGCGCACGCCGCAGCTGCTCGCGGCGCTCGTCGACACGAACGGCACGAGCGCCGATCGCGACGCGATCATCGCGCGCGTGTTCGGGTCGCTCGGCGCCGAGGCGCGCCGACTGCTCGGCCTCGCCGCCGCGCAGCGCTGGTCGTCCGGGCAGGATCTGCTCGCAGGCCTCGAGGACGCGGGCATCCGCATCGCCTCGACCGCGAGCGACGCCGACGTGTCTGGCGAGATCCAGCAGGTCGAGCGGGTCGTCGTCGGCGACACCGACCTCGAGCTCGCGCTCGGTGGGCTCATCGGCGGGCCCGACGACAAGGCGCTCGTCGTCGAGCGTCTGCTCGCAGGCAAGGCCTCCGAGGCCACGCTCGTCATCCTCGACCACCTCGTGCGCTCGCCGCGCGGCCGCCGCATCGGCGTGCTGCTGCGGCAGGCAGCCGAGTCGGTGGCCGAGGCCGCCGGAGCCGGCATCGCGACGGTCACCACCGCCGTGGCGCTCCCCGAGGCGCAGCTGCAGCGGCTCGAGACGAGCCTCTCGCAGCGCTACGGACGACGTCTGCTCGTGCAGCAGGTCGTCGACCCCCAGATCATCGGCGGCCTCCGGGTCGCGGTCGCGGACGACGTCATCGACGGCACGCTCCGCGCGAAGTTCACCGACCTCCGGCTGCGGCTGGGCTAGGTCACACGAGGAGAAGCAATGGCAGAGATCACCATCAGCCCCGATGACATCAAGGGTGCGCTGAGCGACTTCGTGGCCTCGTACGAGGCCAAGGCCTCGTCGACGAGCGAGGTCGGTCGCGTCACCGACGCCGCCGACGGCATCGCGCACGTCGAGGGCCTCCCGGGCGTCATGGCCAACGAGCTCGTCCGCTTCGCGGACGGCACGCTCGGCCTCGCGCAGAACCTCGACGAGACCCAGATCGGCGTCGTCGTGCTCGGCGAGTTCAACGGCATCGACGAGGGCATGGAGGTGACCCGCACGGGCGAGGTCCTCTCCGTCCCCGTCGGCGAGGGCTACCTCGGCCGCGTCGTCGACCCGCTCGGCAACGCGATCGACGGCCTCGGCGAGATCGCGACGAGCGGCCGCCGCGCCCTCGAGCTCCAGGCCGCCGGCGTCATGCAGCGCAAGTCGGTGCACGAGCCCATGCAGACGGGCATCAAGGCGATCGACGCCATGATCCCGATCGGCCGTGGCCAGCGTCAGCTCATCATCGGCGACCGCCAGACCGGCAAGACGGCCATCGCGATCGACACGATCATCAACCAGAAGGCCAACTGGGAGTCGGGCGACGTCTCGAAGCAGGTGCGCTGCATCTACGTCGCCATCGGCCAGAAGGGCTCCACGATCGCCTCCGTCCGCGGTGCGCTCGAGGAGGCCGGCGCCATGGAGTACACGACGATCGTGGCCGCTCCCGCATCGGACCCTGCCGGCTTCAAGTACCTCGCGCCCTACACGGGCTCGGCCATCGGCCAGCAATGGATGTACGAGGGCAAGCACGTCCTCATCATCTTCGACGACCTCTCGAAGCAGGCCGAGGCCTACCGTGCCGTCTCGCTGCTGCTGCGTCGCCCGCCGGGCCGCGAGGCATACCCCGGCGACGTCTTCTACCTGCACTCCCGTCTGCTCGAGCGCTGCGCGAAGCTCTCCGACGAGCTCGGCGCCGGCTCGATGACGGGTCTGCCCATCATCGAGACGAAGGCCAACGACGTCTCGGCGTACATCCCGACCAACGTGATCTCGATCACCGACGGCCAGATCTTCCTGCAGTCCGACCTCTTCAACGCCAACCAGCGTCCCGCGGTCGACGTCGGCATCTCGGTCTCGCGCGTCGGTGGCGACGCGCAGGTCAAGTCGATCAAGAAGGTCTCGGGCACGCTCAAGCTCGAGCTGGCGCAGTACCGCTCGCTCGAGGCGTTCGCGATGTTCGCGTCCGACCTCGACGCCGCGTCGCGTCGTCAGCTCGCTCGTGGTGCGCGCCTCACCGAGCTCCTCAAGCAGCCGCAGTACTCGCCGTACCCGGTCGAGGAGCAGGTCGTCTCGATCTGGGCGGGCACGAACGGCAAGATGGACGCCGTCCCCGTCAGCGAGGTGCTGCGCTTCGAGGCCGAGCTGCTCGACCACCTGCGCCGCAACTCGTCCGTGCTCACGACCCTGCGCGAGACGAACGTGCTCGACGACGACACCCTGAAGACGCTCGAGAGCGAGGTCGACGCGTTCGCCGCCGGCTTCGTGGCCGACGAGTCCGACTCGATCGTCGCCGACTCGCCTGACGAGATGCCGCTCGACGACGTCAACCAGGCGCAGATCGTGAAGGGCAAGCGCTAAGCCTCATGGGAGCCCAGCTCAGGGTCTACACGCAGAAGATCAAGTCTGCGCAGACGACCAAGAAGATCACGAAGGCGATGGAGCTCATCGCCGCGTCGCGCATCCAGAAGGCGCTGGCGCGGGTCGAGTCCTCGTCGCCGTACGCACGCGCGATCACGCGTGCCGTGAGCGCGGTCGCGACGTACTCGAACGAGGTCCACGACCTCACGCTCGAGCGCGACGAGATCCGCCGCAGCGCGATCGTGGTCCTCACGAGCGACCGCGGCCTCGCCGGCGCGTTCAACTCGCAGATCCTCCGCGAGGCCGGCGAGCTGCGTGCGCAGCTCGAGGGCCAGGGCAAGGAGGTCGAGCACTACCTCGTCGGTCGCAAGGCGGTGCAGTACTTCCAGTTCCGCCGCCGTGCGGCGGTCCGCGACTGGACGGGCCAGACCGACGTGCCCACTGCCGACCTCGCCAAGGAGATCGCCGACGCCGTCATCGAGTCCTACGTCAAGGGCTCGGCGAACGGCGGCGTCGACGAGATCCACGTCGTCTACAACCGCTTCGTCAGCATGATGACGCAGGAGCCGCAGACCGTCCGTCTGCTGCCCCTCGAGATCGTCGACGCAGCGACGGACGCCACGGACGGCGAGCACTTCCCGCTCTACGAGTTCGAGCCGGAGCCGGGCCGCGTGCTCGACGCCCTCCTGCCCGTCTACGTCGAGAGCCGCATCTTCAACGCACTCCTGCAGTCGGCCGCCGCGAAGCAGGCCGCCACGCAGAAGGCGATGAAGTCTGCATCCGACAACGCGGACACGCTCATCACCGACTACACGCGCCTGCGCAACAACGCGCGCCAGGCCGAGATCACGCAGCAGATCTCCGAGATCGTGGGCGGCGCGGACGCCCTCTCCTCGGCGAAGTAAGCCACGAAAGGCACTGGAAGCAATGACCATCACGGAAGCAGCCGCCACGCAGGCAGCCGTCGGCCGCATCGCCCGCGTCACGGGGCCGGTCGTCGACATCGAGTTCCCGCACGACGCCATCCCCGGCATCTACAACGCGCTCAAGACCGAGGTCTCGTTCGGCGAGGGCACCGAGACGATGACGCTCACCCTCGAGGTCGCGCAGCACCTCGGCGACGACCTCGTCCGCGCCATCGCCCTCAAGCCGACGGACGGCCTCGTCCGCGGCCAGGAGGTGCGCGACACCGGCGAGGCCATCACGGTCCCCGTCGGCGACGTCACCAAGGGCAAGGTCTTCAACGTGATCGGCGAGGCGCTGAACCTCGGCGAGGGCGAGACCCTCGAGGTCACCGACCGCTGGCCCATCCACCGCAAGGCGCCGGCGTTCGACCAGCTCGAGTCGAAGACGCAGCTCTTCGAGACCGGCATCAAGTCGATCGACCTGCTCACCCCGTACGTGCAGGGCGGCAAGATCGGCCTCTTCGGCGGTGCGGGCGTCGGCAAGACCGTCCTCATCCAGGAGATGATCCAGCGCGTCGCGCAGGACCACGGTGGCGTGTCGGTGTTCGCGGGCGTCGGCGAGCGCACGCGTGAGGGCAACGACCTCATCCACGAGATGGAGGAGGCGGGCGTCTTCGACAAGACGGCCCTCGTCTTCGGCCAGATGGACGAGCCGCCGGGGACGCGTCTGCGCGTCGCCCTCTCGGCGCTCACGATGGCGGAGTACTTCCGCGACGTGCAGAAGCAGGACGTCCTGCTCTTCATCGACAACATCTTCCGCTTCACGCAGGCGGGCTCCGAGGTGTCGACGCTGCTCGGCCGCATGCCCTCCGCCGTGGGCTACCAGCCGAACCTCGCCGACGAGATGGGTCTCCTCCAGGAGCGCATCACGTCGACGCGCGGTCACTCGATCACGTCGCTGCAGGCCATCTACGTGCCTGCCGACGACTACACCGACCCGGCACCGGCCACGACGTTCGCGCACCTCGACGCGACGACCGAGCTGAGCCGCGAGATCGCGTCGAAGGGCCTCTACCCGGCCATCGACCCGCTCACGTCGACGAGCCGCATCCTCGACCCGCGCTACATCGGCGAGGACCACTACCGCGTCGCGACGACCGTGAAGCAGATCCTGCAGAAGAACAAGGAGCTGCAGGAGATCATCGCGATCCTCGGCGTCGACGAGCTCTCCGAGGAGGACAAGATCGTCGTGTCGCGTGCACGTCGCATCCAGCAGTTCCTCTCGCAGAACACGTATATGGCGAAGAAGTTCACGGGCGTCGAGGGCTCCACGGTGCCGCTCAAGGACACGATCGAGTCGTTCGACGCGATCGCCAAGGGCGAGTTCGACCACGTGGCGGAGCAGGCGTTCTTCAACGTCGGCCCCATCACCGACGTCGAGGAGAAGTGGGCGCAGATCCAGAAGGAGAACGGCTGATGGCACTCGCCGTCAGCATCGTCTCGGCCGAGGCCGAGGTCTGGTCGGGCGAGGCGAGCCAGGTCGTGGCACGCACCGTCGAGGGCGAGATCGGCATCCTGTCGGGCCACGAGCCGGTGCTCGCCGTGCTCGGCTCCGGCCAGGTGCGGGTCACGCCCGTCGACGGCGCGGTGATCGCGGTGGATGCGGCCGAGGGCTTCCTCTCGGTCGACCACGACCGGGTCGAGATCGTCGCACGGCACGCGCAGCTCGCGTGATCGTCATCCTGCCGCCCTCGGAGACGAAGGCGGCGGGCGGTGCGCCGGGGTCCACGCTGGACCTCGGCGCACTGGCGTTCCCGCCCCTGCGTCGCACGCGCGAGCGCATGGTCGAGGCGACGATCGCGAAGGCCGTCGCGGCCCCCGCCGCACCGACCGCCGCGCGGCAGCGCTGGATCGACGACGATCGTGCCCTGCGGACGTCGCCGACGATGCCTGCCCTCGAGCGCTACGAGGGCGTGCTCTACGACGCCCTCGGCGCGGCGACGCTCGACGCGCCGGCGCGCGCGTGGGTCGACGCGCACGTCGTCGTGGCGTCGGCGCTGTGGGGTCTCGTGCGCGCGAGCGATCGCATCCCCTCGTATCGGTGCTCGGCGAGCGACCTGAAGGGCCCCCTGCGCGGCGCGTGGGCCGATGCGGCGGCGGTGCTCGCCGACGAGACGGTCGTCGACCTGCGCTCGAAGGCGTACGTCGACGTGGCGCCCGTGCCCGGTGCCATCGGCGTCGACGTGGTGGGGGAGGACGGCGCGGCCCTCAACCACTGGAACAAGCACGGCAAGGGCGCGCTCGTGCGCCGCATGGCGGGCGACGGCGTGATCGCGTCGTCGGCGGACGACCTCGCCGCCTGGGCAGCGGGCGCCGGCATCCGCCTGCGGCGCGTCGCCGACGACCGGCTCGAGCTCACGGCGACCGCCGCCGGGCTCGGCTGACGCGTCCGCCCAGAGCGCACGCGGCGGCGGCGCGCGCGTGGCTAGGCTTGAGGGATGCGTCGCACGCTCGGATCCAGTGACATCGTCGTGAGCCAGGTGGGCCTCGGGCTCAACAACCTCGGGCGGCCCGGCACCGCGACCGAGGAGCAGCCCGGCACCGATCGCCTCGTGCACGCCGCGATCGACCACGGCATCACCCTGCTCGACACCGCCGACATGTACGGCGTGCCGCCGACGACGAGCGAGCGGCTGCTGGGCAACGCCCTGAAGGGCAGGCGCGACCAGGTCGTGCTCGCGACGAAGTGGGGTCACCAGCAGTTCCCGATCCCGGGATCGGAGGACTGGGGGCCGAAGGGCGGCCGCCGGTACCTGCGCAACGCGGTCGACGCATCGCTGACGCGGCTGCAGACCGACTGGATCGACCTGTACCAGCTGCACACCCCCGACCCCGAGACGCCGATCGAGACGACGATCGACGCGCTCGACGAGCTGGTCGAGGCCGGCAAGATCCGCGCCTACGGGCACTCCAACCTCTCGGGCGAGCAGATCCGCGAGGCGGCGGCGGTGCAGTCGCCGCACGGCTTCGTGACGGCGCAGGACGAGTACAGCCTGCTGGCGCGCGGCGTCGAGACCGACGTGCTGCCTGCGGCGCGCGAGGCGGGGCTCGGCTTCCTGCCGTACTTCCCGCTGTACAACGGCCTGCTCTCCGGCAAGTACACGCGCACCGAGCAGCCGCACGACGGCCGGCTGACGCGGATCAAGCCGCAGCTGCTCGAGGGCGTCGACTGGACGCTGCTCGAGGAGTACGATCGCGTGGCGCGCGACGCCGGCCTCACGATGCTCGAGGCCACGTTCGCGTGGCTGCTCGCGCAGGAGCCCGTGGTGTCGGTGATCGCGGGCGCCACGAAGCCCGAGCAGATCGCGCAGAACGTCGCGGCAGGCGAGGCGCGCATGGGCGCCGACGTCGTCGAGGCGATCTCCGACCTCTTCTCCTAGGCGGCGAGGGGCGCGCGCGTCCCTCCCACCCGGCCGGCGTCCACAGGCGCCGCGGCTGCGGGCGGACGCCGTCGGGCGGGGCCGCCAGCCTCTCGGCATGCAGATCGTCCGCGCCTCCTCGCCCCAGCAGCTCCTCCTCGCCCTCCCGCACCTCGCGGGGTCGGCCATCGCACGCTCCGTGCTGCTCGTGCCCTTCCACGGCTCGCGCACCGGCATGGCGCTGCGGTGCGACATCCCGGGGCTCCCGCGCGGTGCGCTGCCCGCCTGGGCCGATCGGATGCTCGATGCCGTGCTGGGCGCCGAGCCCGACGCGCTCGCCGTCGCGGTCGTGACGGATGCCGTCGTCGGCACGGGGGCGCTGCCGCACCGCGGCGTCGTGCGCGCGATCTGCGCGGCCGCGCGCCGCGCCGGGCTGCCCGTGCGCGCACGGCTGTGCCAGGCCGCCGACGCGTGGGGCGACTACGACGCCCCCGGGGCCGCGCGAGGGCCGCTCGCCGAGCTCGAGGTCACCGACGGGCTGCCGTTCCTCGCACCGACGCCGCCTCCTCGCGTGCCGAGGCCTGCGTCCCCGGCGCGCAGGCTCGCCGTCGCCGAGGCGCTCGAGGCCGTCGCGTCGTCCGGTGCGCTGCGGGCTGCGCTCGACGACCCCGTCGTGCCGATCGAGCTCGCGCTCCACGCCGCGGTGCTCGATCCCGAGCAGGCGGCGCTCGTGCTCGCGCTCGTGCAGCGTCCCGCGCTGCGCGACGCTGCGACGTGCCAGCTGCTCGACGGGCTTGCCGCGGGCATCCAGGCGCATGCGCTGCAGCGCGGCGAGCCTGCCGACGTCGAGCCCGCGCGCCTGCTGGGCGTCGGGCCTGCGCCAGACCGCGACCGCGTCGAGCGCGGCATCGGGCTGCTCGAGCACGTCGTCGCCGTCGCGCCCGAGGGCATGCGGGCGGCGCCGCTCGTCATGCTCGCGACGCTGCACTGGCTCGTCGGCCGTGCGGGCACGGCGGCGGCGTGCATCGACGTCGCGCTCGACGACGACCCCGAGCTCGGCATGGCGCTGCTCATGGCGACGGTGCTGCACGCGGGCATGCTGCCCGAGTGGGTCGGCGCCGACCGCGCCGCGGCGTCGTGACCCGCGGGATCACGACGCCGCGCCGCTCAGCGCGCGACGGCGTAGCCCTGCTCGCCGCGAGGGTTCGCGGCGGCGCGCACCGAGCCGTCCGGCGCGCGGCTCGCGAGGCTCAGCCGGCCGAGGCTCCACGCGCCGACCTCCGAGACGCGGTGGCCGCGGCGACGCAGCTCGGCGATGACGTCGTCTCCGAGGCGATCCTCGACGTGGAGGCCGCCCGGCTCCCACACGCGCGGATCGAACGACGAGACGAGGTGCGTCGTGTGCCACGCGGGGGCGTCGATCGCTGCCTGCGGCTCGAGCCCGAGCACGCCCATCCCGAGCAGCATCGACACCTGCCAGGAGTCCTGCTGGTCGCCGCCGGGGGTGCCGAAGGCGGTGACGGTGCCGTCGTCGTCGAGCGCCATCGAGGGCGAGAGCGTCGTGCGAGGGCGGATGCCGGGAGCCATCGACGTCGTGAGGCCCTCCTCGAGCCACAGCATCTGCGCACGGGTGCCGAGGCAGAACCCGAGCCCCTCGATCGCGGGGCTCGACTGCAGCCATCCGCCGCTGGGCGTCGCCGAGACGACCATGCCGTCGGCGTCGACGACGTCGAGATGGCACGTGTCGCCGCGGGTCGGCTCGCCGGCGCCCGCCGCCCGGTGCGCGCCCTCGACCTCGACGACGGGCATGCGGGGCGGCCCGTGCAGCGCGCCGGGGCGCAGCTCGAGCGAGGCGGTCTCCGCGATGAGCGCGCGTCGCTGGGCGAGATAGGCCTCGTCGAGCAGTCCCGAGATGTCGGCGCCGTCGCCGAACCACGCGTCGCGGTCGGCGAAGGCGAGCTTCGCCGCCTCGGTCGCGACGTGCACGACGTCGGCGTCGAAGCGCTCGGCTCGCGTCGGCAGCAGCGGCTCGACGATGCCGAGCTGCGCGAGCAGGGCGGGCCCCTGCGTCCACGCGCCGCACTTCAGCACGCGGCGGCCGCGCCAGTCGAGGCCGAGCGGGGCCTCCCACGTCGGCTGCCACGCGGCCATGTCCTCGCCCCGCAGCAGACCGGGATGCGCGTCGCCCGTGGCGTCGACCACGGCGGTGCGCCCGTGGGCGTCGATCGCCTCGGCGACGAACCCCTCGCGCCAGGCTGCGATGGCGGCGTCGCACGCGGCCTCGCGGCCGAGCCCGGCGCCCGCATCCGCGAGCCTGCGGTACGTCGTCGCGAGCTGCGGCATGCGGATGCGCTGCCACGGCTCGGGCGCGCCGCCCGCGACCCACAGCTCCGCGGACGTCGGCCAGTCCATGCGGAAGCGCTCGGCGTTGGCCGCGATCGTCGCGGCGACGCGCGGCAGCACGTGGTGGCCGCGGTCGGCGAGGTCGATGGCGAAGGCGAGCACCTCGGCGGGCGTCCACGTGCCGAGATCGCGCAGCAGCGTCATCCAGGCGGGGACGGCTCCCGGCACGACGGCGGCGAGCAGGCCCGTGCCCGGCACGTGGTCGACGCCGAGGGCGCGGTAGGCGTCGATCGTCGCACCGGCGGGCGTGACGCCCTGGCCGCACAGCACGCGCGGCTCGCGGCCCGGCTCGTGCACGATGGCGGGCAGGTCGCC
This sequence comes from Agrococcus sp. GCM10030265, assembly GCF_042666675.1. Classification (NCBI taxonomy): domain Bacteria; kingdom Bacillati; phylum Actinomycetota; class Actinomycetes; order Micrococcales; family Microbacteriaceae; genus Agrococcus; species Agrococcus sp. GCM10030265. The sequence goes on from NZ_JBHTCZ010000004.1 coordinate 437,500, forward strand.
GCCCGGCCCGTTGAGGTGCGGCTCGACGACGTGCAGCACGAAGCCGGCCGCCACCGCGGCGTCTGCGGCGTTGCCCCCGCGCTCGAGCACGGCCATACCGGCGCTCGATGCGAGCCAATGGGTCGACGCGACGGCGCCGAAGGTGCCGTGCAGCTCGGGTCTCGTGCGCATGGGCTAGCGCTGCGCCTGCGCGCGGGAGAGGACGTCGCGGAGGATGTCCGTGATCTGCGCGAACTCGGGCTCGCCGATCGTGAGCGGCGGCGAGAGCTGGATCACGGGGTCGCCTCGGTCGTCGGCGCGGCAGTACAGCCCGGCCTCCCACAGCTCCTTCGAGAGGAAGCCGCGCAGCAGCCGCTCGGACTCCGGGCCGTCGAACGACTCCTTCGTCGCCTTGTCCTTCACGAGCTCGATGCCGAAGAAGTAGCCGTCGCCGCGCACGTCGCCGACGATGTCGAGGTCGAGCAGCGTCTCGAGCGACGAGCGGAACGCGGGGGAGAGGGTGCGCACGCGCTCGAGGAGCCCCTCCTCCTCGAAGAGGTCGAGGTTGGCGTTCGCGACGGCGGTCGACACGGGGTGGCCGCCGAACGTGTAGCCGTGGCTGAACATGGCGTCGGCGTGCCGGAAGGGCTCGTACACGCGGTCGCTCACGATCGTGCCGCCCAGCGGCGCGTAGCCGCTCGTGACGGCCTTCGCGAACGTGATCATGTCGGGCTCGTAGCCGTAGGCGTCGCACGCGAACATGTGGCCGATGCGCCCGAAGGCGCAGATGACCTCGTCGCTCACGAGCAGCACGTCGTGCCGGTCGCAGATCTCGCGCACGCGCTGGAAGTACCCGGGCGGGGGCGGGAAGCATCCGCCGGCGTTCTGCACGGGCTCGAGGAAGACGGCCGCGACGGTGTCCGGCCCCTCGAACTGGATCATCTCCTCGATGCGGTCGGCGGCCCAGATCCCGAACTCCTCGTCGGTCGTGCCGGTGAACCCGGCCTCCTCGGCGCGATAGCGGTTCGTGTTGGGCACGCGGAACGTGCCGGGCACGAGCGGCTCGAACATCTGCTTCAGCGAGGGGATGCCCGTGATGGCGAGGGCGCCCTGCGGCGTGCCGTGATAGGCGACGGCGCGCGAGATGACCTTGTGCTTCATCGGCTTGCCCTGCATGCGCCAGAACTGCTTCGCGAGCTTGAACGCCGTCTCGACGGCCTCGCCGCCGCCGGAGGAGAAGAACACGTGGTTCAGCGCGCCCGGGGCGTAGCCCGCGAGGCGATCGGCGAGCTCGATGGCGGGCGGATGCGCGTAGGACCACAGGGGGAAGAAGGCGAGCTCCTTCGCCTGCCGCGCCGCGGCCTCGGCGAGCGACTCGCGCCCATGGCCGGCCGCGACGACGAAGAGCCCGGCGAGGCCGTCGACGTACTCCTTGCCGCGGTCGTCGTAGATGCGGTGCCCGTCGCCCCGCACGATGATGGGCGTCTGGCCCGCCTCGAGCGCCGACTGGCGCGCGAAGTGCATCCAGAGGTGGTCGGCGGCCTTCGTCTGCAGGTCGGTGAGCTCGGTCATCGGTGCCTCCTAGCGGGTTCCCCAGTCGTAGCGCTGCTCGACGAGCCGCATGTAGAGGAAGGTCTCGGTCGCGGCGACGCCCTCGATCGTGCGCACCTCGGTGTTCAGCAGCTCGATGAGCGCATCGTCGTCCTCGCAGACGACCTCGGCGATGACGTCGAACGAGCCCGCCGTCATGACGACGTAGTCGATCTGCGGCAGCGCGGCGAGCCGCTCGGCGACCACGACGGTGTCGCCCTGCACGCGGATGCCGACCATCGCCTGCCTGCGGAAGCCCAGCTGCAGCGGGTCGGTCACCGCGACGATCTGCATGACGCCCGACTCGGTGAGGCGCTGCACGCGCTGTCGCACGGCGGCCTCGCTGAGGCCCACCTCCCTGCCGATCTCGGCGTACGAGCGGCGGCCATCGCGCTGCAGCCGCTCGATGATCGCCTTCGACACGTCGTCGAGCATGTGGCTCCTGCGGTCGCTCATGTCGATGATCCTGGTCGACGGATGCGGCCGTGGCAAGGGATTCCGTCGTCGCGACCCGTCGCAGCCATCGGAATCCGTAGCGACGGGGTCGCCGCGTCGGGCGCGCACGCGAGGGGTGCGCGCATGGGAGACTGGTGGGCGTGACGCACATCGGAGCGCCTGTCGGCGAGCACACGGGCCAGGGGCCGGCGAGCCAGACGTTCCAGGTGCGCTGGGCCGGCACGACCGACGTCGGGCTGCGACGCCAGCACAACGAGGACAGCCTCGTCACGCAGCCGCCCGTGTTCGCGATCGCCGACGGCATGGGTGGCCACAGCCACGGCGACCTCGCGAGCCGCGTCGTCGTCGAGCGACTGGGGGGACTCGGGGGCCGTGAGCGCGTCGAGCCCGCCGACGTCGTCGAGGCGCTGCGCGAGGCGACCGCCGACATCGCCCGGCTCGTGGGCGACGCCGACGCCGGCACGGGCACGACCGTCACGGGCTGCGCGTTCGCCGAGCACGACGGCGACCCCTACTTCGCGATCTTCAACGTCGGCGACTCGCGCACGTACGCGATGCTCGGCGAGCGCCTCACCCGCATCACCGTCGACCACTCGGTCGTGCAGGAGCTCGTCGACGCGGGCCTGCTCGCGGAGGACGAGGCCGAGTCGCACCCGGAGGCCAACGTCGTCACGCGCGCCGTCGGCTTCAACGCCGACCCCGTGCCCGACTACTTCCTGCTGCCGATCATGCCGAGGCTGCGCCTGCTCGTGTGCTCCGACGGGCTCACGAAGGAGATCCACGACGTCGACATCGAGCGCATCCTCATCGAGCACGAGGAGCCCCACGCCGCATGCGAGGCCCTCGTCGACGCCGCGCTCGATGCCGGCGGCCGCGACAACGTGACCGTGGTGGTCGTCGACGTCGTCCGCGCGCCCGAGGTCGAGGACGTCGACCGCACCGTGCCCCGGGCGACGCTCCGCGAGGACTGACGCATGGCCGCCAGGCTGCCGTCGTCACCACCGGTGCTGCCTGGGTTCACGCACGTCCACATCCTCGGCAAGGGCGGCTTCGCCGACGTCTTCCTGTACGAGCAGAACCTGCCGCGACGGCCCGTGGCCGTGAAGGTCATGCACGCCGACCTCGTCGACGACCGCGTGCGCAGCGCGTTCCGCTCCGAGGTGAACCTCATGGGCAGGCTGAGCGCGCATCCGTCGATCCTCACGGTGTACTCGGCGAGCGTGTCGGGCGACGGCCGTCCGTACCTCGTCATGGAGCTCTGCTCGACCGAGATCGGCGACCGCTTCCGGCAGCGGCCGTTCGAGCTCGACGAGGCGCTCGAGATCCTCGTGCGCATCGGCGGAGCGCTCGAGACCGCGCATCGCGCAGGCACGCTGCATCGCGACGTGAAGCCGGCGAACATCATGACGACGGCCTTCGGGCATCCCGTGCTGTCGGACTTCGGCATCGCGTCGAACATGCACCTCGGCGACCACGAGTCGGCGGGCGTCTCGGTGCCGTGGTCGGCGCCGGAGGTGCTGCGCGACGAGACGGCCGGCACGGTCGCGAGCGAGGTGTGGTCGTTCGGGGCCACGCTGTACTCGCTCGTCGCCGGCCGCAGCCCCGCCGAGGTGCGCAGCGGGCGCAACGGCACCGACGAGCTGACGGCCCGGATCCTCGCGCACGACATCCAGCCGTTCGACGTGGATGCGCCGCGCGCGCTCGCCGCGATCGTGCGGAAGGCGCTCGCGCGCGACCCCCTCGACCGCTACCGGTCGATCCTCGCGATGGTCGAGGATCTGCAGGCCGTGCAGCAGGAGATGGGCGTGCCCGTGACGCCCATCGACCTGCAGGAGCGCCCCTGGTCGCGCGACGTCGAGCGCGCCGAGGAGTCGGCGCGCGAGGAGGAGCTGCCGCTGCGCGTGCGCGCCGCCCGCCGTCGAGCGCCGATGCGCGGGGCGCAGCAGATCGACATCTCGGCGTCGACGCAGTCGGCTCCCGCGCCCACGCGGCGCGGCTTCGTGTCGTTGCTCGTGGGTGCCGCGACCGCCGTCGTCCTCGGCGCGGTCGCGGTGGTCGCCGTCGCCGTGACGACGCTGCAGGGCTCGATCCCCGTCGTCGACGAGGTCGTGGCCGAGCCGGTCGACGGCGGCGTCGCGTTCACGTGGGACGACCCCGGCCTCGTCGACGCCGACTCCTACCTCGTGACGACGGCGTCCGGCGACGCCGTCATCCAGCGCGCCACGACCTTCAGCCTCGTCGGCGGCAGCGGCGACGAGCTGTGCATCACGGTCGCGGTCAATCGCGACGGACGCTCCGGCGACGGCGCGGAGGCGTGTGCGGAGGTGCCGTGAGCCAGGCGACCCGCATCGGAGGCATCGCGCTCGGGGGCGCGCTCGCCATCGCCGTCGCGACCGCCGCGGCGCTGTGGCCGGGCAACGCCGCCCTCGACCCGCGACTCGACCCCGGCAGCGTGTGGGTCGCGAACGGCGAGGCGTCGCTCGTGGGCGCCGTGAACACGCAGACCGACCAGCTCGAGTCGATCGTCGCGCCCGGCGGCGCGGCGAGCGAGGTCGTGCAGGGCGACGGCGGCGTGCTCGTCGTCGACCGCGCGGCGAGCGTCGTGCGCGCGCTCGACCGCGCGACGCTCGAGCCCGGGCCCGCCGTGCTCGTGCCCTCCGGCTCGGACGTGCAGCTCGCGGGATCGTCGGTGGCGATCGTCGCGCCGTCGAGCGGCGACGTGTGGGTGAGCGACGTCGCCGCGATCGAGTCGGGCGACGAGCTCGGCGAGCCCGTCGTGCAGCTCGGACGCGGTGCCGTCGCTGCCCTGACGCCCGAGACGCTCTTCGCCGCGTCGCCGGGCCTCGGCCGCGTGCTCGAGGTCGACGTCGAGTCCGGCGAGACGCGATCGAGCGTCGACGCCCCGATGTCGCCCGACGAGCCCGCGCTGCAGATCACGGCGGTCGGCGACCGGTGGGTGCTGCTCGACACGACGTCGAGCGTGCTCTCGAGCGGCGGCTGGCAGACGCGCATCGAGGCGGAGGATGCGGCGCTGCAGCTGCCGGGGCCGGCGACCGGCCGGGTGCTGGTCGCGACGGAGACGGGCATCGAGTGGCACGAGCTCGGGGTGCAGACCGTCGAGGTCGAGGCGTCGGGCCTCTCGGGCTCGCCGTCGCGGCCGCTGCTCCACGACGGCTGCGCCTACGGCGCGTGGTCGTCGGGGTCCGCCTGGCGCGGATGCGACGGCGACGGGGCGGCGCTCGAGCTCGAGGGCGTCGAGTCGGGCGCCGAGCTCGAGCTCGCGGCGCACGGCGGCGCCGTCGTGCTCGCCGATGCCGCGAGCGGCGACGCCTGGACCGTGGCGGGCGACGGCACCCTCGTCGACGACTGGACGCTGCCGACGCCGCCGGAGGTCGCCCCGGGCGGCGAGGAGCCGGAGGAGCCGGATGCGGGCGCCGACGATCCCGAGCAGCTGCCGCCCGTCGCGGTCGACGACGAGCTCGGGGCGCGGCCCGGGCAGGTGACGCTGCTGCCCGTGCTCGAGAACGACTCCGACCCGAACGGCGACGAGCTGACGGTGATCGACGTGCGCGGCGACCCGAGCGCATCCATCGCCCCCGACGGTCGTTCGGTGCGCCTGGCGCTGCCCGCGGATGCCGCAGGGTCGCTCGCGCTCGAGTACCGCATCTCCGACGGCGCGGGCGGCGAGGCGACCGCGACCGCGACGGTGGAGGTGCGCGGCCCCGAGGTCGACGAGCCTCCGGCCCCGCAGCGGCCCGCGACCATCGAGATCGCGCCGGGGGAGACGGTCGTCGCCGACGCGTTCCAGCACTGGGTGGATCCCGACGGCGACGCGCTCGTGCTCATGGATGCGTCGAGCGACGCGGGCGACCTCGTGCGCTTCCGGCCGGATGGGCGCATCGAGATCACCGACGGCGGGGCCGGCACGGTGCGCGACCTCGCGATCGCGGTGTCCGACGGCACCTCGATCGTGCGCGGATCGATCTCGCTGACGCCGGTCGAGCAGCCGCCGCTCGTCGCAGGCACCGTGACGGCGACGACGCGCGTGGGGCAGACGGCGGTGCTCGAGCCGCTGCTCTCGGCGCGCGGCGGCGCCGGGCTCGAGCTGCACAACGTCAACGGCCCGGCCGGCGTCGTCGCCGGCTACGTCGACGACACCATCTCGGTGACGCCGGAGACCGCGGGCATCATGACGTTCACGTACGTCGTGAGCGACGGTGCCGCGACCGCGACGGGGCAGGTGCGCGTGCAGGTGCTGCCGGCGGTCGACGCCTCGACCCCGCCCCAGCCGACGCAGCACGCCGTGGGCGTGCTCGCGGGCGACACCATCGAGGTGCCCGTCGCCGACCTCGACGTCGACCCCGCCGGCGGCGTGCTCGTCGTCACGGGCGCACGGACCGACTCGGATGCGGTGCGCGTCGACGTCGTCGACCAGGAGCGCGTGCGCATCGAGCTCGCCGGCCCGCTCGAGGGCCAGGCGACCGTGCGCTACGGCATCGCCAACGGCGTCGCGTCGGCGGAGGGCGTCATCGTCGTCGTCGAGCGCGACGACGCGCTGCAGGCGCCCATCGCGCGCGACGACGCCGTGCGCGTGCAGCCGGGCGGAGCGGTCGACGTCCCCGTGCTCGCCAACGACGAGCATCCCGACGGCGCGAGCATCGAGCTCGCGCCCGCGCTCGTCGAGCCCGCGGCCGCGGGGCTCGCGTTCGTCGACGGCGATCGGCTGCGGTACGTCGCACCCGACGAGCCCGGCGAGGTGTCGGTGACGTACGAGATCCTCGGGCCGGACGGCCAGAGCGCGTTCGCGACCGTCGCGATCGTCGTCGCCGACTCCGACGCGGCGACGAACGTCGCGCCGACGCCGCCGACGGTCGACGCCCGCGTCGTCGCGGGCGAGACGGTCGACATCCCCATCGATCTCACGACCGCCGACCCCAACGGCGACGGGGTGTCGCTCGTGGGGCTCGCGACGCCCGCGAGCCTCGGCAGCGTCGCCATCGTCGACGGCGGCACGCTGCGGTACGAGGCCGGCGGGTACTCCGCGGGCACCGAGACCCTCTCGTACGTCGTCGCCGACGACCTCGGCGCGCAGGCGACCGGCGTCGTGCGCATCGGCGTCGCCGCCCTCGACGGCGCCGCCGCGCCGCCGATCGCCGAGCCCGACGTCGTCACGCTGCGACCTGGCACGTCGCAGACGGTCGACGTGCTCGCGAACGACCTCGACCCCGCGGGCCTCGCGCTCGACGTCGTGGGCGCCGTGCCGCAGGGCGACGTGCGCGCGAGCGTGCAGGCCGGCGAGGTGCTCGTGACCGCTGGCGACGAGGAGGGCGAGTCGGGCGTCGTCGTCACGATCGAGTCGTCGCGCGGCGCCCAGGCCGTCGGATGGCTGCGCGTCGTCGTCGACGAGGAGGCCGAGCCTCCCACGCCGCGCGCGCAGGACGTGCGCGTGCCCGTCACGGCCATCCTCGACCGCGAGCAGGTCGTCGTCGAGCCGCTCGACGCCGTCACCATCGCCGACGGCGCCGTCGACCAGCTCGAGGCGTCGCTGCCGCTCGACGTCGACGGCGTCGCGATCGACGACGACGGCAGCCTGCGCATCCCCGTGCGGCCCGAGACGCGCGTCGTGCCCTACACGGTGACGCGCGCCGACACCGGCGCGTCGGCGTCCGCGCTCGTCGTCGTGCCGGGCACCGAGGATGCGCTGCCGCAGCTGCGTCCGGACGCCCCGCCGATCGTCGTCGCCTCCGGCGAGACGATCGAGATCGACATCGACGACCACGTCGTCGCGGTCGACGGCGACCCCGTGGTGCTCACCGACGCGTCGTCGGTGCGGGCCGAGCACTCCGACGGCGCCCAGCCGGTCGTCGACTCCCGCACGTTGCGCTTCACGTCGGCGCCGGGGTTCTTCGGCTTCGCGAGCATCGCCTTCGAGGTCACCGACGGCGACGGGCCGGGCGACCCGGAGGGGCGCGTCGCATCCGTGGTGCTGCCCATCGTCGTCGAGGCGGGCGACGGCCTGCCCGGCCGCGTGCTCGGCACGACGGTGCAGCTCGAGCAGGGCGTCACGCGCGAGCTCGACCTCGCGCGCATCACGTCGGCGCCGAACCCCGACGAGGTCGCGGGGTTCTCCTGGTCGATCGGTGCCGCCCCCGAGGGGTTCTCGGCCACGGTCGACGGCTCGATCCTGCGGCTCGACGTCGCCCCCGACGTGACGCCCGGAACGGTCGGCGACCTCGAGGTGCAGGTCACGGGACCGAGCGGCGATGGCGCCCCGGGCACGCTGCAGCTGCTCACGATCTCGTCGACGAAGCCGCTCGCGCAGCCGCAGCCCGACCGCATCGAGGTCGTCCGCGGCCAGGCGGGCTCCGTCGACCTGCTCGCGAACGACGAGGCGACGAACCCCTTCCCCGGCGACCCGCTGCAGCTCGTCGCGCTCGACGAGGCGTCGGTGCCGCTCGGCGTCGCCGTGACCCGCGCGCCGGGCTCGAGCGTCGTGACCGTGTCGGCGAGCGAGGTCGCCCAGGTGGGCACGACCACCGTGCGGTACCAGGTCGTCGATGCGACGAACGACCCGCGACGCGCGGTGTGGAGCACGTTGACGATCGTGGTGCGCGACGTGCCCGATCGCCCGGCGCCGCCCGTGCAGGCCACGGATGCCCACGTCGACGGCGGGCTCGTCGTGCGGATCGTGCCGCCCGGCGACGGCAACAGCCCCATCCTCGGCTACACGCTCGTCGGCCCGAACGGGTACCGGCACGAGTGCGGCCCTGCGACGACGTGCACGCTCACCGACCTGCCGGTCGGGGAGGACGTGCGGCTGCAGGTCGTCGCACGCAACGCCGTCGGCGCGAGCGCCCCGTCGGCGCCGTCCGAGCCGATGCATGCCGACCGCCTCCCGAGCGCCGTCACGGGCGTCTCGGCGACGCCCACGAGCACGCCGGGCACGAGCGTCGTGCGCTGGGCCGGCGCGTCGACGCCCGCGGGCGCCTCCGCCATCACCGGCTACCTCGTGCGCGTGCAGGGCCCCGGCGTCGACGCGATCCAGCGGCTCGACGCCGCCGCGCGATCCGCGACCGTCGGCGGCCTGCAGCCCGGGCAGGCGTACCGCGTCGACGTCGCGGCGACGAACGACGCGGGCGTCGCCGACGCAGCATGGCGCTGGTCGACGCCCTACGACTTCACCGCGGTCGGCCCTCCCGGCCAGACGACGGTCGTGCTGACGGGGTGGGATGAGACGTCGGGCATCGCCTCGGTCTCGTGGGCCCCGCCCGCCACGGGCGGCGCTGCGCTGCAGTACCGCATCGGCACCGTGCCCGAGGGCCAGCAGCCGCCTGCGTGCGCCGCGGGCGGCGGTGGGCGCGCCGAGACGTCGGGCACGGCCCGCGTGGCGTCGGGGGAGCGCGCGCAGGTCGTCGTGATCGCCGACAACGGCTACTTCTGCTCGTCGTCGGTGAGCCAGGTGGTGTACGGCGTGCCCGGCGCCGTGCCGGGCTCGGCGGTGTCGGTCGGCGTGAGCCAGGACGGTGGCCGCGCGGCACGCGACGTGCGCTTCGACCGCATCGCGCTCGCGCCCGGCATGCGTCTGCAGGTGCTCGTGCCCGGACAGGCGGGTCAGCCCGACGCGTGGGCTGCGGTCGTCGAGGGGCAGTTCGTCACGCCGCAGCCGATCCAGACGACCTACGGCCAGGACACGACGGTGCAGATCCGCCAGTGCGCGGCGAACGGCAACCAGCTGACGTGCGGGCCCGCGTCGTCGACCTCCTCGGTGACGCCGCTGGCGCTCGCCGCGTCCGCGACGCAGTGCTCGTGGGGTGCCGCGCTGCCGCAGCAGCTGCGGGTGTCGCTGCCCGTCAACGGGCCGAGCTGGCGCGCGTCCGCGACGGTGCAGTTCCGCTCGAGCCCCGACCAGGCCTGGTCGACGAGGCCCGAGGTCGAGTACGTCGAGGGGCAGACGCCCGTGCCGTTCGGGTCGACCGAGGTGCGCGTGCAGGGCGAGGTAGCCTCGTCGGGACTGGGCGGCGAACCGTTCGAGCACGCCGCCGGCACCGTCGAGCGATGTGGGATGTAGGAGCGAGATGACCGACGACGTGAGCGCCATCCGCGAGCTGGGCGACCGCATGGCCGAGGCGATCGAGCCCGTGCTCGTCGGCAAGAGCCACGTCGTGCGCCTCGCGCTCGCGGCCATGCTCTCCGGCGGCCACCTGCTCGTCGAGGACAACCCCGGCACGGGCAAGACGTCGCTCGCGCGCGCCCTCGCCGCCTGCATCGACGGCTCGGCCTCGCGCATCCAGTTCACGCCCGACCTGCTGCCCGGCGACATCACGGGCGTGAGCATCTGGGATCAGTCGACGGCGCGCTTCACCTTCCACGAGGGCCCCGTGTTCGCGAACGTCGTGCTCGCCGACGAGATCAACCGCGCGAGCCCCAAGACGCAGTCGGCGATGCTCGAGGTCATGCAGGAGGGGCGGGTCACGATCGACGGCAAGCCCAACGCCGTGCCCTCGCCGTTCATGGTCGTCGCGACGCAGAATCCGATCGAGCAGTCGGGCACGTACCGCCTGCCCGAGGCGCAGCTCGACCGCTTCGCGCTGCGCACGTCGATCGGGTACCCGGACCACGCGTCGACGCTGCGCATCCTCGAGGGATCGGCCGAGCCCGTCGACCCGTCGTCGCTCGCACCCGTGATCGACACGGCGCGACTGCACGAGCTCATCGCCGTCGTCGCGCGCGTGCACGTCGACGCCGCCGTCGCCGACTACGTCGCCCGCATCGTCGAGGCGACGCGGCAGTCTGGCGAGGTGCGCCTCGGCGTGAGCGTGCGCGGCGCGCTGTCGCTCGTGCGCACGGCACGCGCGTACGCAGCGCTCGACGGCCGCGACTACGTCACGCCCGACGACGTGAAGGCGCTCGTCATCCCCGTGCTCGGCCACCGCATCGTGCTCGAGCCCGAGGCCGAGCTCGACGGCATCACGCAGGAGACGATCCTGCAGCAGCTCATGCTCTCGACGCCGCCGCCGCGAGGACGCGACCGCTCGTGATCGAGCGGCTGCGACGCGCGACGCACGTCGTCACCGGCTGGGGATGGACGCTCGTGGGCGTCGCGATCGTCGGCGGACCCGTGGGCGTCGCGCTCGGATGGGTCGAGCTCGTCGTCGCCGCCTCGGCGGCGCTGCTGCTCGTGGTCGCCGCGCTGCCGTGGGTCGTGGGGCAGCGCGACGTCGACGTGCGGCTCGCGCTCTCCACGGAGCGCGTGCCCGTCGGGCAGCCGGCGCACGCGACGCTGTCGGTGCGCAGGCCCGGCCGCATCTTCGCGCCGCGCGCGATCGACGTGCTCGTCGGCGACGTCACGTACCGCGTCGACCTGCCGCGGCTCGAGTCGGGCGACGAGACGACGCAGCAGATCGTGCTCGACACACGCAGACGCGGTCGCGTCGTCGTCGGCCCTGCGACGGTGCTGCGCACCGATCCGTTCGGCATCCTCGAGCGCACGCACGTGCTGACGCTCGCCGCCGAGCTCGTCGTGCACCCCCGCGTCGCCCGCATCCCGGCGGTCGCGGCCGGGCTCGTGCGCGACCTCGAGGGCGAGTCCGCGGCCGAGCTGACGGCCGACGACGTCGCGTTCCACAGCCTCCGCGACTACCACCCGGGCGACGAGCCGAGGCACGTGCACTGGCGGTCGACCGCGCGCACGGGCCAGCTGCTCGTGCGGCAGTTCGAGCCGTCGAAGCGCAGCGACACCCTCGTGTGCGTCTCCACGTGCGGCGACGACTACGGCGCCGACGACTTCGAGCTCGCGCTCGAGATCGTCGCGACCATCGCGACCGGTGCCGTCGCCGAGCGGCGCCGCGTGCGCGTGGTCGAGAGCCCCGCATCCGGCCGCCTCGACCCGGCGCCGATCGACGCCCGCACGCGCGACCGGGTGCTCGACGGCCTCACCGACCTGAGCCTCGACCGCAGGCTCGGCATCGTCGACGTCGTGCGGTCGGTGGCGCTGTCGCCGCAGGCCTCCGTCGCGTGGATCGTCGTCGGCAGCGCCGCGCCGCCGCGCAGGCTGCGGGAGGCCGCGGGCCTGCTGCCGCCGGACGTCGCGCCGATCGTGCTGCGGGCGGATGCGCTCGCGCCGCCCTCGGTCGGCAGGCTCGCGCGCGTGCCGGTGCTGACGATCGGGCTGCTCGAGGACCTCGCCCGCGGCCTGCGCTCGGACGCGCTCGCATGACGCAGTGGCGGCTGGCGGCGCTCACGACGAGCGTCCTCGCGATCCTCGCGGCATGCCTGCCGATGGGCGCGCTGTTCGGCACGACGCGCATCGTGCCGCTCGTCGCGACGGCGCTGCTCGTCGGCACGGGCATCGCGGTGCTCGGCTGGTGGCGTCGCTGGCCCGCGCTGTGGCTCATCCTCGTCGGCCTCGGCGCCTTCCTCGTCGTCGCGCCGCCGCTCGCCGCGCCCGAGACGCTCGCCGGCTTCCTCCCCACCCTCGAGTCGTACGGCGTCGTCCTGCCCGCGGTGTGGCAGTCGTGGCGCGACATCCTCACGATCGCGCCTCCCGTGGGCGCGGGCGGCGGCCTGCTCGTCGCACCGCTCGTGCTCGTGCTCGTGGGCAGCGCCGCGTCGGGCACGATCGTGCTGCGCGTGCATCGGGCGGAGCTCGCGGGCATCGTGCCCGTCGCGATCGCGGCGTGGACGATCCTGTTCGGCCCGCGCGATCCGTGGGCGCCGGTGCTGCACGCGGTGCTCGTCATGTCGCTCGTCGTCGTCCTCGTGTCGATCGTGCGGCAGGCGCGTCGGCGCCGCGCCGCGCCGCGCACGCTCTCGACCCTGTGGCGGCGGTCGGTCGCGTCGCTCACGGTCGCCGCCGCGGCGATCGCGTGCGGCATCGTCGGTGGCGCGGCATCGCTCGGCGAGCGCGCCGTGCTGCGATCCGATCCCGTCGTGCTCGACACGAGCGAGCTCGACAGCCCGCTCTCGGCGTTCCGCGCATCCCACGTGCCCGCGCGCCGCGACGAGACCGTGCTGATCGCGACGGGCATGGCGGCGGGCGACCGCCTCGTCGTCGCCGTGCTCGACGCGTACGACGGCGTCGTCGCGGGCGTGTCGGACTCGGCCTTCGTGCGCATGCCGTCGGTGCCGCCGACGGGCGACGACGTGCTCGGCGTCACGATCGAGGACCTCGACGGCGTGTGGATCCCGCATGTCGGCACGCCGGAGGCCGTCGGATTCGTCGGGCCCCGTGCTGCGGCGCTGCAGTCGACGCTGCACGCCGACGCCGGCACGGGCGACCTCCTCGCGACCGCGGGGCTCGAGCCGGGCGACGCCTACGAGGTGTCGTTCGAGCGCGGCGCGGCGGTCGACGAGCTCGCCGGGCTCAGCCCTGCCGGCTCGCCGCAGCTGGGCGTCGTGCCACCGGCCGACGCGGTCGCCTGGCTGTCCGGCTGGACGCAGGATGCGTCGACGCCCGGCGAGCGGCTCGCGGCGCTCGTCGAGGGCCTCGCGACCGATGGCTATCTCAGCCACGGCGCCGACGACGAGCCGGCGAGCCGCGCAGGCCATTCGCTCGCGCGCATCGACGAGCTGTTCGACGGCGCGATGATCGGCGACGGGGAGCAGTACGCGGTCACGGCGGCGCTGCTCGCCGAGCAGCTCGGCTTCCCCGCGCGCGTCGTCGTCGGCTATGCGCCCACGGTCGCCGACGGCGAGCCGACGACGGTGGTCGCAGGCGACCTCGACGCATGGATCGAGGTGTCGACGCAGGAGGCCGGCTGGGTCGGCATTCCCGTGACCCCCGAGGCGCGACCGGTGCCGGAGGAGGAGGCGACGGCGCCGCAGCCGTCGACGCAGCCGCAGCCGCCCGCGGGTCCCGTGCTCCCGGAGGGCGGGCAGGAGAGCGGCGAGCAGCCGGCGGATCCCGTGCAGCCGCCTGCGCAGGCGATCGAGGACGCGACGCTGCGCGTCGTGCTCACCGCCATCGGGCTCACGCTCCTCGGGTCGCTGATCGTCGCGTCGCCGGTGCTCGCGGTGCTGGGCGCGAAGCTCCTGCGACGCAGGCGGCGACGGCTCGCCTCGTCGCGGGCCGATCGGGTCGACGGGGCGTGGCGCGAGCTCGTCGACGCCGCGGTCGATCGCGGCCGAGCGCCGCAGGCGGGAGCGACGCGACGCGAGTACGCGCGGGGAGACGACGAGCAGGCGTTCGCGCACTCGATCGACGCGACGATGTTCGGTCGGGCCGAGCCGGGCGACGAGGCGGTCGAGCGAGCGTGGGCCACGCGCGGGCGGCTCGTGGAGGCGCTCGACGCGGGCACGTCCCGCCTCGAGCGGATGCGCGCGCGGCTGTCGCTGCGCTCCTTCCGGCGACGCTGAGCCCCGCGGCGTCCGGCCCGCCGGGCCTCCACAGGCGCCCGCGCTCCACAGCTCCGCGGGCCTGTGCCGCGCACGGTCGGTCGCCCACGACATGGTGCTCGCGTGCGCGACCGACTCCAGCTGCCCAGCCCGCCCGCCGATCCGCCTGCGCCGTCGTTCCCGGTGCTCGCGAGCATCGCACCCGTCGTCGGCGCGGGAGCCCTCTGGATCGTCACGCAGCAGCCCACGACGCTGCTGCTCGCCTTCCTCGGGCCCGTGATCGCCGTCGCGAGCCTCGGCGACGGCCGCATCCAGCGTCGGCGGGCGCAGCGGCGCGAGGCCGAGCGGTTCGCGCGCGAGTGCGATGCGCTCGACGAGCGCATCCGCGCCGCGCACGCGCTCGAGGCGCGCGAGCTCGCCGACCGGCACCCGGACGCCCGCGCCTGCGTGCGCGCGCCCGTCAACCATCCGCATCGGTGGCGGCATGCCGACGGCGACGCCGTGCCGGTCGTGCTCGGCGTCGGCGGCGTGCCCTCGGGGTCGGCGCTCGAGGCGTGGGCGCAGCAGCAGCCGGAGGAGGTGCAGCACCGCGCCGACGCGCTGCGGGCGCACGCGGCCACGGTGGAGGCGCCGCTCGTCGTCGACGCGCGGCTCGGCGTCGGCATCGTCGCGGGGCCGGGCATCGGCGACGCGCACGCGCGCAGCCTCGTGCTGCAGGTGCTCGCGACCCTCGCGCCCGAGGCGGCGACGGTGGTGGTCGAGGCGGATGCGTCATGGTCGTGGATCGATGCCGTGCCGCATCGCGTCGACCGCTCGGTCGTCGAGGGGCGCACGCTCGTGCGCGTGCTCTGCGAGGTCGCCGAGGTGACGGTGGCTGCGGCACCGACCGCGACGGGGCTGCCGCGCGACTGCCGCGTCGTCGCGACGGCATCGCTCGCCGAGGTGCGCTCGGGCGAGCGCTCGTGCACGCCCGCGCTCGTGTCGCTGCGCGAGGCCGCCGCCGGGGCCGCGCGGCTCGCGGAGGCCGCGGCCGCCGCCGGGCTCGGCGGGCAGGCGGCGCTGCCGTCGCTCGTGCACCTCGCCGACCTCGCGCAGGAGGCGCCCGGCGTGCTGCCCGCGACGTTCCTCGCGGGGCCCGATCCGCTCACGATCGACCTCGCGGTCGACGGTCCGCACGCCGTCGTCGGCGGCACGACGGGCTCCGGCAAGAGCGAGCTGCTCGTCGCGTGGATCGCGGCGCTCGCGCGCCGCCACGACCCGTCGGAGCTCGCGGTGCTGCTCGTCGACTTCAAGGGCGGCGCGTCGTTCGAGGCGCTCCGCGACCTGCGGCACTGCGTCGGCGTCGTCACCGATCTCGACGAGCACGGCGCCGAGCGCGCCATCGAGAGCCTGCGAGCCGAGATCCGGCACCGGGAGCGCACGCTGCAGTCGCAGGGCGTCCGGTCGATCGAGGAGGCGTCCGGGCTCGGCAGGCTCGTCATCGTCGTCGACGAGTTCGCCGCCATGCTCCACGAGCTGCCCGACCTGCTGCGCCTCTTCGCCGACGTCGCGGCGCGCGGGCGATCGCTCGGCATGCACCTCGTGCTGTGCACGCAGCGGCCTGCGGAGGCCGTGCGCGACGGCGTGCTCGCCAACTGCGGCGTGCGCATCTCGCTGCGCGTGCCCGACGAGGCGGATGCGATCGCGGTCACGGGCGTGCCCGACGCGGCGCACATGCGGCTCGACGAGCGCGGGCGCTGCGTCGTGCGCATCGCGGGGCACGCGACGATGCATGCGCAGGCTGCGCTCGCCGAGCCCGCGCTGCTCGAGCGCGTCGTCGCCGACTCCCACGCGCACCCGGCACCGAGGCGCCCCTGGTGCGACCCGCTGCCCGCGCGCATCCCTGCGGCGTCGCTGCCCGACCTCTCCGACGACGCGGGCGATGCGCTCGTCCTCGGTCTCGTCGATCGGCCGGCGGCGCAGCGCGTCGACCCGCTCGCGTGGCGGCCCGGCGTCGACGGGCCGCTGCTCGCCCTCGGCGCCGCAGCGAGCGGCAAGAGCGCCGTGGCCGACCTGCTCGCCCGCGCGGGCGGCGACCTCGTCCGCGACGAGGAGGCGCTGTGGGATGCCGTGCACGAGCCCATCGCGCCGGGCGTGCTCGTCGTCGACGACGTCGACGCGCTGCTCGCACGCCTCGACGACGAGCACGCGCACGAGGTCGCGGCCCTGCTCGCGCGCCGCATGCGCGAGGGCGCAGGGCTCGGGCACGCCGTGGCGCTCACGGCGCGGCGCGTGACCTCGACCATGGGGCAGCTCGCGCCGCTCGCCGACATGCGCGTGCTCCTCCGGCTCGCGTCGAGGCAGGAGCACGTGCTCGCCGGCGGCGTCAGCGACCGCTACGACGCGACGCTGCCGCCGGGTGCCGGCTGGGTGGCGGGGGAGCGCGTGCAGCTCGGGCTCGCCGACGAGCCCGCCGTGCCACGTCGCGCGCAGCGGTTCGCGCTGCCTGCCGGGCCCGTGGCGATCGTCGTCGCGAGCGGCGACGACGTGCCGCGCGGGCTCGGCGCCACCGGCACGCCGGCCGCACCCGGCGAGGTCACGGTCGGCACGGTCGGCGAGTGGGAGGCGGCGTGGGGCGTGCTCGACCGCCTGCGCCACGACCGCCCCGTCGTCGTGCTCGGCGTCGACGACCGCACCGTGCGCCAGGTGCTCCGCGGCGCACCGCTCTCGCCCGCCCTGCGCGGCGCGCGTCGGTGGATGCTCGAGCGCGGCGTGGCGCGCAGGCTCGCCTAGTGCGTCGCGTCGAGCGGCGCGTGCCGGGCGGGGTCTGCGAAGGGCAGCGCGACGGTCGGCGCGTCGCCGAGCGCGACCTCGGCGAGGTGCTCGCCGATGGCGGCGGCGTGCTTGAAGCCGTGGCCGTTGCACCCGCCGCCGACGAGCAGCCGCGCACCGACGCGGCCGACGACGAACTGGTGATCGTCGGTGCGTCCGTACATGCAGGGCCGCGTCGACACGGGCACCGGATCCACGCCGGGCAGCGCGCTCGCGGCGAGACGCGACACGAGCGCAGCGTCGGCGGGATGCTCGCTGCCGACGAGGGAGTCCGGCTCGACGGGCACGAACGCCGGGTCCTCGGCGGGTCCGAGCTTCACGAGCTCGCCCGGCAGCGCGCCGTGGCCCCACATCCACGCATCGCCGACCGCGGCGACCACGACGCCGAGGGCGTCGGCGGCGAGCGCCGACTCCTCGCCTGCGCGCGGCGCGAACCACGTGACGAGCGTGCGGATCGGCGTCACCCGCAGGTCCGGCACGAGGGCACCCGTCCAGGCGCCTGCCGTCACGACGACCTGGTCGAACCGCTCCTCGCGGCCGTCGACGCGCAGGATGCCGTCGGCCGCGTCCGACGCGTCGACGTGCGCGTGCTCGCGCAGGTCGGCGCCCGACGCCCGCGCCGCCGCAGCCGCGGCGAGCAGCGACGGCTCGGCCGCGAGGATGCCGGCGGCGGGGTCGACCACGCCGACGGCGTCGTCGGCGACGCGCAGCGCCGGCCAGCGCTCGCGCACCTCGGCCGCGTCGAGCACCTCGTGCGGCACGCCCGTCGCCTCGGCGACGGCGAGCGACTCGCGCACGAGCGCCGAGTCGGCGGGCCCGACGGAGACGCCGCCCGTGACGGTCAGGAGGCGCTCGCCCGAGACGGCCTCCAGCTCGCGCCACAGCACCGCCGACCTCTCCGCGAGGGGCACGAGGCCCGGGTGCTCGACGCACAGGCGGCGGTACAGGCGCGTCGCGCCGTGCGACGAGCCGCGATCGTGACCGATGGTGCCGCGCTCGAAGCCCACGACGTCGGCGCCCGCGGCCGCGAGCCGCCACGCCGTCATGGTGCCCCACGCGCCGAGGCCGACGACGGCGACGCGCGTCATGCGGTCACGGTCGCCGGCCACGGCGATGCGGGCGCGTCCGTCACAGGGCCGCGAAGGCCTCGTCGATGACGCCGACGGCGTCGCGCAGCTGCTCGTCGGTGATCGCGAGGCTCGGCAGGAAGCGCAGCACGTTGTAGTCGGTGCCCGCCGTCAGCACGAGCACGCCCTGCTCGCCGGCCGCCTTCGAGATCGGTGCCGTCGGCACCGGGTCGCCCGTGGCGGGGTCGACGAGCTCGATCGCGAGCATCGCGCCGTGGCCGCGCACCTCGGCGATGACGTCGTGCTTGGCCTGCAGCTCCTCGAGCAGCGGGCGCAGCACGGCCTCGACGCGCTGCGCCTTGCCGTTGAGGTCGGCGGACTCGACCTGCTCGAGCACGGCGACGGCCGCAGCGCAGGAGACGGGGTTGCCGCCGAAGGTGCCGCCGATGCCACCCGTGTGCACCGCATCCATGATCTCGGCGCGACCCGTGACGCCTGCGAGGGGCAGGCCGCCCGCGATCCCCTTCGCCGACAGCACGATGTCGGGCACCCAGCCGAAGTGCTCGGACGCGAACGTCCTGCCGGTGCGGCAGACGCCCGACTGCACCTCGTCGGCGATCATGACGACGCCGTGCTCCGTGCACCACTCCTGCATGGCGGGCAGGTAGCCGTCGGCGGGCACGATGAACCCGCCCTCGCCCTGGATGGGCTCGACGACGAGGCACGCGAGGTCCTCGACGCCGACGTGCTTCTCGAGGTACCAGATCGTGCGCTTCGCGGCCGCGGCGCCGTCGAGGCCGTCGCGCAGCGGGTACGAGCCCGGCGCGTGGAAGATGTCCGAGGCGAGCGGCCCCATGCCGGCGGCGTACGGCGCGGGCTTGAAGTTCATCGTCATCGTCAGATTGGTGCGGCCGTGGTAGCCGTGCTCGAGCACGGCGACCGCGCGGCGGCGCGTGGATCGGCGGGCGATCTTCACGCCGTTCTCGACCGCCTCCGAGCCCGAGTTCACGAAGAACGAGCGCTTCTCGAAGTCGCCGGGCGTCAGCTGCGCCAGCAGCTCGGCGACGCGCACGTACGACTCGTACGGGGTCGTGCCGAAGAGCGAGTGCGTGAGGCGCGCCACCTGCTCCTGCACGGCGGCGACGACGGCCTCGTTCGTGTGGCCGACGGTCGTGACGCCGATGCCGCAGCCGAGGTCGATGAAGCGGTTGCCGTCGACGTCGGTGATGATCGCGTCGTGCGCCTCGGCGATGAAGACCGGCAGCTGCGCGGGCACGCCCTGCGGCACGAACCTCGCCTTGCGCGCGAGCAGCTCCTGGCTGCGCGGACCCGGGATGGGGGTCGTGACGGAGCGGGACTGGGATGCGAGCACGTCGGTCATGCGCCAATCGTACGCGCGCTCGCGGCGCGCGAGGGCGTGCCTGGCTAGCCTGGGTGGCATGCGTCACGAGTACCGCGTGGGAGTCGAGTGGACGGGCGCGGGCGACGCCGGCACCGAGGGGTACCGCTCGTACGTGCGCGACCACGTCATCCGCGTCGACGGCCTCCCCGACATCCTCGGCTCCGCCGATCCGACCTTCCGCGGCGACCGCACGCGGCACAATCCCGAGCAGCTGCTCGTCGCCGCGCTCGCGCAGTGCCACATGCTGTCCTATCTGCACCAGGCGGTCACGCGCGGCGTCGTGGTGACGGCGTACGACGACGACGCGCGCGGGTTCATGACGACGTCGGGCACGGGCGGCGCCTTCGACCGCGTGCTGCTGCGTCCGCGCGTGACGGTGCGCGACGCCGCCATGGCGGAGGTCGCGCTCGAGGCGCACCTGCAGGCGTCGAGGGACTGCTTCATCGCGTCGTCGGTCGCCTTCCCCGTCGAGCACGCCCCGACGATCTGGCACGACGGCGAGCTCGTCGCCGGGGAGCCCGCGGCGGACGCCGAGGCGTGAGGCGCATCCTGCTGCTCGGGTCGACGGGCTCGATCGGCACGCAGACCATCGAGCTCGTGCGCGCCCATCCCGAGCGCTTCGAGATCGTGGGGCTCGCGGCGGGGTCCGACGCCGCGGGGCTCGCGGCCCAGGCCGATGCGCTGGGGGTGCGGGCGACGGCGCTCGGGGGTGCGGATGCGGTGCGGCTCGTGGAGGACGTCGCGTGCGACGTCGTCGTCAACGGCATCACGGGCTCCGCTGGTCTCGCGCCGACGCTCGCCGCGCTCGCGGCGGGCCGCACGCTCGCGCTCGCGAACAAGGAGTCGCTCGTCGTCGGCGGCGAGCTCGTCACCGCGTCGGCGGCGCCCGGGCAGATCGTGCCGCTCGACTCCGAGCACTCGGCGATCGCCCAGTGCCTCGCGGCGGGCCGTGCCGACGAGGTGCGACGGCTGGTCCTCACGGCGAGCGGCGGACCGTTCCACGGCTGGAGCCGCGAGCGGCTCGCGTCGGCGACGCCGGCGGACGCGCTCGCGCATCCGACGTGGTCGATGGGGCGCGTCATCTCGACGAACTCGGCGACGCTCGTGAACAAGGGCCTCGAGGTCATCGAGGCGCATCTGCTCTTCCGCGTGCCGCTCGACGACGTCGCCGTCACGGTGCATCGGCAGTCGATCGTGCACTCGATGGTCGAGTTCGTCGACGGCTCCACGATCGCCCAGTGCTCCCCACCCGACATGGCGCTCGCGATCGCGCTCGCCCTCGACTGGCCGACGCGCGTGCCCGGCGCCGTGAGCCCGCTCGACTGGACGCGCGCGTCGACGTGGACGTTCGAGCCCGTCGACGACGACGGCCCGCTCGCGGGCATCCGCCTCGCCAGGGAGGCCGCCGCGCGGGGTGCGACGTCCCCCGCGGTGCTGAACGCCGCGAACGAGCAGGCCGTGCACGCCTTCCTCGAGGGCCGCATCGGCCTCCTCGAGATCCTCGACGTCGTCGAGCGCGTGCTCGACGCCCACGAGCCGCAGGCCGTGACGCTCGACGCGGTGCTGGATGCGGAGCGCTGGGCCCGCGCGGCGGCCGACGCGCGCATCGCGGCCCGCGGCTGACGCGACGGCGCCGCAGCCCGGGCCGGCTGCGCCCGCGCGTCCGCGACGGCGACGCGGCTCAGGCCTGCGAGACCTCGACGTCGATCTGCGCCGCGTCGAGGGCGGCGACGACGGCGACGGCGTCGTCCCAGTAGGGCTCGTAGTGGTACGGATCCTGGTTGACCTGCACGGTGTGCGCCACGATGGTCGGCGCCATGCCGTCGCGCGCCGCGACGTCGTCGAGCGCCTGGTAGAAGAGCACGGCCGAGCCGTAGGCATCCATCCGCACCTCGTAGGCGCCCCAGTTCGTGCGCTGCTGGAACAGCCCGCGCGAGTCGGGTCCGGCGGTGTCGCCGAAGTCGACGACGACGAGGCTCGACTCGCCCATGGCGGTCATGACCGCGATGGTGCGGTCGCGGTCGGACAGCCCGAGATCCTCGCCCGCCTGCAGGATGATCGCGGCGTTCGTCAGCTGCTCGCGATCCCACCCGGCGACGGCTCCGGGCACGTCGCCCGTGACGGTCGCGGTCTGCTCCCACGGCTCGATGCGCGGCTGCAGCGCCCACGCGAGGACGACGATCGCGAGCGTCGCGGCCGCGACGACCGTGGCCGCGACGCCCATCCGCCGACGATCCTGCGCGAGCTCCCGCGCGCGCGCCGCGGCCGCGCGGGCCGACGGGCGGCGGCCGGTCGTCGTGCGACGACGCGGGGTCGTCGGCCGGCGACGCGTCGTGGTCGGCATCCGGCAAGGGTAGGCGGCGAGCCCATGGGCCTGCCATGCGCGGTGCGTGCCACGACCCACAGCATCGGCACGTAGCATCGGCAGACGATGGATTCGGTCCTGCTCTACGCCATCGGCGTCGTCATCCTCGTGATCGGCCTCGCCGTGTCGATCGCGCTGCACGAGGTCGGGCACCTGGTGCCCGCGAAGCGCTTCGGCGTGCGCGTCGGGCAGTACATGATCGGGTTCGGCCCGACGCTCCTCTCGCGCCGTCGCGGCGAGACCGAGTACGGCGTGAAGGCCATCCCGCTCGGCGGCTACATCTCGATGGCGGGCATGTTCCCGCCCAGGCGCGAGGGCGAGGCGGCGCGCACCGCGTCCACGGGCTTCTTCGACACGCTCGTGCAGGATGCGCGCGACGTGTCGGCGGAGTCGGCCGAGGGCGTGGGGGAGGAGCGCACCTTCTACCGGCTGCCGGTGTGGAAGCGCATCGTCATCATGCTCGGCGGGCCGCTCATGAACCTGCTGCTCGCGGTCGTGCTCTACGCGATCGTGCTGTGCGGGTTCGGCGTCGCGCAGCCCGGCACGACCATCGCGTCGCTGTCGGAGTGCGTGATCCCCGCCAGCCAGGAGCGCAGCGACTGCACCGCCTCCGACCCTGCCGCACCGGCAGCCGCCGCGGGCATCGAGCCGGGCGACGTCATCGTGGCGATCGACGGTGCGCCCGTCGAGGGCTGGGCCGACGTGCAGGCGGGCATCCGCGACGACGCGGGGCGGGAGCTCACGTTCACGGTCGAGCGCGACGGCGAGCCGCTCGACCTGCAGGTGACCCCGCTCGCGAGCGAGCGCTACGTGACGGATGCAGACGGCGAGATCGTCGAGGTCGACGGCGAGCCGCAGGTCGAGACCGTCGGGTTCATCGGCATCGGCCCGCAGTACGAGATCGTACGGCAGCCCGTCAGCGAGGTGCCCGTGGCGGTCGCCGACAACGTCGTGCGCGTCGTGCAGGTCATCGCGACGCTGCCCGTGCGCCTCGTCGAGGTGGCGCAGGCCGCGTTCGGCGGCGGCGAGCGCGACCCGGAGGGGCCGATCTCGGTCGTGGGCGTCGGTCGCATCGCCGGCGAGATCGCCTCGCTCGACCAGGTGCCGATCGCCGAGCGCGCGTCGTCGATGCTCAGCATCCTCGCGTCGCTCAACGTGGCGCTGTTCGTCTTCAACCTCGTGCCGCTCATGCCCCTCGACGGCGGGCACGTGCTCGGCGCGCTGCTCGAGGCCCTGCGGCGCGGATTCGCGCGGATGCGCGGCAGGCCGGATCCCGGCCCGATCGACACGGCTCGCTGGGTGCCCGTGACCCTCGCGGTCACGATCGTGCTCGGCCTCATGAGCGCGCTGCTCATCTACGCCGACATCATCAACCCGATCTCGATCCTCCCCTGACCGCTCGCTCGTCGGCCTGACCGGTCGCCCGTCGGACCCGACCGGTCGCTCGTGGGGCCTGACTGGTCGCTCGTGGGGCCTGACGAGCGACCAGTCACCCCGACGAGCGACCAGTCCGGCACCGGGGCCGGGGCCCGCACCGCAGCCGTAGGCTTACGGACATGGCCGCCATCAACCTCGGCACGCCGCAGGCTCGCACGCTCGCGCCGCGCCGCGCCACCAGGCAGATCCGCGTCGGCAGCGTCGCGGTGGGCGGCGACGCACCCGTGTCGGTGCAGTCGATGACGACGACGAGGACGACCGACGTCGACGCGACGCTGCAGCAGATCGCCGAGCTCACCGCGACCGGCTGCGACATCGTGCGCGTCGCGGTGCCGACGCAGGACGACGCGGACGTGCTGCACGTCATCGCGAGGAAGAGCCAGATCCCCGTCGTCGCCGACATCCACTTCCAGCCGAAGTACGTCTACGCGGCGATCGACGCGGGCTGCGCGGCCGTGCGCGTGAACCCCGGCAACATCCGCAGGTTCGACGACCAGGTCGGCGAGATCGCCAGGCGCGCGAAGGCCGCGGGCGTCAGCCTCCGCATCGGCGTCAACGCGGGCAGCCTCGAGCCGAGCCTGCTGCAGAAGCACGGCAAGGCGACGCCGGAGGCGCTCGTCGAGTCGGCCGTGTGGGAGGCGAGCCTCTTCGAGGAGCACGACTTCCACGACTTCAAGATCTCGGTGAAGCACAACGACCCCGTCACGATGGTGCAGGCCTACCGCCTGCTCGCGGAGCGCGGCGACTGGCCGCTGCACCTGGGCGTCACCGAGGCCGGCCCCGCCTTCCAGGGCACGATCAAGTCGGCGACGGCGTTCGGCATCCTGCTCGGCGAGGGCATCGGCGACACGATCCGCGTCTCGCTGTCGGCGCCGCCCGCCGAGGAGGTCAAGGTCGGCCTGCAGATCCTGCAGTCGCTCGGCCTGCGCGAGCGCCGCCTCGAGATCGTGTCGTGCCCGTCGTGCGGCCGCGCGCAGGTCGACGTCTACACGCTCGCCGACGAGGTGACCGAGGGCCTGAAGGACGTCACGGTGCCGTTGCGCGTCGCCGTCATGGGATGCGTCGTCAACGGGCCGGGGGAGGCCCGCGAGGCCGACCTGGGCGTGGCGAGCGGCAACGGCAAGGGCCAGATCTTCGTGCGGGGCGTCGTCGTGAAGACCGTGCCCGAGGCGGAGATCGTCGCGACCCTCATCGAGGAGGCGCGTCGCATCGCAGCCGAGAACCCCGACCTGCCCTCCGGCGAGCCGACCGTCGTCACGGCCGGCTCGTGACGCGGCTGCGCGCCTCGCGCATGCGCGTCGTGCAGCATCCCGCGCAGCGGCGCACGCTCGTCGTGCTGTCGATCGGCCAGGCGCTCGGCGGCGTCGGCAACGGCGTCGCGGTGGGGGTCGGCAGCCTGCTCGTCGAGCAGGTCACGGGCGATGCGGCGTTCGCGGGGCTCGCGGCGACGCTGCTCACGCTCGGCGGCGCCGTCCTCGCCGTGCCGCTCGCGCGGCTCGCCGTGCGCAGGGGGCGCAGGGCCGCGCTCACGTCGGGTGCGCTCATCGGCCTCGCGGGCACCACGACGATCGTGGTGGGCGGCTCGCTGGGCAGCTGGCCCGTCACGCTCGCAGGCTTCCTCGCCCTCGGCGCGTCCATGGCGGTCAACCTGCAGTCGCGCTTCGCGGCGACCGACCTGTCGGTGCGCACGCATCGGGGGCGCGACCTGTCGCTCGTGGTGTGGATGACGACGGTCGGCGTGGTGGTCGGCCCGCAGCTCATCCCGCCTGGCGACGCGATCGGCGTCGCCGTCGGCCTGCCGCACCTCGTGGGCGCCTACGTCATCGTGGGCGTCATGCAGGCGCTGACGGCGGTGGCGCTCGCGGTGGGGCTGCGACCCGACCCGCTCCTCACGGCGCAGGCGATGCGGGCGGGGGATGCGCGGGCGGCGGCGACGAGCGGCGGGGCGGTGTCCGCGGGCGGCCGGCGCCCGGCCGTCTCCGCCCGTCTCCTCGACCATCCGCGCGCCCTGCTCGCGATCGTCGTGGTCGCGAGCGGCCACGCGACGATGGTGGGCATCATGGCGCTCACGCCCGTGCACCTCGAGCACTCCGGCCACTCGCTCGCGGGCGTCGCGATCACGATGAGCGCGCACACGGCGGGCATGTACGCCCTCTCGCCCGTCTTCGGCATCCTCGCCGACCGCGTCGGCAGGCTGCAGACGATCCTCCTCGGGCAGGCGCTGCTCGTCGGCTCGATCGTCGTGAACGTGCTGCTGCCGACCGATCTCGCGCCGCTGTCGCTCGCCCTGCTGGGCCTCGGCTGGAGCGCGGCGACGGTCGCGGGCTCGACCCTCGTGAGCGAGAGCGCGCCCGAGTCGGCGCGTCCGCGCATCCAGGGCCGCTCGGATCTCGTGCAGGGCCTCGCGGGCGCGGCGGCGGGCGCCGTCGCAGGCCCCATCCTCGGCGTCGCGGGCTACTCGGGCCTGTCGCTCGCGATGGCGGCGTTCGTCGTCGCGGGATGCGTGGCGGCGATCGCGGCGTCCCGCACGCCCCGCGCCGAGGACGCGCCGCCGCTCGCGGAGTCGGCCGCCGCCCAGGCGGCACCCAGCGGGCCGCTGCGCGATGCCACTACCGTCGATGACGCACGACGCCGACCTCTGGAGGATCACACGTGAACGCAGTGCCGGGGCGCGCGCCCATCACGAAGGACGAGCTCGCCAGGGGCGGGCAGCTGATCCGGGCCGTGCAGCAGTCGTTCGCGTCGAAGGTCGTCGGCCAGGCCGACCTGCTGCAGTCGCTGCTCGTCGCCGTGCTCGCCAACGGTCACGTGCTCATGGAGTCGGTGCCAGGGCTCGCGAAGACGACGGCGGCGGCGACGCTCGCACGCGCCGTCGACGCGACGTTCCACCGCATCCAGTGCACGCCCGACCTGCTGCCGTCGGACATCGTCGGCACGCAGATCTACGACCAGCACGACGGCACGTTCCGCACCCAGCTCGGCCCCGTGCACGCCAACTTCGTGCTGCTCGACGAGATCAACCGCTCGAGCGCGAAGACGCAGTCGGCGATGCTCGAGGCCATGCAGGAGCGGCAGACGTCGATCGGCGGCGAGTCGCATCCGCTGCCGCGCCCGTTCCTCGTGCTCGCGACGCAGAACCCCATCGAGCAGGAGGGCACGTACACCCTGCCCGAGGCGCAGCTCGACCGCTTCCTGCTGAAGGAGATCCTCACCTATCCGTCGCCGACGGAGGAGGCCGAGATCGTGCGGCGCATCGAGTCGGGCGTCTTCGAGACCGACTCGACCCCCGTGGCCTCCGTCGAGGACGTGCAGTACCTGCAGGAGCTCACGAAGCGCGTCTACGTCGACCAGGCGATCGTGAACTACGTCGTGCAGCTCATGTACGTGACGCGTCACGCGAAGGACTACATCGGCGCGCAGCTCGCGGGCTACATCGAGTACGGCGCGAGCCCGCGAGGCTCGATCGCGTTCACGCAGGCGACGCGTGCGCTCGCGCTCGTGCGCGGCCGCGACTACGTCATCCCGGAGGACGTGAAGACGCTGCGCCATTCGATCCTGCGGCACCGCATCATCCTCGGCTACGAGGCGGAGGCGGATGGCGTGACGAGCGAGCAGGTCGTCGACGCCATCTTCGACGCCGTGCGCACGCCGTAGGGGCTCCCATGCAGCGCAGGCTCCAGAAGGTCAAGACGAAGATGGCGATCCACGCCCATCGTCGGACCTTCGAGCTGCTCGACGGCAACTACCAGTCAATCCATCACGGCCGCAGCCACGACTTCGACGACCTGCGCGAGTACGCGCCGGGCGACGAGGTGAAGGACATCGACTGGAAGGCGACGGCGAGGTCGACGACGCCGCTCGTCAAGCGGTACATCGCGTCGCGGCAGCACAACGTCGTCGTCGTGGTCGACACGGGCCGCAACATGGCGGCGACGGCCGAGAGCGGCGAGTCGAAGGAGGACGTCGCGATCCAGACGATCGGCATCCTCTCCTACCTCGCCGTCAAGCACGGCGACCGCGTCGCGATGTACGCGGGCAACGCCGAGCACACGGGCTTCACGCCCGAGGGCGGCTCGGAGGCGCATCTCGAGCGCATGCTGCGGATGCTCGACGACCAGATCTCGCTCGACGCGCCGGAGAGCGACCTCCAGCACGTGCTCGAGCAGGTGTCGAGGAGCGTGCGACGCCGGTCGCTCGTCGTCATCGTCGCCGACGACCTCGCCTACACGCGCGAGCTCGACCAGATCCTCGGCAGGCTGCACGTGCGCCACGAGGTGCTGTGGATCTCGATCGGCGACGCCGACCTCATGGCGCGCGACGCCAAGGCGCCCGCGATCTTCGGCGTCGCGGGCGACGCGCCGCTGCCCGACTACATCCGCCGCGACAAGAGCCTCATGCGCGCGTTCGACGAGGGCGTCGCGCAGCGCCGACGCACGCTGCAGCAGGAGCTCCTGTCGCTCGGCGTGGCGGCCGAGCGCATCCCCTCGTCGCAGGAGGTCATCCCGGCGCTGTTCCGGCTGCTTGAGAGGCACCGCCGTGTTCGTCGTTGACGCTCCCGACCTCTACGGGCCGTTCGCGTATCAGCCGTGGTGGGTGCTCGGCGTGCTGCTCGTCGTCGCGCTCGGCGGCGCGTACTACGTCGTGTGGCTGTGCACGCGGCCCCGTGGCGTGCTCGTGCCCCCGCCGCCGCCGCCGCGCAAGGTCGACGTGCGCTCGTTGAAGCAGAAGTACATCGCGATGATCGACGAGGTCGCCGACGAGCACGCCGCCGGCGAGCTCGACGCGCGCGCGCTCTCGCAGCGGCTGAGCCTCGTGCTGCGGTTCTTCGCCCACGAGTCGACGGGCGTCGTCGCCGAGGTCATGACGCTCGAGGATCTCGCCGACGCCGACCTGCCCGCCGTGCACGGCGCCGTCGCCCAGTACTACCCGTCGTCGTTCCGCCGCACCGCGCGCCACGATCCGGCTGCGGCGATCGACATCGCCAGGAAGGTGGTGTCGACGTGGATGTAGGGCTGCTGCTGTGGTGGTGGATGCTGCCGGCGCTGCTCGTCGTCGGCGGCGTGGTCGTGGCGCTCGCGCTCGTGCGCCGGCGCAGACGCGAGCGCGGCAAGCCCGTCGCCCACATGGACAGGCTCACGGCGCTGCCGCGCTACCGGCAGGCGTTCGCTCGCTACCGCGCGTGGTCGGCCCTCGGGCTCGTGCTGCTGATCGTCGCGGGCCTCGGCACGGCGTTCGTCGCCGCGCGCCCCGCTGCCGTGAACGCCAACCAGAACGACGACTACAAGCGCGACATCCTGCTGTGCCTCGACGTGTCCGGCTCGATGATCGACGTCGACGCCGAGATCCTCGGCGTGTTCCAGGAGATCGCCGCCGGCCTCGACGGCGAGCGCATCGGCATGCGCATCTGGGATGCGTCGAGCGTCATGGCGTTCCCGCTCACGAGCGACTACGACTACATCATCGACCAGCTGGGGCGCTACCAGCGGGCGTTCCAGGGCACCCTGGGGCCCGACGAGCAGTTCAACTACGCGGCTGGCACCGCGAACGGCAACGGCGCCTCGCTCGTGGGCGACGGCCTCGCGTCGTGCGCCCTCGACTTCGCCGACACCGACGACACCGACCGCCCGCGCTCGATCATCCTCGCGACCGACAACATGGTGAACGGGCAGCAGATCTTCTCGCTCGAGCAGGCGGGCCAGCTCGCGATCGACAACGACGTGCGCGTCTACGCGATCAACCCGTTCGACTGGGGCGGCGACCCGGTCTCGGCGCAGCTGCAGAACGTCGCCGAGACGACGGGTGGGGCGTACTTCGCGCTCGACTTCGCCGACACGGTCTCGAGCATCGTCGAGCGCGTGAACGCCATCGAGGCCGGCTACATCGAGACGCCGCCCGAGGTGCAGATCGTCGATCGCCCGGGCCCGATCCTGCCGCTGCTCATGGTGCTCGTCATCGGCATCTGCATCGTGGCGTGGAGGGTGCGACTGTGACGTTCCTGCCGGACATCCCCGTCGGCGTCCTCGCCGTGGTGGGCCTCGCGCTGCTCGGTCTGTGCGCGTGGCGGCTCGTCGCCGAGCGCGGCAGACGCGTGCACTGGATCCGCCGCACGGCGATGGCGCTGCTCGTCGTCGCGATGGTCGCGCGCCCCGGCGTGCCCGGCGGCGAGGTGCCGACGGGGTCGATCAACGTCAACGTCTTCCTCGTCATCGACACGTCGCAGTCGATCGCCGCGGAGGACTGGGGCCAGGGGGAGGCCCGCATCCAGGGCATCCGCGACGACGTGCGCGACGTCGCGTACGCGTTCGCGGGCTCGAACATCTCGGTCATCACGTTCGACTCCGAGCCGCAGCTGCGGGTGCCGCTCACCGACGACGGCTCGGCCGTCATCGAGCTCGTGAACGCGCTGCGGCCCGAGATCGGCTTCTTCTCGCAGGGCTCGTCGATCTCCGTGGCGCGCGACATGCTGCGGCAGGAGATCGAGCGCGCCGATGCGTCGCATCCCGGTGCGCCGACGCTCGTGTTCTACATGGGCGACGGCGAGCAGACGGCGGATGCGCCGCCCGAGCCGTTCGACGACGTGGCACCGCTCGTCGACACGGGCTTCGTGCTCGGCTACGGCACCGAGCAGGGCGGGCGCATGCAGGTGTCGGCGTTCGAGCAGTCCGACCAGCCCGAGTACGTGCAGGATCCCGCGGGCGGCGAGGCCGTCAGCCGCATCGACGAGGGTGCGCTGCAGGAGATCGCCTCGCAGCTGGGCGTGAGCTACCTGCACCGCACGGCCGACGTCGACCTCGCGCCGTCGCTCGACGCGATGACGTCGCAGCAGGGCGAGGTCGACCTGTCGCAGTACGAGGAGGCGCGCCTCGACCTCTACTGGGTGCTCGCCGTGCCGCTGTTCGCGCTGCTCATGTGGGAGCTGTGGGTGTTCGCGTCGGCGCTGCGCCTGCGGTCGGGGTCGGGCTCGAGGAGGGCATCGTGACGAGCACCGTGGAGCGACCGAGCACGCAGGCCGACGGCCCGCACGTGCCGCCGCCTGCGCGCCCGAGGGGCCGCATGACCGACGCGGGCAGGCGCCGCCTGCGCAGGATCCTCATGCTCGCGCTCGTGCCCGTCGCCATCGCGGGGCTCGTCGTCGCCGGCAAGCTCATAAGTGTGAACGCGTTCGCCGACGCGTCGCAGAACGCGTACGAGCGCCGCGCCTTCCAGGAGGCCGAGGCGCAGGCGCGCGGCCTGCTCTGGTGGAACGTGCTCGAGCCGTGGAAGGCACCGTTCGACGTGGGGGTCGCGCTCGCGATGCAGGGCAGCCCCGAGCAGCTCGAGCAGGCGCGCGCGCTGCTGGAGGAGTCGCTCGCGCTGCACGGGGCCGAGGGGTCGAACGAGGCGTGCATCATCCTCACGAACATCGTCTACGTGGTCGAGAAGCAGGGCGACCAGGCCCGCGAGGCCGACGACGCGCAGACGGCCAACGGCCTGTACCAGGAGGCGCTCGACGTCATCGCGGCGGCGCCCGAGGGATGCTTCGCCGAGCCGACGAGCATCCAGGCCGACACGGGCGAGCAGCTCGAGCAGTCGGTGCCGCGCATCGAGGAGAAGATCGAGGACGAGTCCGGCGGGGGCGGCGACGAGTCCGAGGAGCCGAGCGAGGGCGAGGAGTCCGAGGAGCCGTCCGAGGGCGGCGCGGAGGAGCCGCAGACGCAGCAGGAGCAGCTCGAGGAGCAGAACCAGCAGGCGCAGGAGCAGCAGCAGCAGCAGGACGAGTACGCCGACCAGCAGGGCGAGGGAGGCTCCGGCGGCGTCGAGCGCCCGTGGTGACTCGTAGGATCGTGGGGTGATCCGGCTCTCCCAGCTCTTCCTCACGACCCTTCGCGACGATCCCGCCGAGGCGGACGCCGCGAGCCATCGGCTGCTGCTGCGCGCGGGCTACATCCGCCGAGCGGGCTCGGGCCTCTTCGCCTGGCTGCCGCTCGGTCTGCGCGTGCGACGACGCATCGAGGAGGTCGTGCGCGAGGAGATGACGGCCGCGGGTGCGCAGGAGGTGCTCTTCCCCGGCCTGCTGCCGCGCGAGCCGTACGAGCGCACGGGCCGCTGGACCGAGTACGGCGACGGCATCTTCCGCCTCCAGGACCGCAAGGGCGCCGACCATCTGCTCGCGCCGACGCACGAGGAGGTCTTCACGCTGCTCGTGCAGGACGTCGTGTCGTCGTACAAGCAGCTGCCGCTGACGATCTACCAGATCCAGGACAAGTACCGCGACGAGACGCGGCCTCGCGCCGGCCTGCTGCGCGCGCGCGAGTTCACGATGAAGGACGCCTACTCGTTCGACGTCGACGACGCGGGTCTCGCGGCCTCCTACCAGGCGCAGCGCGACGCGTACGAGCGCATCTTCCGGCGCCTCGGGCTCGAGTACGTCATCGTCGCGGCCGACGCGGGCGCGATGGGCGGCTCGCGCTCGGAGGAGTTCCTGACCCCGACGGCGATCGGCGAGGACGCGTTCGTGCGCTCGGCGGGCGGGTACGCCGCGAACGTCGAGGCGTTCACGACGCTCGCCCCCGAGCCCATCCCGTTCGACGACGCACCCGCGGCCGTCGTGCACGACACGCCGGCGACGCCCACGATCCAGACCCTCGTCGACCACGCGAACGCGCACCAGCCGCGCGAGCGCGCATGGACGGCCGCCGACACGCTGAAGAACGTCGTGCTGCGCCTCACCCACCTCGACGGATCGCGCGAGCTGGTCGTCGTCGGCATCCCCGGCGACCGCGACGTCGACGAGAAGCGCGCGGAGGTGGCGTTCCAGCCCGCGACGGTCGAGGCGGCCACCGAGGCCGACTTCGCCGCGAACCCCGGGCTCGTCAAGGGCTACATCGGGCCCTGGTCGCCTGCGGGCGCCGTGCTGGGGGAGGAGTCCTCCACGGGCATCCGCTACCTGCTCGACCCGCGCGTCGTCGAGGGCACGACGTGGCTCACGGGTGCGAACGAGGACGGCAGGCACGTCTTCGGCCTCGTCGCCGGTCGCGACTTCGCGGGCGACGGATGGGTCGAGGTCGCCTCGGTGCGCGAGGGCGACCCCGCACCGGACGGCTCGGGCCCCGTCTCGATCGAGCGCGGCATGGAGATCGGCCACGTGTTCCAGCTCGGGCGCAAGTACGCGGAGGCGCTCGGGCTGCAGGTGCTCGACGAGGCCGGCAGGCTGCAGACCGTCACGATGGGGTCGTACGGCATCGGCGTCACGCGCAACCTCGCCGCGATCGTCGAGGCGCACCACGACGAGAAGGGCATCGTGTGGCCGCGCGAGATCGCGCCGTTCGACGTCCACGTCGTCGCCACGGGTCGCGACGCCGCGGTGTTCGAGATCGCCGAGCGCGTCGTCGCCGAGATCGAGGCGACGGGCCTCGAGGTGCTGTTCGACGACCGCGCCAAGGTGAGCCCGGGCGTGAAGTTCGGCGACGCCGAGCTCATCGGCGTGCCGCGCGTCGTCGTCGTGGGCAGGAACGCCGCCGAGGGGCTCGGCGAGCTGTGGGACCGCGCGACGGGCGAGCGCGCCGAGGTGCGCCTCGACGAGGTCGTCGCTCGCCTGCGGGACTGAGGCGATCGGGTCGAGGGGCTGGGCGCGCGTCGCTCGGCCCCTCGTCGCATCCGGTACGATCGAAGGTCTGCCCGACCCCACAACTGCATAGCAGGAGGCGCCCCATGGAGATCGATCTCAGCGTGCTGAAGCACCTCGAGCGCGAGCGCGAGGTCCCGTTCGACGAGCTCGTGCGCATCACCG
Source organism: Agrococcus sp. GCM10030265 (assembly GCF_042666675.1). Classification (NCBI taxonomy): domain Bacteria; kingdom Bacillati; phylum Actinomycetota; class Actinomycetes; order Micrococcales; family Microbacteriaceae; genus Agrococcus; species Agrococcus sp. GCM10030265. The sequence continues at coordinate 470,709 of NZ_JBHTCZ010000004.1, forward strand.
AGCAGGCGATCCTGTCGGCCTACCTGCGCTCGCAGGAGCACCGCGGCGCCGACGCGCCCCGCGTGCGCGTCACGATCGACCGCAAGAGCGGTCTCGTGCAGGTCTTCGAGACCGAGACCGACGAGGACGGCAACGTCATCGGCGAGTCGCCCGTCGCGCAGGAGGACTTCGGCCGCATCGCGGCGTCCGCCGCGAAGCAGGTCATCTTCGAGCGGCTCCGCGCCCACTCCGACGAGTCGATCCTCGGGCAGTTCAAGGACCGCGAGGGCGAGATCGTCGCCGGCGTCGTGCAGCAGGGCCCGAACCCGCGCATGGTCTACGTGCAGATCGGCGAGGTCGAGGCGATCCTGCCGCCCGAGGAGCGCGTGCCCGGTGCCGAGTACCGCCACGGCCAGCGGCTGCGCGTGCTCGTGACGAAGGTGGAGCGCGGCCGTCAGGGTCCCCAGGTCACCGTGTCTCGCACGCACCCCGCGCTCGTGCGCAAGCTGTTCGCCCTCGAGGTGCCCGAGATCGCGAGCGGTCAGGTCGAGATCGTCGCGATCGCTCGCGAGGCGGGCCACCGCTCGAAGATCGCCGTCGTCGCGAAGGCGCCCGGCATCAACGCGAAGGGCGCCGCGATCGGCGAGCTCGGCGCGCGCGTGCGGGCCGTGCAGTCGGAGCTCGGCGACGAGAAGATCGACATCGTCGACTACTCCGACGACCTCGCGACGTTCGTGGCGAACGCGCTGAGCCCCGCGAAGGTGACCGACGCGTTCATGCTCGACGCGAAGCTGAAGGCGGTGCGCGCGCTCGTGCCCGACTTCCAGCTCTCGCTCGCGATCGGCAAGGAGGGCCAGAACGCGCGGCTCGCCGCCAAGCTCACGGGCTCGAAGATCGACATCCAGCCCGACTCCGTCATGGACGACTAGGGAAGCGATCCGCTGCCCTCCGCGTTGGGATAGACTGATGCCCATCCGCATGTGCCTCGGCTGCCGCATGCGCTGCGAGCAGGACGCCCTGGTGCGTCTCGTCGCGGCGAGCGGTCGGGTGGTCGTGGACGAGAGTCGACGGCTCCCTGGCAGGGGCGCGTGGGTGCACTCGGATGCCGCGTGCGTCCAACGGGCGACGAGATCGCTCGGACACGCGCTGCGCTCGAGGGGACTCGACGCGACGCCCATCGTCGAATGGGCGGCACGACTGGCCGGCGACGGCCACGACAGGAAGACAGAAACCACCATGGACAACTGATGAGCGGCTCGAGATGAGACCCGTCAGCTAGACGTCCGTCCCCTGTTCGGGGTCGGACCCGGACAGGAGAACAAGTGGCAAACCCACGTGTGCATGAGATCGCCGCCGAGCTCGGTGTCGAGAGCAAGGTCGCGCTCGCGAAGCTGAAGGAGATGGGGGAGTTCGTCAAGGGCCCCGCATCCGCCGTCGCTCCGCCGGTCGCGCGCAAGCTCAAGGCCGCCCTCGCGGAGGCCGGCGTCGCGAAGCAGCCCGAGGCTGCCTCGGCGCAGGAGAAGCCCGCAGCGAGGCCCGCTGCCAAGCCCGCTGCGAAGCCGTCGGCCGCGACCCCCGCGGCTGCTGCGCCCGTAGCACCCGCCGAGGCGCCCGCCCCGGCTGCCAAGCCCGCGGCCGCGAAGCCCGCGGCCGCGAAGCCCGAGGCCGCGAAGCCCGAGGCGGCGACGCCCGCCGCCGAGCCCGCAGCGCCCGCCGACCCGTCGGCGGCGACCCCCGGCGCGCCCACGCCCGGCGCCCCGACGCCGAACGCCATCCCGCGCCCCATGGCGCGTCCGGGCGCCCCGCGCCCCGGCAACAACCCCTTCGCGTCGTCGCAGGGCATGGGTCGTCCGCGTGGCGGCAACAACCCGTTCACCGCGCGTCCCACCCGTGACTCGCCGCGCCCCGGCGCACCGCGACCCGGCGCACCCCGTCCGGGCGCCCCGCGTCCCGGCTCGCCCCGTCCCGGCGCTCCGCGCGGCGGCCAGGGCGGCCCCGGCGGCGGCCTCGGCTTCCAGCGCCCCGGCGCCGGTCAGCCCGGTCGTGGCGCTCCCGGTCGTGGCGGCCCGGCGTTCGCCGGTCGTCGCGGACGCGGTCCCGGCGGCACCGCCGGCGCGTTCGGCAAGGGCGGCGGCAAGGCCAAGTCGCGCAAGTCGAAGCGCACGAAGCGGCTCGAGTTCGAGATGCGCGAGGCGCCGTCGCTCGGCGGCGTGCGCGTCCGTCGCGGCGAGGGCCAGATCGTCCGCATGCGCCGCGGCGCATCGATCTCGGACTTCGCCGAGAAGATCGACGTGAGCCCCGGCGACCTCGTGCAGGTGCTGTTCCACCTGGGCGAGATGGCCACGGCCACCGAGTCGCTCGACGAGTCGACGTTCGAGATCCTCGGCGAGGAGCTCGGCTACCGCATCCAGATCGTCAGCCCCGAGGACGAGGACAAGGAGCTCCTCGAGGGCTTCGGCCTCGACCTCGAGCAGGAGCTCGAGGACGAGGACGACACCGACCTCGAGTTCCGTGCGCCCGTCGTCACGGTCATGGGTCACGTCGACCACGGCAAGACGCGACTGCTCGACGCGATCCGCAAGTCGAACGTCATCGCGGGCGAGGCCGGCGGCATCACGCAGCACATCGGTGCGTACCAGGTGTACCGCGAGCACGAGGGCATCGACCGCGCGGTGACGTTCATCGACACCCCGGGTCACGAGGCCTTCACGGCCATGCGTGCCCGTGGCGCGCGCGTCACCGACCTCGCGATCCTCGTGGTCGCGGCCGACGACGGCATCATGCCCCAGACGGTCGAGGCGCTGAACCACGCGCAGGCCGCAGGCGTGCCGATCGTGGTCGCGGTCAACAAGGTCGACAAGGAGGGCGCGAACCCCGCCAAGGTGCGGCAGCAGCTCACCGAGTACAACCTCGTGGCCGAGGAGTACGGCGGCGACGTCATGTTCGTCGACGTGTCCGCGCTCACGGGCAAGGGCGTCGACGACCTCATCGAGGCCGTCCTGCTCACGGCCGACGCCGGGCTCGACCTGCGTGCCAACCCCAACAAGGAGGCACGCGGCGTCGCGATCGAGGCTCGCCTCGACAAGGGTCGCGGTGCGGTCACGACCGTGCTCATCCAGTCGGGCACGCTGCGCGTCGGCGACGCGATCGTCGCGGGCACGGCCTACGGCCGCGTGCGCGCCATGACCCTCGACGACGGCACCCCCGTCGACGAGGCATGGCCGTCGATGCCCGTCCAGGTGCAGGGCCTCTCGTCGGTCCCGCGCGCAGGCGACACCTTCCTCGTCACCGAGGAGGACCGCACCGCGCGTCAGATCGCCGAGAAGCGCGAGGCCGTCGAGCGCAACGCGCTGCTGGCGAAGAGCCGCAAGCGCATCTCGCTCGAGGACTTCAAGGCCGCGCTCGACCAGGGCAAGGTCGAGACCCTCAACCTCATCATCAAGGGCGACGTGTCCGGTGCGGTCGAGGCGCTCGAGGAGTCGCTGCTCAAGATCGACATCGACGACTCGGTCGACCTGCGCATCATCCACCGAGGCGTGGGCGCGATCACGGAGTCCGACGTGAACCTCGCGACGGTCGACTCGGCCGTGATCGTGGGCTTCAACGTGCGTCCCGACACGAAGGCGCGCGAGCGCGCCGCTCGCGAGGGCGTCGACGTCCGCTTCTACAACGTCATCTACGCAGCGATCGACGACATCGAGAGCTCGCTGAAGGGCATGCTGAAGCCGGAGTACGAGGAGGTCCAGTCGGGCGTCGCGGAGATCCGGGAGGTGTTCCGCTCGTCGAAGTGGGGCAACATCGCCGGCGTCATCGTGCGCTCGGGCACGATCACCCGAAACGCGAAGGCCCGCGTCATCCGCGATGGCGTCGTGCTCGCCGACGGCCTGGCGATCGAGTCGCTGCGCCGCTTCAAGGACGACGTCACCGAGGTCAAGACCGACTTCGAGTGCGGCATCGGCCTCGGCAGGTTCAACGACATCCAGCTCGGCGACGAGATCGAGACCATCGAGATGGTCGAGAAGCCGCGCGACTGAGTCGAGGACGCGTGTGGATGGGGTGGCTGCGGCCACCCCATCCGTGCATCCGGCCGGAGCCGGACGAGAGGCATCGGCGCCGCAGGGCGCCATGAGGAGAGGAAGCAGCCGTGGCAGAGAACCCCAGGGCCCGCAAGATCGCGGACCGCATCCAGGAGATCACCGCGAAGACGATCGAGCGCGAGATCCGCGACCCGCGGCTCGGGTTCGTCACCATCACCGACGTGCGGGTCACGGGCGACCTGCAGCACGCATCGATCTTCTACACGGTGTACGGCACCGACGAGGAGCGCGCCGACTCCGCCGTGGCGCTGCAGTCGGCGAAGGGCGTCGTGCGCCGCGAGATCGGCAAGGGCATCTCGCTGCGGCTCACGCCGTCGGTCGAGTTCATCCTCGACGCGCTGCCGGACTCGGCGGCCTCGATCGATCATCTGCTCGACGAGGCGCGCACGCGCGACGCCGCGACGGCGCAGCAGCAGTCGACGGCGTCGTACGCCGGCGAGGCCGACCCGTATCGGAAGCCGCGCGAGGACGACGAGGAGGACTGACCCTCCCGTGACGGCGGAGGCGGCACGTGCGTGCCGCCTCCGTCGTCAGATCGCGTCGAGCACGATCGTGCCGTCGGCGACCGACGCGGAGCGCACGCGGACGCGGATGCGCGTCGCGGGCTCGGCGGGCGTGACGACGCGCGCCTCGACCGGCGGGTCGACGAGCTGCACGACGGCCTCGTCGTCGCGTCGCTCGACGACGAGCGCGTCGAGCTCGTCGCCCACGCGTGCCGCGAGGATCCACGCGGCGACCGCCTGCAGCGACTCGCGCTCGAGCTGCGACGCGCGCGACGCCGAGGAGCGCATCGCGTCGGGCACCCCTGCGGCGGCGTCGCGAGCCCACGCGGGCACGTCGCGCCCGTTGGCGATCGCCTCGCAGTGCGCGAGCACGATGCGGTCGACGAGGCGGCGCAGCGGCGCGGTCGCATGCGCGTACGGGGCGCCGATGGCGGCCTGCACCACGGCGTCGGCTCCCGGGGTGGTGCCGTCGAGCACGAGGTAGTCGGCTCCGCGGAAGAGCCTGCGTGCCGCGGCGAGGACGGCGACGGTCGTGGGCTCGGCGCGGTCGAGGCGCCGCAGGAAGGCGCCGTAGTGCTCGTCGGCGCCCCAGGGCACGCCCAGCGCCTCGGTCGCGAGGCGGAACTCGCGGATGGCGTCCCTCGACGGGCGGGGCATGGTGCGCAGCACGCCCTCGCCGGCCGCGAGCTGCAGCCGCGCCGCCTCCATGCCGGTCATGAGGCTGATCTGCGCGTTCCACTGCTCGACGGGCAGGGGTGCACGGCGCTCGATGCGCCAGCCGTGCTCGTCGTGCACGACCTCCTCGTCGGGTGCGTCGAGGCTCGCGCCGTCGCGCGCGGCCTCGAGCACGATGCGGCGCTCGCCCACGGTGCGCAGCATGCCGAGGTGCTCGTCGCCCGCGTCGATGCGTCGTTGTGCCTCGGGGTAGGAGAGCTGCTCGCGGCTGCGCACGCGGGCGCGCTCGAGGCTCGTGTCGCGCACGGCGCCCGAGGCGTCGAGCACGAACGTCCACACGAGCGCCTGTCGCTCGACGTCGGGCAGGAGGCTCGCGGCATCCTCGCTCAGCACGGTCGGATGCAGCGGCACGCGTGCGTCGGGCGCGTAGAGGGTCTGCCCGCGCCTGCGCGCCTCGACGTCGACGGCGCCGCCGGGGGCGACGAACGCGGGCACGTCGGCGATGGCGTAGCGCACGACGTGGCCCTCGCCGTCGGCCTCGATGGCGAGCGCCTGGTCGAGGTCGGTGGAGCCCTCGGGATCGATCGTGACGAACGGCACGTCGGTGCGGTCGGCGCCCTCGAGCGGCTGGCGCGCCGCGCGCGCCGCCTCGGCCTCGACCTCCGGCGGGAATGCCTCGGAGGCGCCGAGGTCGGCGCGGATGGCAGCGAGCGCTGCGTTGAGCTCGGGAGCGTCGGCGCGGAGCCGTTGCTGTCGCAGGGGCACGAGTCGACCCTACTGACGACGTGCGTCAGTGCGGCAGCCGCACCGTCTCGTCCTCCACGACGACGAGGCCGTCGGCCGCGAGGGATGCGAGCGCGCGCGAGAGCTGGTCGGCGTCGGGCCACAGCGGGGCGAGGTCGCCGCGGGCGAGCGGCACGTCGACCTCGCGCAGCGCCCGCAGCACCGTGCCGCGCGCCTGGCGGTCGCTGCCTGCGAACGCCGCCTGACGCGGCGCACGGCGGCCCTCGTAGGGCGGTCGTCCCGCGGCGACCCATGCGCACTCGGCGACGAGCGGGCAGTCGTCGCATCGCGGTGCGCGCGCCGTGCACACGAGCGCACCGAGCTCCATGAGCGCGATCGACACGGTGCCGGCCTCCGCGACGTCGGCGGGCAGCAGCGCCTCGACGCGCGCGAGGTCGGCGCGCGCGGCGGGGCCCGCATCCCCCTGCCCGACGACGGCGCGCGCGACGACGCGGCGCACGTTGGTGTCGACGACGGGATGCCGCTGCCGGAAGTGGAAGACCGCGACCGCTCGCGCCGTGTAGTCGCCGATGCCGGGCAGCGCGAGCAGGGTCGCGACGTCGCTCGGCACGACGCCGCCGTGGCGATCGACGATCGCGCGCGCGGCGTCCTGCAGCCGAAGGGCGCGCCTGGGGTACCCGAGCGTGCCCCACGCGCGCAGCACCTCGTGCGTGGGCGCATCGGCGAGGTCGGCGGGCGTCGGCCAGCGATCCAGCCATGCGACGATCGCCGTGCGCACGCGCGCGACCTGCGTCTGCTGCAGCATGATCTCGCTGACGAGCGTGCCCCACGCGGTGAAGCCGGGCTCGCGCCACGGCAGGTCCCGGCGGTGCTGCGCGTACCAGGGCGCGAGCCTCGCGTGCAGCACGTCCGCGTCCATCGCTCCAGGCTACGGTCGCCTCCGTCGGTCGACGCGCACGGCGTCCGCCGAACGGCGGATGCGGCCCTCGGATGCGGCCCGTACCGTCGGTCGCGTGACCATCCCAGCCACCGCAGCACCCTCGCCCGCCGCCGCCCGCGCCCGCGCCATCGCCCCCGATCTCGCGCGCGGCCTCATGCTGCTCCTCATCGCGCTCGCGAACATGCCGTGGCACCTCTTCGGCCGCGAGACGAGCCTCACCTCGATGCACCACGTCGACGGCTCGACGGGCGATCGCATCTGGCAGGCCATCGCGGTCGTCGCCGTCGACGGTCGCAGCTACCCGCTGTTCGCGTTCCTCTTCGGCTACGGCATGTGGCAGCTGTACCGCAAGCAGCTCGCAGCGGGCGCGACGTCGCTCGAGGCGCGACGGCTGCTGCGACGCAGGCACTGGTGGATGCTCGCGTTCGGTGCCGTGCACGCCGCGCTGCTGTGGGTGGGCGACATCATCGGGGCGTACGGGCTCGTCGGCCTCATCATCGGGGCCATCTTCCTCGAGCGGCGCGACCGCACGATCGCGATCTGGTCGTGGATCCTCGCGGGGCTGCTCGCGCTCGGCGCCGTCTCGTTCGCCGCGATGGGTGCGCTGCTCGGCGCCCTCGACCTGCCGATGGACCTCGAGGCCGGCGACGCCGGCGGCATCCCGAGCGTCGCGGGCATCGAGTCGTACCCGATGTCGATCCTCGCGCGACTGGGCATGTGGGCCGTCGTCGCGCCGACGCAGGGCATCCTCGGGCTCGTCGTGCCGCTCGCCATCCTCCTCGCGATCCTCGCCGCCCGCCACGGCATCCTCGAGGAGCCCGAGCGGCACCGCCGACTCCTCGTCCGCGTCGCGGCCTGGGGCATCGCGATCGGCTGGGCTGGCGGCGCGCTCGCCTACGCCGAGCTCCTCGGCGCGTTCGAGCCGATGCCGTCGTGGACGTTCTCGCTCGTCCACGTCGCGACGGGCCTGCCCGCCGGCGTCGGCTACGCGGCGCTCTTCGCCCTGGTCGCCGCGCGCATGGCGCGCCGGCCCCTCGGCCCCGTCGGCCGTGCGCTCACGGCCGTCGGCAAGCGGTCGATGACGAGCTACCTGCTGCAGTCGGTGCTCTTCGCGCCCGTGCTGTCGGCGTGGGGGCTCGGCCTCGGCGGCGTGCTCACCGAGTGGCAGGGCGCGCTGTACGCCGTCGGGGTGTGGCTCGTGACCGTCGCCGTCGCCGTGGCACTCGACGTCGCCGGGCGGCGAGGGCCTGCCGAGACCCTGCTGCGTCGCCTCGCGTACCCGCGCGACGCGAGGGTGCGCCCGACGAGCATGTCGTCGTCCGGCGAGGCACCGGAGCCGCGGAGCGCGGCCGCTGCGCCCTCGGCGAGCACGGCGCCGCCGCCCGGCGCGCGCGGCTAGCCTGGCTGCATGGCCGATCAGCAGCTCCTCATGCAAGCGGCGTCGTGGACGCCCGAGCAGAAGGCGCTCTACACCGAGGTGGCGCGCGTCGTGCAGGCGCGCAGCCCGCGCGGGCGCCGCATCGTCGCGGTCGACGGTCGCGACGGCGTCGGCAAGACGCACCTCGCCGACGCGCTGCACGTCGCGTTCGCTCGCGCGGGCGTGCAGTCGTTCCGCGCGAGCCTCGACGACTTCCAGCAGCCGCGCGAGCGCCGTCACAGGCAGGGCCGCGACTCGTGGAAGGGGCGGTACGAGGACGCCTTCGACCTCGAGCTCGTCGACCGCGTGCTGCTGCAGCCGTTCCGCATGGGCGGCTCGACGGGCTTCATGACGAGGGCGTTCGACGTCGAGACCGACACCCCGGTCGAGATGGACTGGCGCACCGCCGGTCCCGACGCCGTGCTCATCCTCGACGGCGTCTTCCTGCTGCGCCCGGCCTTCCGGGGCCGGTGGCACTTCGTCGTGCGGCTCGAGGCGTCGGACGCCGAGCGCGGTGCGCGCCTGCAGCGGCGCGACGGCGCGCATCCCCTCGTCTCGCACTCCTCGCACGACCGGGACCGCCTGGCGCACGAGCACTACGAGGCGCTCGCCGACCCGGTGCGCGCTGCCGACATGGTCATCGACACCACCGACGTGCGGGCACCCAGGCAGGTCTTCCAGGACCGCTGCTGAGCGATGCCCGGCGACGATGAGGCTGCCGGCTCCGAGCGGGGCCGATCGGCGCGCCCCTCGCGTCGTCGGCGCATCGCGCGCCGCATCGGCATCGCGCTCGGCGTCGTCGTCGCGCTCGCGGTCGTCGCCGGGCTCGTGTGGGCGAGCACGCCGCATCCGGCCGATGCCGACGGGCTCGCCGCCGTCGAGTCGGACGAGAGGGTGTCGGTCGACGAGCGCGACGGGCTCATCGTGGTGCTGCCGACGGACGCCGCCGCCGAGACGCTCGCCGGGCAGGGGGTCGTCGTGCTCGCAGGCGCCCGCGTCGACCCGCGGGCCTACGTCAGGACGTTCCGCGACGTCGCCGCAGAGGGTGCGGCGGTCGTGATCGTGCGCTCGCCGCTCACCCTCGCGATCCTCGAGCAGCGGCCGCTGTCCGACGTCACGGCTGCGGTGCCGGGCATCGACGAGTGGTCGGTCGCCGGGCACAGCATGGGCGGCGTGCGCGCGTGCACGTACGCCGAGGACGACGCCGTGGATGCGCTCGTGCTCCTCGCCTCGTACTGCTCGCTCGGCGACCTGAGCGGTCGCGACGACCTCACGGTCCTGTCGATCACGGGCTCGCGCGACGACGTGCTGAACCAGGAGGCGGCGCTCGACGCTCGGTCGCTGCTGCCGGACGACGCGGCGTTCGTCGAGCTCGACGGCGTCTCGCACGCGCAGTTCGGCGACTACGGCGACCAGCCGGGTGACGGCGAGCCCGCCGTGAGCGACGACGATGCGCACGCGGCGATCGCGGCAGCGATCGTCGACGCGTTGCGCGGCTGACGCGCGCGACTAGGGGAGCGGAGCGAGCGCCGCGACCCGCTCCCGCGGCGCGAAGGCGCCCGTGCGCTCGACCTCGTGCACGAGCGCCACGAGCCCTGCGTTGACCGGGGCCGCGAGGCCGAGCCGCGTCGACGCGTCCACGATCGCTCCGGCGAGGTCGTCGACCTCGGTCGGCTGGCCCCTGCGGATGCTCTGCTGCGTGGAGCCGAGGTTCGGCACGTCGCCGAAGGAGGCGGCCATCCGCAGCGGCACGGCCGTCGCCTCCTCGATCGACGCGGCGAGCGCGCCGACCGTCTCGGGTCCGACGGCGCCGACCCGCTCGAGCGCGACGCCCGAGGCGAGCGCGGCGAGCGCCGCCTCGCGCATCGCCGCGGCGGTGACGCGCAGCAGCGCGGGATCCGCGGCGACGTCCTGCATGCTGCGGCCGACGGCGGCGGGCACCGCGTTGGCCGCGTTGACGCACAGCTTGGCCCACTGCGCGCCCTCGATGCTCGTGGCGATGCGCACGTCGGGCATCGCAGCGGCGAGCAGCGCCGCGAAGCGCTCGCCCTCCGGGCCGCCGACGACGGTCTCGCCCGCCGCCGTGACGCGCACGACGCCCGGCTCGAGGGCGTTCGCGGCCCACGTGCCGAGCCCGGCGGCGACGCGGTCGTGGCCGAGGATGCGCGCGGCCCGGCCGTGGGCGTCGAGGCCGTTCTGCACGGCGAGCACCGGCACGCCGGCGAGCGCCGTGCGTGCGGGGGAGAGGGCGTCCGCGGAGTCGATGGTCTTCGTCGCGAGGATCGCGGCATCGGGCGGCGTCGTCAGCGCATCCTCGACCTCGGGCCGTGCGAGATGCTCCCCGAAGGCGCCCTCGAGCCGGATGCCGCGCTCGCGCAGCACGGGCGCCGACGAGCGGGCGACGACGACGACGTCATGCCCCGCGGCGTCGAGCAGCGCGGCGAGGCAGCCGCCGATGGCACCAGCCCCGAGCACCGCGATCCGCATCGCCCCAGGCTACGACTACGCTCGATGCCTGATGACTGCTCCGAACGGCGTGCTGCTCGTCGACAAGCCCGCCGGCGTCACGAGCCACACGGTCGTCGCCATGGCCAGGCGCCAGCTCGGCACCCGCAAGGTCGGGCACGCGGGCACCCTCGACCCCATGGCGACGGGTCTCCTCGTGCTCGGCGTCGGCCCCGCGACGAGGCTGCTGACGTTCCTCGTCGGCCTCGACAAGACGTACGAGGCGACGATCGCGCTCGGCGCGTCGACCATCACCGACGACGCCGAGGGCGACGTCGTCGACACGGCGGACGCGTCGGCGCTCACGCAGGATGTCGTCGCGGCGGCGGCGGCGCGGCTCACGGGCGACATCGAGCAGGTGCCGAGCGCCGTCTCGGCCATCAAGGTCGACGGCAAGCGCTCGTACGCCCGCGTCCGCGCCGGCGAGGACGTCGCGCTCGCAGCACGCCCCGTCACGGTGTCGCGCTTCGCGCTCGGTGCGCTGCGGCACGGCGAGACCGCCTCGATCGACGCGACCGTCGACTGCACGTCGGGCACGTACGTGCGTGCGCTCGCTCGCGACCTCGGCGCCGACCTCGGCGTCGGCGGGCACCTCACGGCGCTGCGTCGCACGCACGTCGGCCCCTTCTCGCTCGCACAGGCCGTCGCCGCCGACGCGATCGTCCCCGAGGGGCTGCTGCGGCCGGTCGACGTCGCGTCGCGCGTGCTGCCCGTCGTGCTCCTGGGCGACGAGGATGCGCGACTCCTCGCGAACGGGCGCCGGCCGCGCACCGACGCCGTCGGCATCGTCGCCGCCGTGCACGACGGCGAGCTCGTCGGCATCGCGCGCGGCGAGGGCGGCAGGCTGCATCCGGTGGCGAACCTCGGCGTGGCCGCCGCCGACGCCGCGGCCAAGGCTCAGGGCGGGGGAGCGGCGTGATCTCGTGGCTCATGCTCGCGCAGGCGACCGTCGTCGGGGTGCTCGGCGCGGGCGTCGCGATCGCGGGCGTCGCGAAGGCGCGGATGAACGACCTCGTGCTCGGCGCGGCCGCGCTCGCGATGCTGAGCCTCGTCGTGCAGGTCGTCGCGTCGATCGTCGCGCCCATCGTCGGCGCCGGCCCCACGGGCGACCTGCTCGAGTACTGGGTGTACCTCGTCACGGCCCTGCTCATCCCGCCCGCGGCGGTGCTGTGGGCGTTCGCCGACAAGGGTCGCTGGAGCGTGCTCGTCGTGGGCGTCGGCCTCCTGGCGGTCGCGGTCATGGTCTACCGGATGCACCAGATCTGGTTCGTGCAGGTCGTCTGAGGGCTCCGCGCCGCGGGCGTAGGATCGTCCGGTGCCCTCCTCCCGCCGCTCCGGCTTCGGCCGTGTGCTCATCGCGGTGTACGCGATCCTCGCCCTCGCGGCGACGGGTCGCTCGGCGTACCAGATCCTCAGCCGCTTCGACGAGGCCCCCGTCGCGTACGCGCTGAGCGCCGTCGCCGCCGTCGTGTACGTCGTGGCGACGGTGGCGCTCGCGATGCGCGGCGCCGCGTGGACGCGCGTCGCGACCGCGACGATCGGCTTCGAGCTGCTCGGCGTGCTCGTGGTCGGCACGCTCTCGCTCACGACCCCTGCGCTCTTCGGCCACGCGAGCGTGTGGAGCTGGTACGGCATGGGCTACCTGTTCATCCCCGCCGTGCTCCCCGTCGTCGGCCTGTGGTGGATCCGCCGCACCGAGCGTGCGGGCGCCGACCGGACGGTCGCGGCGTGAGCTGGATCGACGACCTCGTCGCGCGTCCGTCGGCCGTGACGATCGGCAAGTTCGACGGCGTGCACCTCGGGCACCGCGAGCTGCTCGAGGGTGCGCTGCGGATGGCGCAGCGGCGCGGGCTGCGCCCCGTCGTCGTGACGTTCGACCGCCATCCGCTCGCGACGCTGCGCCCCACGCATGCGCCGCGCCTCATCCTGTCGCCGGCGCAGCAGCGCGAGGCGCTCGAGGCGCTCGGCTGCGAGGTCGTCACGATCCCGTTCGACGCCGAGACGGCTGCGATGGATCCGACCGACTTCGTCGAGCGCGTGCTCCTCGACGGCCTCGGTGCGCGCTTCATCGTCGTCGGCAGCGACTTCCGCTACGGCCGCGGTGGCACGGGCGACCCTGCGCTGCTGCAGCGGCTCGCGGCGGCGCGGGGCGTCGAGGTGCTCGTCGTCGACGACGTCGTCGACGACGGCGGCACGCGCGTGTCGTCGACCGAGATCCGTCGAGCGCTCGAGGAGGGCCGCATCCCGCACGCCACCGAGCAGCTCGGCAGGCATCCGCGTCTGCGCGGCACCGTGGTGCGCGGGTTCCAGCGCGGTCGCGAGCTCGGATTCCCGACCGCGAACCTCGGGCCCGACACGGAGGGGTTCGTGCCCGGCCACGGCGTGTACGCCGCGTGGGCGACGGTCGACGCCGGCCGCTTCCCCGCGGCCGTGTCCATCGGCGACAATCCCACGTTCGACGGCGTGCGCACGACGGTCGAGGCGTACCTGCTCGACGTCGACCTCGACCTGTACCACCGACCCATCGAGCTCGAGCTCGTCGACCACGTGCGCCCCATGGTGCGCTTCGACGGCATCGAGCCGCTCATCGCGCAGATGCACGCCGACGTGGCGAGGGTGCGCGAGATCCTGCAGCCCGACGAGGGGCGCGTGGATGCGCCCGAGGAGGAGACGCCATGACCGAGTCGATCGCGACCATCGTCGATCACACGCTGCTGAAGCCCGAGGCCACGGCGGCCGACGTCGAGGCCACGATCGCGGAGGCCGCCGAGCTCGGCGCCTTCAGCGTGTGCCTGTCGCCGAGCGTGCTGCCGGTCGAGGTGCCGGAGGGCCTCGCGACGGCGGTCGTCGTCGGATTCCCGAGCGGCCGCCACCACTCGGAGGTCAAGGCCGCCGAGGCGCGGCTCGCCGCGTCGCAGGGCGCCGACGAGCTCGACATGGTCATCGACGTGGGTGCGGCGATCGACGGCCGCTTCGACGCCGTCGAGGCCGACGTGCGCGCCGTGCGCGACGCGGCGCCCGACGTGCTGCTGAAGGTCATCATCGAGTCGGCCGCCCTCACCGACGAGCAGATCGTCGCGACGTGCCAGGCGGCGGAGCGCGCGGGCGCCGACTTCGTGAAGACGTCGACCGGGTTCCACCCGGCCGGCGGTGCGACCGAGCACGCCGTCGCCCTCATGCGGCAGACCGTCGGCGACCGCCTCGGCGTCAAGGCGTCGGGCGGCATCCGCACGCGCGAGGCCGCGGAGGCCATGATCCGCGCCGGGGCGACGCGCCTCGGCCTGTCGTCGACGCGCGCGATCGTCGAGGGCGCGCCCTCGACCGGCACCTACTAGCCGACGGCGCGAGCCGTCAGCAGCGCTCGAGCAGCGCGCGGTACCACCGCACGCCGCGCTCGAGCTCCGCGACGGGGATGCGCTCGTCGCGCGCGTGGAGGCAGGCGCGCAGGTCGCTCGTCAGCAGGAACGGCGTGAAGCGCAGCACCCGGTCGGCGATGAGGTGCGCGTGCCGCGAGTCGGTGCCGCCGAGCATGTCGTACGGGGTGAGCACCGCGTCCGGGAACTCCTGCGCGGTCGCCGCGGCGATCGCATCCCAGCCGCGTCCGTCGGTGGGCGACGTCGGCGAGGCCTCGTGGCCGCGCACGACCTCGACGCGCACGCGGTCGTCGCGGATGGCGCGGCGCAGCACGCGCACGGCATCGGCGATGGTCGTGCCCTGCGCGAGCCGCACGCTCACGGTCGCCTCCGCGCGCTCCGCGATGGCGTTGGCGGCGGTGCCGGCGCGCAGGCCGGTGACGGTCGCGCTCGTGGTGATGGTGGCGCGCGTCTCGTCGTTCGCGGCGAGGATGCGGCGCAGCACGGGCGAGAGCGCCTGCGCGCGCACGAGGAGCGATCGGTAGGGCTCGCGTGCGTGCGCGCCGAGCGTCTGCAGCATCCGCAGCGTCGTCGGCGTGATGCGCTCGGGGAAGCGTGCCCGCGTCACGCGCGTCACGGCGCGCGCGAGCACGGCGGTCGCGGGCGTGCGCGGCGGCGTGGAGGAGTGGCCGCCGTGCTCGTCGACCGCGAGCCGCAGCACGAGCATGCCCTTCTCGCTCACCCCGACCATGGCGGCGGGCACGGAGACGCCGGGCACGGGCGGGTCGACGACGGCGCCGCCCTCGTCGAGCACGAACGCCGGCCGCACGCCGCGGTCGCGCAGCGTCTCGATCGCGCGCAGCGCTCCGGTGCCGAACGTCTCCTCGTCGTGGCCGAGCACGAGCCACACGTCTCGGGCGGGCGCACGACCCTCGGCCGCGAGCGCGTCGATCGCCTCCAGCATCGCGACGAGGGATCCCTTGTCGTCGATCGCGCCTCGGCCCCACAGCACGCCGTCGACGATCTCGCCGGCGAAGGGCGGATGCGCCCAGCCCTCGCCGGGCGGCACGACGTCCTGGTGGGCCATGAGCAGCGCGGGTCCTGCGGCGGAGGCCCCGGGCCAGCGGGCGAGGATCGTGTGCTCCGCGACGAGCTCGACCTCGAGCGCGGCGAAGGCGTGCGGGTACAGGGTCGCGAGCAGCTCACGCAGCGCCGTGAGGCCTGCGGCGTCTGGCTCGGCGCCCGTGGCGTGGGTGGGCACGCGCAGCACGCGTGCGAGGCGGTCGGCTGCACCGGTCGTCGAGGACATCACGGCGATGCTAGTCGCGGCCGCCGGCGGGCCGAGGGCGTGGGGGCGGCATGGATGCCGGGCGGCTACCCTGACGCCGTGCAGTGGAGTCGGGCTCGGATCGCGGTCGCGGCGCTCGTGGCCGTCGCCGGCGTGGGCGCCGTCGTGGGGCTCTCCGGCGGGCTGCAGGAGCGCGACGACGAGCGCATCCCGGTCGCCGACGTGGGCGAGCGGCTCGAGACGAGTCGAGCCGACGTCACGATCGAGGGCGCCGAGATGCTCGAGGAGGGCGACGTCGCCGTCACGGTCACGATCACGAACCACCTGGCGGTGCCGCTGTTCAACGACGACGTCATGGAGCTCGCCGACGAGCAGGGCACCCTCGCCCAGTGGGGCTACGGCACGAGCGACGGCGTGTCCGCGAACGCGTCGCAGCCGGGCGTCACCGACACGTTCGTCGTCGAGTTCGTGCTCGACCGCGAGCCGGTGGGGGCGCTGCACGTCGAGGTGCTCGACGCGACGTGGACGCCGCGCGACGAGACGGCGTTCGGCATCGGGGCGAACATGTACGACGAGCACGTGGCCGCGATCGTGAGGCTGCCGTGAGCGGCCCCGCGGGCCTGCGACGCCTCGTCACCCGGCGCAGCGTCGTCGCGGCGCTCGCCGTGGCGGTGCTCGCGGCGGCGACGGTCGGCGTCGAGGCCCTCGTCCCCGGCCAGACGGCGCGCTGGGCGCCGTTCTCGACGAGCGGCTCCGGGGTCGTCACGTCGGGACCGCTCACGGTCGAGGTGCACGGGGCGACGCTCGCGGCGGCGATCGAGCTCGACGGCGAGATCCGTGCGACGACGGGCGTGTTCGTGGTGGTCGACGCGACGATCGCGACGACGGGCGTCGAGGCGTTCGTCGCACGCGACCTGCGCATCGACGGGCGCGTGTACGACGCGTCGGCGAAGGGTCCCACCAGCGTCGAGGAGAGCGAGCCGGCAGCGGGCTTCCCCGTCCGCGGCGACCTCGTGTTCGAGGTCGACGACGCCCTGCTGGAGGATGGCGGGGTCGCCGACCTCGTCCTCGCGCCCGGCAGGGATGCCGAGGGCGACCTGCAGACGCAGGTGGTCGTGCGGTTCGAGGTCGGGGCGACCGTCGAGCCGATGCTCGAGGTGACGGCGGCGCAGCGATGAGGCGGTCGAGGATCGTCGCGGCGCTCGCGATCGGGCCGCTCGCCCTCGCGCTCGCCTGGCTCGTCGCGAACGAGCCGCTGCTGCGCTGGCTCGAGCGCGAGCCGGTGGTGGTCGTCGCCGGCGCGCCCGGCACCCCGCACGCCGTCGGCGGGCCGATCTTCACGGTCGACGGTGCGAGCATCGCGGCGCCCGGCAGCGATGCGGCGGGCTACGCCGATGCGCCCGCCGGGTCGCAGGTCGTCGTGGTCGACGTGCGCGTCGACGACGCGACCGATGCCACGGCGTGGTGCACGTATCGGCTCGAGGCGACGGTCGACGGCCGGCGGATGCAGTGGACGGCCGACTACGGCGCGAGCGACGTCACGGGCTGCTACGCCGAGGAGGGGTCGCTCGAGGGCGTCGTCGGCTTCGTCGTCCCCGACGGATCCATCGACGACGCACGGCTGCTCGTCGGCGGCTCGACGCTCTGGATCGGCGTGCCGCTCGGGCTCTGAGCGTCGGCGACGTCACTGGGAGCCGGCGCCCCCGAGCCTGCGCGCGACGCTCCGAGCCGCAGCGCGTCGAGCGCGGCGACGACGACCACGAGCCCGAGCACCGCCCCGACGACGTCGCCGAGCGTGCCGCCCACGTTCGCGACGGCCTCCGCGACCTGGATGGGCTGCGGGCCGAGCGCATGCGTGAGGGCGACCGTGAGCCAGCCGGTCGCGACCCGGACGACGTACCAGGCGAGCACGGCGGCGGCGAGGGGCACGAGGCCTGCGGCCCAGACCTGCCGCACGGTGGCGACGACGGGCACCCACCGGTCGTGCAGGTCGTCGGTGACCTCCTGCAGCACGTCGTCGAGCGGCGACGGCAGCGCGTCGAGCAGCCGCAGCCACCAGCGCGCTGGGCGCGGCGGTGCGGCGGGCTCGGGCACGAGCTCCGGCCGAGCCCCGAGCAGCACGATGCCGACGAGGGTGAGCCACACGAGCGGCAGCGTCAGCGTGTGCCAGACGTCGCCCGCGAGCTCCCACGTGCCGAGCAGCCATCCGCCGACGACGCCGTCGATCGCCGCGCGCACCTGGTCGATGCCGCTCGCGATGCGGGTGGTCGCGAACCACTCGCCCGCCATGCCCAGCACACGGCCGAGGATCGAGACGGCCAGGAAGGTCCACAGCCCCTCGAGCACGAGGGTCGCCACCGAGACGCTGCGTCGCGTGCCGCGTCGCTCGAACCTGCGCAGCACGCCGCGCAGCACGAGGCAGCCGACGAGCAGCCCGATCGACAGCACGTCGATCGGCACGTCGGTGACGGCACCGACGCCCGCATCCTCCTCGAACCAGTCGATGGCGGCGAGGGCCGTGAGCGCGTACTCGCGCAGATCCTCGACGAAGAGCCCCCATGCCGTGAGGAGCAGGAAGGCGGGCAGCACGGATGCGGCGAGTCCCGAGAGCGCCGCCTGCACGCGCGCCGAGCCCGTCGGCGGCGGCGGCGTCGACCGCATCGCGCGCAGCAGGACCAGGATCTGCAGGATGATCGCCACGAGGCGCACCAGGGCGGTGATGGCGGTGAGGGCCAGCCCGCCGACGGCGCTCGTCGCACCCACCGCGCCCGAGAGCGCCACGAGGTACGACCCGACGATGCGCGCGGCCAGCTCGATCGCGAGCACCTCCGGCAGCCCGCGTGCCGCGATGCGGCGCATGGCGACGGCGAGGTCGACGACGAAGCGGCGCAGCTCGCCGAGCACCTCCGTCGCGGCGTGCATCAGCCGACCAGGTCGCGCCCGGAGACGGCGGCGCGGCGCTCGTGCTCGCCCGCCTCGCTCGCGCGGCAGCCGCACGAGGGCTCGACGCCGACGGGCGCGTCGTCGAGGGCGTGGCGGGCGGGTGACGAGCTCGCACGGCCGGCCGGCGACCGGCTCGCCGTGGGGGACGCGCTCGCGTGGGGCTCGCCATCGTGCGCGCAGCGGCCGCGCGCGACCGCGGGCGCCGGGGCGGCGGGGCCGACGAGATGGGCGCGCATGGGGTGAGCATACGAGGGCCGCCTCGAGCGCCGCCGCTAGGCTCGGGAGATCCCACCGGATGCGATGGCGCATCCGGGCTGCCCGCTCGAGGAGACGCTGGAGCCGATGACCGACACGCCCGCATACAAGCTCGAGCCCGCGCCGGTCGGGGAGCACGTCGTCGACGGACCGGTGCGCATCGAGCGCGACTCGCTCGGCGAGAAGCCGGTGCCGATCGACGCGTACTGGGGCATCCACACCGAGCGCGCGCTCGAGAACTTCCCCATCACGGGGCGGTCCATCTCGGTCTACTCCGACCTCGTCGACGCGCTCGCGGTCGTCAAGCAGGCGGCGGCGCGCGCGAACCGCGACATCGGGGTGCTGAGCGCCGAGAAGGCCGACCTCATCGACCGCGTGTGCGACCGCATCCGCGCCGGCGAGCTGCACGACCAGTTCAAGGTGGGCGTCATCCAGGGCGGCGCGGGCACGTCGACGAACATGAACACGAACGAGGTCATCGCGAACGCCTGCCTCGTCGAGCTGGGCCACGCGAAGGGCGACTACCAGCACCTCCACCCCATCGACGACGTCAATCGCTCGCAGTCGACGAACGACACCTACCCGACGTCGATCAAGGTGGCGATGTCGTTCACGCTGCGTCGCATGCTCGCCGAGCTGCGTCTGCTCATCGGCGCGTTCGACGCGAAGGGCGTCGAGTTCCAGGACGTCCTCAAGGTGGGCCGCACGCAGCTGCAGGACGCCGTGCCCATGACGCTCGGGCAGGAGTTCCGCGGCTTCGCGGTCACGCTGCAGGAGGATCACGACCGGCTCGAGGAGACCATCCGCCTCCTCGGGGAGGTCAACCTGGGGGCCACCGCGATCGGCACGGGCATCACGGCCGATCCGCGCTACGCCGAGGCCGCAGGTCGCCATCTCGCGGCCCTCACGGGCCTGCCGATCGTCACGGCGGCCGACCTCATCGAGGCCACGAGCGACACGGGCGTGTTCATGTCGGTGTCGGCGGCGCTCAAGCGCTGCGCCGTGAAGCTCTCGAAGATCTGCAACGACCTGCGGCTGCTGTCGTCGGGTCCGCAGGCCGGCTTCGGCGAGATCCTGCTGCCGCCGAAGCAGGCGGGGTCGTCGATCATGCCCGGCAAGGTCAACCCCGTCATCCCCGAGGTCGTGAACCAGGTGGCGTTCGCGGTCATCGGCTCCGACGCCACGGTGACGGCGGCGTCCGAGGCGGGGCAGCTGCAGCTCAACGCCTTCGAGCCCGTGATCGCCCACTCCATCCTGCAGAGCCTGCACTGGATGACGCAGGCATGCATGACGCTGCGCGTCAACTGCATCGACGGCATCCAGCCCAACCGCGAGCGCCTGGATGCGATGGTCGGCTCGTCGGTCGGCGTCGTCACGGCGCTCACGCCCTACATCGGCTACACGGCGTCGGCGTCGCTCGCCCACGAGGCGCTCACGTCGCACAAGTCGATCGCCGACCTCGTCGTCGACGCCGGGCTCATGGATCGGGAGCGCGTCACGAAGCTGCTCGAGCCCGCGCGGCTGTCGGGCCTGCACCCGGCGACGCAGACGATGCCGGTCATCACGCCCGAGATGCTCGCGGAGCACGAGCGGGGCTGAGCCTCGCGCGCGACGCGCGTGCGACTCCCGGCGAACGGGCGGGATCGTGCGCCTAGCATGGCGGCATGACGCTCGCGCAGCCGCCGCACACGCCTCAGCCAGGTCCGCCCCAGCAGGGGTTCGCGCCGGGCGCGCCCGCGATGCCGCAGCTGTCGAAGCCCTCGTCGACGGGCCTCGTGCTCGGCATCGTCGGCATCGTGGGGCTCGGCCTCGCGAGCATCTTCGTGCTGCTGTTCTTCGTGCTGCAGTTCGGGCTGTCGCCCATCGTGCTCGTCGCGGGCTTCCTCGGGCTCTTCCCGCTCGCGTTCGTCGTGTGGGCGCTGCTCGCCCTCGACCGGTGGGAGCCCGAGCCGCGCATCGCGCTGTGGCTCTCGGTGCTGTGGGGCGGCATCATGGCGGTGCTGCTGACGCTGCTCTTCAACACCTACGTGTTGGAGCCGGCATTCGCCGTCCCGTTCTTCTCGACGCCGGCGTTCGCCGACCCGCTCTACGCGATCCTCGTGCCGCTCTTCCCGGCGCTCGGCGACCTCGTCGCACAGGGTGCATCGCCCGGGCAGGCACTCTTCCAGTTCTACGGGCCCGTCATCCAGGCGCCGTTCACCGAGGAGCTCTTCAAGGCGGTGCCGGTCGTCGTGATGTTCCTCTTCGTGCGCAGGCACTTCGACGGCCCGATCGACGGCTTCGTCATCGCGGGCTTCTCGGCCGCGGGCTTCGCCTACACCGAGAACATCCTCTACTTCGGTCGCCAGCTCGCCGAGGTGGGCGACGCGTCGTTCATCTTCTTCCTGCGCGGCGTGATGAGCCCGCTCGCGCACGTCATCTTCACCGCGGTGGGCGTCGGGCTCGCGATGGGCTTCGCCGCGCGTCGCTCGTCGCGCCTGTGGGGACTCGTGGCGCTGCCCGTGGGCCTCGCCGTCTCGATGCTCCTGCACGCGCTGTGGAACAGCGCGAGCTTCTGGGTCCCGGCCGGCATGCTCGGCTTCTTCATCTACTACGCGCTCGTGCAGGTGCCGATCGCCGTCGGCGCGCTGCTGCTCGTCGTCATGCTGCGCCGGTTCGAGGCGCGGCTCACGAGGCTGCGGCTCGACGAGTACGCCCAGGCCGGATGGTTCAGCCACGAGGAGGCGCAGCTGCTGTCGTCCTCCGACGGGCGCCTGGGCCTCGCGCAGTGGGCGAAGCCCCGCGGCCTCGGCAAGGCCATGCAGGCGTACATCCGCATCACGACGCGGCTCGCGGCGAACCGGCAGCGCGCGATCATCGGGCGCGAGAAGCTGGGTCCCGTCGCCGACGAGGCGCGCCTGCTCGGCGACGTGTCCACGCTGCGCACGCACATGGCGAGCGTGGGCGCCGGCGCCCCGGTCGTGATCGGCCAGGGGCAGCGACTGCCCGAGCCGATGCAGGGCTCGACGCCGCAGACGCAGCGCTTCGCGCCGGCACCGGGCGCGGCGCAGCCGTGGCAGCAGGGCTGGCAGTACGCGATGGTGCAGGGCGGGCACGGCCCCGCGCGGGAGAGCGGCGGCGCGTCGAGCCCGCTCGCAGGCGCCGCGCCGCAGCAGCCGCAGGGTGCCGTCGCGGATCCGGCGCCTCCCGCTGCGCAGCAGCAGCCCCCGCGCCCGGCGCCTCCGCAGCAGCAGGGCGGCCAGCAGGGCTGGTGATCGCTGCGCGCGACGCCGGGCAGCCTTCGGGTCGCTGCTACACTCGACAGGTTGCCGTCGATCGGCCGCGGAACCAGAGAGCTCGCGCATCCCGCGCTGGGCGCCGCGCTGCGACAGGAGAGAGGAGACCGAATGAGCCTTGCCTCTGAGGTCAAGCAGGCGATCATCGCCGAGTACGCCACCCACGAGGGTGACACGGGAAGCCCCGAGGTGCAGGTCGCGATCCTCTCGCGCCGCATCAAGGACCTGACCGAGCACCTCAAGGAGCACAAGCACGACCACCACTCGCGTCGTGGCCTCCTGCTCCTCGTCGGTCAGCGCCGTCGTCTCCTGGGCTACCTCCAGGACATCGACATCGCGCGCTACCGCTCGCTGATCGAGCGTCTCGGACTGCGTCGCTAGCAGACCCGAGCAGGACGTATCTGCGCGAGGCCCCGCATCCGGACGGATGCGGGGCCTCGTCGCGTCCGCCCCGCCGTGGTCAGGATGCGCTGCTGGCCACGTCGAGCACGGCGTCGACGCGCGCATCGCGGAGCGCGCGTCGCACGAGCGCGAGTCGCAGGGAGCGCCCGAGCGGCTCGTCCGACGGCAGGGGAGCCCAGTGGTGCGCGCGCACGGCTGCGGCAGCGGCACGCAGCGTCGGAGCGACGTGGATGCGGATGCCGTCGACGGCGTCGAGCCATGCCTCGTCGTCGGCACGCCAGGCGCGGTCGACGCGGCGGGTGAGCAGCGCGCGCCGGCCGACGAGCTCGAGCTCCATGTCCGGCGCGTGCTCCTCGATGGCGGCGAGCACGGCGGGGTCGACGATCGCCGCAGCGCGTGCCGCGTCGGGCTCGGTCGTCCACGCGCGCCACGGGGTGGGCGTCGCGGGCACGAGCTCGAGCGCGCCGACCGCATCCGGGTCGACCGACCAGGGGCGCGGCGATCGCTCGTCGGCGAGCAGCGCATGGGGCACGGATGCGGGCAGCGCGACGTCGACGAAGGCGAGCACCGCCCGGCCGTCGCCCGCGAGGCGACGTCCGCCGCCGGCGAGGATCGTCGTCGTGCCCCACGAGACGCCGTCGGGGCCGTGCAGCACGTCGAGGTCGTGCTGGGAGACGTGCACGGCGAGCGACCGCGAGGCCTCGACGCGTCGGGGCTGCCACGCGGTGAGCTCGAGGCCGTCGCGCTCGGCGAGCGCCAGCAGGGCGGGGCCGGCGCTCGGGCGCCTGCCGACGACCGCGAGCACCGCTGCGACGACGAGCAGGGCCGAGCCGCCGATCGCCACGGCGAGCGCGCTGGTGCGGCGGTCGGCGTCGTCGGCCGTCGCCGCGACCACGAAGGCCACGGGCGGCACGGCGACGAGCGCGGCGGCGGCGACGCCGACCACGACGAGCGCGATGCGCTGGGCCGGCGTGCGCGACGCTCGCCCCTGCTCGCGCAGCAGGCGGCGATGGGCTCGTGCGTGCGCGCGCGACGGACGAGCTCCGAGGTCGGTGCGGTCGAGGGGGGCTGGTGCGGCGATGTCCTCGATCCTGCGGCATGCCGCCTGCGCATCCAGGCCTCGCGGAGATGCCGCCTGGTAGGCTCGTGGCGGCTGCAGGACTGCGGCCGCGTGCGCTGTCGCGACCGGAAGGCTGGTCGTTGGTGGTGGATGCCGAGGCGCGTCTCGACCTCCTCCACTGATGACCACTCCGACGGGCGTCGCAGCGTGCGACCTGTCTGTCGTGCCCGCGGATCGGGCACAGGAGGAGAGAGACCTTGGAAGGTCCTGAGATCACGTTCGCCGAGACGGTCATCGACAATGGCAAGTTCGGCACCCGCACCATCCGCTTCGAGACCGGCCGCCTCGCGCAGCAGGCGCAGGGCTCTGCCGCTGCGTACATCGACGGCGAGACCATGCTGCTGAGCGCGACGAGCGTCAGCAAGCACCCGAAGGACAACTTCGACTTCTTCCCGCTCACGATCGACGTCGAGGAGCGGATGTACGCCGCGGGCCGCATCCCCGGCTCGTTCTTCCGTCGCGAGGGCCGCCCCTCGACCGACGCGATCCTCACGTGCCGTCTCATCGACCGGCCGCTGCGCCCGACCTTCGTCGAGGGCCTGCGCAACGAGGTCCAGGTCGTCATCACGGTGCTCGCCATCGAGCCCGACGAGCTGTACGACGTGCTGGCGATCAACGCGGCGTCGATGTCGACCCAGCTGTCGGGCCTGCCGTTCTCCGGCCCGATCGGTGGCGTGCGCGTCGCGCTCATCGACGGCCAGTGGGTCGCATTCCCGAAGCACTCGCAGCTCGAGCAGGCCGTGTTCAACATGGTCGTCGCGGGCCGCGTCACCGACGACGGCGACGTCGCGATCATGATGGTCGAGGCCGAGGCCACCGACGAGTCGTGGCACCTCATCCAGGGCGGCCAGCAGGCCCCCACCGAGGAGGTCGTCGCCGAGGGTCTCGAGGCGTCGAAGCCCTTCATCAAGCAGCTCGTCGAGGCGCAGCAGCAGGTCGCGAAGACCGCCGCGAAGCCGACGCGCGACTACCCGCTGTTCCCGCCGTACTCGCCGGAGGCCCTCGAGGCCGTGTCGGCGGTCGCCGAGGCCGAGGTCGGAGGCGTCTACCAGATCGCCGACAAGATCGAGCGGCAGGACGCCGACGACGCGCTCAAGGAGCGCGTCAAGGAGCAGGTCAACGCGAAGATCGCCGCAGGCGAGCTCGACGCGTCGATCGCACCGCAGGTCTCCGCTGCGTACAAGGCGGTCTCGAAGAAGGCCATGCGCGCCCGCGTCCTGAAGGACGGCGTGCGCATCGACGGCCGTGGGCTCGCGGACATCCGCGCGCTCGACGCCGAGGTCGACATCGTGCCTCGCGTGCACGGCTCGGCGATCTTCCAGCGCGGCGAGACGCAGATCATGGGCATCACGACGCTCAACATGCTGAAGCTCGAGCAGCAGATCGACTCGCTGTCGCCCGTGACGTCGAAGCGCTACATGCACAACTACAACTTCCCGCCGTACTCGACGGGCGAGACGGGCCGCGTCGGCAGCCCGAAGCGCCGCGAGATCGGTCACGGCGCCCTGGCCGAGCGTGCGCTCGTGCCCGTGCTGCCCAGCCGCGAGGAGTTCCCCTACGCCATCCGCCAGGTCTCCGAGGCGCTGTCGTCGAACGGCTCGACCTCGATGGGCTCGGTGTGCGCCTCGACGCTCTCGCTGCTCAACGCGGGCGTGCCGCTGCGCGCTCCCGTCGCGGGCATCGCGATGGGCCTCATCTCGGACGAGGTCGACGGCGAGACCCGCTACGCGGCGCTCACCGACATCCTCGGAGCCGAGGACGCCCTCGGCGACATGGACTTCAAGGTCGCGGGCACGCCCGAGTTCGTCACGGCGATCCAGCTCGACACGAAGCTCGACGGCATCCCCGCCTCGGTCCTCGCCGGCGCGCTGACGCAGGCGAAGGAGGCGCGCACGAAGATCCTCGACGTGCTCAACCAGGCGATCGACGCGCCCGACGAGATGGCGCCGACGGCGCCGCGCGTCATCAGCGTCAACATCCCGGTCGACAAGATCGGCGAGGTCATCGGCCCCAAGGGCAAGGTCATCAACCAGATCCAGGACGACACGGGCGCCCAGATCTCGATCGAGGACAACGGCACCGTCTACATCGGCGCCGTCGACGGCCCGTCGGCGGAGGCCGCTCGGGCCGCGATCAACGCGATCGCGAACCCGACGAACCCCGAGGTCGGCGAGCGCTACCTCGGCACGGTCGTGAAGATCGCGTCGTTCGGCGCGTTCGTCTCGCTGCTGCCGGGCCGCGACGGTCTGCTGCACGTGACGGCGATGCGTCCGCTCAACGAGGGCAAGCGCATCGAGGCCGTCGAGGACGTCGTGTCGGTCGGCCAGAAGCTCCAGGTCACGATCACGAAGGTCGACGACCGCGGCAAGCTGTCGCTCGAGCTCGTCGAGGACGAGTCGGCTGCCGCAGCGGCACCGGCCGAGGACGCTCCCGCCGCGGAGTAGTCCGGTCCTGGTCGAAGGGGGTGCGCGAGAGCGCACCCCCTTCGTCGTGCCCGACGACGTGGCGGTGGGTGCGCGCCTAGGCTCGTCACCGTGAGCGGAGTCCTCGTCGTCGGCAGCATCAACGTGGACGTCACGGTCGTCGCCGACCGCATGGCCGCCGCCGGCGAGACGATCACGGGGTCGGCGCTCGAGACGGGGCTCGGCGGCAAGGGCGCGAACCAGGCGGCTGCCGCATCCCTCGCGGGCGCGACGACGGCGATGATCGGCTGCGTCGGGTCCGACGCCTTCGCCGACGTGGCCCTCGGCGGGCTGCGCGCTGCGGGCGTCGACGTCGACGGCGTCCGCACCGTCGACGGCGGCACGGGCATCGCGCATATCCGCGTCGCGGGCGGCGAGAACTCGATCGTCGTCGTGCCGCTCGCGAACGCGCAGCTCGACGTCGCCCAGGCGCAGGCTGCGGTCGACGCCGCCGACGCCGACGTGCTCCTCCTGCAGCTCGAGATCGCGCAGGACGTCGTGCTCGCCGCCGCCGAGCGCGCGCATGCGCGCGGCATGCGCGTCGTGCTCGACCCGGCACCCGCAGCGCCGCTGCCCGAGGAGATCTGGCAGCACGTCGCGCTCGTGAAGCCCAACGAGCACGAGGCGGGCCTGCTGACGGGCGTCGACGTGACGGACGCCGCGAGCGCAGAGCGTGCCGCGCGCTGGTTCCTCGGCCGCGGCGTCGGCGCGGCGATCGTGACGCTCGGACGGGCGGGTGCGGTGCTCGTGGATGCGAGCGGTGCGCGCACGCTCGACGCCCACGTCGTCGACGCGGTCGACTCGACCGCAGCCGGCGACACGTTCTCGGGCTACCTCGCCGCGGCGCTCGCCGCCGGCGAGGGCCTCGACGCAGCCGCACGCCGCGCCATGGCGGCCGCAGCCATCTCGGTGACGCGCGTGGGCGCCACGGCGTCCATCCCGTCGGCCGACGAGGTCGACGCGTTCCTCGCCTAGCGAACCCGAGCGCGGACCGGCCGGAGCACGCGCGACGCGGAAGTAGGCTCGGAGGCATGTCTGCGCCCGTGCCGCTGCCGCTCGAGACCCCCGACACCACGATCGCCGCGGCGGGTGGTGCGCTCGTGCGGCGCACCGTGCTGCCGACGGGCCTGCGGGTGCTCAGCGAGCACGTGCCGGGGGCCTCGAGCGTCACGGTGGGCTTCTGGGTGCCGGTGGGCTCGCGCGACGAGCAGCCGGTGACCTTCGGCTCGACCCACTTCCTCGAGCATCTGCTCTTCAAGGGCACGCAGCGCCGCACGGCGTTCGACATCGCCGTCGCGTTCGACGCCGTCGGCGGCGAGCACAATGCGCTCACCGCCAAGGAGCACACCTGCTACTACGCGAAGGTGCGCGACCGCGACCTCCCGATGGCGGTCGAGGTCATCGCCGACATGGTGACGTCGTCGCTGCTCGACGAGGATGAGTTCGAGTCCGAGCGCGGCGTCATCCTCGAGGAGCTCGCGATGGCCGACGACGACCCGGGCGACGTCGCCGGCGAGCTGCTCGCGCGCCTCGTCTACGGCGAGCACGAGCTGGGCCGACCCATCGGGGGCACGAAGGAGACCATCCGTGCGGTCTCTCGCGACGACGTCGCCGCGCACTACCGCGAGCACTACCGCGCGCGCGACCTCGTCGTGACGGTCGCCGGCGCCGTCGACCACGACGAGCTCGTCGCCGCCGTGCAGCGGGCGCTCGCCGAGTGCGGATGGGACGACGCGCCGTCGGCACCGCGTGCGCGGCGCACGACCGACGCCGCCGACATCTCGGGAGGCGCGCTCGAGGTGATCGAGCGCCCGCTCGAGCAGGTGAACCTCATGCTCGGCATGCCCGGCCTCCTCGCGAGCGACCGCCGTCGCACCCACATGTCCGTCATGAACACCGTGCTGGGCGCCGGCATGTCGTCGCGCCTCTTCCAGGAGGTCCGCGAGCGCCGCGGCCTCGCGTACTCGGTGTACTCCTTCTCGTCGCTGTACTCGGATGCGGGCTCGTTCGGCATGTACGCGGGCTGCACGCCCGCGAAGGCGGGAGAGGTGGCGCGCATCATGCTCGGCGAGCTCGACCGGCTCGCCTCCGACGGGGTCACCGACGAGGAGCTGGTGCGCGCGAAGGGGCAGATCGCCGGTGCGAGCGCGCTCGCGCTCGAGGACTCCGACGCGCGCATGTCCCGGCTCGGCCGCGCCGAGCTCACGATGGGCGAGTTCTCCGACCTCGACACGGCGCTCGCCGCCGTCGAGCGCGTCACGGCCGACGAGGTCCGTGCGATCGCCGCCGAGCTCGCCGGTGGTCGCCGCTCGATCGCCGCCGTGGGCCCCGTGCGCGCCGAGGCGTTCGCCGGCCTCGTCTGACGCCCGCCGCCCGTCGGCGGCGGCTCGCAGCGCGACCGCCTGCGACCGACGTCCACGAAACCCAGGGCGGGCACCACGGGTCGGCCGAGTAGGGTGTGCTGGGCCGTTCGCGCGAAGGCGCGCGAGCCCACCGAGAGAGGATCGACGTGCCGCATCATCTGTACCTCGTCCGCCATGGCGAGCAGCAGGATGCCGAGCATGGCGTCGACGACGGCCCGCTGTCCGCGCGCGGCGCGCGCCAGGCCGACCTCATCGCCGATCGTCTCAGCGGCGTCGCCTTCACCGAGGCGTACCACTCGCCGCTCGCACGCGGCGAGGACACGGCGCGCGTCATGCGCGAGCGGCTGCCCGCCACGCCGTTCGAGCCGCATGCGCTGCTCATGGACTGCATCCCGTCGGGCGTCGAGCCCGAGATGCCGCACGCCTACCAGTCGTTCTTCTCGGGCGTCACCGACGCGGAGGTCGACGCGGGCAAGGCGCAGATGGCCGATGCCGTCGAGCAGTGGCTCACGCCGCGCGGCGACCGCAGCGACGTGCTGCTCGTCACCCACAACTTCGTGATCGGCTGGTTCGTGCGCCACGTGCTCGAGGCCCCCGACTGGAAGTGGATGACGCTCAACCAGGCCAACGGTGGCCTCACCGTCATCCACATGCGTCCGGGGCGGCCCCCGCAGCTGTTGTGCCACAACGACCTCGGGCACCTGCCGGTCGAGCTGCGCACCGGCATGCCGACGGCGCTCCCCGTCTGACGCCCGGGGCCACCCAGGGCTCGGCGAGCGTCAGCGCGCGACGCGCTTGGCGTACCAGGCGTTGGCGTTGGGGTTGTCGTTGAACGGCTCGACCGACGCGAAGCCCGCGGCGGCGTAGAGCCCGCCCGCCGCGGCGAGCGACGAGTTCGTGTCGAGCACGACGTCGGTCGCGCCGAGCTCGATGGCGCGCTGCTCGAGCGCGGCGAGCAGGGCCTTGCCGACGCTGTGCCCGCGCGCGGCCTGCGTCGCGAACAGGTGCTTGACCTCGAACCACGCGCCCTCGTCGGAGGGGATGCGGCGCACGCCGCCGACGCCGACGGCGACGCCGTCGAGGCGCGCGACGAGCAGGGCGCCGTTCGGGGGCGTCAGCTGCTCGGTCGGTGCCGTCTTCGGCTGGTAGGGCCGGTCGTCGTCGGCCCACGTCGCGACGCGGTCGGCGATGTACGCATCGAGGAGGGCGCGGGCGTCGGCGTCGTCGGGGGAGGCGTCGTGGAGCGTGAGCACCCGGCCACGCTAGCGCCGCGAGCGGCTCGTCGCGCGCCGGTAGGCTCGAGGCCATGCTGCGCGTGGGGGTCCTGGGCGCGACGGGTCGGCTCGGCGCCGCCGCCGTCGCCGCGATCGACTCGGCCGACGACCTCGACGCCGTCGCGCTCGATCCGCGCGGCGCCCTCGACATGGCCAGCGTCGACGTCGCGTTCGACGCGACGATCCTCGCCGCATCCGAGCGCATCGTCGACGCCGCCGTCGCGCAGTGCGTGCCGATCGTCGTCGGCACGAGCGGCTGGGGGGCCGCACGCGTGGAGGCGCTGCGAGGCCGCGGCGCGACGGGCGTGCGCATCGTGCCGAACTTCTCGATCGGCTCGGTGGTGGGCACGCACCTCGCGACGATCGCGGCGCGCCATCTGGGTGCCGTCGAGATCGTCGAGACGCACCATGAGCGCAAGGTCGACGCACCGAGCGGCACGGCCGTGCGCACCGCCGAGGCCATCGCCGCCGTGCGCGCTGTCGACGCGCCGACGCCCGACGAGCCGGGCCGGGGCGTGCTGGTGGCCGGCATCCCCGTCCACGCGCTGCGCCTCCCCGGTGTGAGCGCACGCCAGGAGGTCGTGCTCGGCGGCACGGGCGAGACGCTCACGATCCGCCACGACACGCTCGGCCACGAGGCGTACGCCGCCGGCATCCTGCTCGCCCTGCGCGCGAGCCGACCCGCGCACGTCGTCGTCGGGCTCGACGACCTCCTCGGCCTGCAGGACCTCGCATGAGCCGCGCGCTCGCCTGGCTCATGGGCGCCGTGCTCGCCCTCTACATCGGGCTCGCCGGCAGCTGGGCGGTGCAGCTCGTCGGCAGCGGCGAGCCCGCCGGCATCGGTCTCGGCGTCGCCCTCGTCGTGCTCGCGGGCATCGGCGCGTGGGCGCTCGCGACCGAGCTCGTCTTCGGGGTGCGCCTCGACCGCCTCGTGCGGCGACTGGATGCAGCGGGCGGCATGCCCACGCCGCTGCCGAAGGCGCCGAGCGGCCGCGCCGACAAGGACGCCGCCGACGACGCGTTCCCCGTGGCGAGGGCCGACGTCGAGGCGAACCCGGAGTCGTGGGAGTCGTGGCTGCGGCTGTCGATGGCGTACGACGCCGCCCGGGACCGTCGCCGGGCGCGGCGCGCCGCGCGCGAGGCCATCCGGCTCAGCCGCGTCTAGGTGCAGACTGGAGGCATCATGAGCCAGCCCTACGAGACCCTCCTCGCCGACGTCCTCGCGAACGGCGTCGCGAAGGGCGATCGCACCGGCACGGGCACGCGCAGCGTGTTCGGCCGGCAGCTCCGCTACGACCTGTCGGAGGGCTTCCCGCTCGTCACGACGAAGCGCGTGCACTTCCGGTCGATCGCCCTCGAGCTGCTGTGGTTCCTGCGCGGCGACTCGAACGTGCGGTGGCTGCAGGAGCGCGGCGTGACGATCTGGGACGAGTGGGCCGACGCGGAGGGCGACCTCGGCCCCGTCTACGGCGTGCAGTGGCGCTCGTGGCCGACGCCGTCGGGCGAGTCGATCGACCAGCTCTCGCAGCTCGTCGAGCAGATCCGCTCGAACCCGGACTCGCGCAGGCTCATCGTGTCGGCGTGGAACCCCGCGGACATCCCGAGCATGGCGCTCGCGCCGTGCCACGCGTTCTTCCAGGTCTTCGTCGCCGACGGTCGGCTGTCGCTGCAGATCTACCAGCGCTCGGCCGACATGTTCCTCGGCGTGCCCTTCAACATCGCGTCGTACGCGCTGCTCACGCACATGCTCGCGCAGCAGACGGGCCTCGAGGTCGGCGAGCTCGTCTGGACGGGCGGCGACTGCCACATCTACGACAACCACGTCGAGCAGGTCGAGCGCCAGCTGGCGCGCGAGCCGTTCCCGCTGCCGACGCTGCGCCTCGCGCGCACGCCCGACAGCATCCTCGACTACGAGTACGACGACCTCGAGGTCGTCGGCTACGAGCACCACCCGGGCATCAAGGCGCCCGTGGCCGTCTGAGCAGCATCGTGACCCAGCGCATCGGGCTCATCTGGGCGGAGGCCCACGACCACGTCATCGGCGCGGGCGGCGACATGCCGTGGCGACTGCCGGAGGACATGCGGCGCTTCCAGCGCATCACGATGGGCTCGCCCGTCGTCATGGGCCGTCGCACGTGGGAGTCGTTCGGCTCCCCGCCGAGGCCGCTGCGGGGGCGCACGAACGTCGTCGTCACGCGCGACGCCGACTACGACGCACCGGGGGCGACCGTCGTGTCGACGCTCGAGACCGCGCTCGACGTCGCGCGCATCGTCGCGGAGGAGGACGGCGCCGAGACCGTGTGGGTCATCGGCGGCGGCGAGGTGTACCGCCAGGCGCTCGCGATGGCCGACGCCGTCGAGCTCACCGAGATCGACGCGGACCTCGAGGGCGACACGACGGCGCCCGCGCTCGGCGACGAGTGGGCGACGATCGTGCTCGACCCCGAGGCGGGGTGGCACGTCTCCGACGGTGGGCTGCGCTACCGCTACCGCACGCTCGTGCGGGTGGCAGGCGCCTGACCCGCGAAGCGTCCGAGCCGACGCGGCTCGGCAGGGCGCTCACGGCGCCCGCGACGCGGGCGGTCACGACGCCGGGGTGCCCCGGCTAGGCTGGGGGCCGTGATCCACAACCCCTTCGGCCAGGTCCTGGTCGCCCTCGTGACGCCGTTGCTGGCCGACGGCGAGGTCGACTGGCCGGGCGTCGAGCGCCTCATCGACGACGTCGTGACGCACGGGGCCGACGGCATCGTGGTCTCGGGCACGACGGGGGAGACGTCGACGCTCACCGACCCCGAGAAGATCCGCCTCGTGGAGGTCGCGAAGGACGTCGCGGGCAGCCGAGCGAAGATCATCCAGGGCGGCGGCTCGAACGAGACCGCTCACGCCATCGATCTCTACCGGCAGGCCGAGCGCGCAGGCGCCGACGGCGTCATGATCGTCACCCCGTACTACAACAAGCCCACGCAGGCGGGCCTGCTCACGCACTTCCGCATGATCGCGGACGCCACCGACCTGCCCGTCATCCTCTACGACATCCCCGGCCGCACGGGCGTGCCCATCCGGTACGAGACCATCGTGCGCGCCGCGAAGCACCCGAACATCCTCGCCGTGAAGGACGCCAAGGGCGACCTCGCCGAGGTGAGCCGCGTGCTCAACCAGACCGACCTGCTCTACTTCTCCGGCGACGACGCGATGGTGCTCCCGCACCTCGCCGTCGGAGCGGTGGGCCTCATCGGCGTGACGGCGAACATCGCCCCGCGCCCCTACCGCACGATCGTCGACGCCGTGAACGCTGGCGACCTGCACACGGCGCAGGCGCAGCACAAGGCGCTCGAGCCGCTCGTGCGGGCGACCATGACGCACGTGCCGGGCACGGTCGCGACCAAGTACATCCTGCACGCGCTCGGCCGCATCGGCAGCCCGCGCGTGCGCCTGCCGCTCGTCGGTCCCGAGGACTCCGAGGCAGCGCTCATCGAGGACGAGATCGCGCTCGTGCGCGACATCGACGGCCTCGACCTCTCCCGCTTCCGGCCCGACCGGAACGCGGCTGCGGGTGGCGCGCTGCCGAAGGTCCACGGCACGACGCGCTGACACCACGAGGAGGCCCATGACGGCCATCGCACAGCCGGCTCCGCTCGAGCCCGGCACCCTTCGCATCATCCCGCTCGGCGGCCTCGGCGAGGTCGGCCGCAACATGACGGTCTTCGAGATCGACGGCCGCCTGCTGGTCGTCGACTGCGGCGTGCTGTTCCCCGAGGAGCACCAGCCGGGCGTCGACCTGATCCTGCCCGACTTCGCGCCCATCCGGGATCGCCTGGACGACATCGAGGCCGTCGTGCTGACGCACGGTCACGAGGATCACATCGGCGCCGTCCCGTACCTGCTGAAGCTGCGGCAGGACATCCCGCTCATCGGCTCGCAGCTCACGCTCGCGCTCGTCGAGGCGAAGCTCAAGGAGCATCGCATCAAGCCGTACACGCACACGGTGCGCGAGGGCGGCGTCGAGCAGCTGGGCCCGTTCGGGCTCGAGTTCATCGCGGTGAACCACTCGATCCCGGATGCGCTGGCCGTCGCCATCCGCACCAAGGCGGGCCTCGTGCTCGCCACGGGCGACTTCAAGATGGACCAGCTGCCGCTCGACGACCGCATCACCGACCTGCGCGCCTTCGCACGGCTCGGCGAGGAGGGCGTCGACGCGTTCCTCGTCGACTCGACCAACGCCGACGTGCCGGGCTTCACGGCGCCCGAGCGCGGCATCGGGCCCGTCCTCGAGCAGGTCATCGCGAAGACCGAGGGCAAGGTCGTCGTCGCGTCGTTCTCGAGCCACGTGCACCGGGTGCAGCAGGTGCTCGACGCGGCGCACGCGCACGGTCGCCGCGTCGCGTTCATGGGTCGCTCGATGGTGCGCAACATGGGCATTGCCGCCGACCTCGGCTACCTCACGGTGCCGGAGGGCGTCCTCATCGACGCGAAGAAGGCGCACGACCTGCCCGAGTCGAAGATCGTCTTCATGTCGACGGGATCGCAGGGCGAGCCGATGGCCGTGCTGTCGCGCATCGCGAACGGCGAGCACCAGATCGTCGTCGGCGAGCGCGACACCGTCATCCTCGCCTCGAGCCTCATCCCGGGCAACGAGAACGCCGTCTTCCGCGTCATCAACGGGCTCATGAAGCTCGGCGCGAACGTCGTGCACAAGGGCAACGCCAAGGTGCACGTCTCCGGGCACGCGTCGGCCGGCGAGCTGCTGTACTGCTACAACATCCTCGGCCCGCGCAACGTGATCCCCGTGCACGGCGAGTTCCGCCACCTGCACGCCGCGGCGTCGCTCGCGCGGCAGACGGGCGTCGCGCACGAGCGGGCGTTCGTGGGCGAGAACGGCACCGTGTGGGATCTGCGGGCGGGCGACATCCGCGTGGCGGGCCAGCTCGAGATCGGCTTCGTGTACGTCGACGGCTCGTCGGTGGGTCGCATCGACGACGCCGACCTCAAGGATCGCCGGATCCTCGCCGAGGAGGGCTTCATCTCGATCTTCATCGCGATCGAGGCGCAGACCGGCAAGTGCGTCGTCGGCCCCGAGATCCATGCGCGCGGCTTCGCCGAGGACGACTCGATCTTCGACGAGATCCGCCCGAAGATCGTGCGGGCGCTCGAGGAGGCTGCCGGGCAGGGCGTGCGCGACACGCACCAGTTCTCGCAGACGGTCCGTCGCACGGTGGGTCGCTGGGTCGGCACGCGCATCCGCCGCCGCCCCATGATCGTGCCGGTCGTCATCGAGGCGTGACGACGCGGCCGTGACCGAAGCGTGACCCGACCTCGTCCATGCGGATGAGGCGGGCTCGCAGTCGTCGCGCATAGCCTCGCTCCGGGTCGACGCACGAGGTCGCCCGGAGCGAGGCGAGCATGGGCACGGACGACGGACGCATCGAGGGCGCGGAGGGTGCTGCGGCGCCCGGCGGTGGGCAGACGCCGCCCGCGCGCACGACGGCTCCGGCGACGCCCGCCCCGGATCGTCCGCAGCACGCGGCAGGAGGCGACGAGCGTCGCGCCGCCGCGGCGCAGCATCGCCTCGAGGCCGCGGAGCGCGCGGCCGCCCGGCGCGCCGAGCGGCAGTCGCGCGGCCCCGGCCCGTGGCGCACGGTCGTCTGGCCCGCGCTGCGCCTCGTGGTGTTCGCGATCATCGCCGTCGCGCTCGTGAAGCTCGCGTTCTTCCCCGACGTCGCGACCGAGGCTGCCGGCGAGCTGCCGCCGACGGCGACGATGCAGGAGCCGCTCGTGGCCGCGTCCGTCGGCACCGTGCGCAACGACCTCGCCCTCGAGGGCCAGGTGCTGCCCGACGAGCCCGTCTCGGTGCGCTCGACGCAGACGGGCACGGTCACGCGCATCCTCGCGACCGACGGCCAGGCCGTCGAGGCGGGCACCGAGCTCTACGTCGTGCGGGTCGAGACGCCCGCGACCCGACCGGCAGAGGACGGCTCGGTCCCGCCGCCGACCGTGCGGCTCTTCACGATCGCGTCGCCCGCGGCCGGGGTGCTGACGGGCTTCGAGGTGCTGCCGAACCAGGAGGTGCAGGTCGGCACGCAGACGGGGGCGGTGCAGCCCTCGACGTTCCACGTCGACGCGCCGCTCACGGCGCAGGAGCAGTACCGGCTCACGACGCAGCCCACCGAGGCGCAGGTGCAGATCCCCGGCGGCCCCGCCCCCTTCGCGTGCACGGGTCTCGCGGTGCTGCAGCCGTCGACGACCGCGCCGGGCGCACAGGGGACGGATGGCCAAGGCGCCACGGGCGTCTCGACGGCGACGATGCGATGCCAGGTGCCGGGCGACGTCCGCGTCTTCTCGGGGCTCGCCGCCGACGTGACCATCGCGGGCGGCATCGCCGAGGGCGTCCTCGTGCTGCCGACGACCGCGGTGCTCGGCAGCGCCGACACCGGCATGGTGATGCGCCAGGGTGCCGACGGGATGCAGGAGGAGGTGCAGGTCGAGCTCGGCCTCACCGACGGCCAGCAGATCGAGATCCGCTCCGGGCTCGCCGACGGCGACCAGGTGCTGCAGTTCGTGCCCGGCGGCGAGCCGCTCGGCGATCCGTGCCTCGACCCGTTCGCGCCGACCTACGACCCGATGGCGTGCGGCGAGGTGGCGCCGTGACGCTGCTGACGCTCGAGGCCGTCACCCGCCACGTCGCGCTGCCCGATCGGCCGCCGCTCGAGATCCTCCGCGGCATCGACCTCGTCGTCGACGCGGGCGACCGCGTGTCGATCGTGGGACGCTCGGGCTCCGGCAAGTCGACCCTCCTCAACATCCTCGGGCTCCTCGACCAGCCCACGACGGGCAGGATGCGCTTCGACGACGAGCCCGTGCTGCTCATGTCCGCGCGCCGCCGCGACCGCGTGCGCGCGCTCTCGGTGGGGTTCGTCTTCCAGCAGTTCCACCTCATCGAGGGGCTCTCGGCGCTCGAGAACGTGCAGATGCCGCTGCTGTACGGCTCGAGCGCGCACTTCTGGCGCCGCGAGCGGCTCGCGCGGGCGATGCTCGACCGCGTCGCGCTCGGTCACCGCGCCGACGCGCCCGTCACGACGCTCTCCGGCGGCGAGCAGCAGCGCGTCGCGATCGCGCGCGCGCTCGTGCGGTCGCCGCGCCTCATCCTCGCCGACGAGCCGACGGGTGCGCTCGACCTCGAGACGGGTGCGCGGATCATGGATCTGCTCGAGGACGTCGCGCGCGACTCGCGCGCCGCGCTCGTCACCATCACGCACGACGTGAACGTCGCGGCGCGCTCCGAGCGCATGCATCGCCTCGACGCCGGCGTGCTGGCACCCGCGGAGCACGTCGCCGAGGTCGCCGCGTGAGCCTCGTGGCGGCGACGTTCGCCGAGGCGATCTCGCAGCTGCGCATCCATCGCGTCCGTGTGCTGCTGAGCCTCGTGGGGGTCGCGGTCGCGGTCGCGGCGCTCACGGCGTCGGTCGCGCTCGGCGACATCGTGCGGCAGGCGAACGTCCTGTCGCTCGAGCAGTCGTCAGGCAGGCCCGCGACGTTCTCGTTCTCCCTGACGTCGACGACGGGCGCGCAGCCGAGCGCCGACGCCGTCATCGACGAGGCCGAGGCGATCGCCGAGCGCTACGACATCCGCTACATGAGCCCCGTGCTGTACCTCGGCGGGCAGGTCGACCTCGCGAACGTGCGCACGGAGACGCAGATCATGGGCGTCGGGCCCGACTACCTCACGATGCACCGCATGGAACTCGCCGACGGCCGGTGGTTCGTCGAGTCCGACGATGAGCGCCTCGCGCCCGCGATCGTCGTCAACCGCGACGTCATGGACCTCCTCGGGGCCTCGAGCGTGGCCGAGCATCCCACGATCACGATGGCCGACGGTCGCACGGCCGTCGTCGTCGGCGTCGTCGAGGGCGGCATGCACTCGGGGTATCCCTCGCTCTTCGCCCTGCCTGGCACCGCCATCGACCTCGCGGGGCCCGAGGCGGCCCAGTACGCGCAGCCGTCGATCGAGGTGTGGGTGCCGGAGGGGTCGGCTGCCGACGTCGAGCGCATGGTCGTGCGCGACCTGCAGGGCGCGTTCCCCGACGCGGAGGCGTCGGGCGCGCAGCAGGACTACACCGTGTACTTCGACCAGATGGGCGACCCCACCGAGCTGCTGCGCACCATCCTGCTGGGCATCTCGGGCGTCGTGCTGCTGCTCGGGGCGCTGAGCCTCGTGAACATCGCCGTCATCACGGTGCGGCATCGCGTGCGCGAGCTCGGCATCCGGCGGGCGTTCGGCGCGAGCCTGTCGCGCGTCTTCGTCGGCGTCATGCTCGAGTCGGTCGTGGGCACGGTCGTCGCGGGCGTCGTCGGCATCATGCTCGTCGTGCTGGCGTACCGCATCCTGCTCGTCGACGGCCTCGTCGACCTCGGTATGCCCGGCGACCTGCCGCCCTTCCCCGTCGCGGCCGCGATCGTGGGGCTCGTCGTCGCGACGGGCGTCGGCGCGCTCGCCGGCGTCATCCCGGCGGTCGTCGCCGTGCGCTCGAAGGTGATCGACGCCATCCGCTTCTGACGCCGTGGCCGCGGATGCCGTGCGGGGCTCCGCGAGTCCGGCGGCGGCACGGTGCGCCTGACGGGTGCGCGCGGTGGTCGCGGATACCGTGTCGGCATGGCCACCACGAAGCCGACGCGCACGCCTGCCGCGAAGCGCGCGACCTCGAAGTCGGAGGGCTCCGCGAGGGGCTCGCGCACCTCGACGTCGACGCGCGCGCAGACGAAGGTGCTGACCGCCCCCGAGGAGCAGCCGAACGCGCTCGTGCGCGGCTGGATCGGCCTCGCGCACCTCGCGGGCGGCGCCGCGCGCGTCTTCGGCCGCGAGTCGCTCGCGAAGGACGAGCGCCGCGACGGCGTGCCCTTCCTCTTCACGCTGCTCGCGGTCGCGGGCGCCGTCGTCGAGTGGATCCTGCCGTCGAGCCCCGTGAGCCAGGTCCTCTCCGACGTCACGTTCGGCGGCCTCGTCGGCCAGGTCGCCCTCGCGCTGCCCGTCGTGCTCGCGCTCCTGGCGCTGTGGATGTTCCGCCACCCGGCCTCGGTGGTCGACAACGGCCGCATCGGCGTCGGCCTCGCGATGCTGCTCGTGTCCATCGCGACGCTGTGCCACGTCATGCTCGGTCGCCCCGAGGCCTCGCAGGGCCTCGGCGCCGTCGCCACCGCGGGCGGCATCCTCGGATGGGTGCTGGGCGCGCCGCTGTCGGCGCTCATCACGCCCGTCGGCGCCGGCATCGTCGCGGGCCTCCTCGTGGTCGTCGCGCTCCTCGTCCTCACGGCGACGCCGCCCAACCGCATCGTGCAGCGCGTCGGCGACCTCTACCGCTACCTCTTCGGCCTCGATCCCGAGACCGAGGAGGATCGCGCGCGGCGTCGCGCCGACCGCGACGCGGCGAGGGCCGAGCGAGCCGACGAGGGCGAGGGCGACGAGTCGCTGCCGTTCTGGCGTCGCAACGCCACGGGTCGCGAGGTCGACCCTGCGTACGACACCCCCGTGCTCGTCGACCACGACGACGCACCCGCCGCGACGGCCACGGGCCCCGCCCCGATCGCGGCGTCCGACGACGCGACGAGCGTGCTCGAGCAGTGGGCCGACCAGGACGCCTACGAGACCGAGGTGCTCGGCCACCTCGAGCACGCCGAGGAGGCCGTGCGCCGCATCACGGGGGAGGCGCCCGCGCTCGAGCCCGAGCCGGTCGAGCCCGAGGGCATGCAGCCCCTCGCGGGGCCGCCGACCGACCGCCCCTACCGGCTGCCGAGCATCCAGTCGCTCAACCAGGGGGAGCCGGGCAAGGCCCGCTCGCAGGCGAACGACGACATGGTCGCCGCCATCACCGGCGTGCTCGACAACTTCAAGGTCGACGCCCGGGTGACGGGCTTCAGCCGCGGCCCCACCGTCACCCGCTACGAGATCGAGGTCGGCCAGGGCGTCAAGGTCGAGCGGGTCACGGCGCTGTCGAACAACCTCGCCTACGCCGTCGCGTCGAACGAGGTCCGCATCCTCGCGCCCATCCCCGGCAAGAGCGCGATCGGCGTCGAGATCCCGAACCCCGACCGCGAGACGGTGAAGCTCGGCGACGTGCTGCGCTCGAAGCGCGCGACGCAGTCGACGCACCCGATGACGATCGGCATCGGCAAGGACGTCGAGGGCGGCTACGTCGTCGCGAACCTCGCGAAGATGCCCCACCTCCTCGTCGCCGGCTCGACGGGCTCCGGCAAGTCGTCGTTCGTGAACTCGATGATCACGAGCCTGCTGATGCGCGCGAAGCCGTCGGAGGTGCGCATGGTGCTCGTCGACCCCAAGCGCGTCGAGCTCACGGCGTACCAGGGCGTGCCGCACCTCATCACGCCCATCATCACGAACCCGAAGAAGGCGGCCGAGGCGCTGCAGTGGGTCGTGAAGGAGATGGACATGCGGTACGACGACCTCGCGTCGTTCGGCTTCCGCCACATCGACGACTTCAACGCCGCCGTGCGCGAGGGCACGCTCGCGCTGCCTCCCGGCAGCGAGCGCACCCTGAAGCCGTATCCGTACCTGCTCGTCGTCGTCGACGAGCTCGCCGACCTCATGATGGTCGCGCCGCGCGACGTCGAGGACTCGATCGTGCGCATCACGCAGCTCGCCCGCGCCGCCGGCATCCACCTCGTGCTCGCGACGCAGCGTCCGTCGGTCGACGTCGTCACGGGTCTCATCAAGGCCAACGTGCCCTCGCGGTTCGCGTTCGCCGTCTCGTCGGTCACCGACTCGCGCGTCATCCTCGACCAGCCGGGCGCCGACAAGCTCATCGGCCAGGGCGACGGCCTCTTCCTGCCGATGGGCTCGTCGAAGGCCATGCGCGTGCAGGGCGCGTGGGTCGACGAGGCCGAGATCGCACGGGTCGTGCAGCACGTCACGGGGCAGGCGCAGCCCGAGTACCGGCCGGACGTCGCGGAGGTGGCGGCGAAGAAGGAGATCGACGCCGACATCGGCGACGACCTCGACGACCTGTGCGCCGCCGCCGAGCTCGTCATCACGACGCAGTTCGGGTCGACGTCGATGCTGCAGCGCAAGCTGCGCGTGGGCTTCGCGAAGGCCGGCCGGCTCATGGACCTCATGGAGAGCCGCGAGATCGTCGGTCCGTCCGAGGGGTCGAAGGCGCGCGACGTGCTCGTGCCGCCGGATGGCCTCGCGGCCGTGCTCGCGTCGTTGCGCGGCGAGACGCCGCCCGCGGCCTCCGCGCCCGCGCCCTCCGCGCCCGCGCCGCAGCGCGACCTCGTCGCCGAGGCGGAGGCGGAGGCGAACCGCGGGCTCGAGGTCGTCGACGCCGACGGCGACGGCGAGGACGCATGGGGGCTCACGGGTCGGGACTGATCCGCGCGCGACCGACGCGGGTAGCCTGAGGGCATGAGCATCCTGAGCCCGTGGCGCGGACGCGTGTGGGCTCGCGGCGAGACGCCGGCGTCGGTCGCGAGCGTCCCGAACGTCATCTCGGTCGTCCGCGTCGTGCTGACGCCCGTGTTCGTCTGGCTCGTGCTCGTCGACGGCGGCGAGATGGGCGCGACGCGAGTCGTGGCCGCCGTCCTCTTCATGGTCCTCATCGCGACCGACTTCGTCGACGGCTGGATCGCCCGCAGCCGCAACCTCGTCACCGACTTCGGCAAGCTCTTCGATCCGATCGCCGACAAGGCGATCACGGGAGCCGGCCTCGTCGTGCTGTCGATCCTCGGCGAGCTGCCCTGGTGGGTCACGATCCTCGTGCTCGTGCGCGAGATCGGCATCACGGTGCACCGTCTGGCGATCGCGAGCGACGTCGTCATCCCGGCGACCTGGCCCGGCAAGGCGAAGACGTGGGCGCAGGCCGTGGCGCTGTCGGCCGCGCTCCTGCCGCTGTCGGCGTGGATCGGTGCGGACGCCGCGGGCGTCCTGCACGTCGCGACGATGACGATCGCCGTGATCCTCACGATCGTGTCGGGCCTCGAGTACCTCTGGCACGTGCGGCCGCGCCGCCGATGACGGCGGCCGAGGTCGTGCGCGTCGCGCGCGAGACGGGCGCGACGATCGCCGTCGCGGAGTCGCTCACGGGCGGCGCGCTCGCGAGCGCCATCGTCGACGTGCCGGGTGCCTCCGCCGTGCTGCGTCTCGGCGTCGTCGCCTACGACACCGCCATGAAGGCCTCGGTGCTGGGGGTGGACTCGCGGCTGCTCGCCGAGCGCGGCCCCGTCGACGCGGAGGTCGCACGGCGCATGGCCGAGGGCGTGCGCACGCTGGCCGTGACCGATGGCCCTGCGACGCTCGGCGTCGCGACGACGGGGGTGGCGGGGCCGAGCCCGCAGGGTGGGCACGCCGTGGGCGAGGTGCATGTGGGGATCGCGACGGCCGCCGGCGCGCGGTCGGTCCGCCTCGACCTCGACGGCGATCGTGCGAGCATCCGTGCGCAGGCGGTGCAGGCGGCGCTCGCCGAGGCGCTCGCGACGCTGGCGCGCGCAGCCGAGGCCCCGTCCGCAACCACAGGCCATCCATAGGTGGCGAGGGGTCCGAACTGGAATACGAGATGTGACGCTTGCGTTGTCAGATCTTGGCGGCGCAGCAGCAGTAGGCTGGTGGCCCGCCGAGGGTGAAGGGGGATCCCATGGTGTTGCTGAGACAGGAGCTGGGCGACGTGCTGCGCGACGTACGCCTGCAGCAGGGGCGCACGCTGCGCCAGGTCGCGTCGCGCGCTTCGGTGGCGCTCGGCTACCTCTCCGAGGTGGAGCGCGGCCAGAAGGAGGCGTCGAGCGAGATCCTCGCCGCCGTGGCAGAGGCGCTCGAGGTGTCGCTGTCGAGCATCCTGCGAGAGGTGGGGGACCGTCTCGCCGTGCTCGAGGGCATCGACGTGCCGGCGCTCGACCCGGCGCTGCAGCGCATCCCGGACGCCGTGCCGGACGAGCTCGTGCGCGAGCTGTCGACCATGTCGCGCTGAGCGCGCTCGATCAGACCGACCCGACGAGGGGCCGCAGGTGCGGCCCCTCGTCGCATATCGTGAGGGACCATGCGCACGAGCGAGCTGCAGCGAGCGGTCGACGAGGAGTTCGGCGGCATGGGTGCCGTGCTGCTCGCCGATCAGGTGCTGCCCGGGCTCGATGGCCGCACGGGCGCCGAGGCCCTCGCAGACGGCGTGCCGCCGCGCGCGGTGTGGCTCGCGCTCTGCGAGGCGCAGGAGGTGCCGCAGGCCAGGCGCCACGGCGCCGGCCGCAGAGCGCCGCTGCGCTGACGCCGACGCTCGCGGCGTCCGCGACACGCCGCATGCGCGTTCGAAGATGCGTTCGAACCCGGCGTACGCTGGCCGCGCAGCGTTCCACAGCCCGGCGCTCTGCACAGGCGGTGCCGAGATCGACCCCGTGTCGGTGGTCCCGCCTAGCGTGAGCCGGGTCAGGAACGCCGCCGGTCACCGGTGGTGGACGCGCCCGGCCAGTCATGGCTGCCTGTGGGCGAGTGGTCACGAAACGAAGGGTTCCAGCATGCCTACGCAAGCAGATCGCGAGAAGTCGCTCGAGGCGGCGCTCGCTCAGATCGACAAGCAGTTCGGCAAGGGCACGGTCATGCGGCTCGGCAGCGACGAGCGCGCGCCGGTCGCCGTCATCCAGACGGGCTCGATCGCCCTCGACGTCGCGCTCGGCATCGGCGGGCTCCCGCGTGGCCGCATCATCGAGATCTACGGGCCGGAGTCGTCCGGCAAGACGACGCTGACGCTCCATGCCATCGCCAACGCGCAGCGCAACGGCGGCATCGCGGCGTTCATCGACGCCGAGCACGCGCTCGACCCCGAGTACGCCAAGAAGCTCGGCGTCGACATCGACGCCCTGCTCGTGTCGCAGCCCGACACGGGTGAGCAGGCCCTCGAGATCGCCGACATGCTCGTGCGCTCGGGCTCGATCGACCTCGTCGTCATCGACTCCGTCGCGGCGCTCGTGCCGCGTGCCGAGATCGAGGGCGAGATGGGCGACAGCCACGTCGGCCTCCAGGCCCGCCTCATGTCGCAGGCGCTCCGCAAGCTCACGGGTGGCCTGAACCAGACGCAGACGACGATGATCTTCATCAACCAGCTGCGCGAGAAGATCGGCGTGTTCTTCGGCAGCCCCGAGACCACCGCCGGTGGCAAGGCGCTCAAGTTCTACGCGTCGGTGCGACTCGACATCCGTCGCATCGAGACCCTGAAGGACGGCACGGACGCCGTCGGCAACCGCACGCGCGTCAAGGTCGTGAAGAACAAGATGGCGCCGCCCTTCAAGCAGGCCGAGTTCGACATCCTGTACGGCGTCGGCATCTCGCGCGAGGGCAGCCTCATCGACTTCGGCGTCGATCACGGCATCGTGAAGAAGTCGGGCGCCTGGTACACGTACGACGGCGACCAGCTCGGGCAGGGCAAGGAGAAGGCGCGCGAGTTCCTGCGC
Source organism: Agrococcus sp. GCM10030265 (assembly GCF_042666675.1). Taxonomy (NCBI): domain Bacteria; kingdom Bacillati; phylum Actinomycetota; class Actinomycetes; order Micrococcales; family Microbacteriaceae; genus Agrococcus; species Agrococcus sp. GCM10030265. Next base: position 514,740 of record NZ_JBHTCZ010000004.1, read on the forward strand.
ACCAACCCCGACGTCGCTGCCGAGATCGAGGGCAAGATCCTCACGAAGCTCGGCGTCGGCCGAGCCGGTGCAGCGCCCGTCGAGTCGCTCGACGAGCGTCGCGCGGAGCGCAAGGGCGCGTAGGGATGCGTGTCGTCGACCTCGCCGAGGTGCGCGCCGCGAAGGAGCTCGCCTCGGCCGAGGCGCTCGACGTCGCCCGTCGCGCGCTCGGGCGTCGCGCCCTCAGCCGGGCAGAGGTCGCGCGTCGGCTCGACGAGCACGGCGTCGAGGCGCAGGATCGTGACGCCGCGCTCGACCGGCTCGAGGAGGAGGGCGCGATCGACGATCGCGCCCTCGCCGAGTCGGTCGCGGAGCGCGTGCGCAGCCGCCGCAAGGCGGGCGCACGCGTCGTCGAGCAGGAGCTCGCGCGCCGCGGCATCGCCGACGAGCACCGCACGCCTGCGCCGTCCGACGACGACGAGCTCGAGCGCGCGGTCGGCCTCGCCGAGCAGCGTCTGCGGCGCGCGCCGATCGACGAGGGCGCCGAGCGTCGCGTGGCCGGCATGCTGGCGCGCCGCGGCTTCGCCTCGGGCATCTGTCGCCGTGCCATCGAGGCGGCGAAGGCTCGGCTCGACGGCTCCGACGAGGGCTGAGCCCGGATTCAGCGCGCGTCCACCGGACGCGCGGGATCCCGGGTCTATGGTTGCCCCATGAAGACCTCGCGCCTCCTTGCGGTCCCCGCCATCGCGGCTGCCGCGCTGCTGACCATGACCGGCTGCTTCCAGCTGCCCGGGGCACCCACCACGAATCCCGGCACGACGACGGCGCCCACCTCCGATGGTGGCAGCGGTGGCGGCGGCGAGCAGGCGGGCGTCGAGCTCTCCGGCACGAGCTGGAGCGGTTCGGACGGGTTCAACTCGATGTCGTTCACGCTCAACGCCGACGGCACGATCGACTTCACCGAGTGGAACGAGCAGGGCGGCTTCGACGTGCCCGAGGACACCTGGGCCGTGTCGGGCTCCGAGGTGACCATGACGATCACCACGACCGACGGCGACCTCGTGTTCACGGGTCCCGCAGCGACCGGCAGCATGAGCCTGCCGGGCACGGGCGGCCCCGCGGTCGGGCAGACGCTCTCCATCACGCAGGACTCCTGATCCAGGGCTGACGCGCCACGGGACGGCGGCTGACGGCCGCCCTCTCGTGGCGCGTTCGCATGTCACCTGCGCGTCGTCAGCCTGCGGCGAGTCCAGCGGCCATCCACTCCGCTTCCAGGCTGAGCCGTCCGGTCGGGCGTACGCTCGATGCATGACGACCTCTCGCATCGCAGGCGCAGCCGCCGCCGGCATCGCAGCGATCCTCGCCCTGACGGGATGCATCCAGCTGCCGAGCCCTGGCCAGCCGCAGAGCCCCGGGCAGCCGCAGACCCCCACGGCCACGCAGCCGCAGAGCCCTGCCACGAGCGAGCCGGCCGCGAGCGAGGGCGACGAGCTCATCGACACGCAGTGGACGGGCACGGTCGAGGGCCCCGAGCTCTTCATCGATCTCGAGTTCACGTTCGAGGCCGACGGCACCCTCTACATCACGCGCTGGAGCGACGAGACGGGCGTGCCGTTCGACGTCGCGAGCGACACGTGGTCCGTCTCGGGCGGCACGCTCTCGATGACCCTCTCCGACATCCAGGAGATCGAGCGCATCGATCTGTCGGGGCCGGTCTCGACGGGCACGCTCACGCTCAGCGGCTCCGACGGCGTCGGCACCGCCGGCTACGCGGTCACCTTCACGCAGGGCTGACGGCCCGCGGCACGACGGGGACGGCGCGAGGCGCCGTCCCCGTCGTCGTACCCTGGACGGCATGACCAGGACGTTCGAGGTGCGCACCTTCGGCTGCCAGATGAACGTGCACGACTCCGAGCGTCTGCGCGGCTCGCTGCTGGACGCGGGCTACGCCGAGGCCGAGGGCGACGAGCCGGACCTCATCGTGATCAACACGTGCGCGGTGCGCGAGAACGCCGACTCGCGCCTCTACGGCACGCTCGGCCACCTCGCGAAGACGAAGCGCGAGCGCGACGGGTTCCAGATCGCCGTCGGAGGCTGCCTGGCGCAGAAGGATCGCGGCACCATCCTCGACAGGGCGCCATGGGTCGACGTCGTCTTCGGCACGCACAACCTCGGCTCGCTGCCGACCCTGCTGGAGCGCGCACGGCACAACGACGCCGCGCAGGTCGAGATCCTCGAGTCGCTCGAGACCTTCCCGTCGACGCTGCCCACGAAGCGCGAGTCGACCTACTCGGGCTGGGTCTCGATCTCGGTCGGCTGCAACAACACGTGCACGTTCTGCATCGTGCCTGCCCTGCGCGGCAAGGAGCGCGACCGGAGGCCGGGCGAGATCCTCGCCGAGCTCGAGGCGCTCGCCGCCGAGGGCGTCATGGAGGTGACGCTCCTCGGCCAGAACGTGAACTCGTACGGCGTCGAGTTCGGCGACCGCCTCGCGTTCGGCAAGCTGCTGCGGGCGGCGGGGGAGATCGACGGCATCGAGCGCATCCGGTTCACGAGCCCCCACCCCGCTGCGTTCACCGACGACGTCATCGACGCGATGGCCGAGACCGACGCCGTCATGCCGCAGCTGCACATGCCGCTGCAGTCGGGCTCGGACCGCATCCTGAAGGCGATGCGCCGCTCGTACCGCTCGGCGCGCTTCCTCGGGATCCTCGACCGGGTGCGCGACCGCATCCCGGACGCTGCGATCACCACCGACATCATCGTGGGCTTCCCCGGCGAGACCGACGAGGACTTCGAGGACACGCTGCGCGTCGTCGAGCAGTCGCGGTTCTCGTCGGCCTTCACGTTCCAGTACTCGATCCGGCCCGGCACGCCTGCGGCGACGATGCCCGACCAGGTGCCGAAGGCCGTCGTGCAGGAGCGCTTCGAGCGTCTCGTCGCGGTGCAGGACCGCATCTCGGCGGAGGAGAACCAGCGGCAGGTGGGTCGCACGGTCGACGTGCTCGTCGCGTCGGGCGAGGGCAGGAAGGATGCGGAGACCCATCGCGTCTCCGGTCGCGCGCCGGACCATCGGCTCGTGCACCTGGCTCCGGGCGAGCACGCCCTGCGCCCGGGCGACGTCGCCACCGTGACGATCACGCGTGCAGCGGCCTTCCATCTCGAGGCGGACGCCGGGCCCGTCGCGGTGCGACGCACGCGCGCGGGCGACGCGTGGGATCTCGCGCAGGCGGAGTCGTGCGGGGTCCCTGTGAGCCCCGGCACCCCGCGCGACGCCGTGCCTGTGCGCCTCGGCATGCCGACGCTGCGCGCCTGATGCTCGCGATCGTCGGCGCGACGGGCACCGGCAAGTCGCAGCTCGCGCTCGACGTCGCCGCGGCGCTCGCCGAGGGCGGTCGCGCGGCCGAGGTCGTGAACGCCGACGCCATGCAGCTCTACCGGGGCATGGACGTCGGCACCGCGAAGCTGTCGCTCGCCGAGCGCCAGGGCGTGCCGCATCACCTCATGGACGTGCTCGACGTCACGGACGATGCGAGCGTCGCGTGGTACCAGCCGCGGGCGCGCGCGGCGGTGACGGCGATCGAGGCGCGCGGCGCCGTGCCGATCCTGGTCGGCGGCAGCGGCCTGTACGCCTCGAGCGTGCTCGGGCCGCTCGACTTCCCCGGCACCGATGAGCGGCTGCGCGCGGCGCTCGAGGCCGATCTCGAGCGCGATGGCGCCGCGGCGATGCATGCGCGGCTCGCGGCCGTCGACGCGCGCGCCGCCGAGGCGATCGGTCCGTGGAACGGTCGCAGGCTCGTGCGCGCGCTCGAGGTGGTGACGTCGACGGGCGAGCCCTTCCCCGTCGGCCTGCCGGACGTCGCGCCCGGCACGACGATCGTGCACGTGCGGCGCGAGCGAGCGACGCTCGTGGAGGCCCTCGACGCGCGGGTCGAGGGGATGTGGCAGCGCGGCATGCTCGACGAGGTGCGCGCGCTCGTCGACGCCGGGCTCGAGCGCGGCACGACGGCGCAGGCGGCGATCGGCTACCGGCAGGCGCTCGACCAGCTGCACGGCCGCGTCGATCGCGACGCCGCGGTCGCCGAGACGCAGCGGCTCACGCGCCGCTACGCACGCAGGCAGGTGTCGTGGTTCCAGCGCTATCCCGCGATCGACGTCGATGGGCCCGTGGGCGCGGAGCGCATCGCGGCGGGGCTCCTCGCCGACGGCTGAGCGCGTCGCCGGGCGGCGTGCGCGGCTACGCTCGTCACCATGGTGGCGTTCGCGAAGGGTCATGGCACGGGCAACGACTTCGTGCTGATCGTCGACCCCGACGGCGAGCTGCAGCCCACGCCGGAGCAGGTGGCGGCGCTGTGCGATCGTCGGTTCGGCATCGGTGGCGACGGCCTCATCCTCGCGACGCGCACGGCGGCGATGCCGGAGCGCGAGCGCGCCCTCGGCCGCGGCGCCGAGTGGTTCATGGACTACCGCAACGCCGACGGCAGCATCGCCGAGATGTGCGGCAACGGCGTGCGCGTGTTCGCGCGGCTGCTCGAGGAGGAGGGGCTCGCCGACGTTCGCGAGCTCGTCGTCGGCACCCGCGCAGGCATCCGCCGCGTCCGCTCGATCGACGGCGGCTTCTCGGCGGATCTCGGCGCCGTGCGGCTCGTCGAGGGCGAGCCCCTCGTGCGTGCGCGCGGCCTCGAGGTGCCCCGGCCGGGCCAGCGCGTCGACGTCGGCAACCCCCACGTGGTCGTCGCGGTCGCCGACGACGACGAGCTCGCGGGCATCGACCTGCACGAGGCTCCCGTGCTCGAGCCCGTGGCCCCCGACGGCGCGAACGTCGAGCTCGTCGTCCCTCAGGGCATCTCCGGCGACGAGGGGCGCATCCGCATGCGCGTCCACGAGCGCGGATCGGGCGAGACCCTCTCGTGCGGCACGGGCGCGGTCGCCGCGGCGTTCGCCACGCGGCACTGGGCGGGTGGCGCGCCCGACCGCTGGCGCGTCGAGGTCCCGGGCGGCGTCGTGCACGTCGACGTCGACGTGCAGGCTGGCGGCGAGCACGCGTGGCTCTCCGGTCCTGCCGAGATCGTCTTCCGCGGGCAGACCGCGATCGTCTGACGATCGCCCGCCGCGTCAGTCCTCGACGCGCGTGACCTGCAGGATGCGGAACGTCTTCTTCGAGGTCCACCGCTCGGCGGCGAGACCCTCCTGCTCGTCGAGCCAGCGCAGCAGCGAGTCCGAGCCCAGGTGCTTCTGCACGACGAGCCATGCCGAGCAGCCGATCTCGAGCCGGGGGAGCCACTCGAGCAGCAGCGCGTGCAGGGCGGGCTTGCCGATGCGGATGGGCGGATTCGACCAGATCCCCTGGAAGCGAACGCCGGGCATCTCGTCGGGCAGCGACGCGGTCACGTTTGCTACGCTGACACGCTCGGCATTGCGCCGGACGAGGTCGACCGCCCTCGGATTCACATCCACCGCCCACACTCGCGCATCCGGTGCGCGGAGCGCGAGCGAGAGGGCGATCGGGCCCCAGCCGGCGCCGAGGTCGAGCAGGTCGCCGGACTGCGGTGGCTGCGGCGTCTCGTCGAGCAGCACGCTCGTGCCGACGTCGAGGCCGTCGCCGGAGAACACCCCGGGTGCCGTGAGCAGCGAGCGCTCGGCGCCGGCGAGCGCCACGCGCACCTCGCGCGTGGGGGCGTCGCCCTCGGCGGCGGAGAAGTAGTGGTCGGTCACGCACCGACCGTAGTGGAGGGAACAGCATGGCTGACGGCACCTCGCGCGTGGACCGCATCCTCGAGTGGGCGGATCCCGGTGACGAGCGGCTGCTCGAGCGCTCGGCGCAGGCGCTGCAGGCGGACGGCGCCGACGGCGAGTTCGACGGCGAGCAGCTCGACCGCGCCGACCGCGCCGCGCTGCGACGCGTCGGCGGCCTCCGCACCGAGCTCGAGGACGTCACCGAGGTCGAGTACCGGCAGCTGCGACTCGAGAACGTCGTGCTGGTGGGCGTGCACGCGGGTGGCGTCGTCGACGCCGAGAACTCGATGCGCGAGCTCGCGGCGCTCGCCGAGACCGCGGGCGCCGTGGTGCTCGACGGCGTGCTGCAGCGCAGGCCGACGCCCGACCCGGCGACGTACGTGGGGCGCGGCAAGGCTCAGGAGCTCGCCGCGCTCGTGCAGGAGACCGGCGCCGACACCGTCATCGCCGACACCGAGCTGGCGCCGAGCCAGCGCCGTGCCCTCGAGGACGTCGTGAAGGTCAAGGTCATCGACCGCACGGCCGTCATCCTCGACATCTTCAGCCAGCATGCGAAGAGCCGCGAGGGCAAGGCGCAGGTCGAGCTCGCGCAGCTCGAGTACCTGCTGCCGCGCCTGCGAGGCTGGGGCGAGTCGATGTCGCGCCAGGCGGGCGGTCAGGTCGGTGGCCAGGGTGCCGGCATGGGCTCGCGCGGACCGGGTGAGACGAAGATCGAGCTCGATCGTCGCCGCATCCGCAACCGCATGGCGCGCCTGCGCACGCAGATCAAGGGCTTCGCGCCGGCGCGACAGGCGAAGCGCGCGAATCGCGACCGCTTCGAGGTGCCGTCGGTCGCGATCGCCGGCTACACGAACGCCGGCAAGTCGAGCCTGCTCAATCGCCTGACGAACGCGGGCGTGCTCGTCGAGAACGCGCTGTTCGCGACGCTCGACGCGACCGTGCGTCGCACCGAGACCCCGGACGGCCGCCTGTACACGCTCGCCGACACCGTCGGCTTCGTGCGCAACCTGCCGCACCAGCTGGTCGAGGCGTTCCGCTCGACGCTCGAGGAGGTCGCGGAGTCGGACGTCATCGTGCACGTCGTCGACGCGAGCCACCCCGACCCGGCAGCCCAGCTCGCGACGGTGCGCGAGGTGATCGGCGAGACCGGGGCGCGCGACATCCCGGAGATCGTCGCCTTCAACAAGGCCGACCTCGTCTCGGACGACGACCTGCTCGTGCTGCGCGGTCTCGTGCCGACGGCGGTGTTCGTCTCGGCGCGCACGGGCATGGGCATCGACGAGCTGCGCGCGCGCATCGCCGAGGTGCTGCCGCGTCCGAGCGTGGCGATGTCGCTGCTCGTGCCCTTCGACCGCGGCGACGTCGTCTCGCGGCTGCACGACCGCTTCACGGTCGAGCACGAGCGCTACGAGGCCGAGGGGACGCGGCTCGACGTGCTCGTGACGCCGGACGTCGTCGACGGCCTCGAGGAGTTCTCGGTCGCCGGGTGAGGGCCGTCGCCGGGTGGGGCGACGCGACGCACGACGAGAGGGCCGCGCCCGGGACGAGTCCCCGGCGCGGCCCTCTCGCGTGGCGGCGGCAGATCAGACGGAGCGGAGCACGGCGACGACGCGACCGAGGACGACGGCCTGGTCGCCGAGGATGGGCTCGAAGGCCGAGTTGCGCGGCAGCAGCCACGTGTGGCCGTCGCGCTGCCGGAAGACCTTGACCGTCGCCTCCTCGTCGAGCATTGCGGCGACGATGTCGCCGTTCTCGGCGGTGGCCTGCTGGCGGACGACGACCCAGTCGCCGTCGCAGATGGCCGCGTCGATCATCGACTCGCCGACGACCCGCAGCATGAAGAGGTCGTCGCCGCCGCCGACGAGCGAGCGGGGGAGGGGGAAGACCTCCTCGACCTGCTGCTCGGCCGTGATGGGCACGCCGGCGGCGATGCGACCGACGAGGGGCACGTAGGCGGCGGCGTCGGTGTTGGCGGCGTCCGCGGGGTCGTCGGACTCGACGAGCACCTCGATGGCGCGGGGGCGCGCGGGGTCTCGACGGATGGCGCCCGCGAGCTCGAGCTGCCCGAGCTGGTGCGTGACGCTCGAGAGCGACGAGAGGCCGACGGCGTCGCCGATCTCGCGGTAGCTCGGCGGGTAGCCGCGCTGCTTCACGGACTGCTGGATGCAGCGCAGGATCGATGCCTGCTTCTCGGTGAGCTGTCGCTGTGCCATCGCCATCGTCCTCTCAACGGGACCGTGTCGGTGGTCACCGGTTGACTCTGTCCTGTTCGAAAGCGTATCCGACGGAGTCCTCCGAGGGGTACGAGTGTTCGAGCGTGTCGTCCGTGCTTTCGGGGCCATTGGGCCTCTTGACGAACGGATGATCCGAAGGTACGTTCGAATCATGGAACGCGGGTGCGACGCTCCCGGCCGAGCGCCGCACCCGCGATCCGATCCGAGAGGAACGAAGTCATGACCGCGATCGCCATGCATGTCCCGGCAGCCCGCTCGATGCCCGCCGTCGGTGCGAGCCGCCTCCGCCTCACCGTGCGCGGCCGCCGCGCCCTCGCCGTGCTCGTCGCAGCCCCCGTGCTCGCGCTCGGCGCGCTGGGCGTGCTGCAGTCGGCGACCGCGACCGCGGGCCAGCAGTCCGCGCCCGTCTCGTACGAGACGGTCGTGGTGCAGCCGGGCGAGACCCTCTGGTCCATCGCAGCCGTCGTCGCCCCCGAGATCGACCCGCGCGAGGTCATCGCCGACATCCAGCAGCTCAACGGCGTGGGCGGGGCGATCCAGCCCGGGCAGCAGCTCACGATCCCGGCCGAGTACACCCGCTGACGCCGAGCCCATCCGCTCCCGAGCGCCCCACCCCGTGCAGGGGTGGGGCGTTCGTCGTCTCGTCCGCGCGCACGCGTGCGCGCGCCTAGGCTTGACGCGTGGCCTCGCTCGACGACCTCCCGCTCCGCGCCGACCTCGTCGGACGCGTCCCGTACGGTGCCCCGCAGCTCGACGTGCCCGTGCGTCTCAACGTCAACGAGAACGCCTTCCCCGTCGATGACGCGGTGCTCGAGGACGTCGTCGCCTCGGTGCGTCGCGCGCTCGGCGACGTGCACCGCTACCCCGACCGCGAGTTCACCGAGCTGCGCGAGGCCTTCGCCGCGTACCTGGGCCACGGGCTCGGCCCGGAGTCGATCTGGGCTGCGAACGGGTCGAACGAGGTGCTGCAGAACGTGCTGCAGGCGTTCGGCGGCCCCGGCCGCTCGCTGCTGTCGTTCGCGCCCACCTACTCGATGTACCCGCTGCTCGCGCAGGGCGTGGGTGCGCACTACGTCGCGGAGCCCCGCGCCGCCGACTTCACCCTCGATGCCGAGACGGTCGTGCGCGCGATCGAGGAGCACGACCCCGACGTCGTGTTCCTCTGCGCCCCGAACAACCCGACGGGCACGTCGCTCGCCCTCGACGTCGTCGACGCCGCGTGCGAGGCGGCGCGCGGCATGGTGCTCGTCGACGAGGCGTACGCGGAGTTCGCGCACGACCGGTCGCAGACGGCGCTCGGCCTGCTCCCGCGCCACGACCGCCTCATCGTCTCGCGCACCATGAGCAAGGCCTTCGCGTACGCGGGCGTGCGGGTGGGCTACCTCGCCGCCGACCCCGCGGTCGTCGACGCGCTGCGGCTCGTGCGGCTGCCCTACCACCTGTCGGCGCTCACGCAGGCCGCCGCCCTCGCGGCGTTGCGCCACGCGCCGACCATGCTCGCGCGCGTCGACGAGCTCCGCGCGCAGCGCGATCGCATCGTCGCCGAGCTCTCGGCGATGGGGTTCGAGCCGTACCCCTCCGATGCGAACTTCGTCCTGTTCGGCGGGCTCGAGGATCCGCACGCCGCGTTCGAGGGGATGCTCGCCGACGGCGTGCTCGTCCGCGACGTCGGCATCCCGCACACCCTGCGCGTGACGGCGGGCACGCCGGCCGAGACCGACGCGTTCCTCGCCTCCGTGGTGCGCTTCGCGCCCTCCGCGCGACCGTAGGATCGTAGGCATGCGCACCGCACGCATCGCTCGCACGACGAGCGAGTCCTCCATCGAGCTCGAGCTCGACCTCGACGGCACGGGCACGAGCGAGATCTCGACCACCGTGCCGTTCTACGACCATCTGCTGACGGCCCTGTCGAAGCACTCGCTCATCGACCTGCGCGTCACCGCCTCGGGCGACACCGACATCGACGCCCACCACACCGTCGAGGACACCGCGATCTGCCTGGGCCTCGCGCTCGGCGAGGCGCTCGGCGACAAGGCGGGCATCCGCCGCTACGGCGACGCGACGGTGCCGCTCGACGAGGCGCTCGCGCGCGCGGTGGTCGACCTCTCGGGTCGACCGTTCCTCGTGCACTCGGGCGAGCCCGCCGGGTTCGAGCTGCACCGCATCGGCGGGCACTTCACCGGCTCGCTCGTGCGGCACGTCTTCGAGGCCATCGCCTTCAACGCCCGCATCACGATGCACGTCGAGGCGCTCGGCGGCCGCGACCCGCACCACGTCGCCGAGGCCGAGTTCAAGGCGGTCGCGCGCGCGTTGCGCGTCGCGGTCGAGCCCGACCCGCGCGTCTCGGGCATCCCCTCCACCAAGGGGGCGCTCTGAACCCCTCGGTCGCCCTGCTCGACTACGGCATGGGCAACGTGCACTCCGCCGCGAAGGCCCTCGAGGCCGCAGGTGCACGGGTGACCCTCACGGCGGACCGCGCGACGATCATGGAGGCCGATGGGCTCGTCGTGCCGGGCGTCGGCTCGATCGCGTCGTGCATGGCGGGCATCGATGCCGTGCGCGGTGGCGAGCTCGTCGGCAGGCGCCTGTCCGGGGGACGCCCGGTGCTGGGCATCTGCGTCGGCATGCAGGTGCTGTTCGAGACCGGTCTCGAGGGCGGTCAGGAGACGCAGGCGCTCGGCGAGTGGCCGGGCACGGTGCGCAGGCTCGAGGCCGACGTGCTGCCGCACATGGGCTGGAACACCGTCGAGGCGGGGGAGGGCTCGCAGCTGTTCGCGGGCATCGAGCACGAGCGGTTCTACTTCGTGCACTCCTACGCAGCGACGGAGTGGCTCATCGACCCGCATCCGCGCATCCGGCGTCCGATCACGACGTGGGCCGAGCACGGCGAGCGCTTCCTCGCGGCCGTCGAGAACGGCCCGCTGACGGCGACCCAGTTCCATCCCGAGAAGTCGGGCGAGGCGGGCGCGCGCCTGCTCGCGAACTGGGTGCGCACGCTCGGCAGCGAGTAGCATCCACGCGTCGCACGACCTACGAAAGCGAGCCATGACCGACTTCTCCCAGGCACCTCACCTGACGCTGCTCCCCGCCGTCGACGTCGCGGGCGGCAAGGCCGTGCGCCTCACGCAGGGCAAGGCGGGCACCGAGCAGTCGTTCGGCAGCCCCGTCGACGCCGCGCTCGACTGGGTGCGCCAGGGTGCCGAGTGGATCCATCTCGTCGACCTCGACGCCGCATTCGGCCGCGGCGAGAACCGAGCGTCGATCCGCAAGGTGATCAAGGCCGTGCGCGGCGACGCGCAGATCGAGCTGTCGGGCGGCATCCGCGACGACCGCTCGCTCGAGGCGGCGCTCGCCACCGGTGCGAAGCGCATCAACCTCGGCACCGCGGCGCTCGAGAACCCGGAGTGGACGGCGCACGTCATCGCCGAGTACGGCGACCAGATCGCCGTCGGCCTCGACGTCCGCGGCACGACGCTCGCCGCGCGCGGCTGGACGCAGGACTCGGGTGACCTCTGGGAGGTGCTCGAGCGTCTCGAGGAGGCCGGCTGCAGCCGCTACGTCGTGACCGACGTCACGAAGGACGGCATGCTGAACGGCCCGAACGTCGCGCTGCTCCAGCAGATCGCCGAGCGCACCGATCGGCCGATCGTCGCCTCCGGCGGCGTCTCGAGCCTCGACGACATCGCCGCGCTGCGCGAGCTCGTGCCGGTGGGGATCGAGGGCGCCATCGTCGGCAAGGCGCTCTACGCGGGCAACTTCACGCTCGCCGCGGCGCTCGACGTCGCCGGGAAGTGACGCCCGAGGGCGACTCCGCCGGGCGGCCGTGGGCCGGCCGCACGTTCCAGCATCACGACACGGCGTACGCGGGCGACGACGGCAGCGCACCTGAGGTGTTCCTCGCGGCGTCGGCGGCGCTGCGAGACGGCTCGGGCGATCTCGCGGGCGTCGTCGAGGCGCTGCGCGGGTCGCGCCTGCTCGTGCCGCTCGTGGCCGAGGCGGGGGAGACCGGCGTCGTCGACGGCCGCACCGTCGACAAGAGCCAGGAGCTCTCGATCGTGGCCGTCGCGGGCCCGGACGGCGCGCCCATCCTGCCGATGACGTCGAGCGCCGACGCCATGCGGGCGTGGCGCCCGGACGCGAGGCCCGTGCCGGCCTCCATCGAGCGCTGCGCGGCCGCGGCGCTCGAGGATGCGGGCCGCGTCGTCGTCGATCCCGGGTCGCCGACCGAGGTGGTGCTGCGTCGCAGCGCGCTCGCGGCGCTCCTGTCGGGTGAGGCGTGGATCGCGCCGCACCGGCATCCGCTCGTGCAGGCCGAGCTCGTCGCGCCGCTGCTGGCGATCGGCGGCGTCGAGGCCGTGGCGCTCGCCGACGCCGACCCCACGGCGAGGCTGCTCGGTCGTGAGCTCGAGGTGCGCGCGGTCGCGTCGCCCGGCGTGGACAGGGCGGCGGTGCAGGCCGCGTTCGAGCGCGTGGTCGCCGGCATCGGCGCGCGCCGGGATGCGTGGCAGGACGCCGTGACCGACGTCGCGATCGAGGTGGTGTGGCTCGCGCAGCCCACGCGCATCGCGTCGGGGCCTCATGTCGCGGTGTACCGGGCGCATCGACCTGCGCCCGGCGCGCCCATCAGGTGACGGGGCCGGTGTAGCGCTCGCCCGGGCCCTTGCCGGGCGCGTCGGGGATGGTGGAGGCCTCGCGGAAGGCGAGCTGCACCGAGCGCAGGCCGTCGCGCAGGGGGGCCGCGTGCACGCCGCCCACCTCGGGTGCCGCAGCGGTGACGAGGCCGGCGAGGGCGTTGATGAGCTTCCGCGCCTCGTCGAGGTCGAGCTCCCGCGCCGCGTCCGGGCCGTCGCCGAGCCCCAGCTTGACCGCGGCCGCGCTCAGCAGGTGGATCGCCACCGTGTTGATGAGCTCGACGGCGGGCACCTCTGCGATGTCGCGCGTCAGGTCGTCGTCCTGCACCGATGGTCTCCCTCGTGATGGAGGGCCCGTCGAGGACGGGCCTCTGCTATGCTGGCGGTTGGTCTGGGTTCGCCCAGGCCCATGGAAGTGGAGTCTCTCCCACCCGCAGCCGACTTCGAGGCTATCGGGTCCAGGTGCCCCGCCGGTGACGGCCGTGGGTGCCGAGCCGGTGCGCATGCGCGTTCCGAAGGCTCCTCCTCCGTGCCATCGATTCGAGCACCCAGGAGCTTCACATCAGCGATCCCCGCATCAACGAGCGCATCCGCGTCCCCGAGGTCCGACTCGTCGGCCCCAACGGCGAGCAGGTGGGCATCGTCGGCGTCGACGCAGCGCTGCGCCTCGCGCGGGAGGCGGACCTCGACCTGGTCGAGGTCGCTCCCGAGGCACGGCCGCCCGTCGCGAAGATCATGGACTTCGGCAAGTTCAGGTACGAGCAGGCGCAGAAGGCCAAGGAGGCGCGTCGCAACCAGGCGAACACGGTCCTCAAGGAGGTCCGCTTCCGCCTGAAGATCGACGAGCACGACTACGAGACCAAGCGCAAGCGCGCCGAGGGCTTCCTGCAGGACGGCGACAAGGTCAAGGCCATGATCCTGTTCCGCGGTCGCGAGCAGTCGCGTCCCGAGATGGGCGTGCGTCTGCTGCAGCGCTTCGCGGAGGACATCGCCGAGTGGGGCACCGTCGAGAACCGTCCGACGCAGGACGGCCGCAACATGACGATGATCGTCGGTCCGGTGCGGTCGAAGTCCGACGCGAAGGCCGAGCAGAACCAGGCCCGCCAGGAGCTCCGTCAGGCCGAGCAGGAGAAGCGTCGCGCCGCGGCCGAGGAGCAGGCTGCGCACCAGGCTGCCATCGAGGCGGCGCGTCCGGCTCGCGCTGTGGAGCCGGTGCGCGAGACGCGCGCCGCGCGCATCGCCAACCAGCAGGCTGCGTCGCGTCCGTCGCGCGGTCGTGACCGCGATCGCGATCGCGACGATCGTCCGCCGCGTCGCGACCGCGAGGACCGCGAGCAGCGGTCGTCCGAGCCGCGCGAGCCCCGCCCGCCCCGTTCGGGCTCGGGGGCGCCGGCGAGCGCGCCGCGCACGCCCGCTGCACGTCCGGGTGCCGCAGCCTCGGCTGCTGCCCGCATGCTCGCGGCGAAGCCCGCATCCGCTCCGGCAGCCACGCCGGACAGCGACTCCGCCGCTGCCAAGCCGGCAGCGGCCAAGAAGCCAGCCGCGACCCCTGCGAAGCCCGCAGGCCCCGCGGCGAAGCCGGCAGCGCCCGCTGCCGCCAAGCCCGCGGCCAAGCCGGCATCCCCTGCCGCCAAGCCCGCATCGAAGTAGGAGCATCCATGCCCAAGCAGAAGACGCACTCCGGTGCGAAGAAGCGCTTCAAGGTCACCGGCAGCGGCAAGATCCGCAAGCAGCAGGCCGGCATGCGCCACAACCTCGAGGTGAAGTCGTCGGTCCAGACGCGCCGCCTCAACAAGGACAAGGTGCTGGCGCCGGCCGACGCCAAGGTCATCAAGAAGCTGCTCGGCAACTGAGCCGGAAGACCCAAGGAGAACAGCAATGGCACGTGTCAAGCGGGCAGTCAACGCCCACAAGAAGCGTCGGGTCATCCTCGAGCGCGCCGAGGGCTACCGCGGCCAGCGGTCGCGGCTCTACCGCAAGGCGAAGGAGCAGGTCACCCACTCCCTCGTCTACTCGTACCGCGACCGTCGCGCCAAGAAGGGCGAGTTCCGTCGCCTCTGGATCCAGCGCATCAACGCCGCGTCGCGCCAGAACGGCCTCACGTACAACCGCCTCATCCAGGGTCTGAACCTGGCGGGCGTCGAGGTCGACCGCCGCATCCTCGCCGACCTCGCGGTCAACGAGCCGGCGACGTTCGCGTCGCTCGTCGCGACGGCGAAGGCGGCCCTGCCGGCCGACACGTCGGCTGCGAAGACGGCCGAGTAGACACCGACGTGATCGAGAGTCCGCGCCACGAGCGAGTGCGTGCGGCGTCGAGACTCCAGCAGCGAGCAGCCCGGTCCGAGACCGGGCTGTTCCTGTTGGAGGGCCCGAACGCCCTGCGCGAGGCGATCGCGGCGGATGCCGTCGTCGAGGCATTCGCGACCGAGGCGTTCATCGCGCGCCACCCGGAGCTCGTCGACGCCCTCGGCGCCGCGCTCGAGCCGGTGGGGGAGCGGGCGCTCGCCGCGATGAGCGACACCGTGCGGCCGCAGGGGGTCGTGGCGGTGTGCAGGCAGCAGCCGGCCTCGCTCGAGCGCGTGCTCGCGGGGGCATCCCTCGTCGCGATCCTCCACGAGGTGCAGGATCCCGGCAACCTCGGCACGATCCTGCGCGTCGCGGACGCCGCGGGTGCGGACGCCGTGGTCGTGACGCGCTCGAGCGTCGACCCCTACAACCCGAAGGTCGTGCGCGCGACGACGGGCTCGATCCTGCACGTCCCGCACGCGGTGGGCGTCACGACGGAGGATGCCGTGGCCGCGGCGCGCATCGCCGGCCTGCAGGTGCTCGCCGCCGACGTCTCGGGCGACGAGCTGACGTCGCCGGCGATCGCCGGGCGCCTGGGCGAGCCGACGGCGTGGCTGTTCGGCAACGAGGCACGCGGTCTCGACGACGCGACGCTCGCGCTCGCCGATGCCGCGGTGCGCGTGCCGATCTTCGGCCGCGCGGAGTCGATGAACCTCGCGACGGCTGCGTCTGTGTGTCTCTACCAGTCGGCCTTCGCTCGCCCTCGCGGCTGATCGGGCACGGCCGCCGCACGGCATGCAACGAAATCATCACCTTTCGGTGACGATCGCTCGCCTGCGTCCTGGGCGGTGCGTGGCGTGCGCTTGACTGAGTGCATGCAGCCCCTGGTCGAGATCGAGCACGTCGACAAGCACTACGGCGAGTTCCACGCGCTCAAGGACATCACCCTCACGGTCGACAAGGGCCAGGTCGTCGTCGTCATCGGCCCCTCGGGCTCCGGCAAGTCGACCCTGTGCCGCACGATCAACCGCCTCGAGACGATCACGTCCGGCGACATCCGCATCGACGGCACCACGCTGCCGAAGGAGGGCAAGGCCCTCGCGGCGCTGCGCTCCGACGTCGGCATGGTCTTCCAGTCCTTCAACCTCTTCGCGCACATGACGATCCTCGAGAACGTCACGCTCGGGCCCATCAAGGTCCGCAAGGTCGCGCGCAAGCAGGCCGAGGAGGAGGCGATGGCGCTGCTCGACCGCGTGGGCGTCGCGCACCAGGCCTCGAAGTACCCGGCGCAGCTCTCCGGCGGTCAGCAGCAGCGCGTCGCGATCGCACGCGCCCTCGCGATGAAGCCCAAGGTCATGCTCTTCGACGAGCCGACGTCGGCGCTCGACCCCGAGATGATCAACGAGGTCCTCGACGTCATGATCGGCCTCGCGAAGGACGGCATGACGATGATCGTCGTCACGCACGAGATGGGCTTCGCCCGCAAGGCCGCCGACCGCGTCGTGTTCATGGCCGACGGCGAGGTGCTCGAGGACCGCACGCCCGAGGAGTTCTTCACGAACCCGCAGACGGATCGTGCGAAGGACTTCCTCTCCAAGCTCATCACCCACTGACACCCCCTCGTACCACGCACCACGAAACAGCAAGGAGACGCGCCATGCGCATGACTCGCACCACGTCCGTGCTCGCCCTGACGGCAGCCGCGGCGATGCTCGTCGGCTGTGCCTCGGGCACGCCGGACAACCCCGGAGGATCGGGCGACGAGGGCGACGCACCGCTCTTCGAGGTCGCGGAGTCGGTCGAGCTCGAGGGCTCGCCCACGTACGACGCCATGGTCGAGGCCGGCGGCATCACCATCGGCGTCAAGGAGGACCAGCCCGGTCTCGGCTACCTCGACCCCGCGTCGGGCGAGCGCACGGGCTTCGACGTCGACATGGCCCGCTGGATCGCGGCGTCGCTCGGCTTCTCGGAGGACGAGATCACGTTCGAGTCCATCGCCTCCGCGAACCGCGAGCAGGCGATCGTGAACGGCGACATCGACTACTACGTCGGCACGTACTCGATCACCGACTCCCGCAAGGAGCAGATCGACTTCGCCGGCCCGTACTTCGTCACGGGCCAGGGCCTCCTCGTCGGCGCCGACTCGGAGGCGACGAGCATCGACGACCTCGAGGACGGCTCGACGGTGTGCTCGGCGACCGGCTCGACGCCGATCCAGAACATCCGCGACAACTACCCGCAGTTCGAGACGACCGAGTTCGACACGTACTCGCAGTGCGTCGAGGCGCTCATCAACGGCCAGGTCGACGCGGTCACCACCGACGAGGCCATCCTCATCGGCTACGCCGCGCAGGACCCCGACAACCTCCAGGTCGTCGGCGAGCCCTTCAGCGAGGAGCGCTACGGCATCGGCCTGCCCCTCGGCGACGACGCGCTGCGCACGTTCATCAACGACCTGCTCGAGGAGAACCCCGACACGTGGCAGGGGATCTACGACGCGAACCTGGGTGAGTCGGGCGTCGAGGGCGAGCAGCCCGAGGTCGACCGCTACTGATCCGAGTCGTGCGGCGGCGGGTGCGTCCCGCCGCCGCACGATCCATCCTGCGAACGAAGGGAGCTCGGCATGCTCGACGCCCTCACCGGCAACCTCGACCTCTGGGGCGAGGCACTGCTGGGCACCCTCATCCTCTTCCTCGGCGGCGGGGCCATCGCCCTGGTGCTCGGCTTCGTGGTGGGCGCGATGCGCGTCTCGCCGGTGCCGATCGCACGCGCCGTCGGCACGGTCTACGTCAACACGGTGCGCAACACCCCGCTGACGCTCGTCTTCTTCGTCTTCGCGTTCGCGGTGCCGCCGCTCTTCGGCATCCGCGGCGCCGACTACCTCGCGCTCGCCGTCGTGGCGCTCGGCCTGTACACGGCGACCTACGTCGCCGAGACGCTGCGGTCCGGCATCAACACCGTGCCCGTCGGCCAGGCGGAGGCCGCGCGCGCCATCGGCCTGCCCTTCGGCCAGGTCATGACGCTCGTCGTGCTGCCGCAGGCCGCACGCGCCGTCGTCCCGCCGATGATGAGCGTGCTCATCGCCCTGCTGAAGAACACCACGGTGGCAGCGGGCTTCTCGGTCCTCAACCTGGGCTCGATCCGCAGCTACCTCTCCGAGCGCGGCGAGAACGCGCTCGACGTGCTGCTCTGGGTCGCCCTGTTCTTCGTCGCGCTCGTGCTGCTGCTCTCGTGGCTGCAGCAGGCGCTCGAGCGTCGCTGGAAGGTCGCACGATGACCCAGACCTCCGTCCTCTACGACGTCCCGGGCCCGAAGGCCCGGGCGCGCAACGCGGTCCTCGGCGTCGCGACGATCGCCGTCGTGCTGGTGCTGCTCGGCTTCCTGGTGTACCGCCTCTTCGCGACGGGGCAGTTCGAGGCGTCGAAGTGGGAGATCTTCGGCTACCAGGGCATCTGGCAGCGCATCCTCAGCGGGCTCGGGAGCACGCTGGCTGCGTTCGCCTTCGCCGCGATCGGCGCGCTCGTGCTCGGCTTCGTGCTCGCGATCGCCCGCCTGTCCGACCATGCGGCCATCCGCGTGCCCGCCGCGATCGTGACCGAGCTGCTGCGAGCCGTGCCCGTGCTCGTCTTCATGCTGCTGCTGTACTACGCGCTGCCGGTCATCGACATCCGCTTCTCGCCGTTCCAGGCGGTCGTCATCGCGCTCGTCGCGTACAACGGCTCGGTGCTCGCTGAGGTCATCCGCGCCGGCATCGAGTCGCTGCCGAGCGGCCAGAAGGAGGCGGGCTACGCCATCGGCCTGGGCAAGGCTGGCGTCATGCGCCTCATCCTCATGCCGCAGGCGATCCGCGCGATGCTGCCCGTCATCATCGCGCAGCTCGTGGTGGCGCTGAAGGACACGGCGCTCGGCTTCATCATCACGTACCAGGAGCTGCTCTACGTCGCGCGTCAGCTCGGCACCGCGGCCACGTACGATCGCCCGATCATCCCCGCGACGATCGTGATCGGCGCCGTCTACATCGCGCTGTGCCTCCTGCTGTCGTGGCTCGCGATCGTGGCCGAGCGGCGACTGGGCAAGGGCCCGCGCGCCGGTGGGCGCGCTCCGAAGGCCAACGCCGCGGGCGAGACGACGACGACAAAGCTCATCGCGATCCAGTCGAACGCCGACCTCGCGTCGGGTACCGATCGCAGCGGCGGCACGCAGGAGCCCGGAGGGCGCTGAGCCGCGGATACGATGGACGACTGTGTCCATCCCCGATCTGACGACGAGGCTCGAGGCCGCCGTGACGGCGGCGCTCGAGGCCATCGCCGGCGCGACCACGGTCGCCGAGCTGCAGTCCGCCAAGACGACGCACAACGGGCAGGGGAGCGAGCTCGCCTCGCTCAACGGCTCGCTGCGCGACCTCGCACCCGAGCTGCGCAAGGAGGCAGGCGCCGCCATCGGGCAGGCGCGCGGCCGCGTCGCGCAGGCGATCGAGGCCCGCCAGGGCGAGCTCGCCGTCGCCGAGGAGCAGGCGCGCCTGCAGTCGGAGGCCGTCGACGTCACGGCGCTGCCGACGCACCAGCGCCCGGGCTCGCGGCATCCGCTCACCCTGCTCATGGACGAGATGGCCGACATCTTCACCGGCATGGGCTGGGAGGTCGCGGAGGGCCCCGAGCTCGAGCACGAGTGGTACAACTTCGACGCGCTGAACGTCGACCAGGATCACCCGGCACGCGGTGAGTCCGACACGTTCTACGTCGAGCCCGCGTCGAAGCACCTCGTGCTGCGCACGCAGACGAGCCCCGTGCAGGTGCGCTCGCTGCTCACGCGCGACCTGCCCGTCTACGTCGTCGCGCCCGGCCGCACCTACCGCACCGACGAGATCGACGCGACGCACCTGCCGGTCTTCACGCAGATCGAGGGCCTCGCGGTCGACGAGGGCATCACGATGGCGCACCTGCGCGGCACGCTCGAGCACCTCGCTCGTGCGATGTTCGGCGAGGATGCGCGCATCCGCCTGCGCCCGAACCACTTCCCGTTCACCGAGCCGAGCGCCGAGATGGACGTGTGGCACCCCGGGATGCGGGGAGGCCCGCGCTGGGTCGAGTGGGGTGGCTGCGGCATGGTGCATCCGAACGTGCTGCGCTCGGCGGGGGTCGACCCCGACCGGTACTCGGGCTTCGCCTTCGGCATGGGCATCGAGCGCACCCTGCAGTTCCGCTACCAGCTCGACGACATGCGCGACATGATCGAGGGCGACGTCCGCTTCTCCGAGCAGTTCGGGATGGTCATCTGATGCGCGCCCCCATGTCCTGGCTCGCCGAGCACGTCGACGTCCCCGCGGGCACGACGGGCGACGACGTCCACGCCGCGCTCGTGCGCGTCGGCCTCGAGGAGGAGGCGCTGCACGGCGGCGACGTGACGGGTCCGCTCGTCGTGGGCCGCGTGCTCTCGTTCGAGGCCGAGGTGCACAAGAACGGCAAGACGATCCGCTGGGTGCAGGTCGACGTCGGCGAGGCCGAGCCTCGCGGCATCGTGTGCGGTGCGGGCAACTTCCTCGTCGACGACCTCGTGGTCGTCTCGCTGCCGGGGGCCGTGCTGCCCGGCGGCTTCGAGATCTCCGCGCGGAAGACCTACGGGCACGTCTCCGACGGCATGATCGCCTCCGAGCGCGAGCTCGGCCTCGGCGACGACCACGACGGCATCCTGCGCCTGAACGCCAAGGGCTTCGACGCGCAGCCCGGCGACGATGCGCTCGCGCTGCTCGGCCTCGACGACATCGCGGTCGAGGTCAACGTCACGCCCGACCGTGGCTACGTGCTGTCGATCCGCGGCATGGCTCGCGAGCTGTCGCTCTCGACGGGCTGGGCGTTCCGCGACCCCGCCGCGATCGATGCGGGCGAGGGATCGGGCTTCCCGATCGCGATCGCCGACGACGCGCCCATCCGCGGCGTCGTCGGCTGCGGCGCCTTCGTGGCGCGCGCCGTGCGCGGCATCGACGCGACGCGGCCGACGCCGCGGTGGATGCAGCAGCGGCTGACGCTCGCCGGCATGCGACCGATCTCGATCGCCGTCGACGTCACGAACTACGTCATGCTCGAGCTGGGCCAGCCCATCCACGGCTACGACCTCGGTCTCCTCCAGGGCGGCATCACGGTGCGCCGTGCGACGCCCGGCGAGACGCTCACGACCCTCGACGACGTGACGCGCACGCTCTCGGCCGAGGATCTGCTGATCTGCGACGACGCCGGCCCCGTCGGCCTCGCGGGCGTCATGGGTGGCGACCGCACCGAGATGTCGGCGTCGACCACCGACGTGCTCGTCGAGTCGGCATGGTTCCACGGGGTGTCGGTCGCGCGGACGGCTCGCAGGCACCGCCTGTGGAGCGAGGCGTCGAAGCGCTTCGAGCGCGGCGTCGACCCCGCGCTGCAGGCCGCGGCCGCGCAGCGCGTCGTCGATCTGCTCGTCGAGCTCGCAGGGGGCACGGCCGATCCGCTCGGCGGCGCCGTCGGGCGGACGCCCGCGATGCCGACGATCGCGTTCGCGCCGCAGGATGCCGCGCGCGTCACGGGTGCCGACTACGCCGACGACGAGACGCGCCGCGCGCTCGTCGCGATCGGTGCGACGGTCGTCGAGGGCACGGGCGGCACGTGGCTCGTGACGCCGCCGACGTGGCGGCCCGACCTCGCCGAGCGCGTCGACCTCGTCGAGGAGGCCGCCCGCGTCGTCGGCTACGACCGCATCCCGTCGGTGCTGCCCTCGCCGCCCTCGGGTCGCGGGCTCACGCGTCCGCAGCGGCTGCGTCGCGCCGTGTCGAACGCGCTCGCGTCGAGCGGTCTCACCGAGGTGCTCGTCGCACCGTTCCAGGCCGAGGCCGATGCGCGCCGCGTCGGTGCCGAGCCCGTGCGGCTCACGAACCCGCTCGACGAGCGACGCCCGTTCCTGCGCACCTCGCTGGTGCCCGGCCTGGTCGAGACGGCGCAGCGCAACGTCGGCCGCGGTCTCACCGACCTCGCGCTCTTCGAGGTCGGCGCGGTCTTCCGCATCGAGGGCGAGCACGGCACGGATGCGGTGCCCGCCGGCGCCGCGCGGCCCGACGCGCAGGTGCTCGCGACCCTCGACGCGCTGCCGACGCAGCCGCGCCATGTCGGTGCACTGCTGCTCGGCGCCCGCGTCGCGAAGCAGCCCGGCCAGGCCCGGGAGGCGTTCGGCGTCGCCGACGCGATCGACGTCGCCCGGCGTGCCGCTCGCGCGGTCGGCCTCGCGATCGAGGTGCGTCAGGCGCAGCGCGACTGGCTGCACCCCGGTCGCACGGCCGAGGTGCTCGTGGGCGACCGGGTCGTGGGCGTCGCCGGCGAGCTGCTGCCGTCGCTCGCGACCGACGCCGACCTGCCGCGGCAGGTCGCGATCGTCGAGCTCGACCTCGACGCGCTCGTCGACCTCGCTCGCGTCGGCCTCGACACCGCCGTCATCGGGGCGACGCCCGCTGCGACGCAGGATCTCTCGGTCGTCGTCGACGCCTCCGTGCCCGCCGGCGACGTGCTCGCCGCGGTGCGCGAGGGCGCCGGCCCGCTGCTCGAGCATGTCGCGCTCGTCGACGACTTCCGCGGCGGCGACCTCGACGGCGCGAAGTCGCTGACGTTCGCGCTGCGCTTCCGCGACGCCGAGCGCACGCTCACGGCGGCGCAGGCGACCGAGGCGAAGCTCGCGGGTCTCGCCCTCGCGACCGAGCGCACGGGTGCTGCGCTGCGAGACTGACGGCCGACCCTGGGTCATGGCTCGGATGCCGCGGGTAGCATCCGGGCCATGACCCAGATCATCGTGTCCGGCACCGGCATCCAGCGCGCGCCCGCGGAGCGCGCGAGCGTCGTCGTCTCGACGCAGCACCGCGCCGCCCATCCCGAGGAGGCGATCCGCGTCGTCGCGGAGGCCCACGCCACGATCGCCGCGCAGGCGCGCGGCTTCGTCGAGGGTGGGCAGGCGGAGCGGTGGCACGCCGACCGCGTCTGGGTGAGCCACCACGAGCAGTGGGTGGGCGACGGCAAGCGTCGCGACCTCGTGTTCGACGCCGCGGCGAGCGTGCATGTGACGTTCGTCGACTTCGAGGCGCTCGGCACGTGGATCGGCGCCGTCGCGACGATGCCCGTGCATCAGGTGGGCGGCATCCAGTGGTCGCTGTCGGATGCGACGGAGCACGAGCTCGGATCCACGGCGCGCGCGGATGCGATCGCCGACGCGCAGCGCAAGGCGGCCGACTTCGCGGCCGCCGCGGGCCTGGCGACGCCGCGCATCGCGAGCATCCAGGAGGCGGGCCTCGCCGAGGCTCCCACGTTCAAGGCCCGCCCGATGGCGACGGGGATGCGCGCGGGTGCCGCGGCACCGGAGCCGTCGCTCGACCTCCAGGGCAGCGACATCGAGGTCACGAGCGAGGTGCGCGTCGAGCTCGAGGCATGAGGGGCGTGCGAGCGTGACCCGCGAGGGCGCGCGGCCCGAGTAGCCTGGAGGGCATGTCTGTCTCCGTCGCCGTGGCAGGCGCGAGTGGCTACGCCGGTGGCGAGCTCCTCCGTCTGCTCGCCCAGCATCCGGAGCTCGAGGTCGCCACCGTCACGGCGCACTCGAACGCCGGCCAGCCGCTCCTCGCCGTCCACCCGCATCTGCGTTCGCTCGCGGGCCTCTCGTTCGTCGAGACGACGGCTGCGCAGCTGCTGGGTCACGACGTCGTCTTCCTCGCGCTGCCGCACGGCCAGAGCGCCGCCATCGCCGCGCAGCTGCCGGACGACGTGCTCGTCGTCGACTGCGGCGCCGACCATCGCCTCGCATCCGAGGCCGACTGGGAGGCGTTCTACGGCGAGGGATGGGGCGGATCGTGGCCGTACGGCATGCCCGAGCTGCCGGTGGGCGACGGCCTGCAGCGCCGCAGCCTGCGCGGCGTGCGACGGATCGCGGTGCCCGGCTGCAACGTGACCGCCGTGACCCTCGCGCTCGCCCCGGGCGTGCAGGCGGGGCTCGTGGATGCGACGGACGTCGTCGCCGTGCTGGCCGTCGGGCCGAGCGGTGCGGGCCGGGCGCTGAAGCCGAACCTGCTCGCGTCCGAGCTGCTGGGCAACGCGCAGGCCTACGCCGTGGGCGGCACGCACCGCCACATCCCCGAGATCCGTCAGAACCTGCGCTGGGCGGGCGCCGACGACGTGCGCATCTCGTTCACCCCCGTGCTCGTGCCCATGGCGCGCGGCATCCTCGCGACGGTCACGGCGCCCATCGCATCGGGCGCGACGGTCGACGAGGTGCTGTCCGCCTGGCATTCGGCGTACGCCGACGAGCGGTTCGTGCACGTGCTGCCGCACGGCGAGACGCCGCGCGTGAGCGACGTCGTCGGCTCGAACGCGGCGGTCATGGGCGTGACGGTCGACGAGGCCGCCGGCCGCGTCGTCGTCGTGTGCGCCATCGACAACCTCGGCAAGGGCACCGCGGGTGCCGCGATCCAGTCGGCGAACATCGCGCTCGGCCTCGACGAGCACCTGGGCCTCGGCGTCGACGGGGTCGCGCCGTGAGCGTCACGGCGCCGCGGGGGTTCCGCGCCGCGGGCGTCGCCGCAGGGCTGAAGTCGAGCGGTGCGCGCGACGTCGCGCTCGTCGTCAACGACGGGCCGCTCGACGCCGCCGCCGCCGTGTTCACGTCGAATCGAGCGAAGGCCAATCCCATCCTCTGGAGCGAGCGGGCCATCGCCGACGGCCGTGCGCGTGCCGTCGCGCTGAACTCGGGGGGCGCGAACTGCTTCACGGGATCGTTCGGCTTCCAGACGACGCATCAGACCGCCGAGCGCGTCGCCGAGCTCGTCGGCGTCGACGCGCAGGACGTCGTCGTCTGCTCGACGGGCCTCATCGGCGTGGGCGACGCGACGTTCCGCGCCGGCGTGCTGCAGGGCATGACGGATGCGGCCGCCGCGCTGAGCGAGTCGGGCGGCGACGACGCCGCGCACGCGATCATGACGACCGACTCGGTCGCGAAGCAGGTCGTCGTCGAGCGGGAGGGCTGGCGCGTCGGCGGCATGGCGAAGGGCGCGGGGATGCTGGCGCCGGGGCTCGCGACGATGCTCGTCGTGCTCACGACGGATGCCGTCGCCGATGCCGCGACCCTCGATGCGGCGCTGCGCGCCGCGACGCGCGTCACGTTCGACCGGCTCGACTCCGATGGCTGCATGTCGACGAACGACACCGTCGTGCTGCTCGCCTCCGGCGCGTCGGGCGTCGCGCCGACGCCCGAGGAGCTCGCCGCCGCCGTCACGGCCGCGAGCGACGATCTCGCCGCGCGCCTGCAGGGCGACGCGGAGGGCGCGAGCCACGACATCGCGATCGAGGTCGTCGGCGCGGCGAGCGAGGACGACGCGGTCGTCGTCGGCCGCTCCATCGCGCGCAACAACCTCTTCAAGGCCGCGATCTTCGGCGAGGACCCCAACTGGGGTCGCGTGCTCGCCGCGATCGGCACGACCGACGCGGCCTTCGACCCCTACGACGTCGACGTGTCGTTCAACGGCGTGCGGGTCTGCCACGCGGGAGGGCCCGACCGGCCGCGCGAGGAGGTCGACCTCGCGCCGCGCGCGACGCGCATCCTCGTCGACCTGCGCGTCGGCGACGCGACCGCCACGATCCGCACGAACGACCTCACGCACGACTACGTGCACGAGAACTCCGCCTACGCGAGCTGAGGGCCAGCATGACGACGCACGACATGCCGGACGCCACGCCCGCTGCGAAGGCCGCGACCCTCATCGAGTCGCTGCCGTGGCTGCAGCGCTTCCGGGGCGCCACGATGGTCATCAAGTACGGCGGCAACGCCATGGTCAACGAGCAGCTGCAGCGCTCGTTCGCGCAGGACGTCGTCTACCTGCACCACGTGGGCATCAAGCCGGTCGTCGTGCACGGCGGCGGGCCGCAGATCTCGGCCGAGCTCGAGCGGCACGGCATCGCGAGCGAGTTCGTCGGCGGCTACCGCGTCACGAGCGCGGAGGCGATGAAGGTCGTGCGCATGGTGCTCACCGGCGAGGTGTCGCGCACGCTGGTCTCGCTCGTCAACGAGCACGGCCCGCATGCCGCGAGCCTGTCGGGGGAGGACGCCGGGCTCTTCCAGGCCGTGCGCCGCGGCGTGCTCGTCGACGGCGAGGAGGTCGACCTCGGCCACGTCGGCGACGTCGTCGCCGTCGACCCGCGCGCCGTGCAGCGCCTGCTCGACGACGACGTCATCCCCGTCGTCTCGTCCGTGGCGCCCGATCGCGACCGGCCGGGGGAGTCGCTCAACGTCAACGCCGACGCCGCCGCGGCCGCGCTCGCGATCGCGCTGCGCGCCGAGAAGCTCGTCGTGCTCACCGACGTCGCGGGCCTCTACCGCGACTGGCCGGACACCGACTCGCTCGTGTCGTCGATCGGCGTGGGCGAGCTGCGCACGCTCGTGCCGAGCCTCGCGAGCGGCATGATCCCGAAGATGCAGGCCTGCCTCGACGCCGTCGAGGGCGGCGTCGCGAAGGCGGCCATCGTCGACGGGCGGGAGCCGCACGCCGTGCTGCTCGAGATCTTCACCGACTCCGGCTCCGGCACGGAGGTCCACCCCGACACCGAAGGACACGCATGACCCGCCACCTCCTGCGCGACGACGATCTGAGCCCTGCGGAGCAGTCGGCGGTCCTCGACCGCGCGGCGCGCATGAAGGCCGACCGCTTCGGCGAGCAGCCGCTCGCCGGCCCCCAGACGGTCGCCGTCATCTTCGACAAGTCGTCGACGCGCACGCGCGTGTCCTTCGCGGTGGGCATCGCCGACCTCGGTGGCGTGCCGCTCGTGATCTCGACGGCGTCGAGCCAGCTCGGCGGCAAGGAGACCGCGAGCGACACGGCGCGCGTCCTCGAGCGGCAGGTCGCGGCCATCGCGTGGCGCACGTACGCGCAGTCCGGCCTCGAGGAGATGGCGGCAGGCACGCGCGTGCCCGTCGTCAACGCGCTGAGCGACGACTTCCACCCGTGCCAGCTGCTCGCCGACCTGCTGACGATCCGCGAGCACAAGGGCGAGCTCGCGGGCCTCACGGTCGCGTTCGTGGGCGACGGCGGCGACAACATGCTGCAGTCGTACCTGCTCGCGTGCGCGACGGCGGGCATCCACCTGCGCGTCGCGCATCCCGTCGCCTACGGCCCGCGCCAGGACGTCGTCGACGACGCCATGCGCATCGCCGCGACGACCGGCGGCTCGATCACGCTGCTGCACGACCCGGCCGCGGCCGTCGACGCTGCGGACGTCGTGGTGACGGACACGTGGGTGTCGATGGGCCGCGAGGAGCAGAAGGCCGCGCGCATCGCGGCGTTCGGCGGCTACCGGGTGACCCGCGATCTCATGGGGAAGGCGAAGGGCGACGCGATCTTCCTGCACTGCCTGCCCGCCGATCGTGGGTTCGAGGTCGAGGCGGAGGTCATCGACGGCCCGCAGAGCGTCATCTGGGACGAGGCGGAGAACCGCCTGCACGCCCAGAAGGCGCTCCTGACCTGGCTGCTCGAGCAGGCATGATCGCGGATGCGCGGGCGGCGACGGAGGCGCCCGCGCACCGAGCGACGCGACCGTGGGTCGTGCATCGCATGCGCGACCTCGTGGGCGACGAGGGCCGCATCGCAGGGCTCGACCTCGCTCGGGGGCTCGCGGTGCTCGGCATGGTCGCCGTGCACACCGGCGTCATCGCGCCGGAGCTCCGCGCGCTCGAGCCCGCGACGTGGAGCGAGCTCGCATGGGGCAACGCCTCGGCGACGTTCGCCGTGCTCGCGGGCGTGGCCGTCGCGATCGTCGCGGGCCGCACGCGCATCCCCGATGGCGTGCCGCTGCTGCAGGCGCGCATGCGCATCCTCGTGCGGGCGGCGCTGCTCTTCGTCGTCGGCGGCATCGTGGTCGCGCTCGGCACCGAGCTCGTCGTGATCCTCGAGGCGTACGCGCTGCTGCTCGCGATGAGCCTGCCGTTCCTGCGACTGCGGTGGTGGCACCTCGCGGCGATCGGGTCGGGGTGGATCGCGCTGATGCCGACGGTGCGGCTGCTGCTCGAGGAGGGCATCGTCGCCGCGCAGCTGCAGCGCAGCGCCGTCGTCGAGCTGGCGGTGACGGGCTTCTACCCGGCGCTCACGTGGTTCGGCTACGCGCTCGTGGGCATGGCCGTCGGCCGTGCGCCGATCGAGCGATGGCGCGTGCGGCTCGGGATCCTGGGCGCGGGTGCCGTGGCGATCGCGATCGCGAACCTGCTGCCCCTCGCGTACGCGCCCTCGCTCGACGTGCTGCGATCGGGGCAGCGCGGCGAGGTGGGCCTCGCGGTCGCGGGCATGCTCGACCCCGAGGGGCACACGGGCTCGAGCCTCGACCTGCTCGGGTCGACGGGCGTGGCGCTCGTCGTCATCGCGCTGTGCCTGCTCGCGCAGCGGTGGGCGCGCTTCGTGCTCCTCCCGGTCGCGGCGATCGGCTCGATGAGCCTCACGGCGTACGTCGCGCATGCCGTGGCGTTCCTGCTCGTCGACGGGCTCTCGTCGGATCCGTGGTCGTGGGTGCGGCTGTCGGTCGGCCTCGCGATCGGCTGCACGATCTGGCGCGCGCTGCTGCCTCGCGGGCCGCTCGAGTGGGCGCTGTCGGCGGCGTCGCGGGCCGCGAGCGACGTGTCGATCCGGGCCGGCGCGGGCCGATAGCCTCGAGGCATGGTGGGAACGCGCGAGGGATCGCTGTGGGGTGGGCGCTTCGCCGACGGACCGAGCCCGGAGCTCGTGGCGCTGTCGCGCTCGACGCACTTCGACTGGCGGCTCGCGCAGCACGACATCCGCGGCTCGAAGGCGCACGCGACCGCGCTCCATGCCGCCGGCCATCTCACCGACGACGAGCTGGCAGGCATGCGCTCGGCGCTCGACGAGCTGGCGGCGCAGGTCGCCGACGGCCGCTTCGTCGCGGCCGAGTCCGACGAGGACGTCCACGGCGCCCTCGAGCGGGGCCTGATCGCCATCGCCGGCCCCGACCTCGGTGGCCGCATCCGCGCCGGGCGCAGTCGCAACGACCAGATCGCCACGCTCGTGCGCATGTGGATGCTCGAGTCGTCCGAGCGCATCGAGCGCGGCGTCCTGGCCGTGATCGCGGCCCTCGTCGAGCAGGCCGAGGCGCATCCGAGCGCGCCGATGCCGGGCCGCACCCACCTGCAGCACGCGCAGCCCGTGCTGCTCTCGCATCACCTGCTGGCGCATGCGTGGCCGCTCGTGCGCGACCTCGAGCGCCTCGCGCAGTGGCGGGTGCGCGCCAGCGCGTCGCCGTACGGCGCCGGGGCGCTCGCCGGGTCGTCGCTCGGCCTCGACCCTGCGCTCGTCGCCCGCGAGCTCGGCCTGTCCGGCCCCACCGAGAACTCCCTCGACGCGACGAGCGCGCGCGACGTGGTCGCCGAGCTCGCGTTCATCGGCACGCTCGTCGCGACGAACGTCTCGCGGCTGTCGGAGGAGATCATCCTCTGGTCGACGCGCGAGTTCGGCTTCGTCCGACTGCACGACGCCTTCTCGACCGGCTCGTCGATCATGCCGCAGAAGAAGAACCCCGACGTGGCCGAGCTCGCGCGAGGCAAGGCGGGGCGCATCCTCGGCGACCTGACGGGCCTGCTGGCGACGCTGAAGGCGCTGCCGCTCGCGTACAACCGCGACCTGCAGGAGGACAAGGAGCCGATCTTCGACATCGTCGACCAGCTCGACCTCGTGCTGCCCGCGTTCGCCGGGCTCGTCGCGACGCTGACGTTCGACGAGCAGCGGATGCGCTCGCTCGCGCCCGAGGGCTTCGCGCTCGCGACCGACGTGGCCGAGTGGCTCGTGCGGGAGCGCGTGCCGTTCCGCGAGGCGCATGAGATCGCAGGCGCGCTCGTGCAGCACTGCGAGGAGCGCGGCATCGAGCTGCATGAGCCGAGCGACGCCGACTACGCGGCGATCGACCCCAGGCTCACGGCCGGCGTGCGCTCGGTGCTCGACGTCGACGGCGCCATCGCCAGCCGGTCGGGCGTCGGTGGCACGGCACCCTCGGCGGTCGCGACGCAGCTCGACACGTTGCGCGCGCGCCTGGCGGCGCTGCGCGCCTGACGAGCGGCGGGCCGCAGCCTCGGCCGCCTGAGGGACGGCGGGCTCGCGATCGCGGCGTCAGCGCACGAGCGCCCACGCCGCGACGCCCCACAGCCCTGCGACGCCGAGGCTCGCGAGCGAGCCGACGAGGAACCGCTCGCGCATGCGCGCTGCGGCGCCGTCCGACTCGCCGGCGAGCTCCGCGAAGCGGCCCACGGCCTTGATCGCGACGATGCCGGCGATGATCGTGGGCTCTGCGAGCGCGACCGAGAGGATGGTCGCAGCGCGCTCGAGCACCCCGATCATCGTGCCGCCGCGCATGGAGTTCGTCGGCGGGGCGAGATCGGGCTGAGGACGCGGGGCGGATCCGGGCGCGTCGAGTCGTGACCGCGGCGGATCGGCGATGCGGAACACGATGGGCACGACCGCGGCGCCGTGAGCCGTGCCGGCGGCGACGAGCAGCGCCACGACGCCGACCTGCATCCACGGCTCGGCGATCGTGATCGAGAGCCCGACGACCGCGAGGGCGCCGACGGCGAGCGTGCCGACGACGGCTGCCGAGCCCAGCAGCGCGATCGTCGTCCTGTCACGCATCCCGACCTCCCACGAGCCTTGCGAGCATGCCCTCGACGGTAGCGACACCCGCCGACTCGACCCGGATGCCGGCGGCGACGGCACGTGCCGAGACGGCGCTCGCCGAGATGCCGAGCTCGTCGGCGACCTCCCGCTGCGTCGCGAGCCGCTCGAGCAGGTCGGCGACCTCCCAGCCCTCCTTCGTGCGTCGGTCGCGCAGCGCGACGAGCAGCCAGAGCACGGCCTCGAGGTCGTCGGCGCCGAGCGCGAGCGCGTCGTCGTCGACCTCGACGGCGACGCGACCCGGTGCGTGCTTCGCCCGATCGACGGCGCGGCGGGCCGCGAAGAACGCGGGGCCGGTGGATGCGGCGGGGTCGCTCGCCAGCGTCGCGACGCCGATGCCGACGCCCACGCTCCAGTCGCGCGAGCGAGCGAGGTCGAGCACCATGCGCACGCTCGCGACGGGGTCGGTGGAGACGAGCTGCAGCTCGTCGCCCGCGAAGCGTGCGATGGGGGAGCGCAGGGCGCGACCCCATCGTCGCTCGAGGGCCGCGCGGGTCTCGTCGACGTCGTCGGCATGCGTGCGCGAGCCGCGGCGGTCGATCGTGAGCACGATGGCATCCACTCGGCACCTCCAGCCTCAGGACTGTTCCCGTCGACATCAAGGCTACAGGCTTGATCCGTCCGCGACAAGCCTCGAGGCTTGATGTCGACGCCCGCCGATCCGCGCCCGGTGGCTACGCTGGAGGGCGTGGAAGCAGCACCAATCCGACTCGATCCGACGTTCGACAACGTCTGGGACGAGCTCGTGTATCGCGGCTCCGTGCACGTCTCGACCGATGCGGATGCCCTGCGCACCGCCCTCGGCGGCGAGCCCATCACGTTCTACTGCGGCTTCGACCCGACCGCCCCGAGCCTGCACCTGGGCAACCTCGCGCAGCTCGTCGTCATGCGGCGTCTGCAGCTCGCCGGGCACCACCCCCTGGGCCTCGTCGGCGGCTCGACGGGCCTCATCGGCGACCCGAAGCCCACGAGCGAGCGGCAGCTGAACGCGCGCGAGACCGTCGCCGAGTGGGTCTCGTACCTGCAGGGGCAGGTGTCGCGGTTCCTCGTCGCCGATGGCGACAACCCCGTGCGGCTCGTCGACAACCTCGACTGGACGGCTCCGCTCTCGACCGTCGACTTCCTGCGCGACGTCGGCAAGCACTTCCGCGTCGGCACGATGCTGAAGAAGGACGCCGTGGCTGCGCGCATGGACTCCGACGAGGGCATCTCGTACGCCGAGTTCAGCTACCAGGTGCTGCAGGGCATGGACTACCTCGAGCTCTTCCGCTCGTACGGCTGCACGCTGCAGACCGGTGGCTCCGACCAGTGGGGCAACCTCACGGCGGGCACCGAGCTCATCCGGAAGGCCGAGGGCGCGCACGTGCACGCGATCGGCACGCCGCTCATCACCGAGGCCGACGGCCGCAAGTTCGGCAAGAGCGAGGGCAACGCGGTGTGGCTCGACGCCAACCTCACGACCCCGTACGCGATGTACCAGTTCTGGCTCAACCAGGACGACGCGATCGTCGTGCAGCTGCTGAAGTCCTTCACGTTCCTGACCCGGGAGCGCATCGACGAGCTCGAGACGGCGGTCGCCGAGGCCCCCTTCCGTCGCGAGGCGCAGCGCGTGCTCGCGGCCGAGGTCACGGCCTACGTCCACGGTGCCGACACGACGCAGCAGGCGATGGATGCCTCGGCTGCGCTGTTCGGCTCCGGCGACCTGACCGCGCTCGAGCCGGACACGCTCGCCGCGGCGATCGCGTCGCTCGAGACCGTGACGGCGACGCCCGACGCCCCTGTGCTGCTCCTGCTGCAGGAGGCGGGTCTCGTCGACTCGCTCTCGGAAGGTCGACGAGCGATCGCCCAGGGCGGCGTCTCGGTGAACAACGAGCGCATCGACGACGAGGGTGCGACGCTCGAGGGCAGGCTGCTGCACGATCGGTTCGCCATCCTGCGGCGAGGCAAGAAGACGCTCGCCGGCGTCGACGTCGGCTGACGCAGCACGACCGAGGGGGCTCCGCATCGCGCGGGGCCCCTTCGTCGTTCCTGGGAATCCGCTGCGACACGCCCGGGATCGCTCCGATTTGGGGGAGGGCCGGGCGCACGCCGTAAGGTTCTAACTCGTCACCCCAAAGGTGCCGGCCCCGGAAGGGATCGGGCCTCAAGCGGGGACGACCTCCACGAAGAAGCCGGCACGCAGGTCTTGCGCCTCGCAGCCGCCGTGCGTACCGTGGAGAGCCACTCGACTCGCGTCGCAGTACCACCCGGTTCGCCGGATGGGGGCCGACGCGCCGGACTTGCTCCGGATCGAATCGAGATGCTAGCCTTCACAGGTTGCCATCTCGCGGAGAGTCGCGTGGCACGGCAGGGCCTCGATGCAAACCCCTTGGTGGGGTGCGGTCGAGAGCGCCCGATCCTTGAGAACTCAACAGCGTGCACAATG
>NZ_JBHTCZ010000005.1:0-583 GCF_042666675.1 Agrococcus sp. GCM10030265
ACATTGACGTTGGCGCTCGTCTCGAGTGCTGGTGCTTCCGAGTACGGCCGGCTTGTCCGGTCTGGAAAGGGAGCTCAGTGGTCGGGTGGGTGCATGCACGCTGTTGGGTCCTGAGGGACCGGACGCCTGCTGTCGCGACTTCGGTCGTGGTGGTGGATGTCAGCCCTCGGACCAGCATCGCCCGGCTTCGGCCGTGGTGGGTGGTGGTACCGACCGTATGTTGAGAACTACACAGTGGACGCGAGCATCTTAGAGCTCCGGGCTTTGACCTGGATGCTCTGAATTTTATTGAACATTGGCGTGTTCGGGCTTCGGCTCGGATGCGATTCCGATGACCAACGAAACTCATGTAGTTAGCAAGTCTCTAAGAGCAAACGGTGGATGCCTTGGCATCTGGAGCCGATGAAGGACGTAGTAATCTGCGATAAGCCTCGGGGAGCTGATAAACGAGCCTCGATCCGAGGATCTCCGAATGGGGAAACCCCGCTGGGCGGCGTGCCGACCCAGTGACTCCCGCCTGAATATATAGGGCGGGTAGAGGGAACGTGGGGAAGTGAAACATCTCAGTACCCACAGGAAGAGA
>NZ_JBHTCZ010000006.1:0-583 GCF_042666675.1 Agrococcus sp. GCM10030265
ACATTGACGTTGGCGCTCGTCTCGAGTGCTGGTGCTTCCGAGTACGGCCGGCTTGTCCGGTCTGGAAAGCGAGCTCAGTGGTCGGGTGGGTGCATGCACGCTGTTGGGTCCTGAGGGACCGGACGCCCGCTGTCGCGACTTTGGTCGTGGTGGTGGATGTCAGCCCTCGGACCAGCATCGCCCGGCTTCGGCCGTGGTGGGTGGTGGTACCGACCGTATGTTGAGAACTACACAGTGGACGCGAGCATCTTAGAGCTCCGGGCTTTGGCCTGGATGCTCTGAATTTTATTGAACATTGGCGTGTTCGGGCTTCGGCTCGGATGCGATTCCGATGACCAACGAAACTCATGTAGTTAGCAAGTCTCTAAGAGCAAACGGTGGATGCCTTGGCATCTGGAGCCGATGAAGGACGTAGTAATCTGCGATAAGCCTCGGGGAGCTGATAAACGAGCCTCGATCCGAGGATCTCCGAATGGGGAAACCCCGCTGGGCGGCGTGCCGACCCAGTGACTCGCGCCTGAATATATAGGGCGGGTAGAGGGAACGTGGGGAAGTGAAACATCTCAGTACCCACAGGAAGAGA
>NZ_JBHTCZ010000007.1:0-2464 GCF_042666675.1 Agrococcus sp. GCM10030265
GGGCACGTGGTCGATCGAGGGATCGGTCGTGACGTTCTCGCCGGCCGAGGGCTTCGAGGGCGACCCGACCCCGATCGCCTACGAGGTCTCCGACCTCTCCGGCGACGTCACGGGTGCATCCATCACGGTCGGCGTCGTGCCGGTCGCGGCGGACGACGCGGACGTCGACAACGTGCCGGGCACCGCCGTCGCGGTCGACGTGCTCGCGAACGACGCGGGCGTCCTCGACCCGACGACGGTCGCGCTCGTCGACGCCGACGACGTCGTGCTCGACGCCGGCGAGTCGCTCGTCGTCGACGGCGAGGGCGTCTGGTCGATCGACCCGACGACCGGCGCCGTGACCTTCACGCCCGAGGAGGGCTTCCTCGGCGACCCCACGCCCATCCGATACGAGGTCGCCGACCTCTCGGGCGACCGCACGCAGGCGACGATCACCGTCGGCTACGTCGGCGTCGCGGTGGCTGACCTCGACGAGGGCAACGCCGTGGGCGATGCCGTGACGGTGCCCGTGCTCGACAACGACCTGGGCGTGTTCGACCCGGCGACCGTCGCGCTCCTCGATCCCGCCACGGGCGAGGCGCTCGAGGCGGGCGCCGAGCTCGTCGTCGCAGGCCAGGGCACGTGGTCGATCGACCCCGAGACGGGCGACGTCACGTTCACCCCGGCGGACGGCTACGAGGGCGACCCGACGGTCGTGACGTACCAGGTGGCCGACCTGTCCGGCGACCTGACGCAGGCGACCATCACGATCACCTACGTGCCGGCCGCGGTCGCGGACGTCGACGAGGGCAACGCCATCGGCGAGCCCGCCTCGATCGACGTGCTCGCGAACGACGTGGGCGAGTTCGACCCGACGCAGCTGTCGCTGATCGACCCGACGACGGGCACGGTGCTCGCACCGGGTGCCGCGCTCACGGTCGCGGGCGAGGGCGTGTGGTCGATCGACCCCGAGACCGGCGTCGTGACCTTCACGCCCGACGCGGGCTACGAGGGCGACCCGACGGTCGTGTCGTACCAGGTGCCGGATGGCTCGGGCGACGTGACGTCGGCCACCATCACCATCACCTACCTGCCCGTCGCCGTCGACGACCGCGACGTCGACAACACGGTCGGCACCGCGGTGACGATCGACGTGCTGGCGAACGACGCGGGCGTGCTCGACGTCGCGACGCTCGCGCTCATCGACGCGCAGGGCATCGAGCAGGCGCCCGGCGCCCCGCTCACGGTGCTCGGCGAGGGCGTGTGGACGATCGACGGCTCGACCGTCACGTTCACGCCCGAGGTGGGCTTCCAGGGCAACCCGACCCCCGTCGACTACCGCGTCGAGGATGGCTCCGGCGACGTCGCGACCGCGACGATCATCGTGGGCTACCTCGGCGTCGCGCAGCCGGACGCCGATCTCGGCAACGCCATCGGCGACGCCGTGACGGTGCCGGTGCTCGACAACGACTCCGGAGCCTTCGACGTCACCTCGGTGGCGCTCGTCGACCCTGCGACGGGCGAGGCGCTCGAGGCGGGCGCGGAGCTCGTCGTCGAGGGCGAGGGCACGTGGTCGATCGACCCGGAGACGGGCGATGTGACGTTCACGCCGGAGGACGGCTTCGAGGGCGACCCGACGGTCGTCTCCTACGAGGTGACCGACGAGCTCGGCGTCTCGAGCCGCGCGACCATCACGATCACCTACCTGCCCGTCGCTGCTGCGGACGAGAGCCTCGAGAACGCGATCGGCGCTGCGGTGGCGATCGACGTGCTCGCGAACGACGCCGGCGTCTTCGACGTCGCATCGCTGTCGCTCGTCGCAGCGGATGGCACGGTGCTGGGCGCTGGCGAGCCGCTCGTCGTCGCTGGAGAGGGCACGTGGTCGATCTCCGGATCGGTCGTGACGTTCACGCCGGAGGCTGGCTTCGAGGGTGACCCGACGCCCATCTCGTACGAGGTGACGGACCTGTCGGGTGACGTCACGGGTGCGTCGATCACGGTCGACTACCTGTCGGTCGCGAACGACGACGCGGACGTCGACAACGTCGTGGGCGAGGCCGTCGCGATCGACGTGCTGGCGAACGACGCGGGTGCCTTCGACGTCGCGTCGCTGTCGCTCGTGGGTGCGGACGGCACGGTGCTGGATGCCGGTGCGCCGCTCGTGGTCGAGGGCGAGGGCACGTGGTCGATCGACGGCTCGACCGTGACGTTCACGCCCGAGGAGGGCTTCCTCGGCGACCCGACTCCGATCGACTACGAGGTGACGGACGGCTCGGGCGACACCCGCTCCGCGACGATCACCGTCGGCTACGTCGGTGACGCGCAGGATGACTCGGATCTCGGCAACGCGATCGGCGACGCCGTGACGGTGCCGGTGCTCGACAACGACCTGGGCGAGTTCGACCCGGCGACGGTCGCGTTCCTCGACCCGGCGACGGGCGAGGCGCTCGAGGCGGGCGCCGAGCTCGTGGTCGACGGCGAGGGC
>NZ_JBHTCZ010000008.1:0-93250 GCF_042666675.1 Agrococcus sp. GCM10030265
GGGCACGTGGTCGATCGAGGGATCGGTCGTGACGTTCTCGCCGGCCGAGGGCTTCGAGGGCGACCCGACGCCGATCGCGTACGAGGTGACCGACCTCTCCGGCGACGTCACGGGTGCATCCATCACGGTCGGCGTCGTGCCGGTCGCGGCGGACGACGCCGACGTCGACAACGTGGTGGGCGAGCCGGTCGCGATCGACGTGCTCGCGAACGACGCCGGCGCGTTCGACGTGGCGTCGCTGTCGCTCGTGGATGCGGATGGCACGGTGCTGGAGGCGGGCGAGTCGCTCGTCGTGGACGGCGAGGGCACGTGGTCGATCGACGGGTCCGTCGTGACGTTCACGCCCGAGGACGGGTTCCTCGGCGACCCGACGCCGATCGGCTACGAGGTCGCGGACCTGTCGGGCGACGTGACCGGCGCATCCATCACCGTCGGCTACGTCGGCGACGCGCAGGATGACGCGGACCTCGGCAACGCGATCGGCGATGCCGTGACCGTGCCGGTGCTCGACAACGACCTCGGCGCGTTCGATCCCGCTTCGGTGGCGTTCATCGACCCGGCGACGGGCGAGGCGCTCGAGGCGGGCGCGGAGCTCGTCGTCGCAGGCGAGGGCACGTGGTCGATCGACCCCGAGACGGGTGACGTCACCTTCGCTCCGGAGGACGGCTTCGAGGGCGACCCGACCGTCGTCACCTACGAGGTCGCCGACCTGTCGGGCGACCGCTCGCAGGCGACGATCACCGTCGGCTACCTCCCGGTCGCCGCGGCAGACGAGAGCCTCGAGAACGCGATCGGCACCGCCGTGGGCGTCGACGTGCTCGCGAACGACGCAGGCGTCCTCGACGTCGCGACCCTGTCGCTCGTGGCAGCGGATGGCTCGGTGCTCGCACCGGGTGCGCCGCTCGTCGTCGCGGGCGAGGGCACCTGGACGATCGACGGCTCGACCGTGACGTTCACGCCCGAGGCGGGCTTCGAGGGCGACCCGACGCCCATCGCCTACGAGGTGGCCGACCTGTCGGGCGACGTCACGGGTGCCGCGATCACGGTCGACTACCTGTCGGTCGCGAACGACGACGCCGACGTCGACAACGTCGTGGGCGAGGCCGTCGCCATCGACGTGCTCGCGAACGACGCCGGCGTGTTCGACGTCGCGTCGCTGTCGCTCGTGGATGCGGACGGCACGGTGCTCGACGCCGGCCAGCCGCTCGTGGTCGATGGCGAGGGCACGTGGTCGATCGACGGCTCGGTCGTGACGTTCACGCCCGAGGAGGGGTTCCAGGGCGACCCGACCCCCATCGACTACGAGGTGACGGATGCCTCGGGCGACACCCGCTCCGCATCCATCGCCGTCGGCTACGTGGGTGTCGCGCAGGATGACGCGGACCTCGGCAACGCGATCGGCGATGCCGTGACGGTGCCGGTGCTCGACAACGACCTCGGCGCGTTCGACCCCGCTTCGGTGGCGTTCATCGACCCCGCGACGGGCGAGGCGCTCGAGGCGGGCGCGGAGCTCGTCGTCGCAGGCGAGGGCACGTGGTCGATCGACCCCGAGACGGGTGACGTCACGTTCACGCCGGAGGACGGCTTCGAGGGCGACCCGACCGTCGTGACCTACACGGTCGCGGACCTGTCGGGCGACGTGTCGCAGGCGAGCATCACCGTGGGCTACCTCCCGGTGGCCGTCGACGACTCGGTCGACGCGCAGGCGATCGGCGCCCCGGCGACGATCGACGTGCTCGCGAACGACCGCGGCGACCTCGACCCCGCCACGGTCGCGCTCGTCGACCCGGCGACGGGCGAGGCGCTCGAGGCGGGCGCCCCGCTCGTCGTCGCTGGCGAGGGCACGTGGTCGATCGACCCGGCGACGGGTGCGATCACCTTCACGCCCGAGGCCGGCTACGAGGGCGACCCGACGCCGGTCGACTACCGCGTCGCCGACCGCTCGGGCGACGTCACCGGTGCGCTCGTGACCGTCGACTACGCGGCCGTCGCCGCCCCGGACGAGTCGGTGGGCAACCCCGTCGGCACGCCCGTGACGATCGACGTGCTCGCGAACGACGCGGGCGAGCTCGACCCGTCCACCGTCGCGCTCGTCGACCCCGCCACGGGTGAGGCGCTCGAGCCCGGTGCGGCGCTCGTCGTCGCCGGCGAGGGCACCTGGACGATCGATCCCGCAACCGGCGCGGTCACGTTCACGCCCGTCCTGGGCTTCGAGGGCGACCCGACCCCGATCGCCTACGAGGCCCGGGATGCGTCGGGCTCGGCGACGGGTGCGGCCATCGTCGTCGACTACGCGCAGTCGGCGGCCGCCGACGAGGCGCTCGACCAGCCGATCGGCCAGCCCGTCTCCATCGACGTGCTCGCCAACGACGTGGGCGCCCTCGACCCGGCGACGCTCGCCTTCATCGACCCGGCGACGGGTGCTGCGCTGGCTCCCGGCGCACCGCTCGTCGTGGCCGGCGAGGGCACGTGGACGATCGACGGCGCGACGGTGACGTTCACGCCGGAGGCCGGCTTCCTCGGCGACCCGACGGTCGTCGCCTACCAGGTGGCCGACCGCTCGGGCGACGTGGTCTCCGCGCCGATCACCGTGACGTACGCCGCGGTCGCGAACGACGACGAGTCGCTCGCGAACGAGGTCGGCACCGTGGTGGAGGTCGACGTGCTCGCCAACGACGAGGGCGACTTCGACCCCGCGTCGGTCGCGATCGTCGACCCGGCGACGGGTGCCCCGCTGGCAGCGGGCGCTCCGCTCGTCGTCGCAGGCGAGGGCACCTGGTCGATCGACCAGGCGACCGGCGTCGTCACCTTCACGCCCGAGCCGGGCTACGGCGGCGACCCGACCCCGATCGAGTACGTCGCGACGGCGTCGAACGGCGACGTCGTCCGTGCGACCGTCACCGTGACGTACGGGCCCACGGCCGTGGCCGACGCATCCCTCCGCAACGCGCAGGGCTCGACCGTCGTGGTCGACGTCCTCGCGAACGACCTCGGCGACTTCGACCCCGCGTCGGTGCGCATCGTGGGCGAGGACGGGCTCGTGCTCGAGCTCGTCGTGCCCGGCGAGGGCACGTGGACCGTCGATCCCGAGACGGGGGCGATCGCGTTCGCTCCGGAGGAGGGCTTCACGGGCAACCCGACGCCCATCGTCTACTCGGTGACGGACGTCACGGGCGACGTCGTGCAGGCGACGGTGGAGGTCACGTACCGACCCGTCGCGCAGGACGACGTCTCGAGCGGCAACGAGCCCGGTCAGCCGGTCACGGTCGACCCGCTCGCGAACGACGCCGGCGAGCTCGACCCGACGACGGTCGAGATCCGCGACCCGGCGACGGGCCTGTGGACGACGACCGTGGTCGTGCCCGGCGAGGGCACGTGGACGGTCGACCCGGTGACGGGTGCCATCACGTTCACGCCGGAGCCCGGCTTCACGGGCTCGCCGACGCCGATCGAGTACCGCGTGGCCGACGTCGACGGCGTCTTCACCGAGGGCACGATCGTGATCGAGTACGACGCGGTGCCGCCGACGCCCGGACCGGGTGAGCCGTCGCCGAGCGCGCCCGGCCAGCCGGGCCAGCCCGGCCAGCCCGACGAGCCCGGCTCGTCGAACGGCGGCCTGCCGACCACCGGTGGTGGCATCGCGCTGCTGGCGATGCTCGCAGCCGCGCTGCTCATCGCGGCGGGCTGGCTGCTGCGGCGGGGGCGTCGCGTCCGCGACTGACCCGACACGCGACGGGCCCCGTGCAGATGCACGGGGCCCGTCGCGCGTCGTCCGTCGCGCGTCCGTCGCGCGTCGTCCGTCGCGCGTCCGTCGCGCGTTGTCCGTCGCGCGTCGTCCGTCGCGCGTCGCGAGGGGCAGACTGGACGGGTGGATGCGAGGCAGGAGGGCCGAGCCGAGCCGCCCGAGGTCGGCGTCGGCCCATGGGTCGGCGCGTGGCCGACCGACCCGCGCTACGATCCCGAGCTGCTCGCGCTCGGCGACCGCCGCAACGTCGTCGACCGCTATCGCTACTGGAGCATGGATGCGATCGTCGCCGAGCTCGACGAGCGTCGGCATCCCTTCCACGTCGCCATCGAGAACTGGCAGCACGACCTCAACATCGGCTCGATCGTGCGCACGGCGAACGCGTTCCTCGCCGCCGAGGTGCACATCGTGGGCCGTCGGCGCTGGAATCGCCGCGGCGCGATGGTGACCGACCGGTACCAGCACGTGCGGCACCACGAGTCGGTGGATGCGCTCGTCGCGTGGGCGGCCGAGGCCGGGCTGCCGCTCGTGGCGGTCGACACGCATCCCGCATCCCGCCCCGTCGACGCAGCGCCGCTGCCGCGCGGCTGCGTGCTGCTCCTCGGCCAGGAGGGCCCGGGGCTCACGGACGCGGCGATCGCTGCGGCGAGCGAGCACGTGCACGTGCGCCAGCTGGGGTCGACGCGCTCCCTGAACGCGGCGGCGGCCGCAGCCATCGTGATGCACGAGTGGCTCCGCACCCACGCCCCCCATCCGCAGATCTGAGGTGCTCGTCCGCTTCTCACCTCACGAGCGGCCGAGAACCTGCATCGGATCGCGCCGAGCATCCACGGATCCGAGGTCTCCGGCCCGTTCCGACATCAGAAGCGGCCGAGAACCTCAGATGGCCGGGCCGAGCGCGCGGGGTCAGGCGCCCGTGAACGTGAGCCACAGCAGCAGCACGTTGAGCGTCACGAGCGCCGTCGCGAAGAGCGCGCCGAGCGCCGTCGTCCACCAGCGGTTCGCGTGCTCGCCCATCACCGCACGCCGCGACGTGAGCCACACGA
Source organism: Agrococcus sp. GCM10030265 (assembly GCF_042666675.1). Classification (NCBI taxonomy): domain Bacteria; kingdom Bacillati; phylum Actinomycetota; class Actinomycetes; order Micrococcales; family Microbacteriaceae; genus Agrococcus; species Agrococcus sp. GCM10030265. The sequence goes on from NZ_JBHTCZ010000008.1 coordinate 4,792, forward strand.
GCGGCACGAGCGCGAACGGGATGCCGAACGACAGCACCACCTGGCTCAGCACGAGCGCGAGGGTCGGGTCGACGCCGAACGCGAGGATGGCGAGGGCGGGCACGAGCGTCACGAGCCGCCTCGTCGTCACGGGCACGCGCACGCGCACGAGGCCCTGCATGATCTCGGAGCCCGCGTACGCGCCGACGGCGGTCGATGCGAGGCCCGATGCGAGCAGGCCGATGGCGAAGAGCGTCGCGATGCCCGCCCCGAGCGCCCCGGCGATCGCCGCGTGCGCGCCCTCCAGCGAGTCGGTGCCGTCGACGCCCGCGAGGTTCGCGGCGGCGAGCACGATGATCGCGACGTTGACCGTGCCCGCGATGGCGAGCGCGATCGTGACGTCCCATCGCGTCGCGCGCAGCAGCCGCGGCACGGCGAGCGCCCGGCCCTCGCGGTCGCGGAACCGGTCGCGCGTGAGGCTCGAATGCGCGTAGATGGCGTGCGGCATCACGGTGGCGCCGAGGATGGAAGCGGCGAGCAGCACGGTGTCGGGGCCGTCGAAGCGGGGCACGAGACCGCCGAGCGCCTCCGCGCCGGGAGGGCCAGCGAAGACGCCGGCGGTGAATCCGACGGCGATGACGACGAGCATCCCGGTGATGACGATCTCGAACGCACGAGGCCCTCGACGGGTCTGCAGCCACAGGAGCGCCATCGAGATCGCGCCGGTGATGGCGCCGCCGGCGACGAGCGGCACGTCGAAGAGCAGCCAGAGCGCGACGGCGCCGCCGATGACCTCGGCGACGTCGGTCGCCATCGCGACGGCCTCGGCCTGCAGCCAGTAGGCGATGCGGCCGGCACGCGAGCCGAAGCGCTCGCCGAGCACCTCGGGGAGGCTCTTGCCGGTGACGATGCCGAGCTTGGCCGAGAGGTACTGGATGAGCCAGGCCATGAGGTTGCCGACGACGACGACCCACAGCAGCAGGTAGCCGTAGCGCGCCCCCGCCGTCATGTTGGCGGCGACGTTGCCGGGGTCGAGGTACGCGACGCCTGCGACGAGCGCCGGGCCCAGCAGCCACAGCGGTCGCGGTCGCATGGCGGACGCGGTGCGCTCGGCTGCTTTCGGCATGCCGAAACCATAGGCCCAGGCCGCACGAAGACGCAATGCCGCCGGGCAGCCCGGGCCGCGGCGCCGGGAGACCGGCGCTAGCCGATGAGGCTCGGCTGCAGGTCTCGCAGCGTGCGGTGATCCATCATGCGTGCGACGCCGAGGATCGTCAGGAGCAGCGCACCGACGCCGAACAGCGCGAGCACGAGCACGTCGTGCCAGGCGATCGCCGCCGATCCGCCGTACATCGCCTGCCGCAGCGCCTCCACGGCGTAGGTCATCGGCATCGCGTGGTGCAGGGCTGCGAGCGGGCCGGGCAACGTCTGCCACGGGAAGGTGCCGCCTGCCGTCACGAGCTGCACCACCATGAGCACGAGCCCGAGGAACTGGCCGACGGAGCCGAGCCACACGTTGAGCGCCACGACGATCGCCGCGAAGGCGGCCGAGGCGAGCAGCATGATGCCCAGCACCCCGAGCGGCGCCGCGAGGGTGAAGCCGAGGGCGAGCGTCACGATGCCGAAGAGCGCCACCATCTGCAGCGCGCCGAGCGATGCGGGGGCGAGCCACGACGCGATGCCGACGCGGATGGGTGAGCGCAGCGCCGTCACGGCCCGTCGCGAGACGGGATGCACGATGAGCAGCAGGGCGTAGATGCCGATCCACGCGGCGAGCGAGAGGAAGAACGGCGCGAGCCCCTCGCCGTAGGAGCCTGCGGAGGTCACGGCGTCGGCGTCGAGCGCGACGGGGTCGGCGATCGTGTCGGCCTGCTCCGCGCGCAGCGTGCTGCTCGACGCGGGGATCTCGCCGACGGCATCCGACAGCCCGCCCGCGAGCGCCGAGGCGCCGTCGTCGAGTCGCGCGAGGCCGTCGTCGAGGGCGGATGCGCCGTCGGCGGCGTCGTGCGCGCCGCTCGCGAGCGTCGAGGCACCGGAGGCTGCGGACGCGGCGCCCGAGGCGAGCGTCGTCGCCCCGGTCGAGAGGGTGGACGCGCCCGACGCCGCCTGCGCGATGCCGTCGGCGAGCCGCGGTGCAGCGGCCGAGAGCCGCGCGGCGCCGTCGGCCACCTGCTGCGCACCGGCCGACAGCTGCTGCAGCTGGCCCGAGGCGGTCTGCACCTGCGCATCGCCCGACACGATCGCCGCGCCGAGCTCGTCGAGCGGAGCGAGCACCTGCGCCGTCGCGGTCTCGTCGACGCCGGCGGCCTGCAGCGCGGCGACGATCCGCGCGCGGGTCTGCGGCACGTCGGCCGCGAGGCCTCCCGTCGCCGATGCGACCTGGGCGCCCACGGCCGCGACCTGCGCGTCGCCGTCGGCGACCTGCTGCGCACCCGAGGCGAGCGCCGCGGCGTCGGCGGGCAGCGTCGCGGTCGACGACTGCGCGTCCGCGAGGCCGGACGCGAGGGGCGCCGCACCGTCGGCCAGCCGCTGCGCGCCCGACGCGACCTGCGCCGTGCCGCTCGCGAGCGCATCCGCACCCGTCGCGAGCTCGCCCGTGCCCGAGGCGAGGGCAATCGAGCCGTCGTGCGCCTGCGAGGCGCCCGCCGCGAGGTCGCCCGCCCCGGTCGACGCATCGGCGAGGCCGTCGCGGATGTCGCTGATCGCGAGCAGCAGCCTGCCGGCCGCCTCCTGGCCGACCGACTCGCGCACGGAGGCGAGGATGGCGTCGGTCGCGCGCTCGCCGAGCGTGCCCGCGAGGTAGCCGTTCGCATCGTTCGTCTCGAGCTCGATGCGCGCCGGATGCGGGTCGTCGCCGGATGCGCTCAGCAGGTCGGCCGAGAACGTCGCGGGCAGCGTCACCGAGAAGTCGTAGGTGCCGTCTGCGACGCCGGCCGCCGCGCTCGCCGCGGTGACGCGGTGCCAGCCGAACGAGTCGGAGCCCTGCAGCTCGTCGGCCACCTCGTCGCCCACGACGCGCGTCGCGCCGTCGGCGTCGGTGGCGCCCGCATCCGCCACCACGAGCGCCACGGGCACGCCGTCGAGGTTGCCCTGCGGATCCTGGTTCGCCCACAGGTACAGGCCGCCGTACAGCAGCGGCACGGTGCACAGGGCGAGCAGCGCGATGCGCGCCATGCGCGTCGCGACGAGCCTGCGCAGCTCGGCGAGCACGATCTGGGGCACGGTCATGCCGCCACCTCCTCGGATGCGGATGCGGATGCGGATGCGGATGCGGGTGCGGACGCGCCTGTGGACGCGGGTGCGGACGCGCCGCCCCCGTCGAGCTCGCCCATCGCGGCGAGCACGCGTGCCGACGCGGGGCTCGCGAGCACGAGCACGGCGAGGCCGCGGTCGGCGAGCGCGCGCGCGAGCGCCCACCAGTCGTGCGGGTCGCCGCCGTGGCGGTCGGGGCTCGCGAGCACGATCGCCTCGACGTCGTCGCGCAGGATGGCGAGCTCGGCGAGCAGGCGCGTGCGGGTCGCGGGCGCGACGTCGGCGATGGGCACGTCGAGCAGGCCTGCGACGCCGAGCTGCGTCGCCCAGCCGCGCACGCTGCGCGGGTCGCCGGGCACGCCTGCGAAGAGCAGCTCCTCGGCGACGACCCCGGCGACGGTCACGGCGGGGTCGGGGTCGGATGCGCGGGGGGCGTCCACGAGGGCGACGCGCGATCGCAGGCCCGCGCGATCCTCGACGCCGTCGAGCAGCACGCGGCCGGCGGTGGGCACCATGCGCCCGGCTGCGACCAGGCCGAGCACCGTCGGGCGCTGCTCGGTCTCGACGACGACGAGCGACGCCTCGCCCGATGCGAACGTCGCATCGGTGGGCGGCAGCGCTCGGCCCATCGCGACCTGCTCGAGCGTCACGTCCATGTCGGTTCCTCCTTCGACCGCACCACGGTAGACTAGACTGACTGGTCAGTACAAGTATTCCGAGGGAGACGCATGGCCCGCCCGAACCGCAGCCGCGAGAAGGTGCTCGACGCCGCGGCCGCCCTCGCCGCCGAGCGCGGCGTCAGCGCCACGACCGTCGACGACATCGCCGAGCGCGCGGGCGTCGCGAAGGGCAGCGTCTACTACTCGTTCGCCTCGAAGGACGCCGTGTTCGAGGCCGTGCTCGCCGACGCCGTCGAGCGCACGCGCATGCGGCTCGGCGAGGCGCTCGCGAGCGCCCAGCCCGGCGGGGCGCTGCGCGCCGTCGTGACGGCCTTCCTGCAGGGCGTCGAGGAGCGGCCGGCGGCCGCGAAGGTGGTCGCAGGCGAGCTCTTCCGCACCGATCGGCCATGGCAGGAGTCGCTCGCCGCGTACCGCACGGCGCTGTTCGCGCTCGTCGCCGACGCCGTCGCCGCCGACGGCGCACCCCGCCCGTCGACGCTGCGCGCATCCGCCATCGTCGGCGCCATGGTCATGGTCGCGTTCGAGCGCACGGTGTTCGAGCCGGATGCGTCGATCGCCGAGGCGGTCGACGCCGTGCTCGCGGGCCGCTGACGCCCGTCCACAGCCCCCGAGCGGCCGCAGGCCCCCACGATAGGGTGGAGTGCAAGCGGGCTCCCGCTTGCGATTCGAGCAGAAGGGGACCCCATGCCAGGCATCGTGATCCTCGGCGCGCAGTGGGGTGACGAGGGCAAGGGCAAGGCCACCGACCTCCTCGCGAGCCGCACCGACTACGTCGTCAAGTTCAACGGCGGCAACAACGCGGGCCACACCGTCGTCGTCGGCGACGAGAAGTACGCGCTGCACCTCCTCCCGTCCGGCATCCTCACGCCCGGCGTCGTCCCGGTGATCGGCAATGGCGTCGTCATCGACCTCGAGGTGCTCTTCCACGAGCTGCAGGCCCTCTCGGCGCGCGGGGTCGACGTGTCGCGGCTGCGCATCTCGGCCAACGCGCACATCATCGCCGACTACCACCGCACGCTCGACAAGGTCTCCGAGCGCTTCCTCGGCAAGCGCTCCATCGGCACGACCGGCCGCGGCATCGGCCCCGCCTACGCCGACAAGATCAACCGCGTCGGCGTGCGCGTGCAGGATCTCTTCGACCCGTCGATCCTGCGGCAGAAGGTCGAGGGGTCGCTCGACCTCAAGAACCACCTGCTCACGAAGGTCTACAACCGCAGGGCCATCACCGTCGACGAGATCGTCGCCGATCTCACGCAGTACGTCGAGCGGCTGCGCCCCATGGTCGCCGACACGGCGCTCGAGCTCGACCGCGCCCTCGAGGCCGGCAAGACCGTCGTCTTCGAGGCCGGCCAGGCGACGATGCTCGACATCGACCACGGCACGTACCCGTTCGTCACGTCGTCGTCGGCGACCGCCGGCGGCGCTGCCACGGGCGCCGGCGTCGCGCCCGCCCGCCTCGACCGCATCATCGGCATCGTGAAGGCGTACACGACGCGCGTCGGCTCCGGCCCGTTCCCCACCGAGCTCTTCGACGAGTGGGGCGAGCGCCTGCGCGCCACGGGCTTCGAGTTCGGCACGACGACGGGCCGTCCGCGCCGCACCGGCTGGTACGACTCCGTCATCACGCGCTACGCGGCGCGCGTCAACGGCGTCACCGACTTCGTGCTCACCAAGCTCGACGTGCTCACGGGCATCGAGCGCATCCCCGTATGCGTCGCCTACGACGTCGACGGCGTGCGCCACGACGAGATGCCCGTGTCGCAGAGCGACGTGCACCACGCGACGCCGATCTACGAGGAGCTGCCGGGCTGGACCGAGGACATCTCGGGCGCCCGCACGTTCGAGGATCTGCCGAAGAACGCGCAGGACTACGTGCTCGCGCTCGAGGCCATGTCGGGTTCGCGCATCTCGGCCATCGGCGTCGGGCCCGACCGCGAGGCCATCGTCGTGCGGCACGACCTCATCGACGGCTGACGACCCTCTCGCCTCCACGCACGATCTGAGGTTCTCGGCCCCTGCAGACATCGGAGAGGGCCGGGGACCTCGGATCGTTCGGCGTGCGGGCGCTACCAGGGCAGGGCGTCGGGGATGGGGTCGGCGCCCAGCACGTGCTGCGCGCAGAAGGCCAGCACCGTCTCGTTCCACGTCGCGGCGTTCGACGGCCGCATGACCCAGTGGTGCTCGTCGGTGAGCTGCAGGAAGCGGTGCGGCATCGACGCGGGCGACCCCTCCCATCCCGACACGAGATCCCACCACAGCCGCAGCGCCTCGCTCACGGGCACCCGGTAGTCGCGGTTGCCGTGCGTGACGAGCATCGGCGTGACGATCGCCGAGGCGGAGTGGTGCGGCGAGTACGCGCGGTACCACTCGGGCAGCTCGTCGGGATGCCCGTGCACGCGCACCTTGTGCGCCGCCGCATCCGTCGTCGTGTGCTGCTGGTCGAGCGCCCACAGGCCCGCATGCGTCACGATGGCACCGAAGCGGTCGGAGTGCCCCGCGATCCAGTTCGTCATGAAGCCGCCGAAGGATGCGCCGAGCAGCGCGGTGCGCGAGGCGTCGAGCTCGTCGCGCAGCAGCACGTCGTCGAGCAGCGTCTCGCACTCGCGCCACACGACGTCGGGCAGGCGCGGCCATCCGCGGTTCAGGCCCGTGTGCCCGTAGCCGGTCGACATCGCCGGGTCGGGCAGCAGCACCGCCCAGCCGCGGGCGACGGCGAGCCACGGGTTCCACCGCCAGCTCCACGCGTTGTACGAGCCGTGCGGGCCGCCGTGGATCCACAGCATCACGGGCGCGGGCTCAGCGGCGCTCGCGCCCTTCGGCGTGCAGAGCCAGCCACCCACGGTGAGGCCGTCGACGTCGGTCTCGACCCATTCGACGCGGCCCGGCAGCTCGCCGATGGCGCCGGGTGCGGGGATGGATGCGGGGGTCACGGCGCCGTGACCGTCGAGCGGGATGCGCACGGCCGCAGCCGGCGAGGCCATGTCGCTGCGGAGCGCGAAGACGGCGTCGCCGTCGGGTGCGACGGCGAGCGAGCCGTAGGGGGCGTCGTCGACGAGCGTGCGCACCGAGCCCGTCGCGGCATCCACGAGCAGCACGGCGCCGCGCGAGCGCAGGTCGCCCGCGACCACGAGTCGTGCGTCGTCGACCCACGCGTACGCGCCGATCGTGAGGTCGCCGACGTCGACGCGCACGGGGTCGCCGCCCGCGAGCGGGTGCAGCTCGAGGAAGTCGTACGACGTGTCGGTCGGGGTCGAGGTCGTGAGGCGCGTGACGGCGACGCGCGTCCCGTCGGGCGACAGGCGCGGGCTCGACCAGCCGTGCTCGGCGGTGGGCTCGAGCAGGGCGCGGCGACCGCCCGTCCGCGCGTCGATCGTGACGATGCCCGTGCGCGTCTCGCCACCGGTGGCGCGCGTCGTCCACGTCGCGACGATCGTCGCGCCATCGCGCGAGAGGTCTGCGGATGCGTTCGTGAGCGCGACCGTGTCGATCTCGGGCGTGACCTCGCGCAGCTCGCCCTGGGGCGACACGAGCACGAGACGCGTCGACTCCTCGCCCAGCTCGTGATCCCAGTGCCGGATGGGCATCCCCGTGTGCCAGATGGCGGTGCGCTTCGCCGACGTGCGCGCCTCGCGACGCTCGGCGTCGTCGTCGAGCGAGCCGCCCGCGAGCACCTGCGTCGTCGCGAGCATCGTGCCGTCGTCGGCGACGGCCACGAGGCTCAGGCCGCCGGGGGCCGACGCGACGACCGTCGCCTCGCCCGTCGTGGGGAGCCGCCAGATCGCGGTGCCGTCGTCGTCCGCCTCGCCCGTGGGATCGGGGCGAGCGGACGCGAACAGCAGCGAGCCGTCGGGCGCGTACCGCGGCGCCGACTCGCCCTTCGTCGACCACGTGAGCCTGCGGGCATCCCCGTCGCCCGCGGCGTCGAGCGCCCAGAGCGACGACGTCATGCGCGAGCCGTCGTCCGCCGCCTCCTGCACGTGGGCGACGAGGCGCCCGTCCGGCCCCGCTGCGAGCCCCGCGAGGCGGGGGATGCGCAGGAAGCCCTCGATGTCGGTCCAGTCCGAGAATCGCGTGTCGGCCATCCCTCGACGCTATCCCGCCCCGCCGATCTGAGGTCTTCGGCCCCTTCTGACATCAGAGAGGGCCGAGAACCTCAGAGGGTTCTGGAGGTCAGGCGGTGAAGACGGCGTGGGCGGCGGGGACGCGGGCGCGCCCGCCGAGATCGACGAGCTCGAGCACCACGGCGACGCCCGCCACCGTGCCGCCGAGCTGCTCGACGAGCGACGCCGCCGCCACGAGCGTGCCGCCCGTCGCGAGCACGTCGTCGACGAGCAGCACGCGCCGGCCGGTGAGGTCGCCGCGCGCTTCGATCGTCGCGACGTCGTACTCGAGCGCGTAGTCGACGGATGCGGTGGGGTGCGGGGTCTTGCCCGCCTTGCGGATGGGCAGGAGGCCCGTGCGGGTGGCAGCCGCCACCGCCCCCGCGAGCAGGAAGCCGCGGGCCTCGACGCCCGCCACGAGGTCGAACGCGCCCTCCGTCGGCGCCGAGAGCGACGCGGTCACGGCGGCGAGCGCGTCGGCGTCGGCGAGCATCGGCCCGATGTCGCGGAACAGCACGCCCGGCGACGGGAAGTCGGGCGTCAGCGCGATGAGCGACTCGGCACGGGCGAGCGAGGGGGAGGGATGCGGCACGCCCTCAAGGGTAGGCGGCCCGCCGTCGACTGCTCGCTCGTTGGGGTGACTGGTCGCTCGTGGGGGTGACTGGTCGCTGGTGGGGGTGACTGGTCGCTGGTGGGAACAACGAGTGACCAGTCCCTCGTGCGGTGAGCGGGCGCTCGTGGGGTGACTGGTCGCTGGTGGGGGTGACTGGTCGCTCGTAGGAACAACGAGCGACCAGTCGAGGGCAACGAGCGACCAGTCGAGGGCAACGAGCGACCAGTCGGCACAACGAGCGACCAGTCGATCGCCACGGCGATCGATCGGGGCTTGACGCAGTCGGTAACCAGCGTCACTATGTACTGGTAGTCACCGTCACTGAGTACCGGAGGAGGGCCCATGCCCAAGCAGGAGACCGAGATGCTGAAGGGCATCCTCGAGGGCATCGTGCTCGCCATCCTCGGCCGCCGATCGGCGTACGGGTACGAGATCACGGCCGAGCTGCGCGACCGCGGCTTCGCCGACATCGCCGAAGGCACGATCTACGCATTGCTGACCCGCATCGAGCAGCGCGGCCTCGTCGACGTGAGCCGAGTGCCCAGCGAGAAGGGTCCGCCCCGCAAGGTCTACGCGCTCCACTCCGCGGGCCGCACCGCTCTCGAGGAGTTCTGGGCCACCTACGACCTCCTCGCCGACCGGCTCGCAACGCTGCGCGACACCCCGGCCACCGCATCCCACGTGACCGCACCGGGCGCGGCATCCGACGTGACCGCACCGGCCGCCACCCCGACCTCGGCACCGGCCACCGCATCCGTCGTGACCGCACCCGCCACGGCACGGGCCACCGCATCCGACGCCAGCGCACCGGCCGCCGCATCCGACACCACCGCATCCGACACCACCACCCCTAAGGAGTGACCATGCCCAACCTCATCGAGCTCATCGTCGGCGACCTCGGCCAGAAGCGTCGCTACCGCGAGTACAAGGCCCGCCAGAAGGCGCTGCCCGAGCCGTACCGCGCGAGCGCCATCGCCCTCGACCGCTACCTCATGCACCTCGGCGCGACGAACGACGGCGAGACCCTCGTGCGCATGCTCGACGACCTCATGACCATGCTCGAGCAGGCAGCAGCCGACGGCACGCCCCTCGTGCGGCTGCTCGGCGACGACCCCGTCGACTTCGTCGAGACGTTCCTCGCCAACTACGGCGGCGACGGCTGGATCGACCGCGAGCGCGAGCGCCTGCGCCGCTCGATCCGCGAGGCTGCCGCGACACCCGAGGACGATCCGCGATGAGCGCCGCGACCCTGGCGCCGCCGGCCATCCGCGTGCGCGGCCTCGAGCGCTCGTTCGGCGACCTCCCCGTGCTGCGCGGCGTCGACCTCGACGTCGCACCCGGCACGATCGTCGCCCTCCTCGGCTCGAACGGCGCCGGCAAGACGACGCTCGTGCGCATCCTCGCGACGCTGCTGCGCGCGGATGCGGGCACGGCATCCGTCGACGGTCACGACGTGCGCGACGACGCGCAGGGCGTGCGCGAGTCGCTGAGCCTCACGGGGCAGTTCGCCGCCGTCGACGAGGTGCTCACGGGCCGCGAGAACCTCGCGCTCGTCGCCCGCCTGCGGCATCTGCGCGATCCGCGCGGCGTCGCCGACCGGCTGCTCGAGCGCTTCTCGCTCGCAGACGCGGGCGGCCGCCGCGCCGGCACCTACTCGGGCGGCATGCGCCGCCGCCTCGACATCGCGATGAGCCTCGTCGGCGATCCGCGCGTCGTCGTGCTCGACGAGCCCACGACGGGGCTCGATCCGCAGGCGCGCATCGAGGTGTGGGATGCGGTGCGCGAGCTCGCACGCGCAGGCACGACCGTGCTGCTCACCACGCAGCAGCTCGAGGAGGCCGAGCAGCTCGCCGACCGCATCGCGATCCTGCACCGCGGCCGCATCGTGCAGGACGGCACGCTCGCCGAGCTCCGCGATCTGCTGCCGCAGGCGACCGTCGAGATGGTCGAGCGGCAGCCGACGCTCGAGGAGGTCTTCCTCGCGGTGGTCGGTGCGCCCGAGCCCGGACATGCGTCGGCCCCGTCCTCGTCGGCGCCGTCCGCGCCGACCCCGCCCGCGTCGTCGCGCTCGGCCCAGGCGCCCTCGGCCTCCGCCGACGAAGTCGCCCCTGCATCCACCCGCCACCCCGCATCCGCGCCCGCGCCCACCGAGGAGCAGCGATGACCACGCACGCCATCAGCGACACCGCCGCCCTCACGGGCCGCTCGCTGCGCCACATCCTGCGCAGCCCCGACACGATCGTGACGACCGCCGTCATGCCGATCGCGTTCCTGCTGCTGTTCGCGTTCGTGCTCGGCGGGGCGATCGACGTGGGGGATGCGGCGTACGTCGACTACCTGCTGCCCGGCATCCTCCTCATCACGGTCGCGTCGGGCGTCGCGTACGCGTCGTACCGGTTGTTCCTCGACCTGCAGGGCGGCATCGTCGAGCGCTTCCAGTCGATGCCGATCGCGCGCTCGTCGGTGCTGTGGGCGCACGTCCTGACGTCGATCGTCGCGAACCTCGTGTCGCTCGCGGTCGTCGTGGGCGCGGCGTTGCTCATGGGGTTCCGCTCGCCGGCCGGCATCGGCGAATGGCTCGCGGTCGTCGGCATCCTCGCGCTGTGCACGCTCGCGCTGACGTGGGTCGCGGTCATCGCGGGCCTGACGGCGCGGAGCGTCGACGGCGCGAGCGCCTTCTCGTATCCGCTCATCCTCCTGCCGTTCGTGTCGTCGGCGTTCGTGCCGACCGACTCGATGCCTGGCCCGGTGCGCTGGTTCGCCGAGCACCAGCCGGTGACGGCGATCGTCGATGCGCTGCGCGCGCTGCTCGCCGGCGACCCTGTGGGCGTCGAGCTGTGGATCGCCCTCGCGTGGATGCTCGGCGTGCTCGCGCTGGCGGCGACGGTCGCGACGGTGCTGTACCGGCGGCGGGTGCGCTGACCGCGTCCGGTGGCCGGGCACGCCGTGGCCGGGCACCCGTGTGGCCGGGTGTCCGTGTGGCACTGTGGCCCTGTTGCCCGGCACGCGGTCACCCGGCACGCGGTCACCCGGCACGCGGTCACCTGGCACGCGGTCACCCGGCACGCGGTCACCTGGCACGCGGTCACCCGCGCAGATGCGGCGGGAGCGGCGTCTCGAGTGCGCATGGCGCTCGAGGCGCCGCTCTCGCCGCATCGCGGCGCGCCACCGCTCGCGCACCGGCCTCCCGATCGCGTGCTGTGATGGGTGCGTGACCGCCCGCATCCCCGATCCGGCGACGCTCGAGGGCGACGTCATCCGCCTCGAGCCGCTCACGCGCGACGTGCTCCTCGAGCTGCGCGACGCGATCGGGGTGCCTGCGGTGTTCGCGAGCGGCTACTGCGGCGGGCCCGAGGCGCTCGACTCCTCCGACGACGGCTGGGTGCGGTGGGCCGAGCGCACCTACCCCTGGAGCGGCAGACCCTTCGCCATCCGCCTGCGCCGCAGCGGCCGGCTCGTCGGCACGACGTCGCTCGCCGACCTCGAGGTCGTGACCGAGCAGTGCCACGTCGGCTGGACCGCCTACGCACCCGACGTGTGGGGCACCGCCGTGAACCCCGAGGCGAAGCTGCTGGTGCTCGGGCATGCGTTCTCGCACGGGTTCGGGCGCGTGCGCATCCAGGCCGATGCGGCGAACGAGCGCTCGCGCGCCGCGATCGTGCGACTGGGCGCGACGTTCGAGGGCGTGCTGCGGCGGATGCGGCAGGATGCCTCGGGCACGTGGCGGGACGTCGCGGTGCACTCGATCCTCGTCGACGAGTGGCCCGGCGTGCGCGACGGCCTCGTGGAGCGCGTGCGCGCCTCCCGACGCCCCTAGCGCACGTCGAGAGGTGCGCTTCCCGAGGGGAGGTGCGCTTCCCGCGTCGAGTGCCTTCCCATCGCGAGGTGCGCTGCTCACGCCGAGCCGCCTCGTCACCGCGAGGTGCGCTGCTCCCACCGAGGCGCCGGGACGGCCGCATCCGAACGCGAGACCCCGATCTCGTGGGGAGTCCTCCACCTCGCTGTGAGACCTACACCTCGCGGCAGAGCCCGCCACCTCGCGGCGCGCCCGCCGGCGCGGCGAGACCTCCACGTCGCGGGGAGACCTCCACCTCGCGACGGGTCGCAGCGCCGCGTCACGCCACGCGCGAGCCCTCCGGCATGCCGCCGAGCCGGCTCGCACGCACAGCATCGAGCGTCGAGCGACCCACGGCGAGCACGACCATGCGACGTGCCGCCGCCGCGAGCACGACGACCAGCAGCACGTTGCGCGCCGTCAGCAGCACGACCGCCCACACGTGGAGGTCGATGAGCGCGAGGTACGAGATGGGGAAGACGATCGTCGTCACGAGCCCCGTCGCGAGCAGCACGGCCGTCATGCGCCGCCACCACCGCTGCGCGCCCGCGTGCACCGTCGCGATCGCCACGATCGCGACCGGCAGGATCCACAGCATGTACTGCGGCGATCCGACGCGGTTGCATGCGAACATCGCGATCGTCACCATGAGCGCCGTCGTCATCAGCGTCTCGTGCCGGTCGGCGCCGCGCCGCACGGCGATGCGCGCGAGGACGAGCGCCGCGATGGTCCCGAGCAGCATGAGCGGCGTCGAGGCCTGCTGCGCGAGCCCGTCGAACGGGCCGGCGACCTCGCGCGTCTCGAGCGCGACGTCGAACGACACGGATGCGCCGGGCACGTGGAGCATCGCCATCCACACCCACGGCGTCGCGAGCGGCGCCTCGAGCTGCAGGTCGCGGTCGCCCTGCATCGTGGCGAACGAGGCGAGCTCGCCGACGTCCCCGAGCACGACCGCCGCCGCGACGACGCCCGCCGTGACGACGATGCCCGCCTGCAGGATGCGGCCGCGCTCGCGCATCACGACGAGCGCGCTCGCGACGAGCGCGACGGGCCACACCTTGATCCACGTCGCGGCGGCCAGCAGCACCCCGGCCGCCCATGGCCGGCGTGCGAGCATCGTGACCGCGATGACGACGAGCGGCGCCGTGACCCCCTCGAGCCGCAGCAGCGCCACGGGTCCGAGCGTCAGCAGCATGCACAGCCACGCCCATCCGGCGATGCTCGCCCTGGCCGAGCCGGAGGCGAGGATCGCGCGCAGCGCGAGCGCGTCGAGCACGCCCAGCATCGCGAGCCAGATCGTGAGGAACGCGGGGGCGGAGGCGACGGATGCGAGCGCGATGGGCAGCCACGCGAGCAGCGGGTACACCCATGGCTCGTCGATGCCGACGATGCCGCGGCCCTCGGCCGCATCGAGCGCCCACTCGCGGTACAGCGGCAGGTCGCCGAGCACGTCGCCCGCGAGCATGGGCGCGGCGAACGACGCGAGCGTCACGACCTGCAGCAGGGCGAAGCCCATCCACACCGTGCGCGGCTCGCGCCACGGCGGCGCGTGCAGGGCGATCGCGCGGGCGCGCTGCAGCGCCCTGGTGCGCGCACGCCTCACGACCGGCGACGCGCGACGCGTGAGGCCACCCTGCGCTCGCTCGATCCTCGTCATCCTGCGCCACGGTATGGCCCGGGCGCGCCGGGTCGTGCCCCCTTGCGGCGCATCGTCCGCGATGGCAGCACCCGCTCGGGAAGGCGGCGCGTCGATGGCAGCACGCGCTCGGGATGGTGGCGCATCGCCCGCGATGGCAGCAGCCGCTCGGGATGGCGGCGCATCGATGGCAGCACGCGCTCGGGATGGTGGCGCATCGTCCGCGATGGCAGCACCCGGCCGGGATTCTGGCGCGTCGTCCGCGATGGCTTCGCGCATCGCGTGCGGCGTGCGACCGGTCCGTCAGCCGAGGCGGTCGGCCTGCGGGAGGCCCGTCACCCGGCGCGCGCGCACCGCATCGAGCGTCGAGCGGCCCACGGCGAGCACCACCATGCGCCTCGCCGTCGCGACGAGCACGACGAACAGCAGCACGTTGCGGGCCGTGAGCAGCACGACCGCCCACGCCTGCAGGTCGACGAGCGCCATGTACGCGACGGGGAAGATGATCGTCGTCAGCAGCCCGGTCGCGAGCAGCGTCGCCGTCATGCGGCGCCACCACCGCTGCGCGGCACCGTCGACCGTCGCGAGCGCAGCGACCGCCACGGGCAGGATCCACAGCATGTACTGCGGCGAGCCGACGCGGTTGCAGGCGAACATCGCGACCGTGACGACGAGGGATGCCGTGAGCAGGGTCTCGTGGCGGTCGGCGCCGCGCCGGACCGCGACGCGTGCGAGCACGAGCGCCGCGATCGTCGCGAGCAGCATGAGGGGCGTCGACGCCTCCTGCGCGAGCCCGTCGAGCGGCCCGACGACCTCGCGCGTCGCGAGCGCGACGTTCTGGAACACGGCGGCGTCGCGCACGTCGAGCATGGCCATCCACACCCACGGCGTCGCGAGCGGCGCCTCGAGCTGCAGGTTGCGGTCGTCCTGCATCATCGCGAAGGAGGCGAGGAAGCCCGCGTTGCCCATCGCGACCGCGAGCAGCACGACGCCAGCCGTGACGGCGAGCCCCGCCTGCAGGACGCGCATGCGCTCGTGCAGCACGACGATCGCGGCGCCGACGATCGCGGCGGGCCACACCTTGATCCACGTCGCGACGGCGAGCAGCGCACCCGCGAGCCACGGCCGCCTCGCGAGCAGGGCGACGGCGACGACGACGAGCGGCGCGGTGACGCCCTCGAGCCGCAGCAGCGCGACGGGCGCGAGCACGAGCAGCATCCCGAGCCACGCCCAGCCCGCGATGATGGCGCGCGTCGTGCGCGCCGCGAGCAGCGTGCGCAGCGCCAGCGCGTCGAGGGCGATGACGAGCGCGAGCCACACCGTGAGGTACGGGGAGGCGCCCGCGAGGTTCGCGAACCCGATCGGCAGCCACGCGAGCAGCGGGTACACCCACGCCTCGTCGATGCCGACGATGCCGCGGCCCTCGAACGCATCCATCGCCCACTCGCGGTAGAGCGGCAGGTCGCCGAGCGTGTCGCCCGCGACCATGTGCCCGGCGAACGCAGCGATCGTGGCGCCCTGGAGCACGGCGAACGCGAGCCACACGGTGCGAGGCTCCCGCCAGCGGGGTGCGAGCCGCGCGATGGCGCGCGTGTGGCGCAGCGCGCTCGTGCGGGTGCGCGCGGTCGTGGCTGATGCTCGCTCGGTGGTCGTCATCGAAAGGCCACGGTAGGTGCCCAGCCTCGGGATCGAGCCCCGGATCGGCATCTCGTCGCCGCCTCGACACGCAACGTTCATCCCCGCGGCCGCAGTCGCTCGAGGCCTCTGCGCATGGTCGACGGGCGTGCGATGCGTAGGGTGGATGGGTGTCCGCACACGACGAGCTCGACCGCTACCGGAGCAGCATCGACAACATCGATGCCGTGCTCATCCACACGCTCGCCGAGCGCTTCAAGCTGACGCAGGCCGTGGGCGCGCTGAAGGCTGCGGAGGGCATGCCGGCGTCCGATCCGGGGCGCGAGCAGCGGCAGATCGCGCGACTGCGGCAGCTCGCCGAGGCATCGGGGCTCGACCCGGCGTTCGCGGAGAAGTTCCTGAACTTCGTGATCGCCGAGGTCATCCACCACCACGAGCAGCACGCCGCCGGTCAGGGCTGAGCGCGGCTGCGGCGAGGGCTGCGCGCGCGTCGCGCGGCTCGCGCGGCTGGGGGAGGTGGCCGTGCGTGGCGCCGGTCGCGAGGGCGCTGCCCGCCTCGCGCCGCGCGTGAGGATCCCGCTCAGCGGGTCGTCGACGCATCCTCGTCTGGCAGGGCTCGCAGCACGGCCAGCACCTGCTCGGCGGGCATCTCGCAGGGCTTGAGGTGCGTGCCGGACGCCGTGCGCCACACGTTGGCGCTCATGCGCCCGGTGCCGCCGAGCTCCTCGCCCTCGATGGTGCTCGAGCGACCGTCGGCATGGTCGACGCGCGTGACTCCCCATGCCCGCCCGTGGATGCGGTGACGGCTCCACCCGAGTGGGATGCGGTCGACGAGCGCGTCGAGGTCGTCGGCATCGGCCATGGCGTCACGCTAGCGCGAGCAGGACTGGTCGCTGGTCGGGCTGGACTGGTCGCTGGTCGGGTCGGACTGGTCGTTGGTTGGGCTGGACTGGTCGCTCGTGGGAACAACGAGCGACCAGCCACCCCTACGAGCGACCAGTCACCCCACGAGCGACCAGTCGGTCAGGCGAAGCGGTCGTAGATCGTCGAGCCGTGGCGCTGCCGCAGCTCGTCGAGGCCGATCGTGAAGACGTCCTGCACCTCGATCGAGCCGGTCGTCGCATCCGTCGCGCCGATGCGCATCGAGGGCACGCCGCGCGCAGCGCACATGCCCTGGAACCGCACGTCGTCCTCGCGCGGCACGGCGACGAGGATGCGCGCGCCCGACTCCGAGAACAGCGCGGCCGTGAGGTCGACGCCGTCGCGGTCGCAGAGCTCGTCGAGCCACACGCGAGCGCCGATGCCGAAGCGCAGCGCACCCTCGGCGAGCGTCACGCCGAGGCCGCCCTCCGACAGGTCGTGCGCGGCGGCGAGGAGGCCCTCGTGCGCCGCGGCCTGCACGAGGCCGGCGATGGCGCGCTCGGCGGCGAGGTCGACGATCGGAGGCGTGCCACCGAGGTGGTCGTGCACGACGCCCGCCCATGCGGAGCCGTCGAGCTCGTCGCGGGTCGTGCCCAGCAGGTACAGGTGCAGGCCGTCGTCCTGCCAGCCGGCAGGCACGCGGCGGGCGACGTCGTCGATCACGCCGAGCACGCCGACCACGGGGGTCGGGTGGATCTGCGTCTCGCCCGTCTGGTTGTAGAACGACACGTTGCCGCCCGTCACGGGGATGCCCAGCTCGACGCAGGCGTCGGCGAGCCCGTCGACCGCCTCCGCGAACTGCCACATGACCGCGGGCACCTCGGGGTTGCCGAAGTTGAGGCAGTCGGAGACGCCGAGCGGCGTCGCACCCGTCGCGGCGACGTTGCGGTACGCCTCGGCGAGCGCGGCCTTCGCGCCCTCGCGCGGGTCGAGCTGGCAGTAGCGGCCGTTGGCGTCGACCGAGACGGCGAAGCCGAGCCCCGACTCCTCGTCGATGCGCACCATGCCGGCGTCGTCGGGCATCGACAGCGCCGTGTTGCCGAGCACGTACGAGTCGTACTGCTCGGTGATCCACGACGTGTCGGCGATGCCCGGGCTGCCGGCGAGCGCGAGCAGCTCGGAGCGCAGGCCCGCCGCCTCCGAGCGCGGCAGGCGCGACGTCGTGTCGGCGTTCAGCGCATCGAGCCACTCGGGGCGCGCCATGGGTCGGTCGTAGACGGGGGAGTCGATGGCGACGGTGCGGGGGTCGACGTCGACGATCGTCTCGCCGCCGTGCGTGATCACGAGTCGGCCCGTGCCGGTGACCTCGCCGAGCACGCTCGTCTCGACGTCCCACTTCTCGGTGACGGCGAGGAAGGCCTCGAGCTTCTCGGGCGTCACGATCGCCATCATGCGCTCCTGCGACTCCGACATGAGGATCTCCTCGGCCGTGAGCGTGGGGTCGCGCAGCAGCACGTGGTCGAGCTCGACCTGCATGCCGCCGTCGCCGTTCGACGCGAGCTCGCTCGTCGCGCAGGAGATGCCGGCGGCGCCGAGATCCTGGATGCCCTCGACGACGCCGGCCTGGAAGAGCTCGAGGCAGCACTCGATGAGCACCTTCTCGGCGAACGGGTCGCCCACCTGCACCGCGGGGCGCTTCGCGGGGCCCTCGTCGTCGAACGACTCCGACGCGAGGATGGATGCGCCGCCGATGCCGTCGCCGCCCGTGCGCGCGCCGAAGAGCACGACCTTGTTGCCGGCGCCGCGCGCGTTGGCGAGGTGGAGGTCCTCGTGGCGCAGCACGCCGACCGCGAGCGCGTTGACGAGCGGGTTGCCCTGGTAGACGGCGTCGAACACCGTCTCGCCGCCGATGTTCGGCAGGCCGAGGCAGTTGCCGTAGAACGAGATGCCGCCGACGACGCCGTGCACGACGCGCGCCGTGTCGGGGTGGTCGATCGCGCCGAAGCGCAGCGCGTCCATGACGGCCACGGGGCGTGCGCCCATCGAGATGATGTCGCGCACGATGCCGCCCACGCCGGTCGCGGCGCCCTGGAAGGGCTCGACGAACGACGGATGGTTGTGGCTCTCGATCTTGAACGTCACCGCCCAGCCCTCGCCCGCATCCAGCACGCCGGCGTTCTCGCCCATGCCGACCATGAGGCGCTCGCGCATCTGGTCGGTGACCTTCTGCCCGAAGACCTTCAGGTGCTTCTTGGAGGACTTGTACGAGCAGTGCTCGGACCACATGACGGAGTACATCGCCAGCTCGCCCGACGTGGGGCGGCGGCCGAGGATCTCGCGGATGCGCTCGTACTCGTCGGTCTTGAGGCCGAGCGCCGCGTACGGCTGCTCCTTCTCCGGGGTCGCGATCGCATGCTCGACGGTGTCGGCTGCGGGGCGGGCGGGGGCATCGGGCACGGGCGTAGACCTCACGGCTCAGGGCGGATGCGGTGCTCCCGAGTCTAGCCGCGGCACGCATGCTCGGCGTCGCGCACTCTTCCCCGCCGGGGACCGGGCGCCTGATGTCGCCGAGTGGGCAGCAGATGCTCGGATGCGGCGTGTCCCGCAGCATCGACTGCCCACTCGACGTGGGAGGCGGGGGAGGGGCGGATGCGGCGCGCGACTCGAGGGCGCGGGGCGGATGCGGCGCGCGACTACCGTGGACGGATGCGCCAGCCACGTCGCTCCGCCGCGCACGCACGCCGCCGTCGCGCGCTGCCGTGGGTGGCGTTCGCGGCTGCCGTCGGCATCCAGCTGTGGGGCCTCTACGCGCCGAGCACGCCCGACGGCCCGGGCATCCCGGGCCTCGACAAGGTCGCGCACGTCGGCATGTTCGCGCTCGCGATGGCCACGGGCGTGATCGCCGGGCTGCCGCCGCGCCTCCTCGCGGCGGCGCTGCTCGTGCACGCCGGCATCTCGGAGGTCGTGCAGGGCGCGCTGCTGCCGACGCGCTCGGGAGACGCGTGGGATGCGGTGGCCGACGCGGCGGGCATCGCGCTCGGGTGGCTCGTCGCGACGCCGTTCGCGCCGAGCCGGGCGCGCAGGCCCGCGGCGGTCGTGCGCCGCCCGGAGGCCTCCGCGGCGCCGGTCCCGGGGCGCGAGGCGCGTCCGCCGGCCGGCGGTGGGCGCGACGCAGCACCCGAGCGCTGACGAGAGTCCCCGATCCCGCCCTCGCCGCGAGGGTCGGCACGTGGTGGTGATGCGTGCGCGGTCGAGACTGCGCGTGTGCGGCGTGCCGGGCGAAGGATCCGAAGCGGATGCGTCGGCCCGTCGACGCTGCAGAGCCTGCCATTGCCCCGGCAGGCGTGGGGTTCGTGCCCGCTCCCGCGCGGCTACCGACTCGTCAGCGCAGCTCCGTCGACCAGTTCACCTCCTGGATGCGCAGGTCGAGCTCTCGCAGGGCCTTCGCGGTGTCGTCGGCGGCGGCGCGGATGGCGGCGACGTCGCTCGTGGGCAGGAGGCGCAGCTCGGCGCCGCGCATGCGGTCGGCGAACGGCGTGGACGCGTCGGCGAGCGACGTGAGCGTGCGGTGCCGTCGGCGCAGGGTGTCGCGACGCGCGAGCGCGGCGGTGACGGGCACGCCGTCGACGTCGGTCGCGGCGTTCGTGAGGTTGATGCGCACGACGAGACGCTCGAGCTCGTCGAGCACCGCATCGTGCTCGGCCATGAGCGCTGCGGGGTCGTCGACGGGCGCGGTGCCCTCCTGCGTGACGGCGGCGCGCATCGCGCGCTGCGCGAGCGCGTCGGCACGCGTCGCGAGGTCGGCGCGGTGGCTGAGGGCTGCTGCGAGACGCATGCGTCGACGCTACCGGCGCGCGCTGGGCGACGCATGCGAGGGTCGCGTGGCCCGCATCCCGACGGCGCCCGGAAGGCGGCGTCGCGATCCCCGACGGCGACGACGCCTCGTCGACCGGCACGCCGGGGCCCTGCGGCGCTCCACCTGCGTCGCGACGCGGCGCCCGGCGGCGTCAGAGCGACGCCTTGAGGTCCTTCCGCAGGATCTTGCCCGACGTCGACTTCGGGATGGCCTCGACGTAGGCCACGCGGCGCACCTTCTTGTACGGCGCGACGCGCTCGGCGACCCACGCCATGAGGGCATCCGGATCCTCCTCGCCGGCGGCGGCCGGCACGACGAACGCCATGGGATCCTCGTCGCCGTCGTCGGTGCGCACGCCGATCACCGCGACGTCCGAGACGGCGGGATGCGTGAGCAGCAGCGCCTCGAGCTCGGCGGGCGCGACCTGGTAGCCCTTGTGCTTGATGAGCTCCTTGAGGCGGTCGACGATGTGCACGTTGCCCGCGGCGTCGTACGCGGCCATGTCGCCCGTGCGCAGGAACCCGTCGTCGCGCAGGGTGTGCGCGGTGGCCTCCGCGTCGTCGAGGTAGCCGAGCATGACCTGCGGACCCCGCACCCACAGCTCGCCCGGCTCGGAGAGGCCGTCGTGCTCGGGCGGCTCGATGGGCTCGCCCGACTCGATGTCGACGATCCGATCCTCCGTGCCGCCGATGACGACGCCGACGCATCCGAGCGGGCGCGCGTCGCCCTCGCCGCGCGCGAACGCGTGGCTCACGGGGCTCAGCTCGGTCATGCCGTAGCCCTGCAGCATCTCGATGCCGACGCGCCTCGCGACCGCCTGCCCGAGCTGCTCGTCGAGCGGAGCCGCGCCGGAGAACGCGGTGCGCAGGCTCGACAGGTCGTAGTCGTCGACCATGGGGTGCTTCGCGAGCGCGACCGCGATCGGCGGTGCGATGAACGCGAACGACACCTGCTGGTCCTGGATGACGCGCAGGAACTCGGCGAGGTCGAAGCGCGGCATCGTGACGAGCGTCGCGCGCGTGCGCAGCGCGAGGTTCAGCAGCACCGTCATGCCGTAGATGTGGAAGAACGGCAGCACCGCGAGCACGCGCTCGCCGCGCTCGACGCCGAGGATCGGCTCGCACTGCGCGACGTTGGCGACGAGGTTGCGGTGCGACAGCATGACGCCCTTGGGCTTGCCCGTCGTGCCCGACGAGTACGGCATGACGGCGACGTGCGTCGCGGGGTCGATGCGCACGTCCGGTGCGGCATGCCCGGCGGCGAGCAGCTCGGGGAGGCTCGCATGCCCATCCATGCCGTCGAGCACGACGATGCGGTCGTCGGCGATGCCGACGGCGTGCGCCGCCTCGATCGACTGCGGTGCCAGCGGCGAGACCGTGACGT
Source organism: Agrococcus sp. GCM10030265 (assembly GCF_042666675.1). Taxonomy (NCBI): domain Bacteria; kingdom Bacillati; phylum Actinomycetota; class Actinomycetes; order Micrococcales; family Microbacteriaceae; genus Agrococcus; species Agrococcus sp. GCM10030265. Next base: position 26,622 of record NZ_JBHTCZ010000008.1, read on the forward strand.
GCGCGACGGCCCTCGATGCCCGCAGCTGATGCTCGATCTCGCCCGCGGTGTACAGCGCGTTCACGGTGGTGGCGGTCGCGCCGGCGCGCAGGATGCCGTGGAAGGCGATCGCGAACGCCGGCACGTTGGGGCAGTGCAGGCCGACGACGTCGCCCGGCCGCACGCCCATCGCGGCGAGCGCGCCAGCGAACGCCTCGGAGCGGCCGACGAGCTCGCCGTAGGTCATCACCGCGCCGGATGCGCCGTCGACGAGGGCGGGCAGCGCCCGGTCGTCGTCGGTGAGGTCGTCGAACAGCGCGGCGAACACGCTCGTGTCGGCGATGACGGGCTCGGGGCGGGTGCTGCGCATGGCGTCTCCTTCGCGGGGCCGACCACGTCGTCGAGCCCGTGGCGGCAGCCTAGGCCGCGGCAGGGCGCGCGGATAGCGCTTGCGGCGCGCGCGCCGACGCACCCGTCCCGTTGCGAGGCACGCTTCGCGCGGCGAGGCACGCACCTCGCAGCGGGCGTCAGGCCGCCGCAGCCTCCAGCGCGAGCGCGAAGATCGTCAGGCCGTCGAGGCCCGAGCGCATGCGGGCCGACGTGTCGGGGCCGAAGCCCAGCTCGACGGCGTGCTCGGGATGCGGCATGAGGCCGACGACGTTGCCCGCGGCGTTCGAGACGCCGGCGATGTCGTCCATCGAGCCGTTCGGGTTGCGACCGGCGTACCGGAAGGCCACGAGGCCCTCGCCCTCGATGCGCTCGAGCTCGGCCTTCGGCGCGACGAAGCGGCCCTCGCCGTTCTTCAGCGGGATGACGATCTCCTGGCCGGGCGTGAAGCCGCTCGTCCAGGCGGTCGTCGTGCGCTCGACGGTGAGGCGCTGGTCGCGCTGCGTGAAGAGGCCGGTCGCGTTGCGCACGAGTCCGCCGGGCAGCAGCTTCGCCTCGGCGAGCATCTGGAATCCGTTGCAGATGCCGAGCACGGGCACGCCGCGCCTCGCGGCGTCGACGACCTCGGTCATGATCGGCGAGAGCGACGCGATCGCCCCGGCGCGCAGGTAGTCGCCGTAGGAGAAGCCGCCGGGCAGCACGAGCGCGTCGACGCCCTGCAGGTCGTGCTCGCGGTGCCACAGCGCGACCGGCTCGTGGCCGGCGAGGCGCACGGCGCGCTGCGCGTCGCGGTCGTCGAGCGTCCCCGGGAAGGTGACGACGCCGACCCTCACGCCTCGTCCTCCACGTGGATGCCCACGACGTCCTCGATGACGGTGTTCGCGAGCACGTCCTCGGCGACGGTGCGGATCTGCACGAGCAGCTCGTCGGTCACCTCGCCGTCGACCGTGAGCTCGAAGCGCTTGCCGATGCGCACCTGGCCGACGGCCTCGTGGCCGAGGCGGGCGAGGGCGCGGGTCACGGCCTTGCCCTGAGGGTCGAGGATCTCGGCCTTGGGCATGACGTCGACGACGATGAGGGGCATGGGCTTCGACTCCTCGCGGGGTGGGATGCGCCCAGTCTACCGACGTCGGATGCCGCCGTCTGCGGCCACCGGCCCGCGACTGCGCGCACGGGATGCGCGTGAGCGGCGCACCGAGGGTGCATTCCACCCCGCGTGCCGCTCACGCTCATCTCGTGCGGCCGCGACCGAGCGAGCGCGGGCTACGCTTCCGCCATGACGTTCCGCGGCGATGCGCAGTTCGACACGACGCAGGTGCGCCGGAGGGGTGGCGGCGGCCGCGGTGGCGCCATCGCGCTCGGCGGTGGCGGCCTCGTGACCGTGCTCCTGTTCGTGGTGTCGTCGTTCCTCGGCATCGACCTCACAGGCCTCGGCAGCGCCATCCAGCAGGATCCGTCGGCAGGCTCGGGCAGCGACACCGAGGTCATCGGCTGCACGGGCGAGCAGGCGAACGAGCCCGCGAACTACCAGTGCCGCATGGAGGGCGGGGCCGACTCGCTCTCCGCGTACTGGACGGGCGTGTTCGCGCAGAACTCGCTCGACTACCGCGAGCCGTCGGTCGTGCTCTACTCGGCGCAGGTGGCGACGGCCTGTGGCAACGCGTCGAGCGCCGTCGGCCCGTTCTACTGCCCGGGCGACGAGCAGATCTACATCGACGAGACGTTCTTCGACCAGATGCGCACGCGCTTCGGCGCCTCGGGAGGCTCGCTCTCGCAGCTCTACGTGCTCGCGCACGAGTGGGGCCACCACGTGCAGCAGCTCACGGGCGACCTGCAGCGGATGAACCATCAGGACACCGGCCCGTCGGGCTCGGCGGTGCGCAGCGAGCTGCAGGCCGACTGCTACGCGGGCGCCTGGATCGCCGCGGCGTCGACGACCGACGACCAGGGCGGCGGCGATCCCGTGCTCGTCGCACCGACGCAGGCCGAGCTGGACGACGCGCTCGACGCGGCCGCCGCGATCGGCGACGACAACCTGCAGCAGCAGTCGGGGCAGGGCGTGAACCCCGACTCGTGGACGCACGGCTCGAGCCAGCAGCGGCAGACGTGGTTCGCGAACGGCTACCGCGACGGCGTCTCGGCGTGCGCCGCCGTGTGGCAGGTGCCGACGCCGTAGCCGGTCGCGCGGCGACGGCAGCATGCCGTCGGCCTCGTGCCGGCATGCCGTCGGCGTGGACGGGCGTGCCGTCAGCGTCGACCGGGCACGCCATCAGCGGTGACGGGGCGTGCCGTCAGCGTCGATGGGCATGCCGTCAGCGGTGACGGGGCGTGCCGTCGGACTCGGTGACGGCGTGCCGTCCACGGCGACGCGCCATGCCGTCAGCGGCGACGGCGGCTGCCCGAGCCTCGTCACGCGAGCCCGGGCCCTCGCCGACGCGCGCCCCGGCCATCCTCCCGACGCGCCCCGACCGCGCGCACGGTCGACACTCCGTCAGCCGACGAGGCGCTCCAGCAGCTCGGCGTAGCGAGCGGCGGTGCGGTCGACGATGGATGCGGGGAGCGCGGGCGGCGCACCCGCGCGGTCCCAGCGCCCGGCGGCAGCCTCGGCGAGCAGCCAGTCGCGCACGATCTGCTTGTCGAACGACTCGACGCGGCCGGCGGCGAGCGCGTCCGCATCCCAGTAGCGCGACGAGTCGGAGGTCAGCACCTCGTCGGCGAGCACGATGGCGTCCGACGCGTCTCGGCCGAACTCGAGCTTCGTGTCGGCGAGCACCAGGCCGCGCGACGCCGCGATCTCGGCGCCGCGCGCGAAGACCTCCAGCGATCGCGACCGCAGCGTCTCGGCGGCGTCGGCGCCGACGAGCTCGACGACGCGCGAGTACGGGATGTTCTCGTCGTGCTCGCCCTTCGGCGCCTTCCACGCGGGGGTGAAGATCGGCTCGGGCAGCGCGTCGCCGTCCTGCAGGCCCGAGGGGAGCTCCACGCCCGAGATCGCACCGGTCTCGCGGTACTCGACGAGCCCGGATCCCGTGATGCGTCCGCGCACCACGCACTCGACGGGCAGCATGTCGAGGTTGCGCACGAGCAGCGAGCGGCCGGCGACGGCATCCGGGATGCGTGCTGCGGCATCGCCCCCTGCACGGTGGTCGCCCGCGAGCTGCGCCTCGTCTCCGAGGGTGCGCAGCCACCACGTCGTCATCGACGTGAGCGTGGCGCCCTTGCCGGGGATGGGCGGCTCGAGCGCGTGGTCGAAGGCGGAGACGCGGTCGGAGGCGACCATGAGGATGGCGTCGGCCGACGCGAGGTCGGAGCCGGCGGGCACGTAGAGGTCGCGCACCTTGCCCTGGTAGGCGAGGTCGTAGCCGGGGAGGTCGGCCATCAGGCCTCCGCGGCGGCGCGCGCGATGTCGGTGCGCGCCTGCGAGCCCTCGAGGCGGATCACCTCGACGCCTGCGTACGCGCGCTCGCGGGCCTGCGCGAGCGTGGCGCCCGAGCCGACGACGGAGAGCACGCGGCCACCGGTCGCGACGAAGCCGTGCTCCTCGCTCACCACGGTCGCGGCATGCATCACGTGCACGCCCTCGAGCGCGTCGGCATCGGCGATGCCGGCGATGGCGCGGCCCGTCTGCGGGTCGTCGGGGTAGCCCTCGCTCGCGACGACGACGGTCACGGCCGCGCCTCCGCCGAACTCGAGCGGTGCGACGCCGGCGAGCGCGCCGGTGGCGGCGGCGTGCAGGGCGGCGCCGAACGGCGACGTGAGGCGCGGGAGCACCACCTGCGTCTCGGGGTCGCCGAAGCGGGCGTTGAACTCGATGACCTTGATGCCCGCATCCGTCACGATGAGCCCGCAGTACAGCAGGCCGACGAACGGGGTGCCCTCGGCGCGCAGGGCGTCGATGGTGGGCTGCGCGATGGTGGCGACGACCTCGTCGACGAAGGCCTGCTCGCCGCCGAAGCGCTGCTCGAGCCAGGGGAGGGGCGAGTAGGCGCCCATGCCGCCGGTGTTGGGGCCCTCGTCGCCGTCCTGGAGGCGCTTGAAGTCCTGCGCGGGGGCGAGGGGACGCACCGTCGTGCCGTCGGAGAGGAGGAAGAGGCTGACCTCGGGGCCCTGCAGGAACTCCTCGACGAGCACCGGGCCGTGCGACAGCCAGTAGCGGGCGTGGTCGGCGGCGGCGTCGCGGTCGCTCGTGACGATGACGCCCTTGCCGGCGGCGAGGCCGTCGGCCTTCACGACGTAGGGGGCGCCGACGGCGTCGAGCGCTGCGGCCGCCTCCTCGACGGTCTCGGCGCGCGTCACGGATCCGGTGGGCACGTTCGCGGCATCCATGATGCGCTTCGCGAAGGCCTTCGAGCCCTCGAGCTGCGCCGCCTGCCGCGACGGGCCGAACACGGGGATGCCGACGGCGCGCACGGCGTCGGCGACGCCGGCGACGAGCGGGGCCTCCGGGCCGATGACGACGAGCTCGGCGCCGAGGTCGGTCGCGAGCCGGGCGACGAGCTCCCCGTCGTTCTGGTCGACGCGCACGGTCTCGACGACCTGCGCGATGCCTGCGTTGCCGGGGGCGGCGACGACCGAGTGGTCGCCGTCGCGCAGCAGCGCGGTGATGATGGCGTGCTCACGCGCGCCGGAGCCGAGGACGAGGATGCGCACCCGCCCATCCTACGAGCGCGCGTGCCTGCGGGCTCGCGCGTGCGCGTCCCCTCGCCCGCCCCCGTCCTTCTGAGGTTCTCGGCCGTCTGTGATCTCAGAACCGGCCGAGAACCTCTCAAGGATCGGGATGCGGGGGTCGTCGGAGGCGGGCGGTAGCGTCGCAGGGTGGCCGCGAAGCGCATCCCCGACCTCGCAGGGCTCGACGCCGTGCGCGCCGCGCTCGGCGATGGCGCGAGCAGGGACGACCGCGCGATGGCCGTGCGCTACACGCTGCAGTGCCTCGCCGACCGCGCACCCGGCAAGAGCGTCGAGGTGCGTGTGCCGCCGTTCGGCGCGGTGCAGGCCGTGGAGGGCCCGGGGCACACGCGCGGCACCCCGCCCAACGTCATCGAGACCGACGCCGCGACCTGGCTCGCCCTCGCGACCGGGGCGACGACGTGGGCGGATGCGGTGGCAGGCGGCGCCGTGCGCGCCTCGGGCGTGCGCGCCACGCTCGACGGCTGGCTGCCGCTCGTGCGGGCCTGACGCCGCCCTGCGCCGGCACCCCGCCCCGCACCGGGCGCTCGGTGTCGTTCTCGGGCCCCGATGACAGCATCGAGTGCCCAGTCGGCGGCATCGAGTGCCCAGTCGGCGTCGGGCGTCGGGGACGCGTGGGCGGCGGGGCGCAGCTCGTGAGCGGGAGGCGCGCGGGAGGCGCGCGGGAGGCGCTGCCGGTCAGCGCGAGCCGGCCCCCGCATCCGACACCGTCGTCGCGGGCGGCGCCTCGAGCCCGTCGGCGACCTCGTCGCCGCCGCGCAGCCGCTCGAGGCCGGCCATCAGGTGGTAGATCACGAGCGTCGCGACCGTGCCGAGCAGGATGCCGCCGAGCGTGACCTGGCCGGCGTTGAGCGTGAAGTCGGCGATCGCGACGATGAGGCCCACGCCTGCCGAGAACTGGTTGCGGGGGCGCGAGAAGTCGACGCGGTGCTCGATCCAGATGCGCACGCCGATGATGCCGATGAGGCCGTACAGCGCGGTCGTGACGCCGCCGATGACGCCGGCGGGGGTCGCGGCGATCACCGCACCGACCTTGGGCGACAGCGACAGCAGGATCGCCGTGATCGCCGCGATCCAGTAGGCGGCCGTCGAGAAGACGCGCGTCGCGCTCATGACGCCGATGTTCTCGCCGTACGTCGTGGTCGCCGAGCCGCCGAAGAGGCCCGCGAGCACCGTCGCGGCGCCGTCGGCGATGAGGGCGCGGCCCGCGAGGGGGTCGAGGTCGCGGTGGATGAGCTGGCCGACGCCGCGCACGTGGCCGACGTTCTCGGCGATGAGCGGCAGCACGATCGGCACGAACATCAGCAGCAGCGGCCACTGCGCGAGGTCGATCGTCGGCGTCTGGAAGGTGGGCAGGCCGATCCATGCCGCGTCGTGGACCTTCGACCAGTGGACGACCTGCGCGACGCCGGAGGCCGCGTAGCCCACGACGACGCCGATGAGGATCGACAGGCGCGCGACGATGCCGCGGAAGACGACGGCGACCACGATGATCGTCAGCAGCGTCAGCGCGGCGATGCCCGGCGACGCGAGGAAGGAGTCGCGCGCGGCGGGCGCGAGGTTGAAGCCGATGAGGGCGACGATCGTGCCCGACACGACGGGCGGCATGAGCACCGTGAGCCACCGCGTGCCCGCGACCTGCACGACGAGGCCCACGAGCGCGAGCAGCGCACCCGTCAGCACGACGCCCGCGAGCGCGAGCCCTGGCCCGCCCGCGGAGGACGCGGCGACGACGGGCGCGATGAACGCGAACGACGAGCCGAGGTAGCTGGGCAGCCGGTTGCCGGTGGCGAGCAGGAACAGGATGGTGCCGACGCCCGAGAACAGCAGCGTCGTCGACGGCGGGAACCCCGTGAGGGTGGGCACGAGGAACGTCGCGCCGAACATCGCGACGACGTGCTGTATGCCGATGCCGATCGTGCGCGGCCACGACAGGCGCTGCTCGGGGAGGACGACGTCGCGGATGCCGCGCTCGGGGCGGGCGGTCCAGGGGAGGGGCATGGGAGGTCCTTCGTGCTGGAGGAGCGGGCGCGGCGAGGGCTGTGCGCGCCGAGCGCGATGCTACTCGCGCGCCCTCGCGCCGACGCGAGACCTGCGCGGATTCGGAGGCGACATGCGGCCCGCTGTGCTTGAGTGAGCCCATGAGCACCGTCGAGCAGCAGCGCCGCCCCAACGGTCCGGCCGCGATCACCGGGGTGGTGCTGTTCATCGGCGGCATCGTCATGCTGTTCAACGGCGTGCCGCCGCTGCTCGGCACCATCGGGCAGCTCGCGTCGTACGCGGCGTTCATGGGCATCGAGCGAGCCATCGAGTCGCTGCTGCCCTACGCGATCCTGCCGCTCATCCTCACGATCGGCGGGCTCATCGCCATCCGGGCCGGCTTCGGGGTGCTGCGCACGCAGGGCCGCAAGGGTGCGGGCTGGGCGAGGTCCGAGTGGCAGCAGCATCAGCCGGAGGTGCAGCAGCGCTTCCAGTCGGCGCGCGAGCAGCTGCAGGCGCAGGGTGGCGGCGCGTGGCAGCAGGCGCAGCAGCGCGCGCAGCAGCAGGCGCCCGCGTGGTCGGGGCAGCAGCAGGCGCGGCAGGGATGGCCGGGGCAGCCGCAGCAGGCCGGCGGCCAGCGGGCGGCGTGGCAGGGCCAGCAGCAGCGCGTGCAGCCGCCGCCTCCGCAGCCGGCTCAGCGCCAGCAGCCCTCCCAGCAGCGCGGGCAGTCGACGCTCGAGCGCATGCAGCAGCGCATCGCCGACGCGCCGGGCGCCGTCGATCGCGCGCGAGATGCCGCGATGGCGCAGCACGATCGGCAGGCAGCCGAGCTCCAGCGCCGCGCGGCACGGGCGGCGGATGCGGCCCGCGACATCTCCGAGGGGCTCGTCGAGCACTCCCACTCGTTCGGCACGCCGGCGCTCGTGGCGGGTCGGCGGTCGTCGAGCATCCTCGCCTCGTCGTCGCTGCGGTCGACGTCGCTCCGGGGAACGTCGCTCTCGCTCGAGTCGCTGCGCCTGCGTCGCTGAGGCGCCGATTCGTGGCGTGTGCGGCGCGGGTGGGATGCTGGAGCACATGAGCGACCGCCCTGCCGACGACGCCGACGCGCGCGCCGCGCAGCCGCGCGATGCCGGCACCGAGGCGCATGCAGACCGCACCGACGACGTCGCCGGCGCGACCGGCGCCCGCGACGCGGCCGCAGCGCGGGGCCCTGCCGCGACAGCGGGTGACGCCGCCGACCGCGAGGCCGCCGAGCGCGACGCCGCGGAGCTCGAGGCCGCCGAGCGCGACGCCGCGGAGCTCGATGCCGCCGAGCTCGATGCTGCCGACCGCGAGGCCGACGAGCGCGACGAGCCCGTGCGCTCGCCGATCGTCGTCGAGCGCGACGACGTCCAGGTGCGCGCTCGGCTCGTGCCCCGCTACGGACGCTTCATGGTGCTCGGCGCCATCCTCGGCCTCGCAGGCGGATGGCTGTGGGCGCGGCTCGGCTCCTCCGGCCCACTGCTCGGTGTCGGGCCGACGATCGACACGTCGTCGGTGGTGCCCTTCCTCATGGCGGTCGGGGCCGTCGCCGGCATCGTGGTCGGAGCCGTCGTCGCCATCGTGCTCGACCGCCTCGTCGGCCGCCGCCGTCGCACGGTGACGGCCGAGCGCACGCGCCACCACCGCACCGACCAGCACGACTGACGCAGGCGACCGCGCACGGTCGCGCGGTGCGCCGGCTGGCAGCCGAGGACGCGCGACCGATAGCAGACGACGCAGCCCCGTCAGCCGCTGAGCGCGCCGTACCGTCGGCCGCTGAGCGCGCCGTACCGTCGGCCGCCGAGGGCGCGCGGCCGGCTGCCGGGCGCCGCGCCGACCGGGATGCGCACGGAGCGAGCCTTCGATCGCGCATGGCGTCCGAGCCGCCGCTCGGTGCGCATCCGCGCGGCCCGATCGCCGCGCCGAGGCGCGCAGGCCTCGCGTGCGGGAGGATCGACGTGATGCCCCTCCTCGACGCCGCCCCCACGCCCTGGAACGCCGACGCCGCCTTCGACGCGTTCGCGAGCTGGGCCGACGGGCGCGGGCTGCGCCTCTACCCCGCGCAGGAGGAGGCGCTCATCGAGATCGTGAGCGGCGCGAACGTCATCCTGTCGACGCCGACCGGCACCGGCAAGTCGCTCGTCGCGATCGGCGCTCACTTCGCCGCCGTCGCGCAGGGGCGGCGCACGTACTACACGGCACCCATCAAGGCGCTCGTGAGCGAGAAGTTCTTCGCGCTCGTCGAGGTGTTCGGTGCCGAGCACGTCGGGATGGTCACGGGCGACTCGTCGGTGAACCCCGACGCGCCCATCGTGTGCTGCACGGCCGAGATCCTCGCGAACGTCGCCCTGCGGCAGGGTGCGGCGGCCGACGTTGGCCAGGTCGTCATGGACGAGTTCCACTTCTATGCCGACCCGCAGCGCGGATGGGCGTGGCAGGTGCCGCTGCTCGCGTTGCCGCAGGCGCAGTTCGTGCTCATGTCGGCGACCCTCGGCGACGTGACGCGCATCGCCGACGACCTCAGCGCCCGCACGGGTCGCGAGACGGCGCTCGTCACGGGCGTCGAGCGCCCGGTGCCCCTGCACTACGAGTACGCGATGACGCCCGTGCACGAGACGATCGACGACCTGCTCGCGACGCAGCGCGCGCCCGTGTACATCGTGCACTTCTCGCAGGCCGCGGCGCTCGAGCGGGCGCAGGCGCTCACGTCGTCGAAGGTCGTCAGCCGCGAGCAGCGCGACCGGATCGCGGCGGCGATCGGCGACTTCCGCTTCTCGACGCGGTTCGGGCAGACCCTCTCGCGCCTCGTGCGCGCGGGCATCGGCGTGCACCACGCGGGCATGCTGCCCAAGTACCGGCGCCTCGTCGAGCAGCTCGCGCAGCAGGGCCTCCTGCGCGTCATCTGCGGCACCGACACGCTCGGCGTCGGCATCAACGTGCCCATCCGCACCGTGCTGCTCACGGCGCTGACGAAGTTCGACGGGCAGCGGATGCGGCATCTGACGGCGCGCGAGTTCCACCAGATCGCGGGTCGCGCCGGCCGTGCGGGCTACGACACGGCCGGCACGGTCGTCGCCCAGGCGCCCGAGCACGAGGCCGAGAACGCCAAGCAGCTCGCGAAGCTCGGCGACGACCCGAAGAAGCGCCGCAAGCTCGTGCGGAAGAAGGCGCCGGAGGGGTTCGTCTCGTGGGGCGAGCCCTCGTTCCTCAAGCTCATCGACGCCGAGCCCGAGCCGCTGCAGTCGCAGATGCAGGTGAGCCATGCGATGCTGCTCGGCGTCATCGGCCGCGGTGGCGACGCGTTCGCCGACATGCGCGACCTCATCCGCGCATCCCACGGCACGCGCACGCAGCAGCTCGCGCTCGCACGGCGGGCGCTCGCGATCTACCGCACGCTGCGCACGTCCGGCGTCGTCGAGCAGGTGCCGGACGCCGCGATGGCCGGTGGGCAGCGCATCCGCCTCACGGTCGACCTGCCGCCGCAGTTCGCGCTCAACCAGCCGCTGTCGCCGTTCGCGCTCGAGGTCATCGACGTGCTCGACCCCGAGTCGCCGACGCATCACCTCGACGTCGTCTCGGTCATCGAGGCGACGCTCGACGACCCGCGGCCCATCCTCTCGCAGCAGCAGTTCCTCGCCCGCGGCGAGGCGGTCGCCGCGATGAAGGCAGAGGGCATCGAGTACGACGAGCGCATGGAGCTGCTCGAGGACGTCACGCATCCGAAGCCCCTCGACGAGCTCCTCACGGAGGCGCTGCGCGTGTTCGCGTCGTCGCAGCCGTGGGTGGAGGATGCGGCGCTGTCGCCGAAGTCGGTCGTGCGCGACATGTGGGAGCGGGCGATGACGTTCGCCGAGTACGTGCAGCACTACGGGCTGTCGCGCTCGGAGGGGCTCGTGCTGCGCTACCTGTCGGATGCGTATCGCGCGATCCGGCAGACGGTGCCGGAGGAGGCGAAGGGCGACGAGCTCGACGAGCTGATCGAGTGGCTCGGCAGCGTCGTGCGACAGGTCGACTCGAGCCTGCTCGACGAGTGGGAGCAGCTGATGCACCCCACCGACGACGCCGGCGCACCCATCGCGCCGCCGCCTCCGCCGTCGATCGTCGCGAACCCGCGAGCGTTCCGCATCCTCGTGCGCAATGCGATGTTCCGGCGCGTGCAGCTCGCGGCGCTCGACCGCGTCGACGACCTGGGCGAGCTCGATGCGGCCTTCGGGCGCGACGCGTGGGCGGAGGCGCTCGATGCGTACTTCGACGCGCACGACGCGATCGGCACGGGCGCCGACGCGCGCTCGGCGCGCATGCTCGACGTCGACGAGGGCACGGCGGCCTGGGAGGTGCAGCAGATCCTCGCCGACCCCGCTGGCGACCACGACTGGCGCATCTGGGCGACGATCGACCTCGCCGCGTCGGCGGAGGCGGACGAGCCCGTCGTGCGCGTGACCCGGGTGGGCAGCCTGTAGCGCGGCACTCGGACGAGGGCGGCGCGGGAGCGCCACCGTCGCGCGCCCGCGGAGCCCGTCAGCCGCGCGGGAACGCCACCGCCGCGCACCCGCGGAGCCGAGCGCGTCAGTCGCGGAGGAAGGCCTCCGCCACGCGTGCGAGCGACGCGAGGTCGGCGACGCCCGCGAGCTCGCGCGCCGAGTGCATCGACAGGATGGGGATGCCCACGTCGATCGTGCGGATGCCGAGGCGCGTCGCCGTGATGGGTCCGATCGTCGAGCCGCACGGCACGGCGTTGTGCGACACGAACTCCTGCACGGGCACGCCGGCGGCCGCGCTCCAGCCACGCCATGCCGCCTCGCCCGCGCCGTCGGTCGCGTAGCGCTGGTTGGCGTTGATCTTGAGGATGGGGCCCGAGCCGAGCAGCGGCCGCACGACGGGGTCGTGCTTCTCGGGGTGGTTGGGGTGCACCGAGTGCCCCACGTCGCTCGACACGCACCACGACGCGGCGAGCGCCCGCATCCGCTCCTCGCGCGTCGCATCGAGCGCGATGCCGATGCGCTCGAGCACGTCGGCGAGGAACGGTCCGCCGGCGCCCGTGCGCGTGTCGGAGCCGATCTCCTCGTGGTCGAAGATCGCGAGCACGGGGATGTGGTCGGCGTCGACGCCGTCGGCGGCCGCGGCGGCGAGCGCCACGACGCCCGCGTGCACGCTCGCGAGGTCGTCGAGCCGGCCGGACGCGAAGAACGCGTCGTCCTTGCCGAAGACGGCGCCGCGTGCCGCATCCGCCACGCACAGGTCGAAGCCGCGCACGCGCGCGACGTCGACCCCGGCGCCGTCGGCCAGCTCGCCGACGAGGTCGGCGGACTCGGGGGCGCCGAGCCCCCACACCGGCTGGGTGTGCGCCTGCCGGTCGAGGGCGAGGCCGTCGTTCACCGAGCGGTCGAGGTGGATCGCGAGCTGCGGCAGCCGCAGCAGCGGGCCCGAGGCGACGAGCACCGAGGCGCCGTCGTCGAGCACGAGCCGCCCCGCGACGCGCAGCTCGCGGTCGAGCCACGAGTTCAGCAGCGGCCCGCCGTAGACCTCGACGCCCGCCTGCAGCCATCCGAGCCGCCCCGTCGTCGGCTGCGGCTTCAGCACGAGGCCGGGGGAGTCGGTGTGCGCACCGAGGATGCGCACGGGCGTCGTCGCCGACGCGGATGCGGGCACGACCCACGCGATGGCCGCGCCGTCGCGCACGACGACGTACGCGCCGGGGCTCGCCGGCCACGCGTCGCCCTCGTCGAGCCGTGCGAAGCCCGCCTCCTCGAGCCGGCGCGCGACCTCGGCGGCGGCGTGCAGCGCCGAGGGGGACGCGGCGACGAGGTCGGCGAGATCCTGCGCGTGGGCGAGCGGATCGGCGGCTGCGGGCACGGGGGGACCTCCATCGGTGGCGGGTCCTTCGAGGCTATCGCCGTGCGGCGGCGTCCTCGGCGGTGCGGCGCAGCACGCCGAGGAGGTGCGCGACGACGCGCCAGCCGACGAGGAGCAGCAGGAGCGTGAGCGTCGCGACGACGACGAACGCGACGGCCGTGACCTCGCCGAGCGCGACGCGGCCGAGCATCCCGCCCACGACCGTCACGGCCCAGATCGGCAGCCCGGCACGCACGGGCGCGTGCGGCGCGCGCCACGCGAGCGACGCGATCCACCCCACGGCGAGCGCGACGAGGAAGGGCAGCGCCGTCGTGGCGACGCCCGCGAGCGTGAACGACGCGTGGCTCGCCCGCCCGACGGCTGCGAAGAGCACGACGGCCGCGACGTCGATCGCGGCGGCGACGCCGATCGCGCGAGCGGAGGCCACGGGCGTCAGCTCAGCTGCGTCCGCTCGACCCACGAGAGGTACTCGTCGGTGACGGTGCCCGTGACGTACTCGCCGGTGAAGCACGACATGTCGAGGCCGGGGATGTCGGTGCCCTCGAGGATCGCCGACTGCATGTCGGCCACCTCCTGGAACACCGTGTGGTCGGCGCCGAGCGCCGCGTTGATCTCGGGGATCGAGCGGCCGGCGGCGATGAGCTCGGTGCGCGAGGGCATGTTGATGCCGTAGACGTGCGGGTAGCGCACGGGCGGCGCCGCCGACGTGAACGTCACCTCGTTCGCGCCCGCCTGCCGCGTCATCTCGACGATCTCGCGGCTCGTCGTGCCGCGCACGATCGAGTCGTCGACGATGAGCACGTTCTTGCCGCGGAACTCGCTCGGCATCGCGTTGAGCTTCTGCCGCACCGACTTCTTGCGCTGCTCCTGCCCGGGCATGATGAACGTGCGGCCGACGTAGCGGTTCTTGTAGTAGCCCTCGCGGTACTCGATGCCGAGCCGCCGCGCGACCTGCATGGCGGCGGGGCGAGCGGAGTCGGGGATGGGCATGACGACGTCGATGTCGCCGGCGGGTGCGTGCTGCGCGATCGTGTCGGCGAGACGGTCGCCGAGGCGCAGGCGCGCGTCGTAGACGCCGATGCCGTTCATCGTCGAGTCGGGCCGTGCGAGGTAGACGTACTCGAACGAGCACGGCATGAGCACGGGGTTCGGGTGGCACTGCTGCGACACCATCTCGCCGTCGAGCGTGATGAACACCGCCTCGCCGGGCGCGACGTCGCGCACGACCTCGTAGCCCGACGCCTCGAGCACGAGCGACTCCGACGCGAGCACCCACTCCATCCGGTTGCCGGCGGGTCGGCGGCCGAGGATGAGCGGGCGGATGCCGTACGGGTCGCGGAAGCCGAGCATGCCGTGGCCGGCGATGAGCGCGATGGCGGCGTACGAGCCCTCGACGCGCTCGTGCACGCGGCGCACGGCCGTGAAGAGCTGATCGGTGTCGAGGCCGGAGCCGTTCACGAGCTGCTGCAGCTCGGAGCCGAGCACGTTGACGAGCATCTCGGTGTCGGAGCCCGAGTTCACGTGCCGCATGTCGAGCGTCTCGAGCTGCGCGGCGAGCTCGCGCGTGTTCGTGAGATTGCCGTTGTGCACGAGCACGATGCCGTAGGGCGCGTTGACGTAGAACGGCTGCGCCTCGAGCTCGTTCGACGCCTCGCCCTTCGTGGCGTAGCGCACGTGGCCGAGGCCCACGTTGCCGAGCAGCGTGCGCATGTCGCGCGTGCGGAACGCCTCGCGCACCTGCCCCTGCGCCTTGCGGACGTGCGCGTGCCGACCATCGATGGTGGCGATGCCGCACGAGTCCTGGCCTCGGTGCTGGAGGAGCGCCAGCGCGTCGTAGACCTGCTGGTTGACGGGGCTGGTGGAGACCAGACCGACGATGCCGCACACGGGTACGTGGCTCCAGACGTTCGGAGGGGAGGGGCGCACCGAGCCTACTCCCCGCGGCATCCCCGTCGCGGACGCGGCCTGCGGGACGAGGCGCTCAGGCGGCGGCGGAGCCGGCGGCCGAGGCGAGCGTCGCCGTGCGGGCGAGCGCCCACGCGGCGATCGACGCCCCGCTGCGACGGATCCGGGGGGCCGTGCGCCACGCCTCGACGAGCACGGAGGATGCGAGGGCGTCGGCCTCGCTCGCGCCGAGCGCGGCCTCGAGCTGGCGATGCACGCGCGGCAGCAGCAGGTCGACGAGCTCTGCGAACGCTCCTCGGTCGCCCATGGCGACGCGATCCTCGATCGCCGCGAGCGTCGTCGCGTCGATCGGGGTGCTGGTGCGCTGGGCCTCGAGAGTCATGTCGGACCATCGTGACGGATGCTCAGTGCCCATGCTGAGGCTTGACGATCGGCCCTGGAGATGCTGCGAACGACGCGGCGAGCGCGGGGGACGCCTGAGGCGTCAGACGCGTCGGTGCACGAGCAGTGGCAGCACGTGCGTCGCACCCGCATCGCGCAGCTGCGCCGCGGCGATGGTCACGGGCCACTGCGATGCGGATGCGTCGACGACGAGCAGCACGGCGCGGCCCGCGACGTCGCCAGGCGTCTGGATCGACCGCTGCCAGGCTGCGGCCTCGTCGGCCGAGGTGAGGTCGCGGCTCGGGATGTCGCCGACCGTCGCGTGGGCGAGGTCGAGGCGTCCGGCGCTCGCGACCCGCTCGGCGATCGCGGCGGCGAGGGTGCCCGCGTCGGATGCGGCGCGCAGCGAGACGGCGACCTCGGGACGCGAGGGCCACGTCGTGCGCCAGGCGCCGAGCGTCGCGACCGCGGCCTGCCCGAGCTCGTCGAGCGCGCCGGCGTCGCCTGCGATCGCGGCGCGCAGCGCATCCGACCACTCGGGGGCGTCGGCGTGCACGATGACGCGGCCGGTCTCGGCGCGCCGCGACTCGGGGATGCGGCCGCGGCCGAGCGCGCCGCCGGGCCACATCTTGCGCGGCTCGAGCTCGTGGGCGCTGCCGCGCAGCGCCGTGCTGATGGCGCGCACCGTCTCGGGCCGCGGCGCGCCGGCGAGGCCCTCCGACAGCGTGCCCGTGCACACGGAGCAGCGCCCGCACGGCGCAGCCGTCGGGTCGTCGAGCGACTCCTGCAGCAGCTGCATGAGGCACCGCCTGCCGCGGGCGTAGTCGCGCATGATGTCGGCCTCGCGGCGCCGCACGGCGACGACGCCGTCGTAGTGCGCGCGGTCGTAGTGCCAGGGGGTGCCGGTCGACGACCAGCCGTCGGCCGACCGCTCGACGACGCCGTCGACCGCGAGCTGCTTCAGCATGAGCTCGACGCGCGTGCGCCGCAGGCCCGTGCGCGCCTCGAGGTCGACGACGGATGCGGGCTCGGCGGCGAGCTCGGCGAGGAGTGTCTGCATCTGCTGCTCGTCGGGGATCGTGGCGGTCGCGAAGTAGTCCCACACGCCCGCGTCCGACTCGGAGTGCAGCAGCACGACCTCGGCGTGCTCGATGCCTCGCCCTGCACGGCCCACCTGCTGGTAGTACGACACGGGGGAGGGCGGCGCGCCGACGTGCACGACGAATCCGAGGTCGGGCTTGTCGTAGCCCATGCCGAGGGCGCTCGTCGCGACGAGCGCCTTGACGCGGTTCTGCAGCAGGTCGTCCTCGAGCCGCTCGCGCACCGCGGGCTCGAGCTGCCCCGTGTACGCCTCGACCCGCAGCGCGTCGCCGTGCACGGCCCGCACCGCCGTCGCGAGGCGCTCGGCGTCGGCGACAGTCAGGGCGTAGACGATGCCCGAGCCCGGCAGCGTCGGCAGGTGGTCGACGACCCACGCGTAGCGCTCGATCGGCGAGAGCGCCGGCAGCACGTTGAGCGCGAGGGATGCGCGCGACAGCGGACCGCGCAGCACGAGCGTCTCGGTGCCCGCGGTGGTGCCGAGCTGCGCCGCGACGTCGGCCGTGACGCGCTCGTTGGCCGTCGCGGTCGTGGCGAGCACGGGCGTCGCGGGCGAGAGACGCTGCAGCACGTCGGACACGCGGCGGTAGTCGGGCCGGAAGTCGTGGCCCCAGTCGGAGACCGCGTGCGCCTCGTCGATCACGAGCAGGCCGAGCCGGTGGCCGATGGCGTCGAGCACCCGGGCGCCGAAGCCGGGATTCGCGAGGCGCTCGGGCGAGACGAGCACGACGTCGATCTCGTCGTCGGCGAGCGCGCGCTCGATCTCGCGCCACTCGCCCACGTTCGACGAGTTGATCGCCGCGGCGACGAGGCCACCACGCTGCGCGGCGGCCACCTGATCGCGCATGAGCGACAGCAGCGGGCTCACGACGAGCGTGGGCCCGTGGCCCTGCGCGCGCCGCAGCGCCGTCGCCACCCAGTACACGGCCGACTTGCCCCATCCGGTGCGCTGCACGACGAGCACGCGCGCACCGTCGCCCGCCGCGAGGGCGTCGACCGCCGTCTGCTGGTCGTCGCGCAGCCGCGCCCCCGGCCCGGCGAGCGCCTCGATGACCCGCTGCGCCACCGCGCCCTCGTCCTGCTCACCCATCGCCCGCACCCCGCTCACCCCTCGAGGCTAGGCGCACCGTCCGACGTCGACCGCACCTCGAGGTCACCGAGACGAAGCCGCCTAGCGGAGGTGGGCGAAGGGATGGTCACCAGGTCGCCAGACGCCCCAGCCGCCGTCTCCCATGTTCAGCAGAGCGATCTCGACGACGACCTCGTCGAGCCGCGGGTCGATGATCAGGGCGCCGGTGTCGAGGACGATGCGCATGCCGTGCCCGGGCACCTCCACGACCTCGAGCACGTCTCCTGGAGCGAGCCGTCGCATGACGTCGCCGTAGCCAGCGTCCGCCTCGGCCCAGACGCGGCCTCGGACCTCGATGCGCGGCCATGCGAAGCAATCGAGGATGGGCATCTCCCCGTCGAGCGCATTCGACTCGAAGTGAAGTCGCACGTAGTCGTTCAGGACGAACTGCACGGAGGCGAGCCGCATGCCGACGAGGCGCGAGAGGAGCGGATGCGGAGTCTCGGGCACCGGGTCATCGTGGCACGCCGCGACGTGGTCCGAGCCGTGAGCCTCGCAGCGCTGCCCGTCCCTCTGGACGCTCGGCCGGGGTCGCCGGGGCCGGCTCGCGGCATGTGCCGCGTGCTGCCAGGCCCCGCGAACCAGCGTCCGTCGCGACCCCGCTCGCACGGCCCCCCGCCTCAAGCTGCAGCCGCCTCCGCATCCAGCCACCGCTCGATCGTGCGCACCGCATCCCTGCCCGCGCGGTTCGCGCCGACGGTCGACTGCGACGGCCCGATGCCGACGAGGTGCACGCGGGGCTCGTCGGCGACCTGCGTGCCGCGCATCGCGATGCCCCCGAGGTCGTTCCGCAGGCCGAGCGGTCCGAGGTGGGCGAGCGCTGCGCGGAAGCCCGTCGCCCACAGGATCGCGTCGATCGGCGTGAGCGTGCCGTCGGCCTCGCGCACGCCGCCGGGCTCGATGCGGGTGAACATCGGCCGGCGCACGAGCGCGCCGCGGTCGCGCGCGGCGATGGCGTACGGGGTCCACGCGAGTCCCGTGTACGACACGACGCTGCCGGTCGGCCGCCCCGCCTCGACGTCGGCGATCACGCGGGCGATGACGTCGCGGCCGTCGACCTCGGGCATGAAGCCGCCGTCGCGGAAGACCGGCTCGCGGCGCGTGTACCAGCGCGCGTCGGCGACGCGCGAGATCTCCTCGAGCTGCTGCACCGCCGAGATGCCGCCACCCACCACGGCGACCCGCTGCCCGGCGAACGCGTCGAGCGAGACGTAGTCCCGCGTGTGCAGCTGCGTCCCGTGGAAGGTCTCGGCGCCGGGGACGGCGGGGATCCTGGGATTCGTCCACGTGCCGGTCGCGTTCACGACGATGCGCGCCTCCCACGTGCCGTGCGTCGTCGCGACGCGCAGCGCGCCGCGCGGATCGCCGTCCGCACGCGTGACGGACAGGGCGCGGACGGGCCGCAGGATGGGCAGCGACTCCGCGCGCTCGAACGCAGCGAAGTAGGCGGGCACCGCATCGCGCGCCGGCTCGGCAGCGTCACCCGGCTGCCGGTGGAAGCCGGGGAGGTCGAAGATGCCGTTGACGGTCGCCATCGTGAGCGACGCCCACCGGTGCCGCCACGCGCCACCGGGGCCGTCCTCGGCGTCGAGCACCACGAACGTGCGGGGCGCGTGCGGTGCGTCGAGCGCGCTCGCGAAGCCGCGACGCGCGAGGTGGTGCGCCGCCGACAGGCCCGCCTGCCCGCCGCCGAGCACCACCACGGTCGCCCGGCGGGCGTCGGCGTCGGTCATCGCGACGTCGCCTCCAGGTGGGTGCGCATCGCGGCGGATGCGTCGCGCAGCACGGCGAGCTGCGTGGGCGTGAAGGCGTCGACGAAGAGCTCCTTGATGGCGCGCAGGTGCGGGATGGTGCTGGCGCGGAACGCGTCGGCGCCCGCGTCGGTGAGCACGACGTTCGACCCCCGTGCGTCCTCGGCGCACGGCTCGCGGCGCACGAGCCCGCGCCGCTCCATGCGGCCGAGCTGCGCCGACAGGCGGCTGCGCTCCCACTCGATGAGCGACGCGAGCCTCGACGACCGCAGCGTGCGGCCCTCGCTCTCGCTCAGCGCGAGCAGCACCTTGTAGTCGCCGGCCGAGAGCCCAGAGTCGCGCTGCAGCTGCGCGGCGATGCGCGCGCGCACGATCTCGAACGTCTCGACGTGCTCGCGCCAGGCGGCGAGCTCGTCGCTCGTCGGCAGATCCCTCGACGTCCTGGCCATGCGGACAGGGTAGTTGACATGTCCACCATCCGTCGAGATGATGCACATGTCAATCATTCGCGACGGCCCGTCCACCGAGCGGCGGCGCGAGCCAGCACCCACGAGGAGCACCGACCATGAACGTCTCGCAGATCGAGTTCGGCATCGACAGCTTCGGCGACCTGCCGCGCGACGACTCGGGCGCCCTCATGCATCCCGCCGCCGCCATCCGCGCGACGGTCGAGGAGGCGATCCTCGCCGATCAGGTCGGCATCGACGTCGTGTCGCTCGGCGAGCACCACCGCCCCGAGTACGCGATCTCGAGCCCCGAGACGGTGCTCGCGGGCATCGCGACCGCGACGCAGCGCATCCGGCTCGCATCCGGCGTCACGGTGCTGTCGTCCGACGACCCCGTGCGCGTCTTCCAGCGCTTCGCGACCGTGGATGCGCTGTCGAACGGGCGCGCCGAGGTGATCCTCGGCCGCGGGTCGTTCACCGAGTCGTTCCCGCTGTTCGGCTTCGACCTCGCCGACTACGAGGTGCTCTTCGAGGAGAAGATCGAGCTCTTCTCGCGCCTGCTCGACGAGCGGCCCGTCACGTGGGAGGGCACGACCCGTGCCGCGCTGCACGAGGCCGACGTGCACCCGAAGACCGAGTCGGGCAGGCTCACGACGTGGGTCGGCGTCGGCGGGTCGCCGCAGTCGGTGCTGCGCACCGCGCACTACGGCTTCGGCCTCATGCTCGCGATCATCGGCGGCAGCCCCGACCGCTTCGCGCCGTACGCCGAGCTCTACCGGCGTGCCACCGAGCAGCTCGGCCAGCCGACCCTGCCCATCGGCATGCACTCGCCGGGCTTCGTCGCCGACACCGACGAGGAGGCGACGGCGCTGTTCTACCCCGGCTACCGGGAGATCCGCGACCGCATCGGAGCGCTGCGCGGCTGGCCGCCGATGCGCGAGCACGAGTTCGCCGCCGAGGTCGCGCACGGCTCGCTGCTCGTCGGCTCGGTGGACACGGTCGCTCGCCGCGTCGCGGCCGCGATCCGCGCGCTCGATGCCGGCCGCTTCGACATGATCTACTCCGCCGCGGGCGCCGTCTCGGCCTCCGCGCGCCTGCGCTCGGTCGAGCTGTACGGCACGCAGGTCATCCCGCGCGTGCGCGAGCTGCTGGCCGAGGCACCCGCTCCGGCGGCGGTGCGATGAGCGCCGCGATCGAGCCGGACGAGACGGCCGGGACGGCGCAGACGGTCGGCATCCTGGGCGCCGGCCGGCTCGGCACGGTGCTCGCGCGCCTCGCGCTCGCGACCGGACGCCGCGTGCTCGTGGCAGGCTCGGGCGCGGCGGAGCGCATCGCCCTGTCGACCGACGTGCTCACGCCCGGCGCGCACGCCGTGACGGCCGCCGAGGCCGCGGGTGCCGACGTCGTCATCCTCGCGCTGCCGCTCGGCAAGGTGCGCACGCTGCCCGTGGATGCGCTGCGCGGGCGCCTCGTGCTCGACGCGACGAACCACTGGTGGGAGGTCGACGGCCCGCGCGAGCGCGTCGTGCCCCCGGGCATCTCGTCGTCCGAGCTCGTGCAGCGGGTGCTGGCGGATGCGGATGCGCGCGTCGTGAAGGCCTTCAACCACATGGGCTACCACGACCTCGACGAGGCAGCCCGGGTCGCCGGCCACCCCGAGCGCCGGGCGATCGCGATGGCGGGCGACGACGCGACGGACCTCGCGATCGCGGCCGAGCTCGTCGACGCGATGGGCTTCGACCCCGTCGTGATCGGCGGCCTCGCCGCGGGTGCACGGCTCGAGCCTGGCACGCCCGCGTTCGGCGCGAACGTCGGCGCCGACGCGCTGCGTGCGCTCGTCGCCGAGCCGGCGGAGCTGCCTGGCGGACGCTGAGGACGCCGAGCCGAGCCTCAGCGGCAGCGGCGCGGCACCGTCCGGTGGCTGCCTTCGCCGTCTGCTGGTCGTCGCGCAGGCGCAGTCCCGGCCCAGCGAGCGCCTCGAGGACGCGCTGCGCCACCGCGCCCTGATCTCGCCCGCCTGCCGTCTGCACCCCGCCTGCCGCTCGAGGCTCGGCGCACGCCCGACGCCTCCGAGCCGTCGGCGTCGGCCACCACGTCGGCATGACGGGTCGCACGAGATGGCGCGGCGTCACGAGACGTAGCGTTCACGCGCAGGCGCCCCGCGCGTGGCAGCGTAGTCGCACCATGCTGCGCCGCCACCCCGCCACCTCGGAGCTCGCCTTCGCCACGCGCCAGCTGCAGCCGGTCGAGGTCGAGGAGCCCGTGCGCACCCGCACGACGCCGCTCCACATGGCGGCCGGCTTCCCGTTCGACGCGTTCGACGAGGCCGTGGAGCACTTCCGCACCGGCGAGGGCTACTCGTACACGCGTGTCGCGAACCCCACGATCACGGCGGTCGAGCGCCGCATCGCGCAGCTGGAGGGCGGCGCCGAGGCGCTCCTCGTCGGCAGCGGGCAGGCGGCGATCGTCGTCGCGCTGCTCGGGCTCGTGGGCAGCGGAGGCCATGTCGTCGCCGGCGCGAGCCTCTACGAGGGCACGCGCAGCCTCCTGCTCGAGGAGCTCGCGCGGCTCGGCATCGCGACGACCTTCGTGGTGGGCGACGAGCCCGCCGACTGGTCGGCCGCCGTCCGCGACGAGACGCGCGCCGTGCTCGCCGAGGCGATCCCGAACCCTCGCAACGACCTCGTCGACATCCGCGCCGTCGCCGACGTCGCGCACGCGCACGGGGTGCCGCTCGTCGTCGACAGCACCCTCGCGACCCCGTACCTGCTGCGGCCGATCGAGCACGGCGCCGACCTCGTCGTGCACTCGGCGAGCAAGTTCCTCGCCGGGCAGGGCTCGGTGCTCGGCGGCGTCATCGTGGATGCGGGCGGCTTCGACGCCGCGCGCGACGGCGAGCGCTACCCCCACCTCGTGGCACGGAGTCGCCTCGGCGGGCCGAGCCGGGCCGAGCGCCACGGCGGCCTCGCCAGGATGGCAGCGCTCCGCGACCTCGCCGTGCGCTTCGGCCCCACCGTGTCGCCGCTCACCGCCTTCCTCATCGGGCAGGGCATCGAGACCCTCTCGCTGCGCGTCGAGCGCCACTCGCAGAACGCGCTCGCGATCGCCGAGTGGCTCGCACGGCAGCCGCAGGTGGCGTCCGTCGACTACTCGGGCCTCGCAGGCAGTCCGTACCGCGCGCTCGCCGACCGCTACCTGCCGCGCGGGCAGGGCTCGGTGTTCGCCTTCCACCTGCACGGCGGGCAGGAGGCGGCGCGACGGCTCGTCGACGCCCTCGAGCTGTTCACGCAGATGACGCACCTCGGCGACGTGCGCTCGCTCATCCTGCATCCGCGCACGACGAGCCATGCGCAGCGCACGGACGCCGAGCTCGAGGCGGCGGGGATCGGTCCGGGCACGCTGCGGATCTCGGTCGGCATCGAGGACGTCGACGACCTGCTGCGCGACCTCGAGCGCGGCCTCGCCGCGGCCGGCGCATGAGCAGGAGGCGCTCGTGAGCAGGCTGCAGCACTTCGGCTGGTTCCTCGCCCGCGGGTTCGGACCCCAGGGATGGGGGCACCCGTACCTCGACTGGGACCATCGCTGGACCGAGCCGGCGCTCTACCAGCAGTCGGTGCGCGAGCTCGAGCGGGCGGGCATCGAGCTGCTCGTCATCGAGGATGCGCCCTCGCTCGGCAGCCCCGCCACGATCGACCTGCGCGTGCGGCACGCGTTCGGCGGCCCCAAGCACGACCCGCTGCTGCTCGCGCCGTACCTCTTCGCCGCGACCGAGGCGATCGGCATCGTCCCGACCGTGAACCCCGCCGCCCTGCCGCCGTACACCGCGGCGAGGCAGCTCGCGACGCTGCAGCACCTCAGCGGGCACCGGCTCGGCGTCAACGTCGTGACCGACACCGGCAGCGCGCGGCACTTCGGCGACGCGCCGCCGCTCGATCACGACGCAGCGTACGACCGCGCGGAGGAGTGGCTCTCGGGCGTGCGGGCGCTGTGGCGCTCGTGGCCGGAGGGCGCGCTCGTCGAGGACCGCGCGTCCGGCGTCTTCGCCGATGGCGGCCGCCTCGCGGCGACGCGGCACCGGGGCGAGCACTTCGCGTTCGACGGGCCGCTGAACGCCGTGCCGTTCACGGGTGGCGAGCCGGTGATCGTCTCGCCGGGTGGCTCCGGCCGTGGCCTCGCGTTCGCGGGAGCGATGTCCGACGTGCAGCTCGCGCTCTCGTCGCTCGAGCCGGAGCGGCTGCGCGCCCATCGCGCACGCATCCACGACGCGGCGATCGCCGCGGGCAGGCAGCCCGACGACGTCACGATCCTCTTCGCGATCCAGCCGACGATCACGGCGAGCGCCGAGGAGGCGGATCGACTCGTGAGAGCGTCGGCGAATCCCGACGACGCCACGATCCTCGCGATCGCACGGCGCCAGTCGAGCGACCTCGAGACCGACCTCACGGCCCTCGACGTGGATGCGCCCATCCCGCCGGGCACCTTCGGCGACCATGTGTCGCACGGGAGCATCGCCCGCCTCGTCGGCGCGCACGACGCGACGACGACGCCGCTGCGGCAGCTGCTCGCAGCGCACGCCCGGCTGGGGCGCACGACCTCGAGCGACGTCGCGGTCGGTGGCGGTCTCGTCGGCACGGCCGACGAGCTCGCCGACCGCATCGAGCACCTCGGCGAGGCGGTCGACAACGACGGGTTCCTGCTGTGGGGCGACCTCCACCCCGTCACGGTGCATCGCGTGCTCGACGACCTCGTGCCGATCCTCCGACGCCGCGGCATCCTGCGCCGCGAGCTCGTCCGAGGCGGCCTGCGCGCGAACCTGCGCGCGTCGTAGCCGGGTCGCAGGCCGCCGCGCCCGCCCCGCATCCGCGCGTCGCCCCGTGCACGGATGCGGGACGAGGCGGTGCGCGCCGACCGCGCCACGCACCGTGTCGGCCGCCTTCCAGGCCGTCGCACCGCGCGCATGACGCACCGTGTCGGCCGCCCTGGAAGCCCACCCCGCCGCGCGCCTACCGTCGGGACCATGAGCATCCAGACCACCACGGCAGGCAGCCTGCCCCGCACGCCCGCGCTGCTCGAGGCGAACGCCGCCCGGCCGTTGTCGGACGACGGCTTCACCTTCATCCCCTCCGACGAGCACGAGCGGGCCGTGGCGGCCGCGGTCGCCGACGTCGTCGACCGCCAGCGCCAGGCCGGCATCACGCTGCTCGGCGACGGCGAGTACGGCCATACGATGCGCGCCCCGATCGACTACGGCGCATGGTGGACGTACTCGTTCCAGCGCTTCTCGGGGCTGTCGCTCACCGAGACCGACTTCTTCACGCCCACCCCGGTGCTGTCCGAGCCCGGCGACGTGCGCCTCACGGCGTTCCTCGATCGCCGCGACTTCACGGCCTTCGCCGACGCCTACGCCGACCCGACGAGCGGCATCGGCACCGGCGAGCAGGCGACGGCCTTCCCGACGACGACCGGCCCGATCCGCTACACGGGTCTCGCCCAGGTGCAGTCCGACGTGCAGAACCTCACGGCCGCCCTGCAGCCGGGCGAGCGAGGCTTCCTCACCGCCATCTCTCCCGGCAGCGCCGCCCGCGTCGGCAACCAGCACTACGCGAGCGACGAGGAGCACATCTTCGCGTGGGCGGATGCGCTCCGCGAGGAGTACAGGGCCATCACCGACGCGGGGCTCGTCGTGCAGATCGACGACCCGTCGCTCGCCGAGAACTTCGATCAGATCCGCCCGGAGCCGAGCATCGAGGACTACCAGCGGTTCACGCGCATCCGCATCGAGGCGCTCAACCACGCCATCGAGGGCCTGCCGCGGGAGCTCGTGCGCCTGCACCTCTGTTGGGGATCGTGGCATGGACCCCACACGACCGACGTCGAGCTGCGGCACATCCTGCCCGTGGTGCTCGAGGCGCGCGTGGGGTCGCTGTCGTTCGAGGCGGCGAACGTGCGGCACGAGCACGAGCACACCGTGTGGCAGGAGCAGGCGGCGTCCGTCCCCGACGACCTCGTGCTCGTGCCCGGCATCGTCAGCCACGCGACCAACGTCGTCGAGCACCCCGACCTCGTCGCGCAGCGCATCGAGCGGTTCGTCGACGTGGTGGGCCCGGACCGCGTGATCGCGTCGACGGATTGCGGACTCGGTGGTCGCGTGCACCCGCAGATCGCGTGGGCGAAGCTCGCATCCCTCGGCGACGGCGCACGGCGCGTGCGCGGAGCCGACCGCGAGCGCGTCGTCGTGTGACACGACGCCCGCTCCCGGCGGCCCCGCGCGCCGCGCAGGCGAGCGCGAGGCCGCCGAAGGGAGCGGGCGTCGCCGTCGCGGGCGCGTCCTGACGGCGGCCGGCCGCTCAGCGGGCGCGCACGGCACGTCCCATCGCCGCGACCGCCTCCTCGAGGAGCGGTCGCGGCGTCGCGAACACGAGGCGCACGAACCCCTCGGACCCCCTGCCGCACAGCGCGCCGTCGGTGAGCGCGACGCCGGCGTGCTCGCGGAAGAACGTCGCGGGATCGGCGAGGCCCAGGGCGGATGCGTCGATCCAGGCCAGGTACGTCGCCTCCGGCGCGCGCATCTCGACGTCCGGCAGGTGCTCGGCGACGAGCGCCGCGAGCGCGCGGCGGTTCGCGTCGAGGTAGCCAAGGGCATCGTCGAGCCAGGCGCGACCATCGCGATACGCCGCGATGCCCGCGACGACGCCGAGCGTCGACGCGCCATGCACGACCGAGAACCCGAAGCGCCCGTAGCGCTCCTCGTCGGCGTCGCTCGACGTGATGAGCTGCGCCGCCTTCAACCCGGGCACGTTCCACGCCTTCGAGGCGCTCGTGCCGGTGGTCGCGTGCGCCGCCGCCGCATCCGAGATGGATGCGTAGGGCACGTGCTCGTGCGCGTCGAAGCGGATGGGGGCGTGGATCTCGTCGGCGAAGACGCGGCCGCCGTGCCGCTCGACGACCTCGCAGATCGCCAGCAGCTCGTCGCGGCCGAGGACGGTGCCCGTCGGGTTGTGGGGGTTGCAGAGCACGAGCGTGCGGGCGCCGGCCGCGAAGGCGCGGTCGATGCCGTCCAGGTCGTGCTGCCAGCGCCCGTCGACCACGGTGCCGGGCACCTCGACCACCTCGCGGCCGAGCGTGGGCAGGTAGGTGAGGAAGGGCATGTAGGCGGGCGTCGGCACGATGACCGCCGATCCCTCGGGGCTGTACTCCTCGACGGCGACGCGCAGCGCCGCCATCACGTCGGAGACCGCGTGCACCCGATCGGGGTCGACCTGCCAGCCGTAGGCGTCGCGCATCCAGTCGGCGGTCGCGTCGGCGAGGTCGCCCGCCAGCGCCGGCGAGAGGTACCCGAGCACCTCGTCGGCGATCGCGCGCTGCAGCGCCTCCTGCACCGCAGGCGCCGTGCCGAAGTCCATCTCGGCCACCCACGCCCCGATCGTGCCCGGGTGCAGGCTCCACTTGCGGCTCGACGCACGGGAGAGCCGGGCACGGTCGCGCAGGTCGTAGGGATGCGGCGCGGTGGGCTGCCGACGGTCGCTCACCATGCGTCGTGCTCGCGGTCGCGGATGCGTGCCATGCCACCACGCTCGCAGCGGCGGCGAGGGAGCGCGAGGCGCGACGTCACATGGCGACCGACGCGACCCGCGTCGCCCGCGTCGCCCCTCGGCGCGGGCGCGACGCATCCGCCGCTCCCCGCGCTCAGCGGTACCGCGCGGGCACCGTCCAGTGGCTGCCGAACTCCTCGTCGTACGACGAGGGGAAGAAGGGGCTGTGCCCGCCCGCCGGGTAGCTCGTCAGCTCGCCGAAGACGATGCGCTCCGGCAGCAGGTAGAGGTCGACGCGCACGAAGTCGGTGCCGGCGGCGAGGCGCTCGGCGATCGCGAGGATCTCGTCGAGGCGCTCGGGGCGCGGCGGCGGCGTCTCCGACCAGGGCGGGCCGCCGCTCAGCGGCAGATGCCGCCACTCGCGGTCGAAGAAGTCCTGCGTGCGCGTGCCGAAGCGACCCGAGTCGACCTGCACGTACTGCACGCGGCCGTGGAAGACGAAGAGCTTGGCATCGTCGGGGATGCCGCCGTCGGCGCCCGCGAGCAGCTCCTCGACGATGATGCGGGGGCGGATGCGGCTGTAGGCCCACTCCTCGTTCGGCCCCCTGCCGTAGAGCCGGCCGCACCATCCGTCGGCGATGGCGCGCAGCGTCTCGCGGTCGGTCGCCTCGGGGCGCACGTGCGCGTACGCCCAGCCCCACTCGGGGCGCGGCAGCACGGCGTCGGCGGGTGCGCGGTGCGACACGACGATCGCCGCACCGCTGCCGTGCGTCGGCTTCATGACGAAGGAGTCGGGGAGGTCGAGCGCGAGCAGCTCGTCGGCGTGGTCGAGCACGGCGTACGCCTCGGGCAGCAGATGCGCGAACCCGGCAGCGGCGACGTGATCGCGCACCGCCGCCTTGTCGGCGAACGTCACGACGAGGTCGCGGCGGTCGCGCTGCATCTTGTAGCGCACCTTCTCGGTGAAGCGGCGCGGCCTCCGCGTGCGCCACAGCCGTGCGAGGCGGACGAGCCGCGAGCGCCCGCGGCGACGCCCGCGCGGCAGGGGGTAGGCGGAGGTGGTCACCCCTGCACGCGCGCTCGGGCCGCGACGAACGCCGCGATCGCGCGGTCGACGTCGTCGTCGGAGTGCGCGGCCGAGATCTGCACGCGGATGCGGGCCTCGCCGCGCGGCACGACGGGGAACGAGAAGGCGGTGACGTACACGCCCTCCTCGAGCATCGCGTCGGCCATGTCGGCCGCGAGGCGCGCGTCGTGGAACATGACGGCCGTGATGGGATGCGTGCCGGGCAGCAGCTCGAAGCCCGCCTCCTCCATCCCGGCCTTGAAGCGCGCCGTCGAGCGTTGCAGCCGCTCGCGCAGCTCGCCGGCGCCCTCGACGAGGTCGAGCGCGGCGATCGAGCCTGCGACGACCGATGGGGCGAGGGCGTTCGAGAAGAGGTACGGCCGCGACCGCTGGCGCAGCAGCGCCACGATCTCGGTGCGCGCCGAGACGTAGCCGCCGGATGCGCCGCCGAGCGCCTTGCCGAGGGTGCCGGAGACGATGTCGACGCGGCCCGAGACGCCGGCGTGCTCGGGCGTGCCCGCGCCCGTCGCGCCCGTGAAGCCGACGGCGTGGCTGTCGTCGACCATGACCATGGCGTCGTAGCGCTCGGCGAGGTCGCAGATCGCCTCGAGCGGCGCGAGGTAGCCGTCCATCGAGAACACGCCGTCGGTGACGACGAGCCGGCGCCTCGCGCCCTGCGCCTCCTGCAGCCGCGCCTCGAGCTCGGCCATGTCGCGGTTCGCATACCGGTAGCGGGCCGCCTTCGACAGCCGCACGCCGTCGATGATCGACGCGTGGTTCAGCGCGTCCGAGATCACGGCGTCGTCGGCGCCGAGCAGCGTCTCGAAGAGTCCGCCGTTCGCGTCGAAGCACGACGAGTAGAGGATGGTGTCCTCCTGCCCGAGGAAGGCCGACAGCCGCCGCTCGAGCTCGAGGTGCTGCTCCTGCGTGCCGCAGATGAAGCGCACCGACGCCATGCCGAAGCCCCAGTCGTCGAGGGCGGCCTTCGCCGCCTCGACGATCGCCGGATGGTCGGCGAGCCCCAGGTAGTTGTTCGAGCACAGGTTCAGCACCGATGCGTCGCGCACCGTCACCATCGCGCCCTGCGGCCCGGCGATCGCGCGCTCGCGCTTGAAGAGCCCCGCCTCGTCGATCTCCGCCAGCTCGGCCGCCAGCGCATCCTTGATGCCGTACATCA
This sequence comes from Agrococcus sp. GCM10030265, assembly GCF_042666675.1. Taxonomy (NCBI): domain Bacteria; kingdom Bacillati; phylum Actinomycetota; class Actinomycetes; order Micrococcales; family Microbacteriaceae; genus Agrococcus; species Agrococcus sp. GCM10030265. The sequence goes on from NZ_JBHTCZ010000008.1 coordinate 56,013, forward strand.
GCCCTCCCTCGTCATGTCGAGCACGACCTTGCCCGCGCCACCGGAGCGCGCGACCTCGAACGCCTCGCGCCAGTCGGCGAACGCGAAGCGGTGCGTGATGACGGGCGACACATCGAGGCCCGTCGCGACGAGACCCGACATCGCGTACCAGGTCTCGTACATCTCGCGACCGTAGATGCCCTGGATCGTGAGCATGTGGCTCACGACCTTGCCCCAGTCGATGTCGATCGACTGCGACGGCAGGCCGAGCATCGCGATGCGCCCGCCGAAGTTGAGGTTGTCGATGATCGCGGGCAGCGCGCTCGGCGCCCCCGACATCTCGAGCGCCACGTCGAAGCCCTCGCGCATGCCGAAGCGGCGCTGCGCATCCTCGATGCGGTGCGCGCGTACGTCGATCGCCTCGAAGCCCATGGCCCGAGCGAGCTCGAGCCGCGCGGGGGCGACGTCGGTGAGCAGCACGTGCCGCGCCCCGACGTGCCGCACGACGGCGGCGGCCATGAGCCCGATGGGGCCGGCGCCCGTCACGAGCACGTCCTCGCCGATCACGGGGAACTTCAGTGCCGTGTGCACGGCGTTGCCGAGCGGATCCGAGATGCCGAGCACGTCGAGCTCCTCGCCCGAGACGCCCTCGAGCGTGCGGCCTTCGTGCACCCACACGTTCGTCGCGGGCACCACGACGCGGTCGGCGAAGACGCCGTCGCGCTGCACGCCGAGGTTCGACTGGCGGATGCACAGGTGGCGGCGGCCGGCGCGGCAGTTGCGGCACTGCCCGCACACGACGTGGCCCTCGGCCGACACCACCTGGCCGACGTGCAGCTCGGCGACGCCGTCGCCGACCTCGACGATCTCGCCCACGACCTCGTGGCCGACGACGAGCCCGGGGCGCACGGCGCTCTGCGCCCACGCATCCCACGCGTCGATGTGGAGGTCGGTGCCGCAGATGCCGGCGCGCAGCACGCGCACGGCGACATGGCCTGGCGGGGTGGCGGGCTCGGGCACGTCGGTCAGACGCAGTCCGGGCTCGCCCGTGGTGACGAGTGCACGCATGGGGTCTCCATCGACGGGTCGGCATCGATCCTCGCATGTCGTGCGGGCGTGCGACGCGGGGCGGATGGCACGAGGTGGCGCGCAGCGGCACGTGGACTGCGCATCGTGGTCGAGCGATCGTTCGACGCCACCTCGTGCCACGCTGCGGCGTCAGCGCGACGAGAGCGCTCGCCCGCGGATGCCGTAGGCGAGCATGAGCGCGAGCATCGTGAGCCCCGCGACGACGGCCGCGGCCTCGCCGACGGGCGCGCCCGCGGCGACGGCGGCGACGACGCCGACGAGTCCGACGACGGTGAGGGCGACGCCGAGGTCGACGAAGTGGCGCTCGCGGAAGGCTCGGGCGAAGGGCAGGAAGTGCAGGCCGACGGCCACCGCGATCGCGACGGGGATCGCCGCCTCGTGCCCCGTCGCCGTGAGGGCGAGCCGCGCGACGGCGATGAGCCCGAGCATCCCCGCCACCGACGCGAGGTAGACCCACCACGCCCCGACGCCGACGGACGCGGGCGCGCCGAGCGCGCGCGGCCGGGCGAACAGGGCCGCGAGCGTCGCGACCGCGAGGCCGACGGCGAGCAGACGCAGCGCGATGCCGAGGGCAGGCGGCGCCCACGCGAGGTTCGAGAGCACGAAGACGAGCCCGCCCGCGATGCCGACGAGCGCGCCGACGCGGCGCGGGTCGAGGCGGCTGCGGCCGCTGCGCACGCGCTCGCGCGCTGCCTCCGGCAGGCGCGCCATCCACGTCGGCTCGTCGGCGCGGGCGGCGGGGGAGGGGGAGTCGGCCATGCTCGACGCTCTCACGCCGGGGCCTGCGACGCACGCCCCGCCGGTACCCTGGTGCCGTGACGGATCTCTACGCGGCAGCAGGCGTCGACACCGCAGCGGGCGACCGCGCGGTCGAGCTCATGAAGGCGGCCGTGGCCCGCACGCACGGACCGGGCGTCGTCGGCGGCGTCGGCGGGTTCGCAGGCCTCTTCGACCTCTCCGCGGCGGGCGAGTACCGCAGGCCGCTGCTCGCCTCGTCGACCGACGGCGTCGGCACGAAGGTCGCGCTCGCGCAGGCGATCGACAAGCACGACACCATCGGCCAGGACCTCGTGGGCATGGTCGTCGACGACATCGTCGTCGTGGGCGCGAAGCCGCTCGCGATGACCGACTACATCGCATGCGGCCGCATCGAGCCCGCGCGCATCGCCGACATCGTGCGCGGCATCGCGGCCGCGTGCGAGGCGACGGGCACGGCGCTCGTCGGCGGCGAGACCGCCGAGCACCCCGGCCTCCTCGGGCCCGACGACTACGACGTCGCGGGTGCCGCCGTCGGCATCGTCGAGGCCGACGCGCTGCTCGGCCCCGATCGCGTGCACGCGGGCGACGTCGTCGTGGCGATGGCGTCGAGCGGCCTGCACTCCAACGGCTTCTCGCTCGTGCGCCACATCCTCGCCGACAGGGGCATCGGGCTCGCCGACCGCGTCGACGAGCTCGGCGGCGTCGCCGCCGAGGTGCTGCTCGAGCCCACGCGCCTCTACACGAGCCCGCTGGTCTCGATGCTCGCCGATGGGCGCCGCATCCACGCCATCAGCCACGTCACGGGCGGCGGCATCGCGGCGAACCTCGCGCGCGTGCTGCCCGCGGGTCTCGCCGTCGAGCTGCAGCGCGGCTGGGCCGTGCCCGAGGTGTTCCGCGCGCTCGCCTCGATCGGCGGCCACGACCTCGTCGCCACCGAGGGCACCTGGAACCTCGGCCTCGGCATGATCGCGATCGTCGATGCCGCCGACGCCGAGGCGGTCGTCGCCGACTCCGAGGCGGCAGGCATCCCCGCGTGGGTCGCGGGTGCCGTCGAGCAGGCGACGACGACGCCCGAGGCCGACGGCTGGGTGCAGGGCGCGAAGGGCGTCGACGGCGGCGCCGTGCGCCTCACGGGCACGCACGCCTGACGCGCCCCGACCACTCCCTGACCCCCGGTGCAGCGAACGTCCATCGCGCTCGCGTACGATGCTCTGCGCCAAGGGCCGCTTCTCCGCCCGCATCGACAGAAGGCGAACCCATGACCTACACCCCCGGCGGCCAGGAGCCGCAGCAGCCGCAGCAGCCCGCGTACTCGGCGCCGCAGCAGTCCTACTCGACGCCGCAGTACGACGTCGGCCAGCAGTCCTACTCGGGCTACGCAGCCCCGAGGCCGAAGAGCGACAAGCGTACCCTCGGCCTGTGGGCGACGATCCTCGGCCTCTCGGGCCTGCTCATCCCGCTGTTCGTGAACAACCTCGCGGCGGTGGGCCTCGGCATCGCCGGCCTCGTCAAGGAGAACTCGAAGGCCACGTCGATCACGGGCATCGTCTCGGGTGGCATCGGGTTCATCTGGGCGTTCGCCTTCTGGCCCCTCGTGCTCACCGCCATCTTCCTCGCCATCGGCGCAGCGACGTACTCGAGCTACTGAGCCCCGGCGCAGCACGACGAAGGCCCCGCGGATCCGCGGGGCCTTCGTCGTGTCGGGGATGCGCTCAGCACTCGACGTAGGTGACGGCGAGACCGCCCATCGCGGTCTCCTTGTACTTGTCGCTCATGTCGGCCCCCGTGCGCCGCATGGTCTCGACGGCGGTGTCGAGCGTGACGTAGTGCGTGCCGTCGCCGTGCTTCGCCATGCGGGCGGCGTTGATGGCCTTCACCGACGCCATGGCGTTGCGCTCGATGCACGGGATCTGCACGAGCCCCCTGATGGGGTCGCACGTGAGCCCGAGGTTGTGCTCGATGCCGATCTCGGCGGCGTTCTCGATCTGCTCGGGCGTCGCGCCGATGACCGACGCGAAGCCCGCCGCCGCCATCGCGCACGCCGATCCGACCTCGCCCTGGCAGCCGACCTCGGCGCCCGAGATCGACGCGTTGGCCTTGATGATGATGCCGATCGCGCCCGCGACGAGCAGGAACTCCACCGCCCAGGGCAGTCGGCGCGACTCGAGGCCCACGAAGCGGTCTGCGTAGTGCATGACGGCGGGGATGATGCCGGCCGCGCCGTTCGTCGGCGCGGTGACGACGCGGTTGCCCGCGGCGTTCTCCTCGTTGACCGCGAGGGCGAAGAGGTTGACCCACTCCATGCCCTCGAGCAGGTCGCGACGCTCGTCTGGGTCGGCGTCGCGCGCGAGCAGCTTGTCGTGCCACGCCTTCGCGCGGCGCTTCACGTCGAGGCCGCCCGGCAGGATGCCGTCGGTGCGGATGCCCGCGTCGACGCACTCCTGCATGACCTGCCAGATGTGCTCGAGCGCCGCGATCGTCTCGGACTCGGGGCGCCAGGCCGTCTCGTTCTCGAGCATGACCTCGGCGATCGTGCGGCCGCCCGCGCAGTGCGCGAGCAGCTGCTCGCCCGTCGAGAAGGGCAGCGGCACGGGGCCCGCGGCATCGTCGGGCTCGGGCACGGGAGCGAGCACGTCGCCCTCGTCGTGGCGCATGACGAACCCGCCGCCGATCGAGTAGTACCCGTGGGTCTGCAACGTCTCGCCGGCGTCGTCGTACGCGGTGATGCGCAGGGCGTTCGGATGCTCGGGCCGCAGCGTGAGCGGGCGGAAGACGACGGCGGTCGACTCGTCGAAGCGCACGGCGCGCTCGCCGCCGAGCAGCAGCTCGCCGCGCTCGCGGATCGCCGCGAGCGTCGCAGCGATCTCGTCGGTCGTCACGGTGTCGGGTGCGAGGCCCGACAGCCCGAGCATCACCGCGGTGTCGGTGCCGTGGCCGGAGCCCGTCGCGCCGAGCGACCCGAACAGGTCGATGCGCAGCCGCACCGTGGCATCCCGAGCCCCCGCCGCGTCGAGCAGGCGCACGAAGTCCCACGCGGCTCGCATGGGGCCGACGGTGTGCGACGACGACGGACCGATGCCGACCCGGAAGAGGTCGAGCACCGACAGCGACGCGAAGACCGGTGCGGTCTCGGTCGCGTGCGAGCCGAGCGGAGCCGCATGCGCACCGTCGCGCAGCGGCTGGGAGACGGAGCTCACGTCAGGCGCTGCGACCCTGGTACTCGTCGTCGCGGTCGCCGTCGGCGTCCTGCACGTACTCCGCCCACTTGTCGACGTACTCGTCGCTCTCGTGCCGCGTGCCGATCTCACGCTCGAGCGCAGAGTAGTTCACGTTCGGGCTGTACGCCTTCAACTCACGAGCGATCTTCGTGTGCTTCGCCTTCTGACGACCACGACCCATGCTGCACCCCCAACAGAGAACGCCCGCATCCGTATTGCGGGCGGTATGCGCGCGCCACCGCGCTTTGCAAGCCATCTGGCAGAGTAGCACGGCGGCGCTGCCAGCCCTGGTGCGCCCCCGGATGGATGGAGCACGCATGCACGACCTGGCCTCCGCCGCGAACGACCGTGCGGACGCCATCGTCGCCGATGCGCTCGCACTCTGCGCCGTCGAGTCGCCCTCGCGCGACCACGAGGCGTCCCGCCGCAGCGCCGACGCGGTGCGCGCCCTGCTCGAGACGAGGCTCGGCGCGACCGTCACCGAGCAGACGATCGACGGGTACGTGCACGTGCGCGCCACATGGGGCGAGCCCCGGGTGCTCCTCGTGTGCCACCACGACACGGTCTGGCCGCTCGGCACGCTCGCGCGCATCCCGCTGACCGACGGCGAGCTCGTCTCCGGCCCCGGCACGGTCGACATGAAGGGCGGCATCGCCGTCGCCGTGCACGCGCTCGCGATGCTGCGCGAGGCCGGTGGGGATGCGGCGATCGACGGCGTCGACCTGCTCGTCACCGGCGACGAGGAGGTCGGCTCGCCGACCTCGCGCCCCATCATCGAGGCGTCGACCGCGAAGGCCGCGCTCGTGCTCGAGGCCGGTGCGCACGGCGCCGAGGTGAAGACGGGGCGCAAGGGCGTCTCGATCTACCGGCTCGAGGTGCTGGGCCGCGCGGCGCACGCGGGCGTCGAGCCCGAGCTGGGCGTCAACGCCGCCGTCGCGCTCGCGCACGCGGTGCTCGCCCTCGACGCGATGGGGGATGCCGCGGCGGGCACGAGCGTGACGCCCACGGTGCTGCAGGCGGGCACGACGACGAACACCGTGCCGGCGTCGGCGTGGATCGCCGTCGACGTCCGCGCGTGGACCGTCGCCGAGCAGCAGCGCGTCGACGACGCCATCCGTGCGCTGCGCTCACCCCTCGACGGCGCGTCGATCGTCGTGCACGGGGGCATCAACCGCCCTCCGCTCGAGCGGGCGATGGCGGTCGACCTCTACACGCAGGCCGCCGCAGTGGCGGTCGAGCTGGGCTTCCCGCCGCTGCAGGAGGCCGCGGTCGGCGGCGGCTCCGACGGCAACTTCACGGCGGGCGCGGGCATCCCGACGCTCGACGGCCTCGGGCCGTGGGGCGGCGGCGCGCACGCCGACCACGAGCATGCGGTGCGCGAGGCCTTCCCGCAGCGCACGGCGCTCGTCGCGGGCCTCGTGCGGCGACTCCTCGCTTCGTAGCCGTCCGTCTCCGGTGCGGCGCGCGCCAGGCTCGCCGGAGCCGTCCGCGCCTCAGCCCAGCGCACCGAGCCACAGGCCGAGCGCCGCGAGCGCCACGCCGCCCACGAGCGTCACCGCGACGTTCGCGACCGCGCCGCGCACGCGCCTCCGGTCGGCGAGCGTCACCGTGTCGACCATCCATGTCGAGAACGTCGTGAGGCCACCGCAGAAGCCCGTCACGACGACGAGCAGCAGCAGCGGCTCGCCACCGAGCGCGCTCGTCGCGAGCCCTGCGACGAACGAGCCGGCGAGGTTCGCGACGAGGATCGGCCACGGCAGGCGGTCGGGCTTCCCCAGCCGCCCGAGCCCGAGGCGCACGACGGCGCCGACGCCGCCGGCGAGCGCGACGAGCACGAGGCCGAGCAGCGAGATCATGCCGACGCCCCCGCATCCCGCCCGAGGCGCCGCCGGCCCCCGAGCCGCAGCCCCGTCCAGGCGGCCGCGACCCCGAGCACGATCGATGCCGCGAGGTACGCGAGCACGACGGCGTCAGGCTCCGACGCGACCGCGAGCGCGAGGGCGCTGAACGTCGTGAACCCGCCGAGCAGACCCGTGCCGACGCCCGCCCGCACCCACTCCGGCGCGACGGGCCACACGCGGGCGACGAGCACGCCGAGCGCGAGCGCGCCGACGACGTTGATGCCGAGCGTCTGCCACGGGTGCGCGCCGAGCGATGCGAGGTCGATCGCCGCGCGCATCCCCGTGCCCATCGCTCCACCGACGAGCACGGCGAGCCAGGGCAGCGCCCGCCTCACCGGCGATGCCCCGTGTGGTGCTGCCGCGTCACGGGCCTGCGCGCCGTCCCGCGCCGAGCGTCGCCGGGCAGCGGCCGGGCCTCGCGCTCCTCGAGCACGCGCGCCGACTGCAGGCGCCACGGCACGAGCGCGACGACGACGCCGTGCGTGAGCGCGAGCCGCTGCCGCACGCGCCGCGACTTGTGGTTGTGCAGGATCTGCTCCCACCAGTGGCCGACGACGTACTTCGGCGTGTAGACCGTGACGACCTCGGGGCCGTGCTCCGCGCGCCGCGCGGCGATGTGCTCGAGCACGGGCTGCGACACGTCGCGGTACGGGCTCGGCAGGATGCGCAGCGGCACGTGGATGCCCTGCCGGATCCACGCCCGCTTCAGCCGCTTCGCCGCATCCGGGTCGATCGCCGAGTGCACGGCCTCGAGCGAGTCGTGCTTGCCGGCGATCGCGTAGTCGAGCGCCTTCAGCACGGGCTTCGTGAGCTCGCCCACCAGCACGATCGCGTGGTCGCCCTTCGCGCCGAAGACCGTGTGCTCGTCGGGCTCGATCTCCTGCCGCACGCGCCCGTAGTAGCGGTGGATGGCCCACATGATGGCCCACAGCACGGGGCCGATGAGGAAGACGATGTACGCGCCGTGCGTGAACTTCGTGATCGTGACGACGACGAGCACGACGGAGGTCGAGACCGCGGCCACGACGTTGATCGCGAAGGCGGCGGGCTGGAACTCGCTGCGACGCCTCGGATCGCGCCGCAGGCGCAGCCAGTGCACGACCATGCCCGTCTGGCCGAACGAGAACGACACGAAGACGCCGATGATGTACATCTGGATGAGCTGGTTCAGGTTCGCCTGGAACACGACGATGAGCAGCACGGCGCCGAGCGCGAGCAGGATGACGCCGTTCGAGTAGACGAGACGGTCGCCGCGCGTGCGCAGCGCCTTCGGCGCGAAGCCGTGGTCGGCGAGCACGCTGCCGAGCAGCGGGAAGCCGTTGAAGGCCGTGTTGGCGGCGAGCAGCAGCACGAGCGCCGTCGCCGCGAGCAGCACGAAGAACAGCGGCGAGCCGTCGCCGAACACCGCGGCGCCCAGCTGCCCGATGACCGACTGCTGCGGCGCGGTCTCGCAGCTCGCGAATCCGACGAGGTCGCAGGGATCCTCGGCGTAGTGGATCTGCGAGATCAGCCCGAGGAAGGTGATGCCGGCGAAGAGCGAGATCGAGACGCCGCCGAGCAGCAGCAGCGTGATGCGCGCGTTGCGCACCTTGGGCCTGCGGAACGCGGGCACGCCGTTCGAGATGGCCTCGATGCCCGTGAGCGCGGAGCACCCGGAGGCGAATGCGCGCAGCAGCAGCAGCATGAGCGCCGCCTGCGACAGGGCATCCGTCTCGACCGAGTACTGCGCCGATGCCGCGACGGGCGCATCGCCAGTGAGGGTCTGCACGACGCCCGTGACGATGAGCACGACGACGGATGCGATGAACAGGTACGTCGGTATGGCGAAGGCGCGGCCCGACTCGCGGATGCCGCGCAGGTTGGCGGCGGCGAGCAGCACGATGCAGCCGACCGCGAGCTCGACGCGGAGCGGCGCGAGCTGGGGGAAGGCCGAGATGATGTTGTCGACGCCGGAGGCGACCGACACGGCGACGGTGAGCACGTAGTCGATGAGCAGGGCGCTCGCGACGACGAGGCCGGCGCGCGGGCCGAGGTTGCGGTGCGCGACCTCGTAGTCGCCGCCGCCCGAGGGGTACGCCTTGACCGTCTGCAGGTTGCCTGCGACGACGACGGCGATGAGCAGCATGACGCCGAGCGCGACGAACGGCGCGTTCGCGAGCACGGCGAGCCCGCCGATCGTGAGGATGAGGAACATCTCCTGCGGGCCGTACGCCACCGACGACAGCGCGTCGGACGCGAAGATCGGCAGTGCCACCTTCTTCGGCAGCAGCTCGCCCTCGAGCTGCTCGGTGGGCAGCGGCTTGCCGATGATCCAGCGCTTCGCGGAGCGCTCGTCCGAGGTCACGGACGGCGATGCTACTCCTGCCGGGAGCCACCGGACGCACGGTCCTTGACCTTGACGCAGCGTCAACTCCTAGCGTGGTGCGCATGGAATGGTCGATCCAGCAGATCGCGCGCCTCGCGGGCGTGACGTCGCGCACGCTGCGGCACTACGGCGACGTCGGACTCCTCGAGCCCAGCCGCGTCGGGGCCAACGGCTACCGCTACTACGACGCGCACGCGCTCGCACGGCTGCAGCGCATCCTGCTGCTGCGGCAGCTCGGCGTCGGCATCCCCGCCATCCGCGACTCCATCGCCGCGGGCTCCGATGCCGAGGCGCTCGACCACCACCTGCGGTGGCTCCACCGGGAGCGCGACCGCATCGACAGGCAGATCCGCGCCGTGGAGCACACGGCCGGGGTCGTGAGGGAAGGAGGCGCCATGGACGCCGCGAGGGCATTCGACGGATTCGACCAGCAGCGCTACGAGCAGGAGGTCACGGAGCGCTGGGGTGCCGACGCATGGCGCTCGGGGCAGGAGTGGTGGGGCGCGCTCGACGGCGACGGTCGCGCGGCGTTCCAGCAGGAGCACGCCGACCTCGTCGCCGGCTACGCCGCGGCACGCGATGCAGGGCTGCCCGCCGACGGCGAGGAGGCGCAGGCGCTCGCCGCCCGTCACCTCCGCTGGGTCGCCGCGAGCTGGCAGCGCGAGCCCGAGCTCGAGGCGTTCGAGGGGCTCGGCGACCTGTACGTCGCCGACGAGCGCTTCGCCGCCGCATACGGGGGTGCGGACGCGGCGGCGTACGTGCGCGACGCGATGCACGCGTACGTCGTGGCGCGCAGGGCGTAGCGCCCCGCACGGCCCCGCCCGGAGGGGCGCCAGGGTGCCGTGCCGCGTCTGTTACGACCCGTGACGCCTGCGCGTGCCGCCCGCCACCGCCGTCCGTAGCGTCGAAGGCGTCGAGGGGAGGCCGCCGTGGCCGCAGTCGAGCTCGGCGACCGCCTCGCAGGCCTGTCGCTCGGACGCTCCACGCCCGCCACCGTGCGCGTCTGCGGCCTCGGCCGTGCGTTCGACGGGCGGTCCGTGCTCGACGGCGTCGACCTCGACGTCGCACCCGGCGAGATCGTCGCGATCCTCGGGGCGTCCGGCTCCGGCAAGTCGACGCTGCTGCGCATCGTCGGCGGGCTCGACGTCGCCGGCGAGGGCGTCGTCGCGATCGACGACCGCGCCGTCGACGGCATCGACGACCGCGTCGCCATCGGCTTCCAGGAGCCGCGGCTCCTGCCGTGGCGCACCGTCGCCGACAACGTCGCCTACGGGCTGCCCTCCGGCATCGGCAGGGATGCGGGGCGCGCCCGCGTCGCCGCCCTGCTCGAGCTCGTCGGCCTCGCCGACTTCGCAGGCCACCGGCCGCGCGCCATCTCCGGCGGCATGGCGCAGCGCACGTCGCTCGCCCGCGCCCTCGCACGCGATCCGGGGGTGCTGCTGCTCGACGAGCCCTTCGGCGCCCTCGACGCGCTGACGCGCATGCGCATGCAGGATCTGCTGCTCGGCGTGCTCGCGACGGCGCCCACGACGGTGCTGCTCGTGACGCACGACGTCGAGGAGGCGCTGCAGCTCGCCGACCGCGTCGTGCTGCTCGGTGCCGACGCCGACCGCACCGGCGCGCGCGTCCAGCAGGTCGTCGCCGTGCCCGGCGAGCGCCCCCGCGATCGTGGCTCGGCCGAGCTCGCCGAGCTGCGCGCCGAGCTGCTCGCCGGCCTCGGCATCGACCGCCACGCCCACTGACCCGCATCCGCCCCGCCCACCGCATCCACCAGCACGGGAGACCCCATGGCTCGCATCACCACCTCCCGCCTCGCCGCGCTCGCGGCCGGCGCCACCGTCGTCGCGCTCGCGCTCACGGGCTGCGTCGCCGGCGAGGACGCACCCGCGGAGGCCGACGCCGACGGCGGCACGACGACGACGGTCGACATCGACTGGGCGACGTACAACCCGCTGTCGATCGTCATCCGCGACCAGGGATGGCTCGAGGACGCCGGCTACGACGTGAACTGGGTGCAGTCGCTCGGCTCGTCGGCCGCCAACGAGGCGCTGCGCGCCGGTGCGATCGACTTCGGGTCGACGGCGGGCTCGGCCGCGCTGCTCGCACGCGCGAACGGCGCGCCGCAGCAGATCGTGTCGGTCGTCGCACAGCCCGAGTGGGCCTCGATCGTGACGCCGGCGGGCTCCGACATCGCGTCGGTCGAGCAGCTGCGCGGCCGCACGGTGGCGGCGGCGCTCGGCACCGACCCGTACTTCTTCCTCGTGCAGTCGCTCGAGCGCGCCGGGCTGTCGATCGACGACGTCACGGTCGAGAACCTGGCGCACGCCGACGGGTGGGCGGCGCTGCAGGGCGGCTCGGTGGATGCGTGGGCCGGCCTCGACCCCATCACCGCGACCGCCGAGGCTGCGGGCGCCACGATCCTCAGCACCGATCTGTCGCTCAACTCCTACTCGGTGCTCAACGCCTCCGAGGAGATCATCGACGCCGACCCCGAGCTGGTGCAGACGGTGGTCGACCTGTACGAGCGAGCGCGCACCTGGGCGCTGGACCACTCCGACGAGATGGCGCAGCTGCTGGCCGACGCCGCGGCGATCGAGCCCTCGGTCGCGCAGGTCGTCATCGACGAGCGCGAGGGGCTCGACGTGTCGGGCGTGCCGGGCGACGACCTGCTGGGCGTGCTCGAGCCCATCGGGGCCATCCAGGTCGAGATCGGCGACGTCGCATCGCAGGACGCGATCGACGCCGCGCTCGAGACGCTGCTCGCCCCGCAGTTCGCCGAGACGGCGGTCGAGGCCGGATGACCGGGCTCGCCACGCCCACGCCCGCGCCCGTCGCGCAGGTGGGGGCCGAGACCGCCGCCGCGCGCTCGCGCGGGCGTCGACGGTCCCGCGTCGGCGCGCTCGACCGTGCCGGCGTGCGGGTCGCGCTCGGCGCCCTCATCCCGCTCGCGCTGCTCGTCGTGTGGTGGGCGGTGACCATCCCGGGTGCGGCGATCGTGCCGCCCTTCCGCTTCGCGAGCCCGTCGGCCGTCTGGGAGGCGGCCGTCGACCTCGCCGAGCGCGGCGAGCTCGCACGCTTCGCCGCGATCTCGCTGCAGCGCGTCCTCGTCGGCTTCGTCGCCGGCGCCCTGCTGGGCCTCGTGCTCGGCGGCGTCGTCGGGCTGTCGCGACTGCTCGAGGCCGTGCTCGCACCGTTCCTCGGCATCGTGCGCGCCGTGCCGAGCCTCGCGTGGGTGCCGCTGCTGATCGTCTGGTTCCAGATCGGCGAGCAGTCGAAGGTCATCCTCGTGGCGATCGGCGCGTTCTTCCCCGTCTTCACCACCGTCTCGCTCGCGCTCCAGCACGTCGACCGCCACCTCGTCGAGGTCGCGCGCGCGTTCGGCCGTGGCACGATCGGCGCGTTCCTCACGGTGCAGCTGCCGTCGGTGCTGCCCGCCGTCTTCACGGGGCTGCGGCTCGCGCTCGTGCAGGCGTGGCTCTTCCTCGTCGCGGCCGAGCTGCTGGGCGCGTCGATGGGCCTCGGATTCCTGCTGTCGCGCGGGCAGTCGAACGGACGCGTCGACCACATCCTGCTCGCGATCGTGCTGCTGGCCGTGCTCGGCAAGCTCACCGACTCCGTGCTCGCGCTCGTGCAGCGCTGGGCCGCGAGGCGCTGGTCGTGAGCGCGCTCGACGCCCTGCGGCTCGAGACCCGCGCCTTCCCGCCGCCCGCGGGCATCGCGGCATCCGCGAACGTCGGTCCCGACGCGTGGGAGGTGGCGGCGGCCGACCCCGATGCGTTCTGGGCCGCGGCCGCAGCCCGCCTCGACTGGGCGACGCCGTGGCGCACGGTGCGCACGTGGCAGCCCGCCGAGCCCACGGGCGCCACGAACGCCGACGGCAGCCCCGAGCTCACGGTGCCCGCGGCGACGTGGTTCGCGGGCGGCACGCTCAACGCCGCCGTGCAGTGCGTCGACCGGCACGTGGATGCGGGGCACGGCGACCGCGTCGCGACGCACTTCGAGGGCGAGCCTGGCGACCGCCGCACCGTGACGTACGCCGAGCTGCAGCGCGAGGTCGCGCGCGCGGCGAACGCGCTCGAGGCGCTCGGCGTCGAGCCGGGCGACCGCGTCGTCGTCGTGCTGCCGCCGCTCGTCGAGACGCTCGTCGTCACGCTCGCGATCGCCCGCATCGGCGCGGTGCATTCGCTCGTCTTCGGCGGCTTCAGCGCCGACGCCGTGCGCTTCCGCCTCGAGGACACCGGCGCGAAGGTGCTCGTCACGAGCGACGGCCAGTTCCGCCGTGGCGAGGCCGTCGGCGTGAAGGCGCGCATGGATCGTGCCGCCGACGGCGTCGCATCCCTCGAGCACGTGCTCGTCGTGCGCCGCACGGGCGACCGCACGCCGGACACGCCGTGGACGCCCGGCCGCGACGTCTGGTGGCACGAGGCGCTGGGCGCCGCATCCGACGAGCACGAGGCGCAGGCCTTCGACGCCGAGCATCCGCTCTTCATCATCTACACGTCGGGCACGACCGGTCGCCCGAAGGGGCTCGTGCACACGACGGGCGGCTACCTCGTGCAGGCGTCGTGGACGCACTGGGCGGCGTTCGACCACAAGCCCACCGACGTGCACTGGTGCACCGCCGACCTCGCGTGGGTCACGGCGCACACGTACGCGATCTACGGTCCGCTGTCGAACGGCGCGACGCAGGTGCTCTACGAGGGCACGCCCGACGCCGGGCATCGGGGCAGGCACCTCGAGATCATCGAGCGCTACGGCGTCACGACGTACTACACGGCGCCGACGCTCGTGCGGTCGCTCATGACGTGGTTCCCGGATGGGTTCGCCGCCGGCCCGCACGCCGGCGCGTGGGATCTCTCCTCCATCCGACTGCTCGGCTCGGTCGGCGAGGCGATCAACCCCGAGGCGTGGATGTGGTTCCGCGAGCACGTGGGCGCCGGCTCGGCGCCCATCGTCGACACGTGGTGGCAGTCCGAGACGGGCGCGGCCATCCTCGCGCCGCTCCCGGGCGCCTCGACGCTCAAGCCCGGCTCGGCGACGCGGCCGCTCCCGGGCGTCGCCGCACGCATCGTCGACGAGCAGGGGCGGACGGTGCCGTACGGGCAGGGCGGCTACCTCGTCGTCGATCGGCCGGGCCCCGGCCTCGCCCGCACGGTGTGGGGCGATCCCGAGCGCTACCGCGACGCCTACTGGGCGCGCTTCTGGCAGCAGGGTGCGTTCTTCTCGGGCGACGGCGCCGCGTGGGATGCCGACGGCGACATCTGGGTGCTCGGCCGCGTCGACGACGTCATCAACGTCTCCGGCCACCGCCTCTCGACGATCGAGATCGAGTCGGCGCTCGTCGCGCATCCCGTCGTCGGCGAGGCCGCCGTCGTGGGCGTGGGCGATGCGCTGACGGGTCATGCGATCTGCGCGTTCGTCACGTCGTCGCGCGGCCACGAGCCGGGCGTCGGGGGGCGGGATGCGCACGTCGACGAGCTCGCGGCGGCCCTGCGCTCGCACGTCGCCGAGTCGATCGGTCCCGTCGCGAGACCGCGGCACGTCGTCGTCGTGCCCGACCTGCCGCGCACGCGCTCGGGCAAGATCATGCGGCGGCTGCTCGTCGACGTGTTCGACGGTCGGCCGCTGGGCGACACGACCTCGCTCACCGACGAGACGGTGCCGCAGCGCATCCGCGAGGTCGTGCACGGCTGACCGAGGCGGGGCCCGGCGGCGAGCGCCGAGCGTGCGGGCTCATGACGGAGCGATCCCTCGCTCCGGATCGTCGCCGTCGCTCCGTTGCCACAGCCGTCACGCTCTGCGACGTGGTGACGGAGCACCGCTGCTCACCAGATCCACCGCTCTCCGGCGAGCACGTGCTCGCCGAACGACGACCACGTTCCTGCGCTGACCAGTACGACGGCGGCAACGCTCCAGAGCACGCAGACGCGTCCGGAGGCGCGTCGTGTGAAGGAGAGCGTCGTGAAGGCGCCGAGCGCGAGCGCGATCGCGGGCGAGATCCAGAACGTCGCCACGACAGACGCGAGGCTCCAGTCGCCCATTCGCCAGGGTTGTGCGACCTCGATGCTTCCCTGCAGCCAGAAGCCGTCGTAGAGGAAGAAGAGGACGGCGAGCAGTGCAGCGACCACTCCGAGCGAGCCGATGATGACTCGCGTCGCGAGGATCCGCGCGTCGGCTGCCACGCCGATGGCGATGAGCGCGACGACGATGCTTGCCTGGGCGCCGAGCTTCACGAGCATGCCGCCAAGACGGACGGAGCCGACGTCCCCGCCGAACGGGATCGCGACCGCGAACGGCTGCAGGAGCGCGAGCATCAAGGCGACGATCGTGATCGCAGCGAGGTACTTGGCGAGCACGAGGCGTCCCTCCGACACGTCGGGCGTCGTCGTCGCCGGTGTCGACGCAGCCGAATCGTCGGAGATCATCGCCGCTGACCGTAGGACGGCCGCCGGTGCGCATCCTCTGCTGCGACTGGACGCCGGTCGACCGCAACGACGGCTTCGGACCGTCGTGCGCGGGACCGGTCGCCGATGGATCGATGCGGCCGAAGGGCAGACGATCGTCCTGAGGCCGTCTTCGGCGTCGTGCTCGACTGCGATCGGCCACGACGGCGGCAACTCCGTGCGGCCGTGCCTCGAGCCGCGCGACGAGGGCGGGCGCGAGGGCGAGCAGACCGTCCCGCAGGATGAGGTCGGTGACGGTCGGCGCGCACCCCGCGCTCGACGACGTTCAGGCCTCGAAGGCCGACATGTCGACGATCTGCCGCACCGCCACCTCGCCGTACTTGGCTGTGGGGATGCGCGCCGCGAGGCGGACGGCCGACGCGAGGTCGGGAACGTCCACGACGTAGTAGCCGGCGACCGTCGACCCGGAGGTCGGCGCATCGGCTTCGACGACCTCGCCGTCGCGAACCGTGACGACTCGCGCCCCCTCGATGGGGTGGAAGCCGGCCTCGTGGATGCTGACGCCGGCCTCTGCGAGCTCGGCGTCGAGCGCGAACCAGTCCTGCACCTCACCGTCGGCGGGCGTCGCGGTGGTGGGGTCGTAGGAGTAGACGAGTGCGTACTGCATGGTGCGTCCTTCGCTCGGTGTCCGTCGAGGTGCGGAGCGACCCGCGGCCGTCCGTCGCGCTTCACCCTCGGGGCCGCGGAGCGTGCGGTGCGACCCTTTCGACCGTCGTCGAAAGGGCGGGCAGGCGTCGATCAGGTGGCGCCCGCGACGAGCGCATCGCCGAGCGGCGTGCGCGCGTGCAGCACGGCCGAGCCGACCCGCCGCGAGTCGACGAGCCCCGCTGCCCGGAGCACGGCGAGATGGTGGGACGCGGTCGAGATCGCGAGCGTGGTCGCCGCAGCGGCCTCGGTCGTCGACCGCGGCTCCTGCAGGCAGCGCAGCATCCGGGATCGTCCATCGCCCAGGAGTCCCGCGAGCGCCCCGTCCGCGGCGGCGCCGGACTCCGTCCAGGTCTCCGTGACGCCGAGGGCGGGATAGAACAGCGTCGGCTGCGCCGGCGGCTCCGTGAGCGCTGCACACCGCCGCGACATCACCGACGGCACGAGCACGAGGCCGCTGCCACGGCAGTCGAGGATCTCCTCATGCTTGGCGAGCGCGACGCGCACCGCGTCGGGCGCCCACGACACCGCGGCGTGGATCGAGCCGACCATCTCGGCGATGCCGTGCGTGCTCGTGCGCCGGGCCCTGGCGCCGATGTCCGCGCGCAGCATGCGCTCGATCGTGACCCACGCCGTGCCGAGCGTCGCATGCCAGAGCTCCTCGAACGCGTCGGCGATCGCCGCACGTGCCCGCTGCGGTTCCTCCTGCATGCCCAGCAGCAGCTCGCGTGCGCGGCCCTCGGAGCGCACGGCGCGCTTGCCGAGGTCGACGCGCATGGCATCGAGGTCCGCGACGCGGAGCCGGGTGATCTCCTCGTCGGGCGAGAGATCCCATGCGGGCGTCGATGTGAGGAAGTCGGGCATGTAGCCGTCGTCGCCGACCACGAGTCGCAGCATCGCGAACGCCCGGTCGGGCACGGCGTCGCGCGTGATGCGCAGCCAACCCCATTGCAGCGAGTGATGCTGCGGGTTCGCGAGCACGCGCACCGCGTGGCACAGCTCATGCCCTGGCGACAGTCCGAAGCGGATCGCGGAGATGTCGTCGGGTGCGAGCCGGAACTCCACGACCTTTCGATCCACGACGAAAGGGTAGCCGCCGCCCCCGGCCGGCCGGATGGTCGAGATGGAGAGGAGCCGACGTGGCCACCCACATCCCCGCAGATGCGATCCGCATGGAAGCGTCGCGCACGCTGCGCTTCGTCGGCGCCGAGCACGGCTCGGGCATCTCGTTCTTCCTCGTGACGAACGAGCCCGGTCAGGGCCCCGGCCTGCACAGGCACCCGTACACCGAGACGTGGACGGTGCTCGAAGGCGAGGCGACGATCCGCGTCGGCGACGAGACGATCGTCGCCGTCGGCGGCGACACCGCTGTCGTGCAGGCCGAGACGTGGCATGGCTTCACGAACACCGGTACCGGAGCGCTGCGCATCATGTGCGTGCACGCGTCGCCCGAGATCATCCAGGAGTGGATGGTGGACGAGCAGGTCGTCGGTCCTGCGGGTTCGTCGGCCTCTGCACGTCGCCCTTCACGCTCGCGCGGTGCCAGGCGCTCCACGTGACCACGATCGTCGACCATGAGGCCGTCGTGCGCCAGGAGTACCCGGACATCGGGCCGGGCGTCGTCGAGAGCACGACTCGCGAGGAGCTCGGAGCGCTTCGAGACCTTCCCGTCCAGGACTGCCTCGTCATCCTCACCGAGCGCGCAGCGAGGACGCGGCTCGAGAGGCGGTCGTCCGTCGCGCGCCGACCATCCGGCGATGCGCGCGCCCAGGCGCGTGTGTCACGGTCGGCGCATGCATGAGGAGCTCGGCGCCTCGACCGGGCGCGCGACCGTCGCGGCGTCGAACGTCGCGCGTGCGCTCCTCGTCGCTGCCCTGGTCGTGCTCGTCGGGGTGGAGTCGTACGGCATCGTGATCTCCGCGGTGAAGGCCGAGCTCTACGACGACATCGGCTGGCCGGCGTATCTCGCCTCGGAGTGGCCGCAGCGACTCATCATGACGCCCGTCATCCTGGCTGCGGCGGCGGCCGCAAGCAGATCCCGGGCTCTTGCTGCGGCGGTGGCCGTGGTCGTCCTCGCGTGGGCGGTCGCCTGTGCGCTCATCCCCGCGGACCTCCCGCATCAGAGCTACCCGTGGGGCCGTCTCGACTCGTGGGGCTGGCATCTGGAGGACCATCCGGGGGTCACGGTCCTCCCGGGGGAGGTCGCGCCGACTCGCGCGCTCGGCGTCGCGCTCTGCGGCGCGGCAGCAGGCATGCGCGCGGGCCTGCCGACGATGGGCAGGATGGGTGGGTGGGCGTCGGGTGCGACCGTCGCGCTCGTCGCAGCCGGTGCGCTCGTGGTGTCGGGCAGCGTGCTCTTCCAGGGCTGGTACCCGGTGCTGCAGGACGCGCTGCATGCTCTGGGGGTCGTGGTGGGCGTCGCGTTGCTGGTGGCGGGACGTGGCAGTGGCGTCGCGATCATCGCGATCGTGGGCGTGCTGATCTCGCTGCTGCTCGCGTGGGACGCGGCGTGGGTGCTGAGTGCGGGTGCGTGGAACATCTTTCCCCTCGTCGGGGGCTCTGCGGTGCTCTGGCTCGTGGTCGTGCTGATCGCGCTCGCAGCCGTGCGCGTCGACGCCAGACGCCAGGCGCCAGGCGCGATGGCGTCGCCTACGGTGGGCTCGAGATGAGGCACGACGAGACATCCGAACGCCGACGCGGACCGACGGATGGCGTGCGCGTGCTCGACTGGGCCGTTCGGCTGTGCCTGCTGACGGTCGCCGCGGTCCTCGTCATGGGGATGCTCGGATTCGTCCTCGTGCGGGCCGATCGGGTCGTGCCCGGCTGGGCGGTCGGTGCCGTGCTGCTGGTCGCCACGATCTCCCTGGCGGTCGTTCGCATGCTGGTGCGTCGTCATGCGCGAGACGTCGAGGGCGCGGGACCCGGTGGTCGACGTCGCCCGTGGTGGATCGTCGCCGCCGCCGCGCTCGGCGTGGTCGCGGGCGTCGGATCCGTCGCCGACCTCCCCGCGACGTACACCGTGCTCACGCCTGGGGGGCCGGGAGCCTGCCAGCTGGCCGTGCGCGAGCATTCGTTCCTGTTCGATGGCGGAGGCGAGGTCTACGTCGCCGGTCCCGGCGGCGTCGCGATGCAGGTCGGCTCGTGGACCGCAGACGATGGCGGTCAGCCGGTCGCCTCGGGCTCGTACGCCCTGCGGTGGAATGGCGACGATGCGCTGCTCTCGCTGTCGAGCGATCCCGGCAACCCCGTCTGGCCCTCCGAGCTCGCGGTGTCCTGCCCCTAGTCCTCCTGCTCTCGTCGTCGCAGCCCCCGGGATGCGATGGTCAGGGGAGATGCCGCATGGCCGGCCGCGCCTGCGGCCACGTGCGGGTCGCAGCGATCACGAGCAGCAGCGATCCCATCGCGCCGACGAGCGTCTGGGCGATCGCGCCTGCGGTCTCGGCATCCGTTCCCCATGGCACCATCACCTGCATCGCGAGCGCGCCGAGCGCTCCGAGGCTGGACAGTCCGAGCACGGCCAGGACCGCGCTGCGCAGACGCACGGGTGGTGCGCCGCGCGCCGCGACAGCCGTCCGACCCACCGCGAACCCCGCGGCGCAGCCGACCAGCGCAGCGGCCAACGCGAGCATGGAGCCGATGGCGATCGTCAGGCTCACCTCGTCCTCGCCAGGTGGGCGCAGCCACACCTCCGCATGCGCCGCGACGAGCGGCCCCGTGCTCGCGTACGCCGCGACGAGCAGCGCTCCGAGCAGGATGAGGTCGCCGTCCGTGCGCCCCCATCCGGTGTCGACTCCCGATGCCGCCTCGGGCGTCGTGGGCGCCGTCCGGAACGCCCCCACCGTCGTGATCGCGATGACGAGCACGGCCCCGGGCATCCACACCCAGGCTGAGGGCGTCAGCGCACCCGCCAGCTCCGAGAGCGTCGGCGAGGCTCGATTCGAGAAGGTCCAGGCCACGAGCGCGAGCCAACCCGTCGCGAACAGCAGCTGCGCGACGATCGCCAGCGCGATCCGGGGCGCACGAGACCCGCGCGGGTACGCGCCGCGATGGATGATGCAGACCGCGGCGCCGCACAGCCCGGGCACGGCCCCGCCGATGGCGATCACGATGAGGCTGAGGACGGCCCCCACATCGTTGGCATCCACGTCGGGACCGTAGATCTCCAGGAAGGTCGGCACCACACCAGCGCTCGCGAGCGCTCCGCTCCACACCGCAGCCCGTCGAGCGACGCGGGCGCTCGTGTGCCGCCACGACTCCTGCGTCACCGTTCCGCCGATCATGCGGCCACCATCGCATGCGCACCTGGCTCGACGCATGACCGTCTCTCGCGCCTCGCGACATGAACGGGCTGCAGTGCAGCGACGACTGGCTCACTGCAACTGCAGAAGGAAGTCGATGCCGCCACCCCTCAGCGGGCATGGGAAGGCCACTCCGCATCCGCGAACAAGGGCGTTGAGGCGATCGAGCTGTGGAGAGCACGCTCCTCGATCTCGGCATCTGACCCGCGGGAGACAACTGCCGAACGTGGTGCGCTGACCAGTTGCGACCGCGATCGGTTCTGGCACGTTGCCGATCCCCACTACCCGCTGCGCAACCGCCATCCAGGCACAGCAGGGGTTGCGCACCGGCCGTCGCCCTACGATCAACGGCGATGACTTCCGACGACTCGGCTGCGTCGACCGCGGCGACGACGCGCGACGTGTCGGAGGGACGCCTCGTGCTCGCCTGGTACCTCGCTACATTCACGATCGTCGCCTTGATCCTCGCGCTCCTGCAGCCGTTCGCGGTGGAGGTGCCGTTCCAATCGGACGATGTCGGGCATGTCCGGCTCGGCGCCATGCTCGCGAAGTTCGGCGCACAATCTGGCATCGTCGCCGGGCTCATCGCGATCTCAGTCACGGTGCGCACCCGGACTCACGCCATTCGGGTCCCTCTGGCATCGCTGACGGTCGTGGGCGCACTGCTGGGCGGACTCTTCTTCATCTACGACGGGTTCTGGATGCAGCTCGGACTCGAGATCGTTGACCCTCGATGGGTCGGCAATTGGGGCTTTGCGTCGCTGATCGCGCTGTTCTGGATCTCTCCCGCGATCGGGCTCGTTCTTGACGCTGCCATCACTCTCGTTCGCAGCCGCCGGGGGCCTGCACACGTCTGCGTGACGGGAAGCATGGCCGCCCTGCTGCTGATGGCAGCTGCAACGTGGTCGATGTTCGGCGAGCACCTGCTGGCCGGGAACGACTGGATCTGGTGACCGCAACGTGTCACGGCGATGGTTGCTCGAGTGTTGAGACCGCTCGAGCCGAGGCCGCATCGCTCGCGGCATCGCTGCCGAGTGGGCGGCGCAGTGCGGCTCGCCGTCGACTCGCGCTCTTCGTAATCGAGCCGTGCTGCGCTCAGGAGATCTACGACGTCCCTGCAGGCGGGCCCGTCATCCTGCAGTCGTGAAAGCTCGACGTCTTTCGGCGCTGACAGTGGCTGGCGTGCTCGCGCTCGTCGGCTGCGCGAACCCGCCGCCGTACGATCAGCCGCGATGGCGTGACGCTGCCCAGCAAGCCCTCGTCGACGCCGACGCCCTACATGACCGGTACGTGCCGGACGACCTCGAGGTCCTCGCGACGGCACGCGTCGATAGGTGTGCCGACTACTTTCGGGCCACGCAGCTCTTCGAACCGCACCACCTCGAGCCTGGCTGCAACGTCTACGACGTGACCGTGATCGCCCTCGACCCCTCAGATCCCGATGCAGCGCTTGCGCTCACCCATGACCGCCTGCTCGCAACCGGTCTCAACCCCTTCCTCGAGACGTACTCCGGGACGATCCTCCTGCCCGTTCCCGGCGCGACGCTCGCCTCACGCCTGGTCGAGTCGTCATCGAACATCTGGAGCGTCCGCTGGGATGCCCTCGACAACACCGGCCGCGACGCACGACTGCTCGGGGCATGGGGTGACGCCCTCGTCGCCGTAGACCTTCGCGAGAGCCCAGTCGTCGACTGCGATTGCGTGCAATGGTGGCTCATCATCGAGACGCCCTACACGGCCCACGCATGAGCGCTCACCGCGGCATGCTCTGGCGCCTGCTCTCGCTCCCCCTCGTGACCCTGCTCGCAGGATGCGCCGCCACCTCGACACCGTCACAGTCGCCGCCCACAGCACCACCCCCCGCACCTACCGCGTCCATCGACGTGTCATCCGTGCCCATCCCCACCATCGCTGAGCTCGCAATCCCCGTCGGCCTCGACGACGCCACGCGCACCAGCGCGGTCGTCGAAGCGGTGAACCGCTGGCTCAGCGCCGGCATCGGACCGGAGGCGCTCGACCTCGCCGACACCGCCGAAGTCAATGACGACCCGGACGCCTATGCCGGGGGCGACCTTTGGGCCGGCGACTTCGCTCTCCTCGTCGCACGCGCGCAGACACCCATCCACGCTGAAGCCCTATTCGGACCCGAGTGGCAGACCTCGATCTCGCCAACGACCATCAGCACCCTCGAGGTCATGAACGCCGCCGACCTCACGGAAGCGCTCGTCGGGTACCCGACCGTCGCCACCAGCGGCGGCCCCTACTCCGCCTCGGAGCTCGAATCCACCACCGTGAATGCCGACGGGAGCTCCACATACGCCCTGCAGGTCCGCAATGGCGACGGCGGCCACAGGACATGGGCCTTCACCACCACTGAAGTCGAAGGTCGCACGGTCCTTCTCGAGCCGTTCGACCTCGTGCTCTCGAGTCATCCGTAGCATCCTGTTGCGCAGCGTTCTCGTTTCTGGCGAAGTCAGGCTGCCCTGGGTTGCCAGCGGATTGCGTGCAAGAGCACACCGACCCCCAGCAGCGCGATCACCAGGAACAGACAACTGGTGTCGAACGGAGCAGCCCGGACCTCCACGCCGCCCCTGACCATTCCGTAGGTCGCGTCGCACCCGAAGAACGGCCACCCCCGCGGCCCGACAGTTCCTGAGCCGGCATCGATAGGGGCGCCGTCGAAGACGGCGTCGGGATCGCAGGACCGATGCATGAGCCACCAACTCGCGATCACTCCGAAAAGTGCTCCGAAGATCATGACCATCCCGAGAATCACCCGCGCAGCCTGCCAATGCATCGCCAGAGCGAACCACAGCGGCCTTGACGGGGCTAGTTCTCCGGTGTCAGATGCTGATGCTTGCGCCTACGGTCCGTCACGAGGATGGCGCACACTGCAGCGGCGCCAGACGATGACAACGGCGTAGACCCACCACCACACGTCTGGACCCGGCCGACCGAGAATCCCAGAGATCCGGATCAGTGCTGCGAAGCTGCCGACGAGAAGTAGTGACGACGCTACATGGGCTTGCCACCGCCGCACGCGGTTCACAAGTGCATCGTTGAGCAATCCAGCCGGGTGACGCCGCATTTCGGGCTGAATCTGCGCGGCCGGCTGACGCTCGAGCGGTTACCGCCCGCAAGTAGCGGGGCGTCGCGGGTAGACCGTCGTCGCCAGCCACGGCCCTGGGCGCCGGAAACGATGGCGGTCTCAACCGGTCAATGCACCACCCCGTGAAGAATCGATCCGGAGGTGCGTGTGGCGTTCACGAGCGAGCAAGAGGACGAGCTGTGGGAACTCTGGGGCAAGGGTGAGCCGAGCCGACTGATCGCCCGCTCGTTGCGGTCGAACGCGTCGGCAGTGAACAGGCATCTCGCGAAGCACGGCGGCGTGCGTCCAGTGCCACGGCGACGGGGTCGCCAGCAGCTGACCCTCGAGCAACGCGAAGAGGTGACGCGCGGGATCGCCGCCGGCCTGTCGAGTCGCGCGATCGCTGCGCTGATCGGACGGGCGCCGTCGTCGGTGTCGAGGGAGATCGCCCGCAACGGTGGCCGCGACGCGTACCGGGCAACGGTCGCGGATGCAGCCGCGTGGGAGCGCGCCAGGCGACCGAAGATGTCGCGGCTCGGGTCGCACCCCGAGCTGCTGCAAGTCGTGCGGGAGCGGTTGGAATCGGATTGGTCGCCGGAGCAGATCGCGCACTGGCTGCGGCGGGAGCATCCGCAGGATCATCGACTGCGGATCTCGCACGAGACGATCTATCGCTCGATCTACGTCGCCAGCCGTCAAGAGCTCGGCCGCGAGTCCGCCAAGCACCCCCGTTCGGGGCGGTCGGTACGGCGTGCGAGGGCGCCGAAGCGCGCCCACGGGCGCGGCGTACTGCGCAACATGACGTCGATCCGCAACCGGCCTGTGAGCGTCGTCGACCGCTCCGAGGTCGGGCACTGGGAGGGCGATCTTGTGATGGGGGCCCGCCCGTCGGCGGTCGCGACGCTCGTCGAGCGGTCGACCCGCTACGTCCGTGTCGTCCCACTGCCCGACGGCTACAAGGCAGCCCAGGTGCGTTCAGCGATCGCCGCCGACCTCGCCTCGCTCCCGCCGGGGCTGCGCAAGACGCTCACGTGGGATCGCGGACGCGAGATGGCAGAGCATGAAGCGCTCGCAGCCGACCTGGGCATGGGCGTGTACTTCTGCGACCCCCGATCGCCCTGGCAGCGGGGCAGCAACGAGAACACGAACCGACTCCTCCGGCAGTACCTCGCGAAGGGTGCCGACCTGCGCAAGTTCTCTGCGGTCGAGCTCGGGGGCATCGCGGCTCGGATCAACTCGCGCCCACGACGCGTGCTCGGCTGGGCAAGCTCTGCGGAGGCGTTCCTGCCTCATCTTTACGGTGAGCCTTCGACAGCAGCTCATGGCCCTCTTCCGCTGCCGAGGGCCTGATGACCCGTGACAGGCGTGCCGCACTTGACCGAGCGGAGCGCGCTGCGTTTAGCAACGCTCAGCGCGACGTGTCGTAGCGCTCGTCATCATGCTCCTCAGATGCAGTCAAGACCGCTCCCGCTTCGAGATGGATGACGTACGAATCGACACCCCTACTGCCGGTGTCGCGAGTCGAGGGCACGTCTCGAAGCAATTCCTCGCTGCCGACGTAGCGGAGTGCCTCGACTCGTTGGACCGAGCCCTCGATCCGGACGAACTCAGGCGCGGCGTGCGCGGGCTCGACGGTGCCGTCGCGGCGGTCGATCGCTGGCGACGGGCCCTCGAGATGCAAGTAGGTGTCTGCGACGAAGTGGATCTCACGGGTCTGAGGAAGCGAGGCCCACCGGTCGGGCTTGCGGGGTGTGACACGCCACGACAGTCGGTCCCCAGGGCGTACGTCGAACCCCTCCTCGTCGAGTTGCCACGCCGAGATGATGATCGTGGCCGGGTCTGCCCACGATCCGAGGGTGCCGAGACGGTGGTCGAGGCGAAGCACGTCGGGCGTGAGCATGATGGGTGTCCTGGTGGCCTCGGCCGCGAACGTGACAATCGAGCCGTGGAAGCGATCCCGCGTCGCCTCCTCAATTGACGAGGTGCTCAGCGCTTTCAGCGCCTCGGATCCGTGTCCACCGCCGTGGCTGACGAGTGCGAGCGACTGAACGACACCCTCGATCCGCACGTAGCTGGAGTCGATCCCGCCGGCCGTGAGGTCGTAGAGGTCGAACAGGTACGAGACGGCGGTGCTGTCGATTGCGAGCCCGCTCCCACGCGGTAGCACGCGTGCCGCCAACGAGAGCCACTCGCCGACTCGAACATCGAGGCCGTCCTCACTGACTGCCCAAGGCGCGAGGAATACGGGCACGGCACTCGGCGTCTGCGCTTGCACGCGCTGAGCATAGAGCGAGCGCAGCGCCAACCGGGCCGACAGCTCCAGGCGGGCCCGGAGCATCAAGACCGACGGCGGTCGCGATCTGTCACGGGCCTGATCACCCGTCGGCGTCCTTCAGCGCGTTGGATCGGCGGTAGAACGTGGCCCGCGACATGCCGAGATCGCGTGCGACCTGCGCGGCGGGCGTGCCGCTCTCGACGAGGCGGAGCGCGCTGCGGACCTGGCTATCCGTGATCCGTCGCGGGCGCCCGCCGAGGTCCTGGCCAGCCGCGCGTCGCTTGGCAATCGAGTCGGTGGCGCGTTCGCGCTTGATCTCGTGCTCCATCTGCGCAAGCGCGGCCATGATCGTGAAAAGCATCGACCCCATCGGCGTCGAGGTGTCGACGTCACCGCCGCCCAGATTCAGCACGCGCAAGCCCGCTCCGCGGGCGCGCAGCTCGTCAGCGAACGCGAGCATGTTCTGCGTCGAGCGCCCAAGGCGGTCGAGCGTCGTGATGACGAGGGTGTCGCCCTCGATCAGCGCCTCGAGCGCGCGATCGAACTGCGGCCGCGACGCTCGAGCGCCAGAGGCGCCGTGATCAACGTACAGATCATCGCGCCGCACACCCGCGGCCAGGAGGTCGGCCTGCTGGCGGTCGGTGGACTGCTGCCGCGTCGAGACCCGTGCGTAGCCGATCAGCTTGCCCATGTGCCGCTCCGGTGTCTCGAAACCGACGATCATTACCCGGATTCAACCAGACAGTTGCGAGACATAGTTGCGAGACTCTCCGAGCTGCGGAACGTGGCTACAACCGTCCGCGGCTTGCTGCTCGTTGCGAGACGTCTCATATCCCTAGGGCTATGAGACGCCGGCATCTCGCACTTTGCTCAACCGCACGACGCACAACTCGGAGATGACTTCGAGGGTGCGACACGGAATAGTCGATCGGGTGACCGGATTCGCGGAGAGAGCCGAGCAGATCGCGGCTCACCTGGTTGGCCACGCAACGGGAGCTTCGGTCACCGTCCACGATAGAGACGGCCGCCAGTCCGCCGTCGACTACATCCTCGAGTGGCCCGATGGACGGCGAGGTGCCCTGGAAGTCACACTCGTCATTGATCCAACATCCATCGAATGGCAGGGCAAGGCTGCGAAGGAGAGATGGCGGTGGCCAGCAGGAACGTCCTGGGACTTTCGTCCGGCTGAGAAGAACTTCCACTACAAGCGGACGCGGCAGGCAGTCCTCCGCGCTGTGCAGCTTTGCGACGCATGGGCAGTCGACACCCCTGCCGACCTCCCCGCGGAAGTCCTAGCGATAGAGAACGATGTGAGCAGCTTCCTCGCCGATCAAACGGGAACTCTGCGACGTTCGCCGTTCAGCGCGGGAGTCACGGTCTACCCGTGCGTCCGTGCTGAGTTTCGCGCACCGACAGACTTCTCCCAGGTCGTAGAGAGCTGGCATGTCCAACCTCACCTGGCTTCACACATCGAGAAGGTCAGGAAGGCCCCTGATGTCACGGAGCGGCATCTGTTCTTGGTCCCGCTCGACGACGTGCTGCCAGAGAAGTTCTTCACCGACGATTTCGAGGTCCCTCAACTCCCTCCCCAGGGCTTTGGTGGGGTAGATGCCCTTTGGTTCTGGTCCAACTATTGGCATCGATGCCTCGTTTTCAGCGATCAAGAATGGCGCTGGCTTGACCTCCCTTGACCTGTGTAGGGGCGTTGCATGTCGTGCCCGGTAGCGTGCGAGCGTCGGAGCCGGCTTCACGCTCGACCGTGGCCGGTGGTGCGTTGACCGGTTGAGACCGCCATCGTTTTCGGCACATCGGCCGGCGAGGTCGAGAGGGTGGGGACACGCCGATGCCGCGTGTGCCGAAACGCTGCACCGAAGCCGAGACGTACCGAGACGCCACATGAACCCGTGTTGGGCATGTCGACGCGCTGGGCCGTCGCGTGCGGACAGCGGTCGCCGCAGCGGAGGTGAGCCCTCTCCGCGATCGCGCCGTGCCCGCAGCCGCCCCGCATCCTTCGCGCACGACGCACCCGACGGTCGAGCCGCAGGTGCAGCGGAGCGGCACGTCCGCGTCAGGCCTGGTGCCTCGTCAGGCCCGCTTGGGTGTGCAGAGCCCTCCGCGGATCGTCGCGGCGAGCGCGGCGCGGCGGCGCGCGTGGAGGCTCGGCGCGTCGAGCTCGGTCGCGACCGCGGTGAGCGACTGCTGCGCCCAGGTGGCCGCGGTGGCGAGCAGCAGCGCCCAGGCGTCGGCCGCCTCCACGTCGTCGCGCACGGTGCCGAGCCGTTGCTGCTCGGCGATCTCGCGCACATGGTCGGAATCCGTCGACTCGCGGCCCGTGTAGAGGAACCCGTGCGGCTCCCGCTCGAGCCGCTTCCACATCACGAGCCGCATGAGCGCGGGATCGCCGACGTAGTCGTCGTAGAGCCGAGCGGCGTAGCCGGGGAGGTCGTCCGGCGTGAAGGGCACGCGATCGCCGTTGCCGAGCACGTGGTCGTCGAAGACGGCGTCGAAGAGTCGGTCCTTCGCGCCGAAGTAGGCGTACAGCATGGGCTTGCTCATGCCCGAGCGCGTGGCGATGCGATCGACGCGCGCACCGGCGATGCCGTGCTCGGCGAACTCGGCCGTCGCGGCGTCGAGGATGCGTCGGCGGGTGTCCTCGGCGGTCGTCACGCAGCCAGGGTAGACGATCTACCAACCGGTAGGTAGTATCGCGGCATGCAGACCACCGCCTTGCTCTCGTCCGCGCCCGGCCAGCCGCTCCGTCCGACGGCGATCGAACGCCGTGCGCTCCGAGCCGACGACGTCGACGTCCGCGTCACGCACTGCGGGGTGTGCCACAGCGACCTGCACGCCCTGCGATCCGGTGCCGCGGGCTCCTTCCCGCTCGTGCCCGGCCACGAGTTCGTCGGCGAGGTCGTCGCGGTGGGCGATGCCGTCGAGCGCTTCGCGCCCGGCGACGCGGTCGCGGTCGGCAACATCGTCGACTCGTGCGGCACGTGCAGGATGTGCCGCGCCGAGCAGGAGAACATGTGCGAGGAGTTCCCGACCCTCACGTACGGCGGTCGCGATCGCGTCGACGGCACGCCGACGCTCGGCGCCTACGCCGGCCGGTACGTCGTCGGCGAGCGCTTCGTCTACCACCGACCCGCGAACCTCGACCCCGCCGCCGTCGCGCCCCTCATGTGCGCGGGCATCACGGTGTACGAGCCGCTGCGCGCGTGGGGCGTGGGCGAGGGCACGCGGCTCGGCGTCGTGGGGCTCGGTGGCCTCGGCCACCTCGCCGTGCGGCTCGGTCGCGCGCTCGGGGCGGAGGTCACCGTGCTCACGACGACCGCCGCGAAGGCGGCCGACGCGGCGAGGCTCGGAGCATCCCACGTGGTCGTCTCGACCGACGCCGAGGCCATGGCGGCTGCGCGCAGCACCCTCGACCTTGTCATCGACACGGTCTCCGCACCGCACGACCTCGCTCCGTATCTGCGCACGCTCGACCTCGACGGCACGCTCGTCACGCTCGGCTACCTGGGATCGCTGTCGGTCGAGGCCATGGACCTCCTCACCGCCCGCAGGCGCCTCGCCTCCTCCGGCAGCGGCGGCACCCGCTGGACGCAGGAGCTGCTCGACCTCTGCGGCGAGCACGGCATCGCCGCGGACGTCGAGGTGCTGCCGGCATCGCAGGTCGACGTCGCGCTCGACCGGCTCGCGGCGAACGACGTGCGGTACCGCTTCGTGCTCGACCTCGCCGACCTGGGGTGACGTCCTCCTCCCGGAGGAGGTCCACGGACGGTACCAGGGGAGGACGCCGGCCCGCGCGACGCGGAGGATGATGGATGCGTGCATCTGCTGTCCGTCGCGAGCCTCGCCAACCGCGCGCTCGTCGCCCTCGTCACCATCTGCGTCGCGATCTTCGGCGGCGTCGCGCTCACGAGCCTCCGCACGGAGCTCGCGCCGGACATCACGCTGCCGCAGGTCGTCGTCGCGTCGCAGTACCCGGGGGTGAGTCCCGAGATCGTCGCGAGCGACCTCACGGACCCCATCGAGGACGCACTGCAGTCGGTGCCGGGGCTCGAGACGACCACCGGCACGTCGACGACCGGATCCTCGACGGTCGTCGCGGCCTTCACGTACGGCACGAACCTCGCCACGACCGAGCAGCGCGTGCAGCAGGCCGTCAACCGCATCGCGTCGCTGCTGCCGGAGGGCGTGACCCCGACGGTGCTGACGGGCTCCATCTCGGATCTGCCGATCATGCAGCTCTCGGTGCCGCGAGGCGACGACGAGGCTGCGCTCGTCGATCGCATCGAGCAGGTCGTGCTGCCCGCGATCGAGCGCCTCGAGGGCGTGCGCGGCGCGGACGTCGTGGGCGCCGAGGGGCAGCGCGTCACGATCGTGCCGAACGACGAGGCCCTCGCGCAGGCGGGTCTCGCCCGCCAGGCGATCGGCGACGCGATCGAGCAGAACGGCGTGCTGCTGCCCGGCGGCACGATCACCGAGGGCGGCGAGACGCTCAGCGTGCAGATCGGCGGCACGCTGCAGAGCGTCGACGAGCTCTCGGCCGTGCCCGTCGCGCCGGGCCTCACGATCGCCGACGTCGCGACCGTCGCGCTCGAGGCCGATCCCGCGTCGTCGGTGTCGATCGTCGACGGCGAGCAGTCGATCGGCATCTCCATCACCAAGCTGCAGACGGCCAACACCGTCGAGGTCTCGAACCTCGTGCAGGAGCTGCTACCCGAGCTCTCGAGCGACCTCGGCGGCGTCGACATCACGGTCGTCTTCGACCAGGCCCCCTACATCTCGCAGTCGATCGACGCGCTCGCGACCGAGGGCGCGCTGGGCCTCGCGTTCGCGGTCATCGTCATCCTCGTGTTCCTGCTCTCGGTGCGCGCGACGCTCGTCACGGCGATCTCGATCCCCACGTCGCTGCTCATCACGTTCATCGGCCTCTGGGCGACCGGCTACACGATGAACATCCTCACGCTCGGCGCGCTCACGATCGCCATCGGCCGCGTCGTCGACGACTCGATCGTCGTCATCGAGAACATCAAGCGGCACCTCGCGTTCGCGCCCACGCGCATCCGGGCCATCCTCGACGCCGTCCGCGAGGTCGCGGGCGCCATCACGGCCTCCACGGTGACGACCGTCATCGTCTTCCTGCCGCTCGCGTTCGTCACCGACGTCACGGGCGAGCTGTTCCGGCCGTTCTCGCTGACGATCTCGATCGCGCTGCTCGCATCGCTGCTCGTCGCGCTCACGATCGTGCCGGTGCTCGCCTACTGGGTGCTGCGCGCCCCCGCGGGCTCGCCTGCGGCGGCCGAGCGATCCGACGAGGAGGTCGCAGAGCCCCAGGCGCCCGTCGCCGCGCCCGTGCCGCACCACGCCGCCCCGCGGCGCACGCTGCTGCAGCGCGTCCTGCGGCGCCGCCCGGCCGCGCAGGCCGCGTCCGCCGCGTCGTCGCCCGCCGTGGTCGCACCCGCTGCGGCACCCGCGCGGCCCGAGCCCGAGGAGGCTCCCGGCCGCCTGCGGCTCGGCTTCCGACCCATCCTCGCCTGGGTGCTCGCGCATCCGGCGGCCGTGCTCGTCGGCGCCGTCGTCGTCTTCGGCGGCAGCGTCGCCGCCGCGCCGCTCATGGCGATCAACTTCCTCGGCGACACGGGCCAGACGAGCGTGCGCGCGTCGCAGACCCTCGAGCCCGGCGCCTCCCTCGAGTCGCGACTCGACGCCGCGACGGCGACGAGCGACGCGCTCGGCGAGATCGACGGCGTCGAGATCGTGCAGGCGACGGTGTCGCAGGGCGCGAGCGCGCTGTCGGGCTTCGGCTTCGGCGGCGGCGGATCCGGCGAGGTGTCGTACGCCATCACCGCCGAGGAGGGCGCCGACATGCCGACGCTCATCGAGCGGATGCGCGACGTGCTCGCCGACCAGCCGGGCGAGACCACCGTCGCCGAGGCCGGCGGCGGATTCGGCGGCAGCGACATCCTCGTCGACGTCACGGCGCCGACGGAGGCCGAGCTCGCGGC
Organism: Agrococcus sp. GCM10030265; assembly: GCF_042666675.1. Lineage (NCBI taxonomy): Bacteria > Bacillati > Actinomycetota > Actinomycetes > Micrococcales > Microbacteriaceae > Agrococcus > Agrococcus sp. GCM10030265. The sequence goes on from NZ_JBHTCZ010000008.1 coordinate 88,105, forward strand.
CGCGACGCAGGGCGTGCGCGACGCGGTCGCCGACCTCGACGACGTGGCAGCCACCACCGACAGCCTCGAGGCGGCCCAGCCCATCGTGCAGGTGACGATCGACAGGCAGGCCGCGGCGGATGCGGGCCTCGGCGAGGTGGCCGTCGCAGGCCTCGTCGCGCAGGCGATGCAGCCTCAGCCCGTGGGCGACATCCAGCTCGAGGGCGCGGTCGTGCGCATCTACCTCTCGCCCACGGGCGACGTGCAGACCCTCGACGCGCTGCGGCAGGTGCCCGTGCCGACGCTCGCGGGCGTCGTGCCGCTCGATCGGCTCGCCGACGTCGAGGAGTCGCTCGGACCGGTGAGCATCGCCACCCTCGACGGCGAGCGCACCGCGACGGTCACCGTGACGCCCGCGAGCGACGACGTCGCCGGCGTCGGCGCGTCGGTGCAGGAGGCCGTCGACGGCCTCGACCTCGCCGACGGCGCGTCCGCGACCGTCGGCGGTGCCGCCGCCGACATCGAGGAGGCGTTCACGCAGCTCGGCATCGCGGCGCTCATCGCCGTCCTCCTCGTGTACGTCGTGATGGTCGCGACGTTCAAGAGCCTGCTGCAGCCGCTGCTGCTGCTCGTCTCCGTGCCGTTCGCGGCGACCGGCGCCATCCTCATGCAGCTCGTCACGGGCGTGCCCCTCGGCGTCGCATCCATGGTGGGCGTGCTCATGCTCGTCGGCATCGTCGTGACGAACGCCATCGTGCTCGTCGACCTCGTGAACCAGTACCGCGACCGCGGGCTCGGGGTGCGGGATGCGATCGCCGAGGGCGCCGAGCGACGCATGCGGCCCGTGCTGATGACGGCGGCGGCGACGGTGTTCGCGCTCATCCCCATGGCGCTCGGCATCACGGGGCACGGTGGCTTCATCTCGCAGCCGCTCGCGATCGTCGTGATCGGCGGCCTCGTGTCGTCGACGCTGCTGACCCTCGTCGTGCTGCCCGCGCTCTACCTCGTGGTCGAGGGCGCGCTCGAGCGCCGTCGCGTGCGCAAGGGCAGGGGCACGCGCGCGCAGGTACGCTCTGAGCTGCGCGCTGGCAGCGCGTAGAGGCGCCTCACAGCCGCAGCACGAGCGCGGCTGATTCACTGTCTCGTCCGTCTCGTGGAGGACGTCATGCCCAGCTTCCTGATCGTGCACAGCCAGCCGCCCGGCGGCCGTGCCGACCTGTTCGCGCAGCCCCCGACGATCGACGTCGCGGGCTTCGGCGCGCGCCTGGACTGGGGCGACGTCACCCTCGAGGTGCCGCCCGGCGATCATCGCGTCGCCATCTCGGTGGCGCCGGTCGCCGGTGGCCGCGAGGGCGCCGTCCTCACGGTGCGCGTGCTGCCCGAGACCGGCACCCGCATCTCGTTCTCGCCGCCGTCGGCGCCGGGCCAGGCATCCACGCTCCATGTCGACGGGCAGTGGCCGGCGGATGCCGCGATGGCGTACTACGCCGCGCGTGACCGCCGCGAGCTGACGCCCGTCGCGCGACCGGCGCCCGCGCAGCAGGTGCCTGCGCAGCAGGTGCCGCCGCAGCAGGTGTCCGCGCAGCAGGCGCCCGCGGCCCAGCCCGCGTCTGCATCGCAGCCCGCGCCGACCGTGCCTCCCGTCGGCCCCGCCATCGGATCGACGGGGTCCGTGCCGATCGTCGCGCCCGCATCGAGCGCACCCACCTTCGGGCAGGTGCAGGGCGCCGTGGTCGAGCCCGGCGCGCAGCAGCCGCGCCCTGCCGCGGCGCCGCATCCCGCCTCCGGCGCCGCGTGGCATGCGCCGCAGCCCGCGTCGTTCGCGCCGCCGGCGCAGACGCCGCCGCCCGGGTCGTTCGCGCCGCCGGCACATGCGCCTCAGCCCGGGTCGTTCGCGCCGCCGGCGCAGACGCCGCCGCCGCGACCGCAGCCCGTGCAGCAGCCGCCGGTGCCCGGCCACCCGGTGCAGCAACGGCAGCAGCAGCCCGGCCAGCCGGTGCAGCAGCGGCCGCCGATGCCCGGGCAGCCGCTGCAGCAGCAGCCGGCACAGCCCGGCCGGCCCGTGCCGCCCACGGCGCAGCCGCCGCTCGCTGCGCAGCACGCGCCGCAGCAGCCGCCCGGGCAGCACGCGCCGCAGCACCCCGGGCCCGCGCAGCGGGTTCCCGGCCCGTCGCCGCAGCCGCACCAGCCACCGCTGCAGCAGGTCGCGCCACCCACCGCCGCGCCTCAGCATCAGCCGCCTGCGTCGGCGCAGCAGCCGCATCCCGGGCAGCGTCCGCTCGGGCAGCCGCACGCCCAGGCTGCGCACGCCTTCGGTCCGGGCGCGCAGCGGCAGCAGCCGCCGCAGCCCGGCGCGCAGGCGCCGGCCTTCGGGCACCAGCCCGTCGTGCGCCGCGACGTCTACGGTCGCGACCGCGTCGAGGGCGACCGCTCGGCGCCGCCCATCCCCACGCCGAGGCAGTTCGAGGACTTCGCCCGCGCCGAGCGCGAGCGGCACGATGCCGAGGCCGTCGCCGCGACGCGGCAGCAGCAGGGCTGGTACCCCGATCCGTACGGCCGCTCCGACGTGCGCTGGCACGACGGGGAGCGCTGGACGCCCTCGGTCCTGCGCCAGGGTCGTCGTGAGCACGACCCCGTCTGAGCGCATGCCGTAGCGTGGAAGGTCCACGCGGCCGCGGCTTCCCGCGCCCGTGACGCATCCTTGGAGAGCGAGCACGATGCCCCGTCCGCAGCGAGAGCCCGAGCGCGGTCGCGCCGATCGATCCGGAGGCCGTCAGGGCGCCGGCCGCCCAGGCGACGGCGCGCCCGGCGCCGGTCGCGCGGGTGCGGGCCGAACGGGGTCGGGCCGCGCAGGTGCCGGCCGCGACAGCCGCGCGGGCCGCGCCGGCACGGGCCGCGACGCGGGTGCCCGACGCCGCGACGAGCGCGATCCCTCGCGCCCCAGCTGGGAGCCGCGCGAGCGGCCGTCGCGCTGGCAGCGCAACGTCGATCGCGACGAGCAGCGCGGATACGGCGACGCCGCCGGGCGCGACGACCAGCGCGGCGGAGGTCGTCGCAGCGACCGCGACCGCGACGGCGGCGTGCAGGGTCGTGGCCGCGGCGGCGAGCGTCGCGGGCATGCCCCGCGCGGCGACCGCGAGGATCGCAGGGCGGCCGTCGAGCGTCGCGCAGCCGGCCGCGATCCCATCCGCGACCGCGCACGCGATCGTGCGCAGCGGCCCAGGGGCCCCGAGGCGGGGACGTCGTACCGCGACCTGCGCGCCGGTCGTGCGGCAGCGGGTGGCGAGCGGCAGCGACCCGTCGGCCGCTCGGTCGGCGGCGAGCGCGAGCGGCTCGACGACCGCGCGCGCACCGACGATCGCGCTCGGCGCGACGACCGCACGGCGCAGCACCGCGCGCGAGACGGCCACGCGCCCCGCGTCGATCGAGCCCGCACCGATGGCCGCGTCGACTCGACCTACTACCCGTCGCGCGCCGCGCAGCCCGGCGCATCGGACGACGTGGTGCACGATCGCCTCGACGCGACGGCCGTGACGCAGGAGGTCGACGGCGTCGACTTCGCCGACCTGGGACTCGGAGCCGGCATCGTCGGTGCGCTCGGCGGGCTCGGCGCCCGCGCACCCTTCCCCATCCAGGCCGCCGCGATCCCGGAGGCGCTCGCGGGGCGCGACGTCCTCGGCCGTGGCCGTACGGGATCCGGCAAGACGATCGCCTTCGTCGCGCCGATCGTCGAGCACCTGCTGCGCACCCGCCCCGAGGGAGGTCGCACCGTCGGGCGCCCGCCGCGTGCGCTCATCCTCGCGCCGACGCGCGAGCTCGCGATGCAGATCGACCAGGTGGCGCAGGCGGTCGGCCGTGCGGTGGGCATGTTCACGACGACGATCGTCGGCGGGGTGCGCCAGGGCCCGCAGGAGCTGGCGCTCGAGCGGGGCGTCGACATCCTCATCGGCACGCCCGGTCGCATCGAGGATCTCAGCGAGCAGGGCATCCTCAACCTCGGCCGCGTCGAGGTGGCCGTGCTCGACGAGGCCGACCACATGTGCGAGCTCGGCTTCCTCGAGCCCGTGCAGCGGCTGCTGCGGCGCACGCGCCCCGACAGCCAGAAGCTGCTCTTCTCGGCGACGCTCGACTCCGAGGTCTCGACGCTCGCGAAGGAGTTCCTGCGCGAGCCGGCCGTGCTCGAGGTCGCGGGCGAGGATCAGGCGTCGGGCACCATCGACCATCACGTCCTCGTCGTCGATCGGTACGACAAGGATCCGGTGCTCGAGCAGCTGGCGACGGCGCCCGGCCCCGTGGTCGTCTTCGCCCGCACCCGCGTGTACGCCGAGCGGCTCGCGCAGCAGATGCAGGCAGCCGGCATCAAGGCCGCGAGCCTGCACGGCGATCTCACGCAGGCGCGCAGGCAGCGCAACCTCGACGACCTGCACCGCGGACGCATCGACGTGCTCGTCGCGACCGACGTCGCGGCGCGCGGCATCCACATCGACAGCGTGGGCCTCGTCGTGCAGGCGGATCCGCCGGACGAGCACAAGACGTACATGCATCGGTCGGGCCGCACGGGCCGCGCCGGCAGGCAGGGCACCGTGGTGACGGTGATCGCGCCGTCGCGTCGCGCACGGATGCAGGAGCTGCTGCAGCGCGCCGAGATCCAGGCGCCGATGGTGCCGGTCGCGCCCACGGACGACGTGCTCGGCATCATCGGCCTCACGGCGCGCTGACGGGCTCCGCGCCCGCTCGTCGCGCCGCGCCTCCGCCGCCGCCCGCGTCGTGGCGGGCGCGCGGTCGGTCGCGTCAAATGGCGAGACACGCCCGGGATTCGCGTCCGATTCGTCATGCGGACGCCCCGCCCCATAGTGTTCTTTCTCGTCACCCCAAAGGTGCCGGCCCCGGAAGGGATCGGGCCTCAAGCGGGGGCCACCTCCACTCCCAGCGCTGGCCGACAGGTCCTCGACCTCGTCGCCTGCACTGCACGGTGGAGCACCGCTCGCAGCGGTTCGACTCCCTCGGGAGGCGACACGCCGGACTTGCTCCGGCGGAGCGCGGGTGGTAGGTTTCACAGGTTGCCTTCGCGAGACTTCGCAGGCAGCCTCAGGGCCTTGATGCAAACCCCTTGGTGGGGTGCGGTCGAGAGCGCCCGATCCTTGAGAACTCAACAGCGTGCACAATG
>NZ_JBHTCZ010000009.1:0-981 GCF_042666675.1 Agrococcus sp. GCM10030265
AAAACAACCGTGATTCCGTGAGTAGTGGCGAGCGAAAGCGGAAGAGGCCAAACCGATCATGTGTGATAGCCGGCAGGCGTTGCATGGTCGGGGTTGCGGGACCTCTCGTGTCGGTCTGCCGATCGACGAACGTTACAGCGCAGCATAGACGAAGAGCTTGGAAAGGCTCACCGTAGAGGGTGACAGTCCTGTAGTCGAAATGTTGTTATGGCGTGAGGGGGATCCCAAGTAGCACGGGGCCCGAGAAATCCCGTGTGAATCTGCCAGGACCACCTGGTAAGCCTAAATACTCCCAGATGACCGATAGCGGACAAGTACCGTGAGGGAAAGGTGAAAAGTACCCCGGGAGGGGAGTGAAATAGTACCTGAAACCGTTTGCTTACAAACCGTCGGAGCAGCCTTGGTAGCTGTGACGGCGTGCCTTTTGAAGAATGAGCCTGCGAGTTAGCGATATGTGGCGAGGTTAACCCGTGTGGGGTAGCCGTAGCGAAAGCGAGTCTGAATAGGGCGCTTCAGTCGCATGTCCTAGACCCGAAGCGAAGTGATCTATCCATGGCCAGGTTGAAGCGAGGGTAAGACCTCGTGGAGGACCGAACCCACTTAGGTTGAAAACTGAGGGGATGAGCTGTGGATAGGGGTGAAAGGCCAATCAAACTTCGTGATAGCTGGTTCTCTCCGAAATGCATTTAGGTGCAGCGTTGCGTGTTTCTTGCCGGAGGTAGAGCTACTGGATGGCCGATGGGCCCCAAAAGGTTACTGACGTCAGCCAAACTCCGAATGCCGGTAAGTGAGAGCGCAGCAGTGAGACTGTGGGGGATAAGCTTCATAGTCGAGAGGGAAACAACCCAGACCATCAACTAAGGTCCCTAAGCGTGTGCTAAGTGGAAAAGGATGTGGAGTTGCTTTGACAACCAGGAGGTTGGCTTAGAAGCAGCCACCCTTGAAAGAGTGCGTAATAGCTCACTGGTCAAGTGATTCCGC
>NZ_JBHTCZ010000010.1:0-1748 GCF_042666675.1 Agrococcus sp. GCM10030265
GTCAAATGCCAAATTACCTCGTCGTGCCTGCCTGATGGTGGGTGCGTTGAGATTCCTTTGGACAAACGAGATTGTCAGTGACGATCTTCTTGTCAGCTTCAAACTCGCTGTCGTCGGCTTCGGTCGGTGGCATGCAGAATTTCTTTATGGAGAGTTTGATCCTGGCTCAGGATGAACGCTGGCGGCGTGCTTAACACATGCAAGTCGAACGATGAAGGGGGAGCTTGCTCCTCTGGATTAGTGGCGAACGGGTGAGTAACACGTGAGCAATCTGCCCTTGACTCTGGGATAAGCGCTGGAAACGGCGTCTAATACCGGATACGAGCTGCGAAGGCATCTTCAGCAGCTGGAAAGAACTTCGGTCAAGGATGAGCTCGCGGCCTATCAGCTTGTTGGTGAGGTAATGGCTCACCAAGGCGACGACGGGTAGCCGGCCTGAGAGGGTGACCGGCCACACTGGGACTGAGACACGGCCCAGACTCCTACGGGAGGCAGCAGTGGGGAATATTGCACAATGGGCGCAAGCCTGATGCAGCAACGCCGCGTGAGGGATGACGGCCTTCGGGTTGTAAACCTCTTTTAGCAGGGAAGAAGCGAGAGTGACGGTACCTGCAGAAAAAGCACCGGCTAACTACGTGCCAGCAGCCGCGGTAATACGTAGGGTGCGAGCGTTATCCGGAATTATTGGGCGTAAAGAGCTCGTAGGCGGTCTGTCGCGTCTGCTGTGAAAACCCGAGGCTCAACCTCGGGCTTGCAGTGGGTACGGGCAGACTAGAGTGCGGTAGGGGAGATTGGAATTCCTGGTGTAGCGGTGGAATGCGCAGATATCAGGAGGAACACCGATGGCGAAGGCAGATCTCTGGGCCGTTACTGACGCTGAGGAGCGAAAGCGTGGGGAGCAAACAGGCTTAGATACCCTGGTAGTCCACGCCGTAAACGTTGGGAACTAGATGTGGGGACCATTCCACGGTCTCCGTGTCGTAGCTAACGCATTAAGTTCCCCGCCTGGGGAGTACGGCCGCAAGGCTAAAACTCAAAGGAATTGACGGGGGCCCGCACAAGCGGCGGAGCATGCGGATTAATTCGATGCAACGCGAAGAACCTTACCAAGGCTTGACATGTACGAGAACGCGCTGGAGACAGCGAACTCTTTGGACACTCGTATACAGGTGGTGCATGGTTGTCGTCAGCTCGTGTCGTGAGATGTTGGGTTAAGTCCCGCAACGAGCGCAACCCTCGTCCTATGTTGCCAGCACGTCATGGTGGGAACTCATGGGATACTGCCGGGGTCAACTCGGAGGAAGGTGGGGATGAGGTCAAATCATCATGCCCCTTATGTCTTGGGCTTCACGCATGCTACAATGGCCGGTACAATGGGCTGCGATACCGTAAGGTGGAGCGAATCCCAAAAAGCCGGTCTCAGTTCGGATTGAGGTCTGCAACTCGACCTCATGAAGTCGGAGTCGCTAGTAATCGCAGATCAGCAACGCTGCGGTGAATACGTTCCCGGGCCTTGTACACACCGCCCGTCAAGTCATGAAAGTCGGTAACACCCGAAGCCGGTGGCCTAACCCTTGTGGAGGGAGCCGTCGAAGGTGGGATCGGTAATTAGGACTAAGTCGTAACAAGGTAGCCGTACCGGAAGGTGCGGCTGGATCACCTCCTTTCTAAGGAGCTTCTCGCCAGGCTTGCCTGGTGCAGAGCCACTTCGGTCGCGAATGTCGACTGGTGGATGCTCATGGGTGGAA
>NZ_JBHTCZ010000011.1:0-1984 GCF_042666675.1 Agrococcus sp. GCM10030265
AGCCGTGGACGCTGCACGAGTGAGAATGCAGGCATGAGTAGCGAAAGACATGTGAGAAACATGTCCTCCGAAAGACCAAGGGTTCCAGGGTCAAGCTAATCTTCCCTGGGTAAGCCGGGACCTAAGGCGAGGCCGACAGGCGTAGTCGATGGACAGCAGGTTGATATTCCTGCGCTGGCGAAGAACCGCCCAAGTCAATCCAGTGGTGCTAAGAGTCCGAATCCTTGCGTGCGGATCCCTTCGGGGTGATGCCGCTTGGGCTAGCACTCGACCCCATGCTGGTGCGGCTAGCGTATTAACAGGTGTGACGCAGGAAGGTAGTCGAACCGGGCCGATGGTTGAGTCCGGGCAAGGTCGTAGGGGTGAAGATAGGCAAATCCGTCTTCAACGTTCCCCGAGAGCTGATGCCGAACCCTAGAGGGAAGTCGACGATCCTATGCTGCCGAGAAAAGCATCGACGCGAGGTTCAAGCCACCCGTACCCCAAACCGACTCAGGTGGTCAGGTAGAGAATACCAAGGAGATCGAGAGAATCGTGGTTAAGGAACTCGGCAAAATGCCCCCGTAACTTCGGGAGAAGGGGGGCCTGAGGCGTGACGGGACTTGCTCCCTGAGCGTTCGACGGCCGCAGAGACCAGTGGGAAGCGACTGTTTACTAAAAACACAGGTCCGTGCCAAGTCGCAAGACGATGTATACGGACTGACGCCTGCCCGGTGCTGGAAGGTTACGAGGAAGGGTTAGCGCAAGCGAAGCTCTGAATTTAAGCCCCAGTAAACGGCGGTGGTAACTATAACCATCCTAAGGTAGCGAAATTCCTTGTCGGGTAAGTTCCGACCTGCACGAATGGCGTAACGACTTCCCAGCTGTCTCAACCGCGAACTCGGCGAAATTGCACTACGAGTAAAGATGCTCGTTACGCGCAGAAGGACGGAAAGACCCCGTGACCTTTACTATAGTTTGGTATTGGTGTTCGGCGTGGCTTGTGTAGGATAGGTGGGAGACTGTGAAGCTTGGACGCTAGTTCAGGTGGAGTCGCCGTTGAAATACCACTCTGGTCACTCTGGATATCTAACTTCGAACCGTGATCCGGTTCAGGGACAGTGCCTGATGGGTAGTTTAACTGGGGCGGTTGCCTCCCAAAGAGTAACGGAGGCGCCCAAAGGTTCCCTCAACCTGGTTGGCAATCAGGTGTCGAGTGTAAGTGCACAAGGGAGCTTGACTGTGACAGTGACAACTGGAGCAGGGACGAAAGTCGGGACTAGTGATCCGGCAGTGGCTTGTGGAAGCGCTGTCGCTCAACGGATAAAAGGTACCTCGGGGATAACAGGCTGATCTTGCCCAAGAGTCCATATCGACGGCATGGTTTGGCACCTCGATGTCGGCTCGTCGCATCCTGGGGCTGGAGTAGGTCCCAAGGGTTGGGCTGTTCGCCCATTAAAGCGGCACGCGAGCTGGGTTTAGAACGTCGTGAGACAGTTCGGTCCCTATCCTCTGTGCGCGTAGGAAGTTTGAGAGGATCTGACCCTAGTACGAGAGGACCGGGTTGGACGAACCTCTGGTGTGTCAGTTGTTCCGCCAGGAGCACCGCTGATTAGCTACGTTCGGGATGGATAACCGCTGAAAGCATCTAAGCGGGAAGCCGGCCTCAAGATGAGACTTCCAAGCCTTTCGAGGCGAGAGGCCCCCAGCCAGACGACTGGGTTGATAGGCCGGATGTGGAAGCGGGGACTAACGACCCGTGGAGCTGACCGGTACTAATAGGCCGATGACTTGATAACACTTCGCATGAGCGATGCTTGCGTCCACTTTGTGGTTCTCGATGGACGGTCGAGAACAAGGATCCGCTAGGATTCGACTGAAACATCCATAGTGTTTCGGCGGCCATAGCGTGAGGGAAACGCCCGGTCACATTCCGAACCCGGAAGCTAAGCCTCACAGCGCCGATGGTACTGCAGGGGGGACCCTGTGGGAGAGTAGGACACCG